>CANIUQ010000035.1 GCA_947470855.1 Opitutia bacterium | reverse complement strand
GCACGACTAGGGCATTTACCCTATTGACACACGGTCTTGGCAGAAAAGTTCTAGGGTGTTTACCCTAGGTCAAGTTGTCACAGTCCTCATCCACCCAAATAAAAAAGGGGCTATCAGCCCCTTTTTCTGATGAATACAAACTTTTCAAAAATTAAAAGACGGCAGCGGTTTTGTTTTCTCCAGGATGATCACTCTTACTATTCCGTGACTTTTCTTTCTCGTTCTCCCTCGGCAAGGTTTCAATCTGCCCACGCTCTTCCGCAATCTTGAGATTCAGCGCACTCTCCCCAGGCGTCGTTGGCATAATGAAAGCCATGGTGCGCACACGCGAGATGTGCAAGTTGCGGAATTTGTAACCTAACTTGAAACTATCATCAACCTTGGTCCAAAACTCGCCCTCGAGATAATCACCATTCGATGTCTCAGGCTTGAAGACGGTTCGACTGTTTGGACTTAAAGAGATAACCTTTGATCCAAACCTTAATTCAACAGTACTTCCAGCAAAGTTGAAAAATTGATAAGAACCAAAGGGGAATGCCCCAGGAGAATCGTTGAGAGGGGATAGGGCGACACCATTGGGCGTCTTGTTAAAAATCAAAATATAACTTCCGCCAGCAGCGGGAATGGTGAACTTAGCAAAGGGCTCGTATCTTGGCTTGGGTGCCTCAATCGGCACTTTCTGTTTAGCATTGCTGACATTCACGGTCTCTCTTTCAGCTCTTTCCGCAGCATACATCCGCTGCGTCTCGTTGTAGGTGTTCAGGCGAGCCTCATCGATTTTAAGCTTCAACTCATCAAGCGCACTCTGGAATTCATAGAGTCTGGCCTTTTGCGAAGGGGTAGGAGAGTCGGGATTGGGAATGGTTCGAGCATACGCCGACATCTCATTGAGCAAACGATTATACTCATCACCAATTTTGGCTTCTTTGGCCGAAACATCATTCAGTTTAGAGCGGGCAATCTCACTCTCAGTCGGCGGCTTTTCCATCACGACTTTGAAAAACTCAATGACCTGACCACCCACATAAGTTTTTTCCGAACTCAAGGTATTCTCATAGATATCGACCGTCTTATACTCTTTGCCTTCTAGGTAAACGATATCAGGTATGTTGCCCGCAAAGGAAAGGGTTTTGAATCTGGCATTAAACTTCACTTCGTTTTCAGTCTTTTTTTGGGCGTATGCCAAAAAAGGAATAAATAGTGAAAGAGTGGTCAGGGTAATTACACGACAGAACATAAATTAGAGTTCGCTTGGTTTGAGAATACGCATCGAAACAATGACGAAGCGTCGCCCGAGGTTGATGTTCGCAGGCTGTAATCCCGAAGTGGGGTTACTGGTCTGGTCGTTGTGACCATAACCATTGAGGGCGTTATACACCATGCGCTCCGCCGGATCTTTAGAGTCGATGAAATCAGGAGTGCGTTGCACCACGGCTTCAATCCAGCAGGTGCCAGCAACGGGTCCGCCGGCTTTGTCCGAAACATCACCGTAGGCACGAATGGTAAAGGTGTCGGATCGAGTGGTTAAACTATCACCGATAGCCGCGAGTACGTCAGACTGGAGAAGTGCGGTAGGCGCTGCTATCTTTACGTCACCATATTCTTGAGTCGCACTCGGTGCGGTATCGAATTGCAACTGTACTTGCTGACGCCAGTTGGTGCTATTTCCGGTTACATTATTAACAGTAGAGATATAAGACGGAGGAGGAACAAGTGCCGTCAGATAGGATGCACCGACGAATGGAATGATGACATCAGGCGTATCGCTACGATTCGCCAATTTGGCACCATTAGCATCAGCGATAAGAATAGCGGTCTGTAGTGCTCCCGCACGATAACGGATAATTCCCGCAGGGACTGGACAATTGCTTCGATTAACAAATTGCGAGAGCCCTAAATAGGGCATGGGTAATGTACCATAGGGAGGTATAGCCGTGGCCAATCCACGGATTTTGGAACTACCCGCATTTCCATTGAGCACACTATGGAAATCTCCCACCACCGAACTGTGCCAACCTTCTCGGTGATAAAAACTCAGGCGGTACGTGTTTTCATCGACGATGGCATTCGCCAAAGCACGAATCTGACCGTCATCGAGATTTGTTAAACCAGTCCACGCTGCTTCTGTGTTGTACGCTGCCTTATTCACGCCACTGGCACTAACAGTGTCTGTGCGAACAGCTCTGGGGAATCGTGCATTAAGAGAAGCATCGCCCGTTTCATTGCTGAGCGCTCGCGCTTTAGCTCCAGCGAGAACTGCCGCCCAAGCACGCTTTGACCTGCTATGAACATTGAAAGCACCTTCGCGAGCCGTGACAGCTGCAACGGTGCGATGGTTATTTAATTTGCTCCGTGTCGTCGTCGCATCAAAAGAGGATAACAAGGTAGTCGTGGGATTAGCCAGAGTGCCAGTTCCATTGGCGAAGTCATCAAGCACGGCCGTTAATGACTTCTGCAATACGCCTCCGCTGTAAACGGGAGCCGCACCAGAGAGGAAATAACGATCGAAGAGGGCTCGATTAATCAAACTCGATGGATCAAACAGACTCGTTGTACTGGTGGCAGAATTTCCTGTTCCGTTGGCTTTATTAAAGAATCCGTGAACATTGAAAGTGGGACCAAAACTGTTTCCGATGGTAAAGAGGGGTTCGTGATCGCGCAGACCAAAGTTGGCATGGGCATACTGAGCCAAGGAAAGTGGCGGACTCAGTGGAACTTCGGTGTAAACAGCACTCGTTACACCGCCTCTTGAGGGGTTATTACTCATACCACCATAAGCATTGCTTCCCGAAGTTTGAATCAGACTGCTCCAGTTAACTGTGGTGGAACTTTGTGGCCGAACTTCCATTTTAAAACTCGGCGAAGTGTTGGAATACCATTCTGAACCAATTCTCACAGGACCAGGCGGAGCTGAAGTAGAAGACGAATCCCAAGTCATATCATTAGCATCCACTCGCGTACTCGCCGCCATGGGATTGGATCGCGCAAAAAGAGGGAAGGGCCCTGGGTCATTGGGCCAACGAATTCCATAATCGTAAACGCCGATGATGTCAGGAGACTCTCCGACGGTTTTCATTGTCGCATCGACAATGACGTAAGGAGCTGGGTCGCTACCGTTAATTTCCGCAACGATAGGCGACGCGGTTAACTCACTGACAATACTGCACGAATTATAAAATGCGTTACCAGTTAAACTCGCATTTCCCGAGGGTAGATTGTCACCAGGCCAACAGACGAGTTGATGGACTGCTCTAAATCCTCCCGAGTCCCAGGTAGGAATCATTTCAATCTGCAGTTTGTCAGTATCCGCACGCGTCGTGGTTAAGGGCTGCGCAATGTTAGGCGAAAATGCCGTTTTGAAATTAGCCAATGCAGGCATATAGAACCCGGTATTGGTGTTATAACTATTTGTCATTGTACCGGCGTAACTCGTGCTCAGCGAACTCGCGGTATAGACTTTGAATTCCCCAGGCTCCATCGTCATCGCGGGAATATCGAAACGCAATGACTCCGCGGCCGTTGCGTTGGGATT
>CANIUQ010000034.1 GCA_947470855.1 Opitutia bacterium | reverse complement strand
TTTCGCTATCAATGGATTCAATCTTGGTACCAGGTGGAATACCCTCTCCTTCGGCTAGCATCCCTTCGGATAGTCCCTGTATGGTATTGACCGCAACTTTCTTGGTAGCGCTTGCTTCGGCGATTGATTTAACAGCCAGTCCATCAAACGGTGAGCCATTTTCATCAACAATAGGCCCTTGAGCAGTGATACGCTTTCCTGCTTCGACAGGAACTGCACCTGTATTTGATCCAAATAAAGTCAAATCGACACTTCCGCGAACACAACTCGTGTCGATATTCCCTGCCCCCTTGGCAACATCCTCTGCATAGGCGACGGTAAAAATAGTGCCTATGATTTTCACAATACCTACTCCCGTACGAATCGTATAAGAGGACTGTGAATTAAGTTTCCGTACTTCTCCGACGACTTTACCTTTCTCTAAGATAATCTCGGTAACCGATGGAGAGGGTTCACGGTCGACCTCTAAATATTTACCAGGAGTAGGTAGGTTAATGGGAACTTGTTTAAAAGTGCGAACGACAACCGTTGTATTTGGACTCAGCAGGAGAGTGGCACCATTAGAGAAAACTAGCTGAATCGTTGAATCTTCTTTTGTCGAAAAAGTACTACCCTGATCATAATATTGACCAGGGATGACTCGCACTGGTTTGGCTTTGGCATCAAGTGTATACACTTCCCCAACGGTGACATCGGTCTGGATTTTACCATTCTGGAGAGCAGCATTCGCCACAATCGGGGAGAATCCAAGCAGGACTGCAGACAATATCTGAAAGAGGGTTTTCATGGGGTAACTCTCTACACGAAATAATTCGATTTACCTACTTCTGCAACCCTCGATAGAGACTAAAATAAATCAGGCCCAATGAATGGGCCTGATTAAAAACACCAAATAGAGAGCTAATTAAGCAGTTTGGTACGGCTCCAACTTGCGTTGCACCCGAATCGCAGAGAGCTGAGCATAACGCGGAAGTCCTTGCTCATAAGGCAGTTGTAACTCTCCTTGAATCAGGGGTTGAGCGTAACGTGCAAAGTCGGGGTGAATCGACATCTTGTCTTCGCCAATCCATTTTTCAGGGAAGGCCTTAACGCCATTAGCAATATCTGCCAAAGGAGCTAAGAGGGTTTCAACTGCGTACTGATCTTTGCCCGTGCGGTTGAGTATGACCATTTTACCTGATTCTCCAGCAACGGCCGCTTTAACAGCTTCGCGTCCGCAGAGCTTGGCTTCTTCCACATCAGTTTTGGAGGAGTTATGCGAGGCAGCACGCTGAGCGATACCCAATTTGGAAGCACGAGCTTTAACTCCAGAAAAACGATCCTCAACGAGAGAGCGAAGGTATTCACCAGCACCGCCGAGAACGGCATGACCAAAAGCATCTGTGCTAGAGGTATCAGCTCCGAGGTAATTGCCAGCTTCGTCTTGAACGCCTTCGGAAACAACGACGAAACAATGGGCGTTGTTCTTGAGCACTTCCTCCACTCGACGAATGAAATTATCCGCATTAAAAGGAACTTCTGGGAGTAAAACAATATGAGGAGCGGAACAGCTGTAGTGAGTATTCTTCGAAGCGCTCTTCGCATCATCAGTCTTCTCACGACGTGTCGCCAAGACAGACGAAGCCGCTAACCAGCCTGCGTTACGTCCCATCACTTCTAAGATAGAGACAAAGTCGTTTTGGCCCATCGCTGCATTATCCAAAGACATTTCACGAACGGTAATAGCGATGTGTTTAGCTACCGAACCAAAACCAGGACAGTGATCAGTCAGAGGAAGATCGTTATCGATGGTTTTAGGTACGCCAATCACACGAAGTTCATAACCGCGTTCTTTGGCGAGAGCATCAATCTTGGCAGCCGTGTCTTGTGAATCATTACCACCGATGTAGTGGAAGAATCGAATATTGTGCGCTGCAAAAACCTCTAAGATGCGATCAAAGTCTTCCGCTTTTTTTACCTTATAACGGCAAGTTCCTAAAGCCGCACCAGGAGTGTGTTCGAGGTTGCGCAAGGTTTGTTGCGACTCCGCCGCCAAATCAACGAGTTGCTCGTGCAAAATGCCTTGGATGCCATTCAAGCCACCCAAAATATCGACGATTTCATCTTCGTGATTCAAAGCCTCGGCAATCACCCCAGCAAGGCTGGCGTTAATGACTGGCGTGGGGCCACCACTTTGGGCGACGAGAAGATTACCAATGAGAGATGACATGGGAGTAAACAGGTGAAAAGTGGGTTGTGGTAAGCCAGCGACTATTGGCAACAGGAAAACCACCCCACCCCTTTTCTAGGGCTAGTTTAACATCAAAGAATGCGACCTGGCTTAACTTGAGCAGACTCTGGTACCTTTCGTGCCCAGACCTCGGCAGACTGAACAAAGGCCTGAACCTGTGCTTGGGCAGACCCTGTTAGTTCACTGGCCTTGGTTACCGCATCCAGCAGAACTGCCTTGGATAAACGTAGCCGCTTATCCCCCGCTAGCCGATCAACGAGGTCATTTTTATCGACGGTGCCTTGACGTAAATCTCTGGCGACCGCAACCGCATGCTCCTTGATGGCTTCATGGGCTTCCTCACGACCCGCTCCAGCCTTGACCGCTTCCATCAGGAATGTCGTCGTAAGAAGGAAAGGCAAATAGTGACGTGATTCACGGTCAATCACTGGTCGATTGACTTCCATTTGTGTGAGCACGGTGAGCAGAGCCTCGAACAGTCCATCTGCGGCTAAGAAACTATCGGGTAAAAGAACGCGGCGCACCACTGAACACGATACATCGCCTTCATTCCATTGTTCACCAGCCAAGGACGCAGCCATCGCCAAATGCCCGCGCAGAATAACATGGAACCCATTAATGCGTTCGCAGGTTCGTGCATTCATCTTATGTGGCATCGCAGAAGAACCAACCTGACCAGGCAGGAAACCTTCACTGGCTAATTCGTGCCCTGCCATCAAACGTAAGGTCTTTGCAAAAGAAGACGGACCCGAGGCGGCGGAGAGTAAAGCAGAGACAACCTCTAAATCCATCGAGCGGGGATAAACTTGCCCCACAGCCCCTAAAACATGAGGGATACCGAGATGAACCAAAACACGCTGCTCAAGTTGAGCAACTTTAGCGGTGTCACCTGAAAACAAAGTAAGTTGATCGAGTTGAGTCCCCACCGCACCCTTCAAACCCCGCGCGGCAAAAGTCTGTAAAGCAGCATCAACTTGGGCTACTCCACGTAAACATTCTTCGCCAAACATCGCCCATCGCTTACCCACCGTTGTCGGCTGTGCCGCAACATTGTGCGTTCGTGCTGCAATCAAAACATCTCGATCAGCCTCGGCACGTTTTGCCAGTAGTTGCAAAGCAGCTACTGCTTTAGCACGGATGATTTGTAGAGCGCGATAAACCTGCAATTGTTCGACTGATTCGGTAAGATCGCGACTGGTTAAACCCTTGTGGACTTGTTGATGACCGGCCAAAGCACAGAATTCATCGATGCGAGCCTTAACATCGTGACGGGTTGTTTCTTCGCGCTGACGAATCGAAGCAAAATCGACCTGATCTTTGACGCGTTCATAAGCGGCAATCGCTTCAGCAGGAATCGCCAAACCCAAATCACGCTGTGCCTTCATCACCGCAATCCAATACTCGCGCTCGAGAACAACCCGACCACGTGTGGACCAAATAGCCTTCATCGCAGAGGAGGCGTAGCGATCTGCTAAAACATTAGGAACTGAGTCTTTATCCATCATGAGTAAAAAGTTGTATCATTATTCCTGACGAACGGCAAGCGCACGGAGGAAGAGTGCACGTATAGCTACCTCCTCATCTTGGCCAGAGTTAATGCCATCAAAGCATTCACCACAGGCTAATTGCAGATTTATCAGTTCGTTTAAAGAAAAGTAGGCCGCACCAGGAGCGACTTTGTTACTGATATACCAGTCGTTTTGGGAAAACAAATTAGTCGAAGACTTTTCTCCAGCGCCCAGAGCACCACCATAACGCATCGCGGCAGCCTTAAATTGACCACTCGCCAAACCTTCGGTCGTAACCTTGAAACCGCCCGCATCAGCGATGCTTCGAATTTGTATCAACAGACGAATACGATTTAGCAAACCCGCCAAAAGAGGACGGGCGCTCGACTGGTGGAAAAAGTGTCGATCTAAAGCGGCCTTCGTCCACTCCACATCACGAACAAAAAGAGCTTCAATCGGCTCAAAAAACTCTGCGTCCCCAAAAGAAGGAACGATGAGCATCACATCATTTTCTTTTAATGTTCCACCCTCTCCAGCATAGATTGCACATTTTTCCGCCTCGGCTAAAAC
>CANIUQ010000033.1 GCA_947470855.1 Opitutia bacterium | reverse complement strand
GTTCATCTCCTTGGGCATAGCATGGGTGGAAAAGTTGCGATGAGAGTAGCCGTGGAAAGGCCGGACCTCGTTTCGCGTCTGACCGTCGTTGATATTGCTCCACGGGCTTATTCCGATCGAGTACGCGAAGAGTTTGCGGCGATGAATGCCCTTGATTTGAGCCAGATAAAAACACGCAAAGATGCCGATTATGCTCTCACCTCGCTCGTTCCCGATTGGGGAATGCGTCAGTTTATTCTCACGAATTTACAACAAAACCCCAGGGGTCAGTGGTGTTGGGCGGTGAATCGTGAAGCTTTAACTCATTCTTTGTCACAAATTTTAGGCGCCTGTCTGGCTTCCGACGAAACGTTTATGGGTCCAACTCGTTTTATTCGTGGAGGAAAATCGAATTACATTCGCGATGAAGACATCCCTTTGCTCAAGAAACATTTTCCAAAGTCCGATTGTGTTACTTTACCTGAAAGTGGGCACAATCCTCATTTCGAAGCCCGCGGTGGTTTTGTTGAGGCGGTGATGGCCTAGTTTACTTCAAGATTTGCAGGGCCGCTTTTTGGAAGGTTAGACGCATTTCACTGCCGTCGGGATTTTCCAGATCACTTCGTTGGATAAGCAAAATATATGCCCGTTTACGGACGGGGTCTATCCATGCCTGCGTGCCATAAGCTCCACCATGTCCAAAGGTTCCTGCGTTCAATCCATCGGTTACTCCGATAGGAGTTTTTACGCATTGGAAGCCCAACCCCATTGTTAATCCATGAGTCCATCCCACCTTAGGCATGTCTCCGAGTTGATTGGTTATCATGAGTCGGAGGGTTTCTGGACGGATTAATGATTTACCTTTGAAGTTACCTTCATTGAGGATCATTTGGTAAAAATGAGACAGGTCGGGGCCATTGGAAAAAAGACCTCCTGAAGGCAGAGGAGTGCGTCCTGGGTTATCGAGAGGGTAAGTGAATCGGGGATTTTCGATGCGTATTAATTTATTGGTGGCGTTATCTCGACGGTAGGCGGTCGCCATGCGCTGGCATTGTTCAGGTGTGGGCCAAAATGTCGTATCCGTCATCTGCAGGGGTTGGAATAACCGGCTCTGCATAAAGTCGCCGTAGGTCTGACCGCTGACCACTTCGATGATTCGTCCGAGAACAATGAATCCTAGATTGCTGTAATTCCATTGTGTTCCTGGTTCAGCCGACAAGGGTTGGCTCGCACAATCTTGGGTATAATGTTCGAGAGACTCGAGGTCGATGGCTCGATTACTGTTCCGGCTGTCTTTAATGATTGAGGAACTTAAACCATGGGTGTGAGTTAATAAATCTCTCACGCAAACAGGGCGTTTAGGCGTGGTTAAAGTTTTATTTCCTTTGGCTTCGGTGATGAGATATTTCTGACCGCGAAAAGCAGGGATATATTTTTCGATGGGATCATCGAGACTGACCTTGCCTTCTTCCACGAGCGTCATGAAGGCCACTGCGGTCATTGGCTTGGTCATGGATGCAATCCAGAATAGTGTACCCGTTTGCATTTTTCGGTACTCGTTTATATCGGCATAGCCGAAGGCTTCGATGACGACAGTTTTTTGGGGTGACACGACTAAGCCTACACCGCCGGCTAAATCATTCGTGTTAAGAAAATTTGACATCGCTGGTTCGATGACACGCGGTCCAACATCGAGAGCTTCCACACTTATATCGCCTTTTATATTTCGCCCCTGGGGCTTTTCATCACATCCACATAGGCATAGGGTAAGCACGAGCAGGCTCCAGAGACTGGGCTTACCGGGGTGGGGCATAGGTATACTATGATTAACCTACAAGATAACCGCAATCCTAACCTCGTTTTTTTATCCGATTCCTTGCTATTTAACCGTCGTCACTCTAGCCCCTCTCTCTTCCATGTCATCATCCCGACTGTCCTTTAAGTGCGAAGCTGTTGCAACGGGTTCTCGAGCTCGGGCGGCGATTTTTCGCACGCTGCATAATGAGGTGAAGACGCCCTTGTTTATGCCCGTCGGAACTCAGGCCACGGTAAAGGCTCAGACGCCTGAGACCCTACTTGATTCCGGGTCGCAGATCTTACTCGCCAATACCTATCACCTTTTACTCCGCCCTGGCACTGAAGTATTCAAGCAATTTGGCGGGATTCATTCCTTCATGGGTTGGGAAAAGTCGGTGCTTACGGACTCTGGTGGTTTTCAGATTTTTTCTCTGCCTCATTCCTGTGCGATTGATGAGGGAGGAGCCGAGTTTCGTAGTTATGTCGATGGAAAGAAAATTTTATTAAGTCCCGAGGTTAGTATCGAAACGCAAATGGCGATTGGGAGTGATATCATGATGGTTTTGGATCAGTGTATTCCTTCCACGGCTGATGAGGCTTCGGCCCGTCGAGCTTTGGAAATTACTCATCGTTGGGCTTTGCGAAGTTTGCAGGCAAGGGGAGACTCCCCTCAATCGCTCTTCGCGATTGTGCAAGGAGCGCTTTATCCACATTTACGTAAAGAGAGTGCGGGGGGGTTAACGGAATTGCCCTTTGATGGATTTGCCATTGGCGGATTAGCTGTGGGGGAAGAAAAGCATCAGCGAGAGGATATGTGTGAAATCTCGGCTGATTTATTGCCTGCGGACCGTCCCCGTTACTTGATGGGTGTCGGTACACCTCTCGATTTGCTCGAAGCCGTGCATCGGGGCGTGGATATGTTTGATTGTATTATCCCGAATAAAGTGGCGCAGTTTGGTACGGCTTTTACCTCGCGCGGTCTCCTGCAATTACGTCGATCGGTTTATAAATTTTCTGAAGAAAAACTGGATCCCCAGTGTCGCTGTCCAGTTTGTCAAAAATACTCACGTGGTTATTTGCACCATTTAACCAAGACGCAGGAGCCTTTGGGTTGGACGCTTTTGGGTCAGCACAACATTGCGTTTTATCATCAGTTGATGCGTGATATTCGAGAAAGTATTTTAGCGGATACTTTTTTAAGCCTTTATCATGAACGTCGTCAGGTTCTCGGTCGCGAGGATGTCGATAATCCTCCCGTGCCACCCAAGGTGGGTAAAGAACGTCGTTCGCAGTCACTCGGTGATTATACGGTGCATCGAGCAGAAGCAGGTTTTGCCAGTATTAAGCAGATTTCCTCGGGGGAAATCATGCATTCGCATACGCCACCGATGGAGGAAGCGAAAGCACTTTACATTGATCAATCGCATTTGGCGGAACGTTTGCGATTAAAGCCAGGGCAAACTCCTGAAGAAGTTTCGGAGTTGGTGATTTGGGATGTTGGCTTGGGGGCGGCAGCCAATGCGATGGCGGCGATTCAGTGTTACGAAAAGGAGGCTACCCAAGGTCCAGTGCGTCGCATGCGCATCGTAAGTTTTGAAAATAATCTCGATTCTTTGCGTCTGGCACTGACCCATAAAAATCATTTTCCTTACTTGAGGCATTCGGGTCCAGAGGCGATTTTAGCCCGTGGAATATGGGTTTCTCGTCAATTTCCGGGATTAAGTTGGGAACTCATTGAAGGCGATTTTTGGACTCAAGCATCGCGAGTGCAGAGCAAACCACACTTGGTGTTTTATGATTTTTTCTCGCATAAAACGGACACCGATTGTTGGCACTGGTCGTCTTTTCGTCGACTCTATGAACTCTTGCAATCTTCGCACACCGTTGAACTTTTCACTTATTCAGCTTCGACCGCGGTACGGGCGAGTTTATTGGCGGCGGGTTTTCGTGTGGCAGCGGGTGTGGGAACAGGTGTGAAAAAAGAAACGACGGTGGCGTTCGCTGGTAAAGGGAAGCGGCCGACGTATTATACGTGGTTGGATGAAGTTTGGTTGGCTAAATGGGAGCGGTCTCAAGCTAAGTTTCCTGAGTCATTGCCTGAATCTGAGAGAGAAGAGTTTGAGAAGAGGGTGAGGGGTGGGGTGAGTTAGTGGGCGGGTGGAGACTAGAGACAGTGCAAAAGTGCAAATCGCGATGGAATCGCTGTGCAAAGGTGGAAAAGTGAATCGGTTTTGGGTAGGGACGTCACTCCGTGGCGTCCGCCTAACGATACAACGGCCAGCAGGGGACTGCTGGCCCTACCCATTACCTTGTTAGTTCAGTTGACCTGACACCTACTGATTCCACCTTTGCACGTTTGCACCTTTACACGTTTGCACTGTCTCTCGGCTCTCCCCCTCGCCCCTTGTCCACCAGCTTACTAATTTTCCCGTCACCTGACACCCGTCACCTGACACCCGATTCCATTTTTTTAATCCTTCCTTTCGTCTGTGAATGGTCTAATGTTTCGAGGTCATGAAAAAACTCTCCAACATTATCGCGTTTGTTTTGGGTTTAATCTTTGTGGTTTTCGGAATTAATTTCTGGGCACAATTTATTACTATCCCTTCTCCGCCCAAAGATTCTGCAGCCGCGGCTTTTCTTGGAGCGATGTTTAGCTCGGGCTATCTTGCCTTTGTTAAAGTTTTCGAAGTCCTTGGCGGTTTGCTTTTAATTTTCCCCAAGACACGTAATTATGGTTTAATCGTGATTGGTGCGATTCTTGTGAACATCGTTGCCTTTCATGTCTTCTTGGCGGGCGGTTTGCGTGATCCTTTAGTGTTCCTTTGCATTATTGCATACAGCATCTTGCTCTATGTTGCTCGTTGTGGTTTCTGTTGCCTCGCATGCTGTGGATCCAATTGCACTTGTTGCCAAGAAGGTGGGAGCTGCAGTGGCGAAGGGCAGAAGTCTTCCTGCTGCTCTGGGGAGAAGAAGTAGATTCAGGTGCCAGGTGACGGGACGGGTAGGGACGCCACTCCGTGGCGTCCGTTCGCCTATGGACTTGGTTATTATTGAGGATGTCTAAGACCCTTTGACGTCCCACGTATTGGTCTCGAACGGACGTCACGGAGTGACGTCCCTACCCAAGGCATAGAAATAATAAGGAAGCCATTCCGCTGACGTCCGTGGGAAAGTGGATGAGATGGCGTCGGGTGTCAGGTGTCAGGTGACGGGATGGGAATATGAGTTAGGTGCCAGGTGACGGGTGCCAGGTGTCAGGAAAAGCCCCTGCTCGTCACCCGGCACCTGACCCCTGACATCCAACCGTCAAAATTTCGTCACTTTTTTGTAAAAAAATTTTCAAAAAATTGTCTAAAAAACCATATAAAGTCGCTATTTTAACACCTAATTTTTCTTAAGATTACTATTG
>CANIUQ010000032.1 GCA_947470855.1 Opitutia bacterium | reverse complement strand
TGAAGCGAACTTTGTGCCTCTAAGTTTCTCTCTCGCTCTTGTTAAAGATTTAAATCCTCAGTGGACTTCAACGCTGAGTTTGACGACCACGGAGCGTGCTCCAAATTATCAGGAACTCTACGCCGATGGTCCACACGTGGGCACCGATGCTTATGAAGTGGGCAATCGAAATTTGCAAAAAGAGAAGGGTGTAGGTGTCGAGTTGGAACTCGCCAAAGTCAACGGCCCAGTCACGGGAGCCGTGTCACTTTTTTACAATCGATTCAGCTCCTTTATTATTCTCGAGCGCAATGACTATGGACCTACTACTTCGACTTCGGATTACAGTTTAGGAGGAGCCGATGAGTTGAAGCGTTACGATTTTGTTTCCGTACCCGCAGATTTTTATGGTTCGGAAGTGAAAGTTAACTTCCAGTTGCAAGAAACTCCCACGACAAAACTGGGGCTGGAGTTGTTTGGTGATTATGTACGGGCATCAAATCGTGATACCTCTGAAGCGTTGCCTCGTATTTCACCAGGTCGCCTCGGGTCAGCTTTGCATGGTGCCATCGCGGAATGGAAATGGCGTATGGATTTGTCTTATCACTTAGCGCAAAATCATACCGCTCCTGATGAAACATCGACGGCGGGTTATACTCTCTTGGGGGCAAGTTTTTCGCGAGATTTGAAGATTTCAGATGCGAACGCACAGTTTACACTTCGTTTAACAAATCTGCTCAATCGTGAAGCTAGAAATGCGTCCTCTTTTATCAAGGATGCCTTGCCCTTGCCAGGCCGTGGCATAGAAGCAGGATTGAAGTTAACTTTCTAAATTGTTCCGTCTCTTTTCTCCATATCGTCTCGAAAAATTTTATGCTTGGACGGCTGCCCTGAGCCTCTCGGTTATCGTTGTTTGTTTTTTGGGATTAAACTCTGAGACGGAGAATAATGTCGTCTCTCCCATTCCGCCGAAAAATCAAGGAATTCAGGTTCAGTTTATCGAATCTGCTCCTTTGTCAGCTCTGCCAGCGAAGCCTGTGAATGAGACTTTATCATCCAAGGAGATTTTTAAAGAAACACTGTCACCCGTTGCCCCTTTATCGGATTTAGCAAAGGTCGTTGTCTCACAGCCTGCGGTTGAATCCACTACTCCTTCAGTCGCTCAGAGTGATACTCCTCAAGAATTGGCTCAAGGCGGAAGTCCTACACTCGTTCCAGCTAAATTTACGCCCCAAGAGGGTGGACAATTTCCTGATCCGCTCTACCCACGTTGGGCTCGCCAACAATATATCCAAGGCTCGCTCATGCTTCTCGTCACCGTGCAAGCCGAAGGGAAGGTAAGTGCGGTTTTAGTCACTGAATCCTCGGGAAATGCAAAGTTGGACGCGTTTGCGATGGATTGGGTCCAGCGACAATGGATTTGGCCACCAGGTTCGACTCGTTTGTTTATCGTTCCCTTTGTCTTTCAACTTAAATAATAAGTACATCTATGCTACTTCCTCTCGCTAATGTCGCTGTCGATTTATTCTTCAAAGGAGGTCCCATTATGTATCCTCTTTTGTTGGCAGGCTTAGTGGCCATCGCCGTCGTGGGAGAGCGATTGTTTTGGCTGATTCGCTTTTATCAATCACGGCAACCTGCAGTGATTGATAAAATCCTTTCTGCCGCAGAAAGCCATCAGTGGGAGAGCGCAGAAAAATTAGCCTCGTCGTCTTCAGATCCTGTTGCCCGAGTGCTCTCAGCTGGATTGAAAAATCGTGAACAAGGGTTTGAAAATTCGATTCAGGTCGCCTCGGCAATCGAGTTGCGTGAAGCCGCACGTTGCCTGTCGATTCTCGATACGCTGGTGACCTTAGCTCCTTTGCTCGGTTTATTGGGAACGGTGACTGGGATTATGGGCTCTTTTAATTCCATGGGTGTTGATGAACTCGCCGTTGCTAAAGTAACGGGAGGAATAGGGGAGGCCTTGATTGCGACGGCTGCTGGCCTTGGCATCGCCATTTTTTGCCTAATACCATTAAACATTCTATCCAGTCGTCTGGCTTCACTTCAGGCCGATTTTGAAGCTTCGGCTACGACGCTTCAGGTCAGTTTGCAAAAAAAGAAAAACTAAAATCATCTTTCCGATGAAGATTCCCTCACCCCGTCCACCCCGTCGCGCGCGTTTGGAAATCATTCCCTTGATCGATATTATGTTTTTCCTGCTCGCTTCCTTTATGTTGGTGAGTGTCACCTTGCACCGTAATCATTGTTTACCTCTGAATTTGCAGTCAGCGACTACGGCAAAATCGGAAAATAACAGTCAGGCGATTTTTATTTCCGTCGATAAAACGGGTCAGGTTTTTATCGACCGGACACGAACTTCTTTGGAACAATTACGTGAGCAACTCAAGCAACGCTACCAAGCCAATCCCAGCCTCGCGATTTCTATCGCGGGTGATCGCGAGACTCCCCACGGACATATCATCACAGTGTTGGATTTAGTACGAGGTGTCGGCGTGCAAAAAATCACTTTTAACGTTCATTCGACTCAACCATGAATGCCTCACGCTGGGCTTTATTACTCAGTATTCTTTGTCTTATTCTTTCGACTTTTTGTGTGATTCAATGGGTGCGAGAGGCGAAATTGCGCGAAGAGGTTAAGCAACTCCGTCAGTCGATCGCTCAGCCAGTAAAATAAAAAGGGCCGACATCAATCGGCCCTTGGGAAGGAAGAGTAGTTCGGCTTATTTGGTCGTATACTCGGCCTGTGCGCCCTTGATGTTGCGTTTTTGCACCCAAGGCATGAGCGCACGAAGACGACGACCCGTTTTCTCAATCGGGTGATTTTCACCTTGTTTGAGCAACTTGTTGTAGTTCTTCAGCCCACCCTTGTATTCCTTCACCCATTGTTTGGTGAAAGTGCCATCTTGGATTTCTTTAAGAATTTGTTCCATGGCCTTGCGGGAGGATTGGTTGATGACGCGTGGGCCACGAGTGATGTCGCCATACTTCGCTGTTTCGGAAATCGAGAAGCGCATACCGGAAATACCCGACTCGACCATGAGATCGACGATGAGCTTCAATTCATGCAAGCACTCAAAGTAAGCCATCTCAGGTTGATAGCCGGCTTTGACGAGTGTTTCGAAGCCAACTTTAACTAATTCAGAAGCACCGCCACAAAGGACGGCCTGTTCGCCAAACAAGTCGGTTTCAGTTTCTTCTTTGAAGGTTGTCTTAATGACGCCAGCACGGGAAGAACCAATGCCTTTTGCCCAAGCGAGTGCGGTCTTCGTTGCATTACCCGAAACGTCTTGAGCGACGGCAATCAAAGCAGGAACGCCTTTACCTTCGACATACTGAGCACGAACAACGTGACCAGGACCTTTCGGAGCCACCATGGCGATATCCACATTCTTAGCGGGCTTAATTAATTTATAGTGAATCGACAGACCGTGAATGAAGAGAACGGTTTTTCCACCTTTGCCGAGATTGGGGGCGATATCTTTTTCCCAAACATCGGCTTGTTTCATGTCGGGGATGCCAACCAGCATGACATCGGCACGACGAACAGCTTCAGCGGTATCGTAGACTTTAAAGCCCTTCTTCTTTGCCGCTTGGGCAGATTTCGATCCTTTGTAGAGACCGACAATGACCTTTAAGCCACTGTCACGAAGGTTCATCGCGTGAGAGTGACCTTGTGAGCCGAAACCAAGGACGGCCAGGGTTTTGTTTTTGAGGAAGCCGAGGTCAGCATCCTTGTCAGTGTAGACTTTAGCAGGCATGAGTATGATGGAATAAAATTAACGGACTTTCTTGCGACCACGTGCGAGTGCTACAGCGCCTGTACGTGCGGTTTCGAGAATGCCGAAAGGTTCGATTAAATCGAGAAAAGCTGCGATTTTGGTGACATTTCCAGTGAACTCAATGACGAGGGAATCGTGAGCCACGTCCACCACTTTAGCACGAAAGAGACCAGCAATTTCTAAAATTTCGGTGCGGGTCTTTTTATCGCACTTTACTTTACAGAGAATTAATTCGCGTGCGACGTGATCTACCTCATCGCGAGAAAAATCACTGACGGTGATAACGTTGATTAACTTATCGAGCGCCTTAACACATCGATCCAAAGCGGCATCGTCCGCAATCACCGTAGCGGTGATTCGGGAGTAGGCAGGGTCGTGCGTAGGGCCAACGTTAAGGGTTTCAATATTGAAGCCACGGCCTGAGAGCATGCCAGCGACACGTGCCAAGACGCCGAACTTGTTTTCGACTAAGGCGGATAGCGTATGCTTCTTCTTGGTTTGTGACATGGTCAGGTGGAACGAAAGTGGTGGACGGAGAGGGACTCGAACCCGCGACATCCTGCGTGTAAAGCAGGCGCTCTAACCAACTGAGCTACCCGTCCAAGGGAAGGTTTGGTATAGGGAAGAGAAGAGCCTTTTGTCCACCAAGAAAAAAGTCTCTGACTTGCCCCCCGCCAACCCTGCGCCTATTTTCTTCCTATCCATGGACCCAGAACGCACCCAGCGTATCATCAAAGCCCTGCAATCATTGACTACACCAATGGTTGATAAAACACAGCTTTTACAGGCAATCCAAGCCCTTGACGCCGAAGTCGCCTCACCTCAATCAGGCCTTCCAGCCGATTTGGACCATTACTTACGCCGACGCTCTTACGAAAAAGCCCTTGTTTATCTCCAAGGCGGAAAACCAGGGGCTGGAACCTGCGGCCGTGGTGTATGAGTCAAAATCCCTTTGATAAACTACCATCCGAGGGCTTGCCTCCAGGGCCTGCACCCCGACCCGCTCCTGCCTCTGAACCAGCCAAACTCAAAAGAGGAAAAATCGTTCTGCAATACGAACGCTCTGGTCGAGGAGGTAAAGAAGTCACCATCTTGAAAGGTCAGTGGCTTGAATCACAAGAGAATCGATACCGCGAGGGCCTGCTGAAAGAGATGAAAAAAGCATTGGGCACTGGTGGTACTTGCGAGGAGCGCACGATTGTTTTACAAGGCGATCGACGGGAAACGGCAAAGGCTTGGTTAATTAAACAAGGTTTTACCACAAATCTATAATTCGAAAAACCCACTCGCTTCATGGCGTGACTAAGGGTAGTTTCACTTCCGTGTCCGTTTTACGCCCAGATTTAATCGTCTTTACTGGCGAACTTGCTCCAGCAAAAGAGATCCTTGCTTTATTGCAAGAAGCAGGGGGTCGCCCTTTTTTGGTGGGGGGTTGTGTGCGCGATGCCTTGATGGGTTTAACACCGAAAGATTTGGATATCGAAGTCTACGGCATCGGTTCTCGTGAAATCGAAAACGCTCTACGCAAAAAGTTCGGTATTATTAAAGTGGGTGCGGCGTTTGGCGTTACGAAAGTGAAAGATCAGCCGATTGATATCTCTGTA
>CANIUQ010000031.1 GCA_947470855.1 Opitutia bacterium | reverse complement strand
GTTGTCGGAGCTGTGGTTTGCACCTGATACTTAATGATAGGATGACCATTGGTGGTCACAAAAATATTATTTCGCACTTTCACGCCCGACATCGATGCAAAATCATAAAACCAAACCGCTGGACTTAAATTGGAATAGATGGTGTTATTATAAACATGACTATTGATCAGCGGAGCAATCGTGCCAGGGGAATAGAAATGTAGACCGCCCATCTTGCCTCCATACCCGTCATTTTGACTGATATTATAACGAATGATGTTATTCGACCACTTATTGAGAACACCATCCGTGCTCAAAAGATAACCTGCACCATAATTATCGTGAGAGTAATTATACTGCATGATTGAGTCATAAGTGCCGAGGTCGAAGTCGAAACCATCGCCATCTTGGTATTTAGCTTTGTTGCCATAAGCTTCACAAAACTGCACGGTGACATTTCCGCTGTCGTAAACCATGAAGCCCACTGGACCTTCGCTAGCATTACCAGCACCACCGTTATTAGCGGCAATACAGCGCTCAATCAATCCACCGACAACCGAACCCATGGAAACTCCGCTTCCAGAATTTTGAGCGGAGAGAGGATCTCCATAGTTATCATTAAACTTAGAAGCACGAATAGTGATATTCTTGAGCGCTCCGCGAATCGATGCCCATGTCAGTAAACCTTGATCTAAATTATGATGAATAAAACAATTTTCCATTAAAACCCCATCAAATCCAAAGGCTGTCGTTGTCGCACTGTAACCCATGTAAATAACCCCGCGATAAAACTCAGATACCTCGAGATTATTTAAAGAAATCGAGGAATACATGCCATTGTCCGAATAAATATTAAGACCCGCTTTCTTGGTTAAACTGCGACCAACACCAGTGATTTTTAAATTACTTAATGAAATATATCCTGCGTTATAAATCATCAAACCATCTTTCGTTGCAAGGGACTGCTTAATCGTCGCACGATTAGCAGGGTCGGAGGTAATCGTAATCGGCGCACCCAATTTGCCACTGATAGAAACCGTCACATTCTCCGTAAAAGTCGCACCTGCTTGCAGACGAATCACATCCCCAGCAACACGTCCAGTAAGGGCACGCGTAATCGTTTTCCAAGGAGCCGTGGCTGTACCTGCGGCGGTATCACTTCCCGTTGGGCTGACATAATAGTCAGCAGCCTGAGCAGTGATGGTGGACAACGTCGCCAGTATGAAAAAGGCGACAAAGCGGACAGGGGAACTAATTTTGTTTAGCATTATTTCTAGAAATTACTTGGTTAATAAAACAAACCCGTGGGTTCGATTAGTAAAATTTACGCCCAATATTATAAAGACGCAATCCATTTAGTGACGGATTTTAAACAAAATTTATAAAAATGTCTTTTTTAAATAGTTAATTATCAACGTTTTAAGTTTAAAAAGCCCATCTAAGAACCCATGCAGGCGCAGAAAAATTGGTGGAAAATTGATTTATCCACCCATTCCCCGAATCTGAAAAGCGGGAATCTTAGAAGCTTTTGTTCAAGGAAAATAGAATTCGCCAATTGTAATTGGCCGAATCGGACTGAGGAGCGCCTCCGCTACCACGCCATGCGATGGCGAGATTGCCAAACCAATTCATGTAATTTCCTCGAATACCCAATCCTGCACCAGAAATATCTCGCGACTGATGCGAAGGTAAATCCCAAGGGCGATAATTAACATCAGCCGATCCTACATCATAGAAAGCATAGGGCATGTAATCTCCTAATTTATACCGCAACTCAACTTGTGCCACGACACCCACATCGCCATTACCTTCCCCGATAGGATAAGCCCTCACGCCATCAATACCGCCCAATCCCAAACGCTCTGAGGCGTCTAAATTACTGTCAGCCCATTGTGCAGCGACACGAGCGTACAAAATGAAGTTCTCGGGAAGATTCTGAATCCGCGCGATATCTAAGTTAACTTTATTGAACCAACCTCGCTTATTGGCCGAAATGATATCCTGTGCTGTGTCGGCGGTATCAAGGTGTAGCACACCAGGAGTCCACACCAAATTACCATAGGTTACACCTCCACCCGCAAAAGAGTCGCGATAATCATAAGCTAAAACAATCGGCAGAGATTGACTGTATTTATGCTGATGTTGACCGAGTGAGGCGAATTCTTCTTCCAACACCTTGTGTTGAAAGGTGGCCGAGAGGTGAACATTCGCCCGAGGTGAACGATAAAACGAATAAGAGAACTGCGCCGAAAAAATACTAGCCATACCCGTTGCATCGAAAGATGTATACTCTTTACCTAATTGGTAACCCGTGCGGGCATAACCGATACCAGCATGAAGACCCGAGGTGCCAATGGGCCTTTCGTAATCGAATGATCCAAACCACAAGGCTTCATCCGTAACCATCGCACTCAAACTCAAGCGATCCGCAAAAGCGAGGGAACTATTAAGAAAGTAGTCCACATGAGCGCGATACTCTCCCGTATAGCGACTGCCAGCATTATCAACCCCTACTTCCCCACCCTGCTTGGATTCCATACGTACATTAACCAATAAGTCTCCAGTCCCTTTTTCTTTTCCTGGACTAATCGTAGGTGAGATTTGGATACCGGCCAAGTTGTTGATGTCCTCAATGGTATCTTCCAAAAGTCCTCCTTCAATAATGTCTCCCGACTTTAATCTCTCCAAGTAAGGCGACACCCCCTCGACCAGCTCAGTTTCACCCGTAGCCTTAACCACCCCGTAGCGACCCTCTAAAACAGTTAAATTTAATAAACCTTCCTTGAAGGACTGCTGTGGAATCACCACGCGCGCAAAGGGATATCCTTCGGATCGATAGAAATCTCGAATCTTACGAGCAATATTGCGCATCCCTTCAATGTTATAACTCTTGCCCAGCATTTCTTTAATCTGGGCTTTTAAAACTTCACTAGAGAACACGGTGTTTCCAGTAATGGAAACATCGTTCACCAGAGCTTCTGGACCATTTTTAATAGCTACTCCGTTTCCGTTTCCGTTTCCGTTTCCGTTTCCATTACCATTCATACCAAAGACCTTTACTCCTTTAGTTTGCAGCGGAGGCAAACTACTTGGTCTGGTCGATTGATAAACATCGCCCACATCCGGAGGCGTCGACTGCGAAAAAGTGTAACCCGAAAAACTCAATAGGGTTACAATAGGGATGAAGAATTTTTTATTCATGTAGAATTTTTGTATTTTTAGGTAGAATAATTGGTGGAGGCAGCTCAGCGTTGCGAAACTTTGTTAGGCGCAGGAGTCTCTTCGCCATCCTTCGCAGAATCTTTTTTATCTTTTTCTTCTGCAGGCTCATTCGCTTCCTGTCTTTGTAGAGAAGGTTGAGAGGCAGGGCGAGATTCCGTCTCAGGAATCAGTGAACCACCAAAATATTCGAAGAACTCGGGCTGTGTCATTTGCGTAGAACCATAAATGGCAGGCTCTTCAATCTGAATCAGCGTAACAGGTTTGACGAAATTATTAGGATCAACGGGCGTTTCAATCACTGGCGGACCCTCATAAATATATAACTGTCCGTTGAGATAGGTAATCGCATAATTAGTCGCGGTGAGACCTGAAGGAATGATTGGATACAATCCGAGATTAATCGCACCTTGGCTAGTGCCTCCGTAGACAACTGGACCAGTGAGGACGCTTTCATCTTCTCCAGCGAGGAATCCACTGTAATTAAGTCCAGCTCCTCCACTATAAGCGATACCATCATAAACTTTCGTGGTGCTCTTTGCCTCCACCTGTAAAGGAAGTTGAGTAATATCCGCCGTTGTCGTCGCCACGCTAGATAAAAGATTGTAATTACCCGAGTCGGTTCCCGCTAAACTTAAACCCGTGATATTAACCGTCTTTCCTGTACCCGAATCTTTTGTGTCAAATGTACCCGTGGATGATCCCACACTCAGGATATCACCGCTAAACTTACCATTAAAGACCGCACTCGATGTCACCAAAGTCGCTGCCGTTGTTCCATCGTAAGCTTTATGATTAGCAGTGATTCCTGAAATCGAAGTGATATCTGCTTTGGTAATACTCGCCGTGGTTGTGGCCGTGTCATTGCTTAGGGTGTAATTACCGACCGAAGCCCCACCAAGAGTAAGACCAGAAATTGTTACCGTCTTTCCTGTACCTACATTTTTATTATCAAATAAGCCGGAAGCGGTAGCCACGGTTAGGGTATCTCCCGAAATAATACCCGTAAATCCTGGAGCGGATGTATCGAGGGTAGCTGTGCGAGTTGAGTCGTAAACTTTGTCGTTCGCCGTGATTCCGGTGATGGCAGTAATCGAGGCTTTAGTAATATTCGCCGTCGTCGTGGCCGTATCTGTAACTAAATTATAATTACCTGCATCGGTTCCCGCTAAACTTAAGCCAGTAATATTGACCGTCTTACCTGTACCTACATTGGGGGTATCAAAATTTCCCGTTGACGATCCAACCGTGAGAACGTCGCCAGTAAACTTGCCATTAAACACCGCCGCCGAAGTCACCAAAGTCGCTGCCGTTGTTCCATCGTAAGTTTTGTGATTAGCCGTGATACCCGAAATCGTAGAGATATCAGCCTTAGTGATATTCGCCGTCGTCGAAGCGGTAGTCGTGGATAAAATATAATTTCCCGACGAAGCCCCGCCGAGCGATAGCCCCGTGATATTAACGGTTTTACCGTTACCGACATTTTTATCGATGAAGTTTCCTGTGGCTGTGGCTACGGTTAAAGTGTCTCCCGATAAAATACCCGTAAACCCAATTCCGCCACCTGTGGTAACCAAAGTGGCACTGGTTGTAGAATCATAAACCTTATTATCTGCCGTAATTCCCGTAATCGCTGAAATCGTTGCGGCCGTGATATTCGCCGTCGTGGTAGCGGTGGTAGTGGTCAAATTATAATTACCCGCATCAGCACCTCCCAAAGAGAGCCCCGTTATATTAACCGTCTTACCTACACCTACATTCGGGGTATCAAAATTTCCCGTTGATGTAGCAACGGTTAAAACATCTCCACTAACTTTACCCGTGAAGCCAGCGCCAGAAGTAACCAAGGTGGCCGCTGTCGTTTGATCGTAAGGCTTATTGTTTGCCGTAATACCTGTAATGGCAGTGATATTAGCTTTAGTGATGGTGCCAATATTTCCCGTCGCAGAAGTACTGGTCAGCCCATAGCCATAAACCGTCGCCGACCCTTTAACGACCGAGAGATTAGCCGTTGATAGTCCCGTGACCGTCACTCCGATACCCGTTCCGACATTCTTCGTCGCATAGGTGCCACTGGTGGGTAGAGTACCAGCTAAACTAACCGAATCACCATTAACGCCCGAAGAGACCGCGTAGTTAGAATTCAACAAATTCGTGGCAGCCGTCGTTCCATTATAAACTTTAGAAATACTATTAACCAAAGAAATGGTGACCTGAGGTGCATAAGTATAAAGCAAGCCATTACCAGTTCCTAAAACGGTGCTCGATCCGTAAGTGGCATTATACTGGATAAAATTAGGAGTTAGTCCGCCAGCATCATCTCCAGTGCTAACATTGAAGGGATCTGAATTACGACTCCAGACTCTCCAATATTTAGAGGCTCCTGGGACAAGAGCGACTGAACCTGCGTTATTATCAAATAGAGCAGTGGCCATTTCGATATTACCATCCACCCTCACCGTTGCTCCGCTATCTAAGGTCAAGCTACCGGTTCCTGTATTGACGGTGTAGTTGTTAATTCGACCAGCATTTTCAATCACACTATACTCAACGCTAGCACTTGGAACAACGACACCCGAGGCATTTTGCACAATGTACTCGATTTTAATGCAACTAATTCCTCCTGCAGGAATTGTTACGTGTCCACCCGAGTCAGCAATAACATCAACGGTCGTGTTATCGGGCTTCGTGAACGTACAAACTCCATGGGGACCTTTAACATGCAATTCGACATTGGCACCTTCCGCAAAAGTAACTATTCCGCGAGGCATTACTCCTCCAGTGATGGGAGTCGATGAACCATCACGCGTCACGATACCATTCACAAAATCCAATACGATGGCCTCGTGAGGATGAGAATCGAAAGTAAAGTTTACCGCTGCAGTGATTTCCTTTAGATAATCAAAAGTACCATCAACCACTGATTTGTGAGTTACCGATCCACCACTGGTGTCGACATTCAGGTTGTAAGCACCTCCAAGATTACCATTGAAAATAATATCGCCACCACGGGTTGCGATAGAACGATTTCCACCATAAAGATAAAGATTACCAGCGTAATTGGTACTCGAATAGTCTCCTCCAAAGTTCAAACTGAGTTTGTTCGTTGAAGTTGAAATGTCACCTCCCAGTTTAATGACGGGAGCGTATAATCCTAAAACTGCATCACGACTTCCAGCATAATTAAAGGCAACTTTAAGATCAATTTCTTGATTAGCCTGTAAGTCTACATTGGAAGTCGCCAACGCCGTACTCAAGGTTGACACTCCAATCTCTGATAACCCAGTCGAAGGTAATCCCGAAACACTACCACCAGAGCCTGCTACCAGGTGAATAAAATCAGGGTCAATTAACCAAGTTCCTACTTTACCTTGGGGTGCGAGAGTCGTCACCCGCAGCCCTTCATCAAATTGCAAACGAGCAGCTGAAGTTTCGACAAAACCTCCATCGCCCCCCTGCGGTGCAGAAGCATCCAGTTTGCCACCGACGATAACGGCACCTTGTTCCATTCCGCCCTTCAAAAGAATCTCGCCCTTTTCACCGGTGACCAAAGTTTGTGCTTCAATCACCCCCTGATTGTTGATGACCGAGCCAGACAGCTCCCCCACTGCATCGGTGGTTAAAAGAACGGTTCCACCATTCGCCACAATGGCACCACCATTCTCAATTAATGAATCCAGGACGCCTTGCTCAATTTGTAACTCTACCGAACCGCCTAAATTCAAGAGCACTTTACTACCTGAAGCCAAAATAACATTTCCGCGATCCGCCGCGAGAGAGCCTTGATTAACAATTTTCGCAGCAATCATCGCGATTAAAGCCCCCTTGCCATCATCAACCGCAACGATATTTCCTTCATTCGTAATCGCAGCCAAACTATTTCCTGCAAAAGTAAAACGGCCGGACATGAAATCATCGGTCGCCATGTTCAAGGTAGAGGCCACTAAACCACCCACATTAACTTGTGATGTTTTCGTGAAAATAACTCCATTCGGATTAATTAGAAATACTTTACCATTAGCCTGCAGGGCTCCTTGAATTGAGGAAACATCCGAGCCAACGACACGATTCAGTGAAATCGCCGAACTGTCAGGCTGGACAATATTAACCGTATTCCCTGCACCAATCGAAAATGAACCCCAGTCGGTCACCATTTTCGAAGTAGACTGATTAATTGTCATCGCCTGCCCTTGCGTATGAATCGACCCACTTCCTGCCACAATCTTACCTTGAGTTGGCAAATCGGCCG
>CANIUQ010000030.1 GCA_947470855.1 Opitutia bacterium | reverse complement strand
TCGAGGTTACGTGGGGTGGGAGCGTAGGTCGTCCAAGATTGGTAGCCATTCGTAGAACTTGGCGAAGAGAAGTTAGAGTTGATGGTTTGGGATCCTGCAGCGCCATCGAGAACTGTCTTGGGGAATGTGGCAGATTCGTTGAGTTTATCCGCTTCAACATACCAAACTTCAGCAGCGTTTAGATTGGCATTGAAAGCCAATACGGCGGCGAAGTCCGAGATACTAGCAGCTGAAGTATTGGCAGTCAGCGACCAAGTTCCCGATTTAACGTACTTGTTGCCCGTGGAGGCAAAAGCAATGTACGCTTGAGTGATATTACGAACTTTGGTGCCCGCGGAGGATTGCTTCGCTTTCTTCATGACGCCTTGGACGCCAGGGAAGAGAACAGCAGCAAGAATACCGATGATTGCGATAACGGTGAGCAACTCGATGAGAGTGAAACCGCTACGTTTTTTAGGGGAGGAGTTCATAGTTTTGATAGTATTGCTCTTTGAGGAGTGCCTATAATTAGGCCAATTTTTTACAAATTAAGCAACACTTAACCTATGAAAATATCGCCTTAGGGCAGGCTGGGGTGAATTTTAAGCACTTCCCTTTAAGCGGTAGCTCAAGCCAAACGCATCATGCTTTTTCTGAATCGAATGAGGGAGAAGAAAAAGAGGACTAAACCGATGAGAATTAACTTTAAAAATGGTATCCAAACGGTCTCCCACCCAGCTCCCCTAAACAGGATGGCCTGACTGAGTTCAGTGTAGTGGGTGGTAGGGGAGAGGGACATGAGCATGCGAACAGCGAAAGGCATGCTCTCAAAAGGAGTCATCCCCCCCGAAAGCATCTGTAGGGGCATAAGAATTAAAATCATCAGCATCCCGAACTGGGGCATATTTCGCACGGTGGTCGCCATAAAAATCCCCATCGATGACGTTGCAAAGAGGTGAAGCGTCGATCCGATGAGAAAGAGGCCAATCGATCCTTCGACAGGCACATGAAGTAATCCTTGCACAACAAAAGTGAGCGACAGCCAAAGTGCAAAGACAACGGCGGCGGACATCGACCAAATCTTGGAGAGCATGATTTCAGTTAAAGAAACAGGCATCACCAATAGATGCTCTACCGTGCCATGTTCTCTTTCGCGAATGACGGCGGCTCCCGTGAGAATAATCGCTAACATCGTTAGGTGATTCACTAATTCCATTAACGAACCAAACCAAGAGGGATCGAGCGAAGGATTAAATCGAATACGCACGGCTAAATCACCTGCAGGCATCGCTGAATCTCTTTGATGAGAAACGAATTCGTGAATTTCACCCAAAACAATTTGGTGAATATAGCTACTTCCGATAAACGCCTGACTCATGCGCGTCGCATCGACATTGACTTGGATAGTCGGTGAATGACCCGCGAGAACATCGCGCTGGAAGTGAGGCGGAATATCAAGAGTGAAAGTGTAGTCTCCCGCATCCAATCCAGGATCTTGTTCGGAAAGATCGATGATTTTAGGTGGAATAAATTGAGGTGGATAAAAGGCCTGAGCGATACGAGAGGATAAAGCTGAACGATCTTCATCGACAATCGCTAGTGGAGCCTGATGGATGGTTTCGGGCATCGCTGTACCAGCGACGTAGATAGCGAGGGAAAATATATAAATGGTTAGAAAAAGCATCATGCGATCCCGCCAAAGACTCCAGAGCTCTTTGATACCTAAACGAGTGATGTTAACGATGGAATGAAACATCTTAGCGCTCCTGCTTTTTGAGTAAGAGGATGGATAGGCCCAAAATAACGGGGGCGGCTAAAAACAAAGGCCAGAGCGAAGCATGCAGGTCAGTAAACCCAAGAGCTTTGTTAAAGACACCACGACTAATGACCATCATATGACTCGCTGGATACATTTCCCCAATCAAACGTCCCATTCCTTGAAGTGATGAAACGGGATTAATAATGCCCGCATATTCAAAGGCAGGAATCATCGTTCCAATCATCGCAAAAAACATCGCAGCAATCTGACTCTTGGTTAGGGTTGAGGCCAATAACCCCATTCCGGTTGCACTAAAACTGAAGATGCTGGCAGCGATGATGAGCGTAATAAAACTTCCCGTGATGGGTACGCCAAATGCGGTTACAGAAAGAAGACACATCAGCAGAAAGTTAATCATCGCAATCGCTACATAAGGTAATTGTTTGCCGATAAGAAATTCGGCTGAGGTGGTTGGAGTAACGTAAAAGTTTACGATGGAACCGAGTTCTTTTTCGCGAACCACAGCGAGGGCGGTGAGCATCGCTGGTAGCATCAGTGAAATAAGCACAATGACTGCTGGCACCATCGAAGGTAGACTACGCACATCAGGGTTGTAGCGGAAGCGAGTTTCAACGGTCGCTAAAGGCTTGGCCTGAGAGGTAACATAAACTTTCTCCATCATCCATTGTTGATGCATGCCTTGCAGATAACCCAAGGTCACCTCCGCTCGCTGTGGCATTGCTCCATCGACCCAAGCTCCCATTTGCGCGGGACGCCCTCGGGCCAAATCTCGGGTGAAGCCGGCAGGGATTTCTAACGCTAAGGAAATTTTCCCTGAGCGCATTCGATAATCCAAGTCAGCATAACTTTCCAACGCTGGTTGTTCGATAAAGTAGGGTGAACCTGCCAGATTCATTACGTAATCTCGACTGAGAGAGGTTTGGTCACGATCGAGTACCGCAAAGCGTAAGTTTTCGACATCCATATTAATTCCGTAACCCATCACGAACATCATCACGGCGGAACCGAGAAGCGCTAAACTTCCGCGCACCGCATCACGACGCAGTTCTAAGATTTCTCGCCAAAAATAAGTATAGGTTCGATTGAGGCTGCGCAGGAAAGCGGAGCGAATACCTAAATTTTCATCGTCGGCTGAAGGGGTTATCGAGGTTGGTAGCGAATTTTCTGTTGGCAGGATTCCGCCTGCCGAGGACTGACTTAAACAATCGATAAAGGCTTCTTCGAGTGACTTTGCTTGATGTTTGCGAATGAGTTCCGCTGGAGTCCCACTGTCTAAAACTTTGCCAGCGTGCATGAGTGAAATGTGGTCACAACGCTCGGCTTCACTCATGATATGGGTGGAAATAAAAATCGTGATTTTTTCTTGTCGCGAAAGTGTCACCATTAAATCCCAAAACTGTCTTCGCGTGACAGGATCCACGCCCGAGGTTGGTTCATCCAAGATCAGTAGTTCAGGGCGATGTACCATCGCCACCGCTAGAGAGAGGCGTTGTCGTAAGCCCAGAGGAAGTTTGCCTGGCAATTCATCCATCCATGCTCCCAGTCCAAATCGGCCTGCGGTTTCTTCGATGCGCGATGCAATTTCTTCAGGAGGAACATGGAAGAGTTTTGCGTGTAAAGCTAGGTTTTGCTTCACCGTAAGTTCTCCATAAAGTGAAAAAGTCTGCGACATATAACCCACGCGTCGTCGGGTTTCGATATCATGGGCATCAACGGGTTTACCAAACAGTAATGCCTGACCCTCGGACACGGGCAGAAGTCCTGTTAGCATCTTCATGGTCGTTGTTTTTCCGCAACCGTTGGAACCTAGAAATCCAAAAATCTCGCCACGCTTAATTTGAAAATCGACATGGTCTACCGCCACGAAGTCACCGAAACGCAAGGTCAACCCACGAGCTTCAATGGCCAATGGGGCTTGGTTTTCTCTTAATTCATGAGAAGCAGTCGGAGTTGGTGGAGTGGTAACTTCAACTGAGGGTAGCAGAGTAACGAAAGCCTCTTCCATTCTCTCACATTTTGTTTTTTGCAGAATTTCTGCTGGGCTTCCTGAGGCGATAACCGAACCTTGATGGAGGGCAATCAACCAATCAAAACCAGTAGCTTCATCCATGTATGCGGTGGAAACAAGAATACTTAAGCCCGGTCGTTGGGCTCGAATTCCCTGAATCATTTTCCAAAACTTAGCTCGAGCGAGTGGATCGATACCCGTGGTTGGTTCATCGAGAATCAATAAATCGGGGTCGTGGATGAGTGCACAGCACAACCCTAACTTTTGCCTCATTCCGCCCGAGAGTTTGCTAACTGGCCAATTTAGAAATGAAGAAAGTCCTGTGCTCTCCGTTAAAGAATCAATTCGACGACGTCTTTCCGACTCGGAATGACCATAGAGTCGACCAAAGAACTGTAGATTTTCTTCGATGGAGAGAGAGGGGTAGAGATTCTTACCCAAACCCTGTGGCATGTAAGCGATACGAAGACAGGCTCGTTCACGATGGCTCGACTCACGAATATCTCCTTTCAGCACGTTCAAATCTCCCTCCTGCATTTTTTTGGCACCAGCGATGAGAGCTAAAAGACACGATTTGCCTGCTCCATCTGGTCCGATTAATCCCGTGATTTTACCGGTAGGGATATCGAGACTGACCTCTCGGAGAGCGACCAGTTTTCCGTAGCGAAGTGAAATCCCTCGTCCTCTGACGGCCGATGTAGAGTCGTTGGCCACTTTTAATTCACCAGTTTTTTGTCAGCGAGATTTTCTGGCCAAGGAGTTTGCGGATTTAAACGAATCCAAGCAACTCCAGGTAGACCTACTTTGACTTGCGCTAAATATTTTTGGAGCAAAGTCCGATCGATGGAGGCTTTGATGCGAAACATTAACTTCTGTCTTTCGCTAGCGGTTTCCACGGTCTTGGGGGTGAACTGAGCTGTGCTGGCGACAAAACTAACCTTGGCGGGTATGACACGATCAGAGGCAGCATCGAGCACGATACGTACTTCACTGCCGAGCGCGATTTTTCCAGCGATGGTTTCGGGTAAGAAAAAAGTCATATAGACATCAGATGTATCAACGAGGTTTAAAACCTTACCTCCTGCACCTAAAACTTCTCCCGTTTGTGCGACCAAGTATTGGACTCGGCCATCACGAGGAGCTTTTAACTCACCATCGGCTAATTCTGTTTCAATTCGTTTCAGGGTCGCTGCATTGGCCCTCGTGTTAGAAAACATACTTTCCACATGAGCTTTGGCTGCTACTACCGCTGCCGTCGCCGAGCGCACGCGAGCTCGATCATCGTCGAGTTCTTGTGCCGAGGAGGCTCCTTCTTTGGCCAGCGTTTCGGACCGTGCCACGCGACGTTGAGCAGCATCCAGTTCGCTTTCGCGATACGCGACCTCGGCTTCTGCCACACGAGCATTTTGTTCGGCCTGCTCCAACTTTGCAATCGCTTCATCGCGTTGTGCCATCAATCCATTCATTTGCATACGTGCGAGAATCTGTCCTGATTTTACCCAGTCTCCTTCCTGTACGAGAATGCTCTGCACGATGCCTGGGGATAGAGTGGCGATATCGATTTCTGTGGCCTCGATTCGACCATTAGCGCTGACAAAATCTTGGGTGGTCGAACGTCCCCAAAAGTTTCGTCCAAGATACCCTATCGCCAGCAAGAGCAAAAGTGCGATGCTCGTGTAGGAAAGTATTTTTTTAAGACTCATAATGTATTAAGGTGACGATGAAGAAAGTTGGGTGGAACTATCTCCGCCTAAGGCAATGTAGAGTGCCATTTGCGAGGCCCAGAGAGCTCGTTGAATTTGAATTCTTTCCTGCCGAATTGCTAACAATTCACGTTCGGCATCAAGTACCTCCAAGTAACGGGCGGCTCCATTTTCGTAACGAAGATGGGCTAAGCGTGTCCGCTCCGTTTGCGCGGCGATGGTGGCATCGAGATTTTTAATCTGAATTTTAAGCCAGTATTGGGCTGTGAGTGCGTCGGCAACATCTCGAAAAGCCGATTGAATGGTTTGTTCGTAGTAGGCAATGGCTGCGTCGCGTCGAATCTCCGCAAGATCCAGCGAAGCTTGCAGTCTACCTCCATCGAAAATCGGCAAGGAGATTGAGGGTGAGAAATTCCAAGCCAAACTACCGCTTTTTAGTAAACCATCCAGCTCGGCACTGGCCGTACCAATGTTGCTGGTTAGGGCGATGCGTGGGAAGAAAGCTGCGCGAGCCGCTCCGATGTTAGCATGAGCTGCAGCGAGAGTGTGTTCGGCCGCTTGAATATCGGGTCGGTGAGTTAATAGATCCGCGGGTATACCCGTTTTGATTTCACCAAAGGGAGGATGGCTATCCAAACGTTGCGTTTCGAGTGTAACCGACGCTGATCTGCCTAAGAGAAGAGTTAAGGCCTGGATTTGTTGGGCTCGATTTTGCTCTAATTGCGTGACGAGAATCTGTGCTTGCTGGCTCAGCATCTCTGCTTGTGTTAAATCTAATTTCGAAATCGCACCTTCTTCGAAGCGACGACGCATTATCCGGAGAGATTCCTCCCGCGAAATCACCGCTCGTTTGGCGAGCGCGAGACGTTCGTCGGATTCGGCTAAGAGCAGGTAACCTTGGCTGATTTGAGCGATAAGACTGAGTGTGGCAGCTCTCTGGGTGGCTTCACTCGCCCAATAATTTTCCAAGGCGGCTTCATTCAGATTTTGTACACGACCCCAGAAATCAATTTCCCAACGATTAAATCCAATCCCGAGTGTGTATTGGTTTGCCGTGATACGACGGCCAGTGCCGTTGACGTCTCCAGGGGTGCCGGCTCTGATGAAATCAGCTTGTGCTGAGAGTGTGGGAAGTTTGTCAGTTTTTTGTATACCATAAGCGGCACGAGCTTCGGCAACGCGTAAAGTGGCCAAGCGAAGGTCGCGATTGTGAGTAATCGCTTCGGCAATCAGTTTTTTGAGGGTGGGTTCGATAACAAAATCCTGCCAAGTTCCAACAGACCGATTTGTTTCAGACGATTGATTTTCGCCATAAGTGCTGGGTATCAATTCTTTGGATGCAGACTTTTTTTCGATAGTCGTCTGGCAACCCGCAACGAACCCTAAAGATAAGAGTAGGCTAAATTTTAGCCAGTGTGACCAAAACCAACGTGCGAGGCCTTTGATTTGCACGCTTCTTGTTTCAGTCATCATGCCGTGGCTTAATTTTGAATTAAGCTCGTGCTTAGTCAAGAAACAGGCAGCCCGAATGCTTTTATTCTTCAATAAGACTATCCTAACTCAAGATAACCAGATGAAAACTTTAATAGATTATTCTGGAGAGATTTTCCCTTTAGTCGCCGTATCATTGCTTTTTAAGGGAAAGCCACGTCCGTGCACCATTTCGCCGCCAATGTGTGCAGCGTAAAAGACGACAAAAATAGCGAGCAGTTGAATGGTCAGCCGAAAGAATCGTGCCTGATGAAGTAGCAGCCAGGAGGCTGAAGCTAGACATGAAGCAAAGATGCCAGACCATAAATGCCATTGGATTTTATCGCCACTGAAACCGTTGAAGTGTCCGTAAACGACACCGAGCGTTGCCGCTAGCCAAGTAGAAATAGCAGCCAATTGGCAGAGTCGGCGCGTTCCATTTTGTGCCTGTTCTGTGCCATCGAGTAATTCAAAAAGGGGAACGATGACGAGTAGGGCAATCGGAAGGTGTAAAACGAGAAGATGAAAATTCCCAATGATTGAGAATAGGGCGGGTCCACGCTCGACACCATCGGAAGGCAAAACAAAAGCGAG
>CANIUQ010000029.1 GCA_947470855.1 Opitutia bacterium | reverse complement strand
GATTGTTTTACAAGGCGATCGACGGGAAACGGCAAAGGCTTGGTTAATTAAACAAGGTTTTACCACAAATCTATAATTCGAAAAACCCACTCGCTTCATGGCGTGACTATGGGTAGTTTCACTTTCGTGTCCGTTTTACGCCCAGATTTAATCGCCCTCACTGGCGAACTCGCTTCGGCGAAAGAGATTCTTACTTTGTTGCAACAAGCAGGAGGTCGCCCCTTTTTGGTCGGTGGTTGTGTGCGCGATGCCTTGATGGGTTTAACTCCAAAAGACCTCGATATCGAAGTCTACGGCATCGGTTCTCGTGAAATCGAAAACGCTCTACGCAAAAAGTTCGGTATTATTAAAGTGGGTGCGGCGTTTGGCGTTACGAAAGTGAAAGATCAGCCGATTGATATCTCTGTACCTCGTCGAGAAAATCGTACGGGAGTTCGGCATCAAGATTTCGAGGTTCAAGCCGACCCCACGATGACTCATCGCGAGGCCTGTGAGCGAAGAGATTTCACGGTAAACGCTATTTTGTGGAATCCGTTTACGGGAGAGTTGGTCGACCCTTGGCATGGTTTAGGAGATTTAATGGCCAAGGTTTTGCGCCATGTTTCACCTAAGTTTTCCGAAGATCCTTTGCGGGTGCTACGTGCGATGCAGTTTGCGGCCCGACTAGAATTTTCAGTCGCTCCCGAGACAGTTCAACTTTGCTCTACGCTTACTCCGCAGGATTTGCCAGCGGAACGTATTTGGGAGGAGTGGACGAAACTAATTCTTCGCGGGGTTAAACCTTCTTGCGGACTCCATTTCCTGCGGGCCTGTGGCTGGACGAAGTTTTTTCCCGAACTGCATGCCATCATCGGAGTCGAACAAGATAGCGACTGGCATCCTGAAGGCGACGTGTGGAATCACACCGCACTTTGTCTCGATGCCTACGCACGTGAGCGTACCCATGACACTTTTGAAGACACCGTTGTGGGTTTAGCGGTTCTCTTGCATGATTTAGGGAAAGCCACGACCACAAAACGCGAAGCTGATGGACGCATTCACGCCTACGGTCACGAGGCAGAAAGTTTACCTTTAGCAGAAAAATTTCTCGGTCGCATCACCCGAGAATCAAAACTCATTGAAGCTGTTTTACCTTTAGTGCGTTGGCATGGACAGCCACTGGAATTGTATCGTGCCAAAGCAGGGGATGCCGCCGTTCGTCGCTTAGCCAATAAGGTTGGTCGTATTGATCGATTAGTTCGAGTGGACTCTGCCGATCGCAAGGGGCGTGGCCCTAAATCATTTACCGAAGAATCTCCGCAAGGGGTTTGGTTATTAGCCAAGGCACAAGCTTTGCAAATTGCTTCATCCGTTCCGAAGAAAATTATCTTGGGACGTCATCTCATTGCTCTGGGTTATCCACCTGCTCCATGGTTTTCTGAATTGTTAGACGCTGCTTATGAGGCACAAATGGATGGAGTTTTTGATAACGAGGCCTCGGGTTTGGTCTGGTTGAAGGAACGTTTAGCTCAACGCGGTGTCTAAAAGGTTATGAAATCTTACGAGGCTCAGTTGAATGAACTTTTGGCTTCCCCGAGCAATGCCACGACTGTCTTAACTCAAATTTTGAAGAACTTTGATTGTGTCACGGGAACGATTCATCGACTCGATCAGTCATCAGGTATGCTTAAACTCCACGCTCACCAAGGCATTCCCCCTTTTGTTTTAGATAAGATTCAAACCATTCCCGTAGGGAAGGGGATTGCTGGTTGCGCCGCAGAACGTAAAGCCCCAGTACAATTGTGTAATTTGCAAGAAAATCTGGGTGGGATTGCGAAGCCCGATGCCCAAAAAACCAACGTGCAAGGAGCGTTGGCCGTGCCCATCATGGACGCTCACGGTCTCGTTGTCGGTGTGGTCGGAATTGGCAAAATGCAACCTTATGATTTTTCGGCGGAAGAAATTAATGCTCTCCAAAAAATCGCTCAGCGTTTACCCGCAACTCTCTCAGTCTAAAAGAGTTTTTCCGGTGGGAGAATGTTTCACCTTCTTTAATCCTTCAGGTGGACCTGTGTAAATTAATTCGCCACCCTTCGCTCCGCCTTCAGGCCCCAATTCAATGACCCAATCGGCGGATTGAATGACGTCGGATTGATGTTCGATGACAATCAAGGTAGCACCAGCATCGCGTAATCGTCCCAAAAGTTTAAGTAACTTGGCGATATCGTCCCAATGTAGTCCTGTGGTTGGTTCATCGAGAACATAAAGTCTACCCGTGTGATCACGACGAGCTAACTCGGTGGCGAGTTTGAGTCGCTGAGCCTCGCCACCCGAGAGGGTGTTGGCAGCCTGACCGAGTTTTATGTAGCCGAGACCGACTTCTTGAAGGGTTTTTAGTTTTTCCGCCAAGCGTGGTTGAACTTTAAAAACTTCCAGCGCTTCTTGTACGGATAATTGGAGGGCTTCGGAAATCGTTAATCCTTTGAAACGAACCTCCAGAGTTTCGCGGTTAAAGCGCTGACCAGAACAGCTGGGACATTCGACAAATGTTTCGCCCAAAAATTGCATATCCATTTTGACGGAACCTTCGCCCGCACAGGTTTCGCAACGACCGCCCCGCACATTAAAACTGAATCTTCCCGGTCCATAACCACGCATTTTAGCCAGAGGCAAAGAGGACCACAAATCACGCATCACATCCATGATTCCCGTGAATGTGGCAGGGTTGGAGCGTGGGCTACGACCGATCGGTTCTTGGTCGACTGCGGTAAAGGCACGGATTTTTTCCAGACCCTCGATTCCGCCGTGTTTCCCAGAAACCACTTTGGCGCCATTAATTTTTCGCGCCATCGTCGCTGAAAGAATATCAATCGCTAAAGTGCTTTTGCCAGAGCCCGAGACTCCGCAAAGCACGGTAATATTTCCTAAAGGGAAAGAAACATTAAGATTTTTCAGATTGTTTTCCGTCGCATTTTTAATCTGTATAAAATCTTTTCCGATGGGCTTGGGTTGGATGACGTTTTGTAAACTGGCTCGTCCTGATAAATACGCACCGGTGCGAGAGGCGGAATGATTTTTACAGTCACTAAGGTTACCTGTGAATACCACTTTGCCGCCATCAACGCCAGCCCCAGGGCCCATTTCGATAAGATGATCCGCGGCAAGTATCATCGCTCGATCATGTTCAACGACTAAGAGGGTGTTACCGAGGTCGCGAAGGTTTTGCAGCGACTGAATAAGTCGATGGTGGTCCGAAGGATGGAGCCCGATGCTTGGTTCATCTAGAACATAGGTTACGCCGACCAAGCCTAATCCAAGTTGAGTGGCCAATCGCACGCGTTGCTCTTCGCCACCCGAAAGAGTGCTGATTTCTCGATTTAAGGTTAAATAGTTAAGCCCTGCATCGTTTAAAAAAGCCAAACGTTGTTCGAGTCCTCGGCGTGCTTCTTCAACAGGAACGACGGCAGGAAGTGATTTTACCTTTTGAACAAAATCTAAAGCTTCTGGAATCGTTAGAGCCTGGAAATCGGCGATGTTTTTATCCGCGAGGCGAAGGGAGAGGGCTGTTTCCGAAAGTCTCTGTCCATGACAACGATGGCAGATTGAACCTGATTGGAAGGCGAGAAGTTTTTGTCGTAAAGATTCACCCGTTGTGGTGCGGAAAGTCTGCTCTAATTCTGCAAACATTCCGGTCCAAAAAACGTCGCGCGGCTTTCTTCCTTTAGGAGGAGGTAGTGAATAGGTTTGAGAAGGATTACCGTGTAAAAGAATGCGACGAGTCGATTCGGGTAAATCACGCCATGGTTTTTTCAAATCAAACGGAATTTGTTCAGCCAAAGCCCGCGTGAGAGCATTTCGATAAATCAGGGTTTTCCTCGTGGCGCATTTCCAAGGCTTCACCGCTCCGTCATCTACGGAAAGTCCATCATCGGGAATCGAGAGGGCCTCTTGAAAACGAAGTTGTCGTCCTAACCCTCCGCAATCGGGACAAGCACCCGCAGGGTGGTTAGAGGAGAGCGAACGCCAGTCCAACGGTTCCACTGTTTCTCCGCAGTGTTCGCAGGCAAGATGAAGGGAAAGAGGGTGCTCATGCCAAAGATTCGAGCCACTTTCTGCCAAAACGACAGCCTTTTGCTTTCCCTCTCGAAAAGCTAGTTCCAGTGAGTCAGCGAGTCGACTTCTTTGATTAGGCCCTGCGATGAGTCGATCAATGACCACATCTAAACGCATGGCATCTCTGCCTTTTAACAAATCTTCTGCTTCTTCAAGGGTGACAATTTTTTGATTTACCCGAAGACGGGTAAAACCGCGTCGACCCAAATCAGCAACCATTTCGAGAAGAACAGAGGGTCGGTCTTCCGCAATTGGAGCCACCACCATTAGTTTTGTACCAAGACTAATCGCTTCGAGTGATTTTAAGTTATCATCCAATGATCGTTTCCGAATACGGTGACCATCTTTACGACAAAATCTTTCGCCAGCTAAAATCCAAAGCGGACGAGCATGATCGGTTATTTCTGTTAAGGTGGCGACGGTCGATCGAGGGTTGTGGTTTCCAGAAGTGCGCTGGGCGATGGCGATAACAGGAGAAAGCCCCTCAATCAAATCCACATCAGGTCGCGAAACTGATTCTAATAAACCACGTGCCTTACTCGAAAGGGATTCTAAATACTGCCGAGAACCTTCCGCATGTAATGTATCAAAAGCGAGAGAAGATTTCCCCGACCCACTTACTCCCGTAATCACGGTTAATTGGTAACGGGGAATCGTTACCTCAATATTTTGAAGATTGTGGGTACGAGCTCCTTTGATGTGGATTGAGTTGAGCAATGGTTTGGGTCTGACTTCGTGAGCTTTACCGAGTGGGTTGAGACATGGAAGAAGATGAACATACTCGTGAATAACGTGTGAGCAAGCCGTTGTTAAAATGTCAACTGTGTCGGGATAAGCGAGTGGGGTGGTGTTAATAAGCGTAATCGCTTTACGCTTTCCGATTTAGGGTGAACGACTAAGCCTTCAGCAATGCCTTGGTTGCTCTCGCTTTGCCTCTTTCTAAGTGCGCCACTTCTGCTGGCTGACTCAGAAGAAATGCGCGTCGCGATTCTGGGCGACGATATGACTTATGATGGTCGGTGGGTCGTGCAAATTGAAGCCGCCATTCGTGCTCAAAAAGGTTTAGCTCGTTGTAGTATTGTTAATTTTGCTTTACCCAGCGAGACGGTCTCGGGTCTTTCCGAGTCTGGGCATGCGGGAGGAAGTTATCCTCGGCCTTCTTTACTCAAACGTTTAAAACGTATTCTCGACCAGTATCATCCGACTCACGTCATAATTTTTTATGGAATCAACGATGGCATTTACCTCTCTCTTGATGAGGGAAGATTTAATGCTTATCGCGAAGGCATGAATAAAGTTCGGATACAATGTATCCGTGCTAATGTTCGACCAATTTTTCTTACCCCTCCGCTTTTTGAGCCTGATCGACTTAAGCCAACCAATAACTATCATCTCGTGATGAAAGCCTATGCTGATTGGTTGGTGAAACAACGTAAGTTGGGTTGGGAAGTGATTGATGTGCACACGAAATTATTGTCCAGCATCGCACGATTAAAAAAAGAAAATCCTCGATACATCTATGCGCGAGACGGCGTGCATCCTGGCGATGAAGGTCACCAGTTAATTGCTCAGGCAGTTTGGGATGATCTCGCTCCGAAGATGCAATGGCAATCAGAGCTTCCGCCTTTTGATAATGCGAAAGCAAAACCTCTCACTCTCAGCATGCAGGCTTTGCGTAATGCTTGGCTCTCACAAATCGGCTACGAAGGACCTTCCTTGGCTTCGGGAATGCCGTTACCTGAAGCTGAAGCCCGTTCGGCAGCCCTTTTGTCTGATTTTTTGAAGTCTTTGTAGTTTTTTAAGGGTCTTTTGGCTCAAGTAACACCTCTCTGTCACACAACTGTAACATTCACCTGTTAAGGTGATGGTCCTGACACTCCTATGAACCTAATACCTAAAACCATCGCCGTTCTTGCATTTACAGCTTCATCGTTGTTAGCGCAAGATGCTGCTCCCGCTCCAGCTACTCCAGTAAAGACTTCTAATTTGGTGGACGAAAAGTTGCCCAGTTACGAAGTGACTTCTGGAGTCTCTGGTAACCTCAACTCCGTCGGATCCGACACTCTCAATAATTTGATGACTTTCTGGGCTGAAGCCTTCAAAGCCAAATATCCTAACGTCAATATCCAGATTGAAGGTAAGGGTTCATCAACGGCTCCTACCGCCCTCGCTTCTGGTGCAGCACAGCTCGGACCAATGAGCCGTGAAATGAAAACGAGTGAAATTGGAACTTTCCAAGGTCGCTTCGGACACAAGCCCACCAAGATTGCTGTCGCTATCGACGCTCTCGCTGTCTTTGTTCACAAAGATAATCCAATCAAAGGTCTTTCCTTTACCCAAGTTGACTCGATCTTCTCTTCCACGCGCAAACGCGGTGGTCAGGATATCTCTACCTGGGGTCAGGCTGGTGTATCGGGCGAATTAGCCGGTAAGACCATTTCCATCTTCGGTCGTAACTCTGCCTCGGGTACCTACGGCTTCTTCAAGGACTTAGCTTTAAAGAACGGAGATTATAAAGGCTCAGTCAAAGAGCAGCCTGGTTCATCTTCGGTCGTTCAAGGTATCTCTGCTGATATCAATGCCATCGGTTACTCTGGTATCGGTTATAAAACCTCGGGCGTTGTTGCTCTGCCTATCTCCGTAAAAGACGGTTCACCCTTCGTTGAGGCCAATTACGAAAATTGCTTAAACGGATCCTACCCCCTCGCTCGCTTCCTCTATGTCTATGTCAATAAGGCTCCAAATAAAGACATGGATAAGTTAACTTCTGAGTTCATTACCTTCGTGCTTTCCAAGCAAGGTCAGGAAATTACCGTTAAGGATGGTTATTACCCTCTTCCTGCTTCGGCCGCTGAAGAAAGCAGAATTTCGCTTAAATACTATAGCGCTGAATAATCTTGGTCTCGACTCCGCCCATCACCGCCACACTGTTTATCAGTCGGCCTTTAAAGTGTGATGGGTAGGTTTCGGGTCCTCCAAGGCGGGTCGACCGCCTTTCTTATTCTTAAATATAAATGTTAAGCGACTCCGCCATGGACGAAAAAGATAACCACAAGCTCTCCCAGCCAAACCCTTCTCGCTTTCAGGTTAGTCGGCTCACCCTGCTAACAGATATCTGGATGGGTCGCATTATCCGTGTCGGAGGGCTGGGAGTGGTTTTAGCGGTCATGGGAATGTTGGCTTTTTTGGTTTATCAAGTTTTCCCTCTGTTCTCTTCGGCAACGGTTAACCCCCATTCGCAAGTTACTTTTGCTAATTCGCCAGTGGCTTTTGGTGAGGATGAATTCGGAGAACTTCCTTTCACCTGCGATGCTAATGGAGTGCTTACTTTTCAGAATAATCATGACGGTAAAGTCGCCAAAGTTTGGAAACCCGAACTTCACGATACCAAGGTTACCACCGTTCGCTCTTACCCGCGAGAGGGTTTAATCGTTCTCGGTCTTTCGAATGGTTCGGTGATGGACGTTGTGGTTTCATACAAAGTTGATTTCGATAAAAAATCTGGTCGAACGCTTACGCCACTGATCACCGCCAAAGCGCCTCAACTCATCGGTAAATCCGGTCTTTCGTGCTTAGATGTCTGGAGTGTGAAAGGTCCAGTAAGTCGATTACTGATTGTTCGCCAAAATGAAAATGGACGAGACTTCCTCACGGGTTTACGTATCAAGGAATCCAAGGGTTTAGGAGGTAAGGCACGAATCACATCTGGAACGCCTTTTGCGATTGCCCAAGAAATTCCTGATATTGATCGGGTCTTAGTTCCCACAACGGCCGATGCGCTTCTCCTCATAAGTAAAAAGGGCGAGGTTTCGGTTTATTCTCTCGGAGATGGCGATAGCGTAACGCTCCAACAAACCTTTAAACCTTTTGCCGATCAATCCGACTCGCGCATTGCTGCCGCTGGATTTATTTTTGGTAATGTTTCGACCGTTTTTAGTAGTTATACGGGCGCAGAGGTTATTTGGTCAATTTACCCACAAAAACAGCCGAATGGGGATCGCCTTCGTCTTTGGGGTAAGATGCATGATGGTCAGCCTCTTGCTGGCCCTGGTCAGGGTATTTATCCAGCTGTTGCAAATAAATCGTATCTCACCGTGGCAGGTGGACGGATGCAGATCCGCAATATGACCACCGATTCGATTCGTTGGGATGGTCCAGCCACGACATCGGAAATTCGTCAGGTTGCATTCTCTCTCAATTACGATCGTCTAACGATTCTTGGTGCCGATGGTATTTTGCGTCGTTGGACGATTGAAGATCATCATACTGAAGCTTCCTGGAAGGCGTTTTTTGGAAAGATTTGGTATGAAGGTGCCGAGGGTCCCGCTTATACGTGGCAATCGAGTTCTGGTTCTGATGAATTTGAGGCGAAATATTCACTGGTTCCTTTGCTTTACGGAACCATTAAAGGAACTTTTTACGCACTCCTTTTTGCGATACCGATTTCCATTCTTGCCGCGATTTATGTTTCCCAGTTTTTACGTCCAGAACTGAAGAAAATCGTAAAGCCTACGATGGAAATCATGGCATCATTGCCCTCCGTTGTTCTTGGCTTCTTGGCTGGCCTCTGGTTAGCTCCTCTCGTCGATGCTAATCTGGTGTCAATTCTCGCCACCATCGTTGTTCTCGCTCCGATTGCACTAATTATTGGATTTATTTGGTCTTCCTTCCCTCGCCCTATGCGTCGTCGTATCGCACCAGGCTGGGAGTTTCTCTACCTGCTTCCTTGTGTGTTTCTGCTGGGTTGGCTGGCTTGGACCGCAGGTCCTTGGTTGGAATCAACCTTCTTCACCGTCAAGGATACTGCCTCTGGACAAACTGTTTCCGATTTGCGCGAATGGTGGCGTCAAAATAGCGGTTGGGGTTATGACTCGCGCAATTCTCTCGTCGTCGGATTCGTCATGGGCTTTGCCGTTATCCCGATTGTTTTCACGATTGCCGAGGACGCTTTATCGAACGTGCCCACTTCACTCATTTCAGGATCACTCGCCCTTGGCGCAAGTCGCTGGCAAACGGTTCGTCGTGTAGTC
>CANIUQ010000028.1 GCA_947470855.1 Opitutia bacterium | reverse complement strand
GCACGAGCCAAGGCTTGTTCGAGTTCATCTTTAGTTGCGTAAGCCGTTCCGTAGATACGTTGTAGCTGTTTATTTTTTTCGTCACCGCGGTGATAGGCTCCAGCGATGCTGAGAAGTTTAAAGGCTTTAACTTGGGAAGTGTAACGAACGTGCGTACCTGCGCAGAGATCCAAGAACTCGCCGTTTTTATAAAAAGAAATCGCTTCGCCTTCGGGAATGTCCTGCAAACGACCTAACTTGTAGGTTTTTTGGCCACGTTCTTGAATGAGTTTAATCGCTTCTTCGCGAGAGCACTCCATGCGTTCGAATTTCTGATTTTCTTTCGAAATCCGGCGCATCTCTTCTTCAATTTTGATCAGGTCTTCAGCCGTGAAAGCGTGATCCAAATCAAAGTCATAATAAAATCCATGGTCGGTGGGAGGTCCGATATCTAACTGAGCTTGAGGGAAGAGACGGAGAACGGCGGCTCCGAGCATGTGAGCAGCGGAGTGGCGAATTTCCTCTAAAGGAGTCATTTTCGGACGTGAATTCATAACAAATACCCCCTTTGGCTAGGGACTCTTTGGCCCAAGCGCAAGGACGGAGGCGAGCCAACGGTCGTTTCGCGAGAAATAGTTGATAAAAATCAACTCACCAACCGTTCAGTTCTTTTTCAAATCGTAGCCGTCTTTACGATCGAGCATCGACCAGCCGAGTGCCGTCAATTGCTGACGCAAGCGGTCGGCAGCAGCGAAATCCTTAGCCTGCTTCGCTGCCCATCGTTGTGCACCAAGCTCCGCGATTTCGGGAGGCACACCGACCGTAGGAGCCGCGGTAAAGAGTTGAATGCCGAGTGCGAAAAGAATTTTTGCGAGGCCACTAATATCTTGTCGGGCCTGTTCGGTTGAAACTTCGTCTTTACTTCCCAACACCGTGAAGACCTGACCTAAGCAACCAGGAATATTCAAATCGTTTTGCAACAATTCCCACGCGGGAGCGAATCGACCCCAAGCGGTTTGCGTTTCTTGTTTGCTGGGAGGAGCGAATTCAGCGCGAGTGAAACCAGCAATCGTTAAAAGTTTATCGGTGCCCTTTTCAATTTTCGCTAAGGCGGAGCGAGCGTCTTCGAGTCCCTTGAAAGTGAAATTGAGTGAACTACGATAATGTCCAGCAATGAGTGCGTAGCGAACCTCCATCGACGAATAACCCTTGGCGATTAATTCATCGAGGGTGTAGAGATTGCCTTTGCTTTTAGACATTTTTTCACCGTCGACGAGCAGGTGTGCGCTGTGGAACCAATGGGCGGCGAAGCCTTTGATGCCGGTGGCGCACTCGCTTTGGGCGATTTCATTTTCGTGGTGAGGGAAACAGAGGTCGATACCACCGCCGTGCAAATCAAAAGTCGCACCGAGGTGTTCCAAGGACATGGCTGAACACTCAATGTGCCAGCCGGGACGACCCTCGCCCCAGGGGCTTGACCAATAGTTAGCTCCGTCTTCTGGCTTACGCGATTTCCAGAGTGCAAAATCAGAAGCCGATTCGCGTTCGTATTCATCCGCGTCATTGGCTTCGCCTGCACTATTGGTACTTTGCGTTTCGAGTTTTGAAAAATCGATATGATTTAACTTTCCGTAGTCGTGACAGGAATGAACTTTAAAATAGACTGAACCATCTTTGGCGACGTAAGCGTGTCCGCGATCGACAAGAGCTTTAATCATCGCAATTTGCTGAGGGATGTGGGCGACGGCACTTGGTTCTACGTGAGGAGAAAGCAGTCCGAGGGCAGCGCAATCACGATGAAACTTTTCCGTCCATTTTTGCGTAAAGGCTTGGAGAGACTCACCGCTGGCTTGAGCCCCGCGGATGGTTTTGTCGTCAACATCCGTAATATTACGGACATGTTTGACCTTGATGCCTGCGACTTCGAGGGTGCGACGGAGCACGTCTTGTAGGGTAAACGTACGGAAATTCCCGATGTGGGCTGGTCCATAAACCGTTGGACCGCAGCAATACATACCGAAAGTGGCCTTACCTGCCTTAGGGAGGAGAGGCTTTAACTCGCGAGACATTGTATCGTGCAGGAAGACGGGCATGAGAAAAAGAGGACTCCACCAATGACTAGCTGGAGGAGGGATTCAAGTATGAGTATTCGGTCGTCAAGAGCCCTCCACTCTCCAGTGCCGTCAAAATAATGACAAAACCAAAGAAATATTGGGCTTTCCGCGTCAGCGATTCTCGGCCATTAAAGTAACTAAATTCTTACACTTATGAAAATCGGCACCCGAACTCTTCATGCAGGACAAAAAGCAGACCCCACGACTGGAGCTTGTGCGGTTCCTATTTATCAAACCACGAGCTATCAGTTTCGCGATACCGAACATGCGGCGAATCTCTTTGGACTGAAGGAGCTCGGAAATATTTATACGCGGATTATGAATCCAACCACCGATGTGCTCGAGCAACGTCTCGCGGCCCTCGAAGGTGGTACAGGTGCGTTGGCACATTCCTCGGGTCAGGCGGCAATCACCGCTTCTATTTTAAATATTGCGGGTGCGGGTGATCACATTGTTTCCGTCGCTCAGTTGTATGGTGGTACATACAATCTTTTTCACTACACCCTGCCGAAACTCGGCATCCAAGTATCGTTTGTCGATGGAGATGATCCCGAGAATTTCCGCAAAGCACTGAAACCAAACACTAAGGCGTTTTATGGTGAAGGTCTGGGCAATCCACGCCTGAATATTTTCCCTTTTGCCGAGGTCGGTAAAATTGCCAAAGAGGCCGGAGTGCCTTTGATTATTGATAACACTGCCCTATCGCCTTACCTGAATCGTCCCCTCGAGCACGGCGCCAATATCGTGGTGCACTCGGCGACCAAGCATATCGGCGGACATGGCACAAGTATTGGGGGAATTGTGATTGATGGAGGAAACTTTGACTGGGGTCGTGGCCGTTTCCCTGGCTTTACCGAGCCAGACATGTCCTATCATGGTTTGCCGCATTGGGAAGCATTCAAGGCCTTTGCTCCAGCGGGTGGAGTGAATATTGCCTTCATCATGAAGATGCGTCTGCAGTTCTTGCGCGATGTTGGCAGCTGCCTCTCGCCCTTTAATGCCTTCTTACTTTTGCAAGGTTTAGAAACCCTGCATCTCCGCATGGAACGTCACTGTGCCAATGCCTTAAAGGTAGCCCAATTCCTTGAGTCGCATCCCAAAGTAAAGTGGGTGAATTACCCAGGACTAAAATCCTCGAAGTATCATGAGCTCGCGAAGAAGTACCTGACCAATGGTTATGGTGCACTCGTTGGTTTTGGTGTGAAAAGCGGTTTAGAAGGCGGCACCCAATTTATCAATGCCCTCAAGTTGCACAGCCATGTCGCTAACATTGGTGACGCTCGTTCGCTGGCGATTCACCCTGCTTCGACGACTCACTCGCAACTCACCGCTGAAGAACGTCAAAGTGCTGGCGTGACGGATGACTATGTACGTCTCTCGGTGGGAATCGAAGATGTTGAAGACATTATTGCCGATATTGAACAAGCCCTGGCCAAAGCTTAAACGCTGCGCAGAGTGACATCTTAGGCAGGTCGCAAGACCTGCCTTTTTTGTTTCTCGTCTTCGAGTGGTTCAAAATCGTGATACTGTAAAAACTGTTTAGCGCCTTCCTCGCCCATATAAGCCGCGAGAAGTTTGGGATCCGTTTTAGTCAGATCCACCACAATAAGACCGTCGAGACAGCCACCGAAACTTTCATCGACGTTAAAGGCGATGAGACGTCCATTCAACTTTAGGTAATGTTTCAATAAGACTGGCACCGTTTTCGCATCAGGCTCCAAGTCACTGACCAAACCCGAAACATGCTCTAAATCAAAAGCACAGCGTTGCAGAACTTCTAAATCAGCATCGCGTAGACTCATCGAGCGAGGTGGATTTTTCGCTCGCACGAGCGGGGCTAAATCTTCGGCCGTGCGATTGTGTTTAAGGTAGGAAAGAATAAGTTCTTTGGAAGCTTGTCCGTATTCGGGATTGATACTGACCGGCCCGAAAAGCAGGTGGTAATGGGGAAAACGAACGACGTAACGTCCGATTCCACGCCAGAGCAACGGCAAGCTGGTCGGACGTCGCTGGTATTCCTCGCGAATGAATGAACGGCCCATTTCGAGAGCGGGATCCATTTTGCGAAAGAAATCACCTTTAAAATTAAAGAGAGTGGCCGAATACATCCCATGTTTTCCTTTGGTCGGCAAGATGCGGTTGGTTGGACCTAATCGGTAACCTCCGACGATGAGGGAATTTTTTTCATCCCAGAGAACGATTTGATCGTACCATTCGTCAAAAGCATCGCGATCGCAATCGAGTCCGGTACCTTCGGAAACGGCACGAAAAGTTAACTCACGCAGACGGCCAATTTCTCGCATGGTGTGTGGCAACTCGCCCCCTAAAAAGCGATACACTTTGAAATCACCGCTCGTTAGCAAGAGATCCTCCTCAGGGAGACTTTCTAATTCTGCACGAATCAGAGAGGGTTTTACAGGGGCAATGATAGGAGCCCAGTGTGCTTGTTCTTTTTTCGATTTTATGGCGTGAGCCACTTTCTCATTTTTATTGGCCAGCAAGTCACAGCGTAAGCGTAAGAAACTCACAGCTTCTTCATCTTCGGGATGGTCTTCTAATTGCGGAGCGGCGACTGCCTTAGCTGTGCGGATGCGTATGACTTTACCACGATGATTAAAGAATTCACGTAGCAGCATCAAGGTCCGCATTTTCGGGTGAATCATACCTAAACCGTGAAAGAGTGGTGAATTCTTTCCTGCCAAGTGCATGGTTAGTATTGATGCACTGACTCGACGGGCGATACGTACGATAAGGGGGGACCAGAGGGCATCCTGTACTTGCAGAGAGCGAAAATGAAAATGAGAAACCTCACCCGCAGGAAAAGTTAAAATACATCCACCGGCTTTGAGGTGATTGAGGATTCGGCGTGTACCAGCAATATTTTCAGGGTCTCCTTGATTAGGGTCGAAGGGATTGACTTCGATGAGCCAAGGGCGGATTCCCGGGATTTTTGCCAACCAGCGATTGCCCACGACCAAGGTATCGGGACGGGCGCGCAAAAGAAAATCCATAGCCACGATGCCATCGGCCAATCCGTGAGGGTGGTTTGACATAACGATGAGTGGACCTTGGCGAGGGATACGAGCCAAACATTCGTCACTCCATGAACTGGAGAGTTGGGCTTGCTCTTTGGCTGAGGTGAAAAAGTCTGAGCGACCTGAGGCGAGTATTCTTTCTAAAAAATCATCAAATTCTTTAGCATTGAAAAAACGATCCAGCAGTGGCTCGGCCCAAGCGAAAGGACCGAGAGCCGTTCGTAGGTCTTCGACATTGGTTCCTCGACGCGATTTTGTCATCGCATTGCATCATAAATGGCGGATTGGTTAAATCCGCTTCAAATAGGTTACGATTGTGTATCTAAAATCCAAAGAAATGCCGAGCATTGCGCGTGGCGACTTCGGCGATTTCATCAGTAGGCAAACCGAGTATTTCTGCGGCTTTTTGAGCGATTTCAGGCAAATAAGCGGGCGTGTTTTCTTGGCCGCGTTTCGTGTTCGGTGCTAGGTAAGGAGCATCGGTTTCGAGCATCAGGCGAGCGAGACCTTGGGCCTTCAAAGCGGCACAAATGTCGGCTGATTTTTGATAGGTGATGATTCCCGTGAAAGAAGCTCGTCCGCTGCGTTGATTAATTTCGCGAACCGCATCGGGTCCTTCGACAAAGCAATGGAAAACAACTTTGCGCCAATCCACACCACTTTCATCGATGTATTGCACGCAATCACCAAAGGCATGACGTGAGTGGATCACAACCGGGCATCCTAATTGATAAGCCAGTGATAATTGTCGTCGAAACGCAGCTTGTTGCCATTGTTTCACTTGCTCAGCTTCTTCCTCATCGGAAGGCAGACGGTAATAATCTAAACCGATTTCACCGAGTGCTGCGGGTGCTGGGTGATCGGCAAAAAAAGGAGACATCGCGGCGACCGTATCTTCCCATCCTTCGGTGACGTGACAGGGGTGTAATCCAATCGTGTGTTTAACAAATCCCGGATTTTCTTCGGCGCATTGACGGTACAAAGCCCAATCATCGAGGTCAGTACCGATGGCGACAATGCCTTCAACCCCTACGTTTTTGGCCTCTTGCGACCATGCATTCCATTTCCCCGAACGAATGACGGAGGCGGGGTGACAATGGGAATCCAAAAGGCGCATGGTGGAATTACAAATGACTCCAATTAAAGTGCAAGTAATCAGTCGGCACGTCGAGACTTGTCAAAAATCTCATCCCCTGCCCTGATGATTTTGTATGCATTATTGGTTAATGAAATCCGAGCCTGACGAGTTTTCGTTTGAGGATTTACAGCGTTGTCGACGCGAGCCGTGGACAGGTGTTCGCAATTACCAAGCGAGGAATTTTATGCGGGCGGCTGAGCTGGGTGATATCGTTTTGTTTTATCACTCCAATTGCGCTACCCCAGGGATTGTCGGATTGGCAAAAATTTCTAAGACAGCTTTCACGGATCCCACGCAGTTTGATAAGAAATCTGATTACTTTGATGCAAAATCCAAACCCGACAATCCACGTTGGAGTTGTGTTGAAGTCAGTTTTTTAGAATCCTTTCCACGGTTGGTTTCCTTGGAAGAGTGTCGACAATCCCCTGCCCTGAAATCCCTGCTTATTTTACGTCCTGGTAATCGACTATCCGTGACGCCAGTCACGGCACAAGAGTTTCGCGAGATTAAAAAACTCGGGTCGCGAAAATAACTGCGATTATTTTTTGGTTCCAGGGAAAGGTGGATTGAGGTGTGCCTCGGGTGTGACCGTGGAGAGATTGGGTGTGGTATCGCCTGGAAGTTCACCGAGGGCGAAGCGTGTACCCCCCACGAGCATTTGTTGGAACATTGGATTCGTCCAAATATCTTCACGATGACCGAGAGAAGTATACCAGACGCGACCCTTGCCTTCACGTCGAGCCCACGAAGTTGGATACGGCGGACGATGGTACATTTCACCCTTCATCTCTTTGGGTTCAATGACGGTGAGAATGTGGATGTTAGGATTAAAATTTTTCAACGAATACCATTCCTCGAAAAGCGTGAAAGACGCTGGCAGTTTTTCGAATCCCGGGAATTGGCTATCGATGACGCGATTGAGGGCATTTTGTTGATCACCGTGGTGAATAAATTCACCGCCGAGGAAATGGATGAATGGATCCACTTTATCGCCCTGATTGCGATAACGCTCAGGGTTACCTGGTTTATCGTCGTCAGAGTGAAAAGTGTCGCTGGTGCAATGAATACCCACGAAGCCTTTACCTGCTTTGACGAAATCGAAAATCGCTTGTTTGCCAGCGGGGGTCATCGGCGGGTGTTTATCGGTTCCGGCCTGTGTCAGGTCACCCGTCGTGTAGAACATCAGGACATCAAATTGATTGAGGTATTTGAGATTAAACAGTGAACCATCTTTGGAAAAATGCATTTCCCAATGATGGATTTCGGCCAAGGATAGTAATTGCTTTTCGGCAAAACTTGGCTGGCCTTTTTTCCAAGAAATAACGTCATGCTCCCAGCCGCTGGATTTAGTGAAAAAAAGGATTTTGGGTTTATTGGTTTCGGCCTGACAAGGCAGGAGAATTCCTACCACGACCAATGAAATCAGACGCAAAATGATTTTCATAAACGCGCATTAAAAAGTCCGATGAGAGCGCCGATGCCGATGAGAGCGGGAACAGAGAGTTTTTGTTTATAAAATAAGTAACCCGCAGCGAGGGCGACGAGGTAGAGATGGGTGTGAGGTGATTTGTATAGATCGAGCAATAAAGAGATTCCTAAAAAGAATATCGCCGCCGTGGCGGTGGCACCGACCATTCCAAAAGTGCGGTGTAATTTACTCGAACCTACTCCCGCGTCGGCCAGTGGCGCGGTAGCGAGGAGAATGAGAGTCGATGTGGCAAAAGTAAAAAGAGTGACGATGCTTAATCCCAAGACGCCGAAGAGAACGCCGTTGAATCCAGAAAATAGGTGGCCTTCGAAACCAACCAAAAACCCGATGAAACTCGCGGAGAGCAGTAAAGGGCCTGGAGTTGCTTCGCCAACAATCAGAGCATCGCCAAAGCGTTGAGCAGGGATCCAGGATTGTTGGTCGGCGTGATTACGCCAGATACCGAGAGCGGAATAGGCTCCGCCGAAGGAGGCCAAAACCGCGATGAGAGAAGTTTCGGCTAATTGGACGACGGCGTGTTGGTGTTTGAAAATAAGCCAGAGAAGAAGGTAAAGACCGAAAACGGGTAGCAGGTATTTTCCGATTTTTCTTAGAATACTTAGCAGATTTTCTGAAAGGGATTCAGGTTCACTTTCATCGTTAGGGTTGGGCATAAACCAACCCAAGAGTCCATTGCCGAGGGCGAGCATTGCGAAAGGCACCGAGAAAAAAAGAGCGGCAAGAGAATATCCAGCGGCGATGCGTTGAACCGAAGTTACGCAAGTACGACGATACATTTTGAATCCTGCCATAATGATGATACCAGCGAGGGCGGCACGAGCCCCTTCCAGAACTCCACCGATGACAGGGACTTCGTGAGTGAGTGCGTAGATCCACGCAAAAATTCCGCAAGCGATGAGGCCAGGGAGAATGAATAACAGAGTCGTGAGGATTACTCCTCGGTATCCGTAAATTTTCCAACCGATCCAAGCGACTAACTGTTGAGCTTCGGGTCCGGGGAGGAACATACAAAGCCCCAGGGCTTTGGAAAATTGTTCGGGTGTGAGCCATTTCTTTTTCTCCACGCACTCTTGTTCGAGCAGAGCGATTTGGGCGGCTGGTCCCCCGAAGGAGAGCAGTCCGATGCGAAGCCAAAAGAAAAACGGGAAATCGCGCATAACGAAGTTGAGTGCCGTTCGTAGATTAAACGCCAGAGCGAAGGAAGTCATAATCGGATCAACCAAACAACCACCCCTGACCCAATGAAGGGCAATGAGGGGGGTACGATAGGATAAATCAGCCTTTTTTTGGGGTTTTAGGCAAAGCCAGTGACCCCTTTCACACTTGTAAAAAGGCCCAAGGATTATTATTTTATTATATTATTATTTCCCTACCCCGAGAGGGGTCAAAAGGGGTCATTTCTTAAAGAAAATCACTATATTTCGCGTGTCGTTCCCTGCTCAAAAACCATCACCTCAGCGTCGCGGCTTCAGCCTCGTTTTATCGCTGACCATTATGGCCATGATTTTGCTCATGGTGATTACTTTGGCGTCGTTCCTGAGTATTGAAGCACGGCTTGCGACTGCGAATCAATTGCGGACTCAGGCGCGTATGCAGGCGTTGGTTTCGCTGCGCTTGGCAATCGCCCACCTCCAGCAAGAAGCTGGCCCCGACCGACGAGCGACCTTTCGGGCGGATGCGACTCGGTATGCGACTGCATCGAGTGCAGGTACCATTCCCACCTGGACAAATGCACTCAATCCCATGTGGACCGGTGTGCAGAGAACGGATCGTCCCTTCCAACCTCCAGCATGGATTATTAGTGGACGAGGAGACAAAGCAGCGGGGACGCAAATGGTCTCATTGGCTAAGCCACCGACGACCGATACCAATGGCACATCGCTGACACCTTTTGGTGTGAGCATTAATTACAGCACTGATTATTGGGTACCTTGGGATAAAAATGATGCTACGAGTGGAAATTACGATGGAGGATCTTCGGCGAGTAAAATTGTTTTAGTGGGAGATGCGACGGCAACGGCAGCAGAAAATGAATCAAACACTGACCCTCTTTCTGGTCGTCCCGATGGTCGAGTCAGTCTTCCTGCGGTCACGCTTCCTGATACCAATGTCTCTGGGAGATATTGTTATTGGGTGGGTGATGAAGGTGTCAAAGCCAACATCAGTTTAAACGATAATCGTTTAAGTTCTTCGAGTACTTTGGCGAGTGCTCGCCGTGGTGTCGCTCGAACGGGCGTGGAACTTTTGACTGGTTTTTCCAATTATCAACCGAACGATATCGATACCCGAGTTCGTAGCACCGACCAACTGAAACTTTTAAGTTCTTCGGTTTTCAGTGATAGTTCAGGCGATAATGCCAAAGCACTTTGGCCTGATGTCACTTTAGTTTCTCGAGGTCTTTTTACCGACAATCGTTGGGGTGGTTTACAAATCGACCTCTCAACGGCTTTTGAAAAATCGGATGCAGCTTTTTTAAGTAGTGAATTCGGATCTGGCACTGGATCCGTTGAAAGTGCCACTGCCGATGTTACTTCATCAGGCAATGTCACCTATGCTTTTGATGCCGATTTTGCTATCTCTTATGCTGGTGCATTGACGGCGACGACCTCGTGGCGGATTCCCTTCCGCAATTGGAAAAAGAATGTCTCATTTAACAGTGCGACGCCGACAGCTCTTGCGTGTGTTTGGTCGCAAACCACCTCCGCAGCTGGTGGTGCGCAATCCACGCAAGCCTTACGTGGTCCAACCTGGTCGGCTTTGCGTGATTATCATTTACTCTATCAGCAACTTTCAAGCAGTCCGACCACGCTGAACGCTCGTACTCATTTCCCTAACGCCGTTGCTTTAACTGCTGCGGGTACGAGCACCTATCCAGCGGCTTTGGGCTTTAATCACTATTCTCAGATGTACAATCGATCCATTACGCCACTCGTATGGCTCAATGGGGCGACGTGGACACGTGGCGGGATGACGGACGCATTTGGTTTGTATTCTGATTTCATGGGCAGGGATTCTATTTTCATCCGACCCAATCGAGGAAATTCTTTTTCGACCACGATTGATAACTCTGCACAATCGAGCACCGCCTATTCTCTGCCCATACCAACTCGAGTTTCGGCAGCTCCCTATATTTCACGTCAACAAGTCGTGGTGGGTGCCATCAAGAATGCGGGGATTGTGCAAATTGTCGTCTCACCTGTTACCGTTTTACATAATCCTTACAATGTTCGACTGAATGTAGGGGCTCAGCGCATCTCGTTACGAGAAATGAATCGATGGTCGATTCAGTTCCGTCGTTTTTATATAACAGGAGTCACTCCCGTCGATACGTGGAATCCAGTTAATACACCCTTTGATCGCTGGGCTCAGACAAATTACTATCTCGATTTAATCAAAACCAATAATCCCAACGCAACGGCCGCGGAGTCATTGCGTTTCGATATTCCCGCGATGACGATGGAGCCTGGGGAATTCAAAGTCTATACCGCGAGTTCGCTGAGCACGAGTTACGCCGGTACAATGACAAATAGTTATAACACCAATACCGGGTT
>CANIUQ010000027.1 GCA_947470855.1 Opitutia bacterium | reverse complement strand
TGCGACCCATCCTCACCATCAGTGCCGTTGTTCTTCTCCATCTCTGCGTGCTCGCAGTGCTTGTCGGAGTTAATGGCTGCCGAAGTACCAGTGGACTAGAAAAAGATCCTGACCTTGCTGCTTATGCAGCTGGTGGACGTGCTTCTTCTCCTCTGCCACCCGTCAAAGCCACCCCTCTGTCCCCTGTCGTGGCAGAACGCACCCACATCGTGGTGGCTGACGAAACTCTGACCCAAATTGCCAATCGCGAGAAAGTTCGCGTTGTTGATTTGGCCACAGCCAATGGCATCTCTCTTAATGCTACACTTCGTCCGGGGCAGAAGTTGAAAATTCCGTCTTCGGCAGCGGTGAAATCAGAGAAGGCTAAGCCTACTTCCCAGAAGTAATTCGTTCAGTCTAACCCTATCATGATTCTTGCGATGAAACCAGAAAGACCCCGAGGGCTCGGGAGTTATGCTTTCTGGATTGTCGTCATCGTGGTAGGGTTAGTCATCTTCGGTTTGGTTAATCAATACAGTGCAGGTATCTCGCTTTCTTCGAAGAATCGTACAGCGGCTTTTGAGCGGCAACTCCTCTATGTACCTTTTGCGATTTTGGCCTGTTGGCTAACTTATCGCCTAAATCTCGATCAGGTTAGAAAACATTGGTTTAAGGTTTTTATCGTAGCGATGGCGTTAATGTTTGCAGCACGGATACCTGGTATTGGTGTGACGGTTAATGGTTCCTGGCGGTGGATTGATTTGGGTGTTATTCGTTTACAAGCCTCGGACTTGGGTAAAATCGCTCTGGTTATTGGGTTGGCTCATTTGTTGGCGAATATGCAACGGCATACGCTTGGGCTGAAATTCAATGTGTTTCAGTTGAGCGATCGAGAGCCGTATCTTTTTACCCGGCGTGGGTGGATTGACTTCCGAGAAGGCTTTTTAAAACCGTCGGGTCTGATCTTAGCCATTTGTGCTGGCATTGCATTGGGACCTGATTTGGGAACGATTATTTTGTGTGCCTCGGTGGGTGGGGTGATGATGATTATCTCAGGTGTTCGCTGGAAATATATTTTACCAACCGTTTTTGTCGCCGTTTTTGGTCTAGTTATTTTAGTGCTAAATTGGGAAACTCGCATGCGACGTATTACCTCATTTATCGATCCTTGGGGACGGCGTGAAAACGAATCGTATCAACTCTTTGAAGGCATGGTGGCTTTTGGAGTCGGTGGAATTACGGGTAAAGGAGCGGCCAATGGTCTCCAGGTGCGGGCTTATTTACCTGAGGCACATACCGATTTTATTTTGGCTAACATCGGTGAAGAGCATGGTCTGATTGGCACTTCTCTAGTGACTCTCGCCTACCTGATTATCTTTTGGTTGGCCTATCGCGCGATGCGATTCAGCACGGATCTCTATCGGTTAAACGTGTGCCTAGGTGCTACGCTCTTTCTGGTTCTGCAAGCACTGGTTAACATGGGAGTCGTGACAGGGCTCTTACCCACCAAAGGAATCTCACTTCCGTTTCTGAGTTATGGAGGAACCAATTTAGTCATTATGTCCTGTATGGTTGGGCTTATTTTAAATTGTATTCGTGATATTCAGCAGGTCCCCTTTCATTCCCGGGAGGTTAAAACGTGAGTCGGATTCTTATGGCCTGTGGTGGAACGGGTGGGCATTTAGCTCCAGGGATTGCTTTAGCACAGCGACTTGTTCAAGACGGTCATGACTGTCTTTTAATGGTCAGTGGTAAAGCCGTCGATGCCCAGATGACGGCAAAATATCAGAGATTGAAATTTGTCGTAGGTCGTGGCCGTGGCTTTGGACCAGGATTAAAAAACAAAATCAAATTTTTCCCGGCCTTTCTTTCATCATTGGTTTCTGCTTGGCGATTGGTTTCCGATTATCGTCCACAGGCACTCGTCTGTTTTGGTGGATTCATGAGCATCGCCCCTGCCTTGGTTTGTGCTCTTCGCGGTATTCCCGTTTTGGTTCATGAAGCCAATCGTCGACCCGGGAAAGCGGTGCGATTGATTGCACGGTGGGCGACCTCGGTGCATCTACCTTCGGGAGTGCGACTGGGAGGCGTTCCTGCCGAGCGCCAACACGATTCGGGTTTTCCTGTTCGGCAGGAGATTACTCCCTCGGCACGAGAAGTCGCACGGCATGCAATCGGTATACCTGCGCAGGGTCGAATGCTCTTAATTGCGGGAGGCAGTCAGGGGGCAAAGATTTTAACGCGCTGGGTGGAAAATCATGTCGCTGAATTTGCTGAACGTGGCATTCATGTTCTCTGTTTAACAGGTGCCAGCGGATTGGAAAAAGAAATCCGTACACCACAATCGTGTGTGCGGTTTCTTCCTTTTTGTCATCAAATGGGTAGTGCCTATTCTGCTGCGGATTTAGCCATTACGCGAGCAGGCGCGGGTACATTGGCTGAGTTAGCCGCCTGTCGAACGCCTTCGATTCTTATTCCTTATGCTTTAGCGGCAGACAATCATCAAGCAGCCAATGCCGACTATTTTGTCGAAGCGGGAGCAGCCTTACTTTGTTCCGAGAAACAGGTTTCCGAACTCGCTCGCCATGTTTTTGAATTACTTTCTGAGAATAGCCGGCTGGCTACGATGCGCGATGCCTTAGCGATGTTGGATGCGACCAATCGATGGGAAGAAATTTATCATGAGACCGTAAAAAGGGCGAGAGCACAGGAGGAGTCTAGACTATGAGTCATCAAGAATCAGTTTGGATGCTAGGCGTTTGTGGAATGGGCGTTGGCCCTTTGGCGATTTATCTCAAAGAAGATGGGTGTACGGTATCAGGTTGGGATGACGCCACGGGAAGTCCGATGGAAATGCATTTAGCGAATGCGGAAATTCCTCTTTTGCGTGATCCTTGGGCGGCGGGGCGTCAGCCAGTATTGGTCGGGCGTTCGAGTGCCGTAAAGCCAGGTCATGCGGGATTAGCTCTGGCCGAGTCAAAGGGCGCTCGCCTTTTGCGTCGTGGAGAATTATTAGCCGAGCGAGTGGCGAATCGCCGATTCGTCGCGGTTTGCGGAAGTCATGGCAAAACCACGACGTGCGGATTATTGGTTTCGGCTTTAGCGACGACAGGTATCGATTTTGGCTATATTTTAGGCGGTCTTTTTCGCGATCCTCAATTCCCTCCGGCCCATGCTTCATCGGTCTCTCCGTGGGTTGTAGCAGAAGTCGATGAAAGCGATGGCACGATAAGTCATTTCTCGCCTGATATAACCGTGGCGGTAAATCTCGATTGGGATCACCCCGATTATTACAAAGATGAAGCAGCGCTCGAGGGGGTGTTTCGTGCGCTTTTTGAACGAACCCGTACGGCGGTCATTATTCCGCAAGGTAATGCACGATTAGAAAGGTTAACTCAAGGTTTGGCGGTGCGAGTGATTCGTGTCGGAGAATGCGGTGATTATATGGCTCAGTTTGTCCAAGGAGATGCTCACAGCTCGCTACTTCGTCTCGGCGGAATTTTTCCTGAGCAAACCGTTAAGGTTCCAGTGACAGGAGTTTTCAATCGGGCTAATGCAGCCATGGCTTTAGCCGTATCACATTTGATGACGGGCGAGGTGGGCCTTGAACCTTTGGCGCGGTGGCGGGGTATTCGTCGTCGACAAGATGTACTTTTTGAGAGGACTGGTCTTTTAGTCTTAGCCGACTACGCTCATCACCCCACGGAGATTGCGGCTTTGTTAAAGTGGATTAAAGAAACTCACTCGGCACAGTGCGTGGTAGTTTTTCAGCCTCACCGTCATACTCGTACTCGCCAATACGCCACGGAGTTTCGTCAAGCCTTACAAATTGCTGACCATGCTCTGGTATTGCCTGTTTATGCGGCTGGGGAGGCAACGGTTGAGGGTGGGCATTCTTCGGCAGTGGTGGCGGGTTCAGCTTTGCAGCTGGTTGAAGATCGGTCGACTTTGCCGACGTTACTGGCTGCCTTAACTCGCGGTAAAGATACCGTAGTCGCTTTTGTTGGAGCTGGGGATATTGAACGCGATGCAGAACACTATGCCTTACTTTTAAGACGGGAAGGTCTCCCCGCTTTAACGGAGGATTTGGCTGAACGCGTGCAGGGAAAAATTTCATCGCACTGCGTTTTACGTGCTGCAGAGCCTTTGCATCGTCGAACCACTTTTGGACTAGGTGGTGTCGCACGTTGGTATGCAGAACCAGCGCAAGTCAATGATATCATCGTTCTACTACAAGCGGCTGGAGAGTTGAGTTTGCCGTATTTTATTCTCGGTCGAGGTTCGAACCTGCTTGTTCCAGACGAAGGCTATGATGGTTTAATTATCCATCTCACCGAAGAAAAGTGGGGTGCAATTAAACCTTTGGATGCAGAGCGTTTACAGATTGGCGGAGGAGCACGCTTGAAAGAGATTTGTGGAGTGGCGGCTCGACTCGGTTTAACAGGTTTTGAATTTTTAGAAGGTATTCCAGGCACCTTAGGAGGTTCTTTGCGCATGAATGCTGGGGCGATGGATGCGTGGATTTTCGATCGGGTTGAATCGATTGAATGGTTAACCCCTCGAGGAGTCATTCGTTCGGCGCGACGTGATTGTTTTGATGCTTTGTATCGCGATTGTCCGCAATTACATGGGTGCGTGGTGCTTTCGGCAGTGCTTCGAGCCAAAGGTAAAGCCTCGACGGAAGAAATTCGTCAGACCATGGAAGCCATGGCATTAAAACGACGTCGCTCTCAGCCCCGAGATCCCAGTGCCGGCTGTGTGTTTCGCAATCCCCCTCAGCAACATGCTGGTCAATTGATTGAAGCGAGCGGGCTCAAAGGAGTACATGTTGGGCAAGCCGCCGTTTCTTCGGTGCATGCTAACTTTATCGTTAACGAAGGTAAGGCTAATGCTCAAGATGTCATTACCTTGATGCGTCAAGTTCGCCAAACCGTTAAAGAGAAAAAGGGAATTATTCTACAGCCAGAAATCATCGCTCTTGGGCGAGAATGGAAGGATTGGTTATGAGTTTAGCGAAACAAGTGGTGATTCTTTGTGGGGCTATTTCTCCAGAACGTGATGTATCGCTTCGTTCGGGACGAGCTGTGGCTAAAGTTTTGCCAGAAGCACGACTGGTTGAATTAGAAAAGAATGAAATACCCTCTTGGTTGGATGCCTCTCGGCACGTTGTTTTTCCCGTTATCCATGGCGATTATGGGGAAGACGGTAGAGTGCAGGCCGAATTAGAGGCTCGAGGTATCGCTTATGCGGGTTGTGATGCCCAAGCGAGTCGACTTTGTATCGATAAAGTAGCGACCAAAAAAATAATGCGTGAAGCAGGAGTGCCTGCGATACCTGAGGTTGCTTTTCAGGGTTCGCAAAAACCGTCCGCCTCCGATTTAATGAGTCATTTAGGAAATCAAATCATCATCAAACCAGCGGACAAGGGGAGTAGCGTGGGCCTCTATGTTCTGCAGGGTTTAAAAGAAGTCGAAGCCGCTCTCCAGCAGATACCTGCTACTGGGCAGTGGATGGCTGAACGCCGGCTGATGGGGCGGGAGATGTCGATTGGTATTTTGGGGGGTAGGGCGCTAGGGATTGTTGAAATTGTCCCTAAAACAGGGGTTTATGATTATCAAACCAAGTATACGAAGGGTTCCACGGAGTACCTTTATCCCGCCCCCTTAGATTCCTTGTTGGCTGAGCGGATTAGTCGAGCGGCCGAAAAACTTTTTCAAGCAGTGGGTGGTCGTGATTTTGCGCGGGCTGACCTCTTTCTTGAACCCACGGGGGATTTCTATTTCTTGGAAATCAATACAATGCCAGGCATGACCGAAACCAGTTTAATGCCAAAGAGTGCTTCTTGCAGTGGGCTTGATTTTGCCGCGCTTGTCCAACGTATGTTAGCACCCGCTTGGCAACGATCCAACTCGATCAAAACGAACCCAACATGAATTTCTTTCAAAGAATAGTTCGATTCTTTTCTCCTCGACGCGATGCTTTTCTTGGGCCGGAGAATCGTGATTGGAGAAAACTGATTCGTCAGGATGTTCGTCGTCTTCCGACCGATGATTTAGGACGCAAGCGAGCAGCTCGTTCTCGTTTGCCAATGGTTTTAGCTCTCCTCTTTTTTGGCACTTTAATATCGATTATTTTTCTTTCTCTCGGGGAGAATCCTACGGCGGCAACGAATTCTGTGGTTACTTTGAAAACCGATGGATTTATTAATCTCTCCGCCGTTCAAAAAGTGATTAATAGCAATGCCGAAGGTGCGACGAGAGATGTTAGTTCAATTAAAAGAGATCTGGAGATGGATCTGCAAATTTTGAGTGCGGGTGTTCGACGTAAGCCCGATGGTTCATTGGAGGTTACCTTACAGGAGAGAGTCGCCGTTGCACGTATTGCGAGTATACCTGCCGCGGGGCCGATGGTTCTTCGATTAGTTAGTCCTGAGGGGGTGCTTTTTAATGGCAATGGTTACCCTGAACAGGCGATAAGAAATTTGCCAGAGATTGTTGACTATCGCACGTCTGGATCGGGTGACAAAACAGTGGTTGAAGGTATTGAGATTGCTGGGCCATTTTTACTTTTGGCCCGCACGTCTTATGCGAACCATTACAAACAATGGAAGACTCTCTCCATGCGCGATTGCTTTGGTGCTCAGGAAGATTCACCCGGTTCGAATTTGCGCGTTACCTTACGCACGCAACAGCAACCACCCGATCGTCCATTGTTAACGGAGATTGTTTTCTCGACGGCGAATTGGCGCAATGAGCTCATTCTTTTATCACGTTTAGATATTGATAATCTTTTACGTCGTCCTGGACTCACGGCGAATGCCTATGTTCTGAAACTTTCTATCCAAAACCGCACTTCCTCTCGTCCTATCCCTGAGCCTCGTCTCGTACCCGTTACCTCCCGATGACCCCTAAGCCACTTCCTTCTCTTATTACTGTGATTGATATCGGCACGCAAAAGACCGTGGCGTTGGTTGGTCAAGTGATTGACGGAAAGGCACGCATGCTAGGTTTTAGTGAACGTCGCACCGATGGGGTTGTGAAAGGGACGGTGACAGACTTAGATAAATTACACGCTGGCGTGCACGAAGTGATTAATGATTTGGAACGTGTTTCGCAGCGACCCGTTCATTATGTTTATCTTTCGATTGCGGGTCCTGCGGTTGATGGTGAGCGCGTTAAAGGATTCATTCCTGTACCAGCGCATGATGGAAAAGTGACGAAACAAGATTTGGATGAGGCCATTCGATCGGCCAAGCGCGTTGAGCCTCCAGCGGGACGTCTCATCATGCTATACATGCGTCAGCCGACTCTACTGGACGGCAAACAAGTTGCTAATCCCGTGGGCTTACAGGGTCGACGATTGGAAGTGAACTTTTGGCGGACGACGATGGAAGAAGGGAATGTGCGCTTCCGTGTCTCAATGATGAATGCCATGAGTGTGAATGTTAGTGAATTTATCCTCGCCTCTCATGCTTCAGGCTGTGCTGTGGTTTCTGAATCGGAAAAACAGGGCGGGGTATTGGTCATCGATGTTGGTGCTGGCACGACGGATTGGATTCTATATTTTAAAGGTCATATTCTCTGTGCTGGCTCGATTCCTGTCGGGGGTGAGCATTTAACGAATGATTTAAGTGTCGCTTTGCGAATCAGTCGCGAGACCGCTGAAGATTTGAAGATTCGTTTTGCTTCTGCCTTGCATCGAGAAAGCGATCTCAATCAAACCATTTGGAAAGATGGAGATAAAAGTGTGGGCGATCAGCAATTTAATCGCGGAACGATTACACAAGTTTCATCGCTTCGTTATCAGGAGATAATAGATTTTGTGCGAAAAGATGTGCTTCGACATTTCGAACAAATTTTCCCCGGACATAGTGTAAAACTTGATCAAGCTTTCTTGCCCTCTGGGGTCGTGTTAACGGGTGGAACGGCTAATTTACAAGATGCCGCCGACGGGGCACAATTGGTTTTTGGGGTGACTAGTCGAGTTGGTATTCCGTCATTTGAGACCGACGCATTGCGTAAACCTGAATACTCTGGGGTTATTGGCATGATGGTGGCAGCGATTCAAGATGCTCCGCCTGTTCTGCGTCGTCCGAAGAGTCTTTGGGATAATGTGAAAGAACTTTTCCGTCTCTAATCATGTCTTCCACTGCTTCCATTCTACTAGTCGGTCTTGGTGGAGCGGGTTGCTCGATGGTAGCTCGTTTGGCTCCTTCACTTCCACCGCAAGTGCGGGCTGTTTTTTTGGATTCGGATCTCAATGCTCTGCCCAATTCCGTGACAGGCGAATACCTTCAACTCGGAAGGTCTTTAACTCGGGGTATGGGAACGGGTGGTGAATCGGCTTTGGGTTTGGCTGCCGTCGAATCGGAAGAGCCAGCGCTTCGTCGACTTTTTACAGGCGTACCGATTGTGGTCTTGGTAACAGGCTTGGGTGGAGGTTTGGGTAGTGGTGCGGCTCCTGCTTTGGCAACGATAGCAACGGAGGCAGGCTCAACCGTTTTGGCTTTTGCTACGATTCCTTTTTCTCATGAAGGCGAAAGACGTAAACGTTTAGCCAGCGATGCTTTGGAGAAGTTATCGGCGAAGGCTCACGGGTTGGTGGTGGTGCAAAATGATTTACTTTCTTTGCAAGTTTCTGCCGACGCTTCGTTGGCCGAGGCTTTTGCCGCTGCGGATGATTGGGTTGCTGGGGCTCTCCGTGCTCTAGCGAGTATTTTTGAAGCGGGAGCGTTGGTTCCCGTTGATCCAGCAGCCTTGCGGTCGATTCTTGCTCAACCTGGTTCGCCGACTTTATTTACTTCAGGAAAAGCACAGGGACCGCAGGCGGCACTCTTAGCAGCCAAGGCGGCGACTGAATCGGCCTTAGCCCATGGCCCCGATGTTATTACTAAAGTCGCTTCACTCTTCGTGCATGTGGCAGGAGGTCCTTCTCTTTCGGCAACGGATGCGTTTGAGGCGGTGAATATTATTCGGGCAAAGTTTGGTGGAGAAACGACGACGATTGTAGGGGCTCGGATTAAGCCTGAACTAGGGGATGGCGTAGAGGTTGCTGTGATTGGAGCTTCTGCGCCAGCTCCCAAGGCGCCCAAAACGCGTAAGACCGCAAAAGCTGGAGATCCTAACCAAGCCTTGTTTGGTTTTGCGACGGAAGAGTCTTTGCGACGAGGTATTTTTGGTAGTGCACCATTTACCTTTGTTGATGGGGTTGATATCGATGTCCCCACTTATATTCGACGCTCCATTCGCTTATCTCCTCCTAAGTAATCGCGCTTCCCAGTTGCACCCCTTTCGCTCTTTTCTAAGTTAAAACCTTTATGGTCTCCGATGTTGCCAGTTTTCGACGCGACTTTCCGATTTTAGGAAGGTCGGTTCATGGCCGCCCGCTGACTTATTTAGATAATGCAGCTACTTCGCAAAAACCTCAGGCGGTGATTGATGCGATTTCGCATTATTATTCCTTTGCTAATGCCAATGTGCATCGTGGGGTGCATTTGTTGAGTGAAGAGGCGACCGTTGCCTTTGAACAAGCGCGAGAGGTTGTTGCACGGTTTTTAGGGCTACCCGAATCACGCGGGTGTGTTTTTGTTCGTGGTGCGACAGAAGCAATCAACTTAGTCGCCGAGTCTTGGGGAAGGGCTCATCTCAATTCGGGTGATGAGATTCTTTTAACCGCTCTTGAGCATCATGCTAACATTGTGCCTTGGCAGATTATTGCGGAAAAAATAGGAGCTAAAATTGTCGTCGCACCTGTTACGGCACGCGGAGAAGTCGATTTAGAGGCCTATCAAAAACTTTTATCAAGCAAAACGCGTTTGGTCGCCTTCGCTCATGTTTCCAATGCACTAGGCACCATCAACCCTGCGGTGAAAATGACTCAGTTGGCTAAGGCGGTGGGGGCTACGGTTTTGATTGATGGGTGTCAATCGGCTGCGCATTTCGCGGTCGATCTTCCCGCTTTGGGTTGCGACTTTTATTGTTTTTCAGGGCATAAAACATTTGGTCCAACTGGAATTGGAGTGCTTTGGGGTCGTCCTGAACTGCTCGATCAAATGCCTCCGTATCAATCGGGCGGTGATATGATTCGTAAGGTTGATTTTGCGGGGACGACTTTTCGTGAGGCTCCTGAGCGTTTTGAAGCGGGTACTCCTGATATTGCGGGAGTCATTGGGCTTGCTGCGGCTTTAAACTATTTTCAACCACGTCGTGAATTAGCACATGCGCATGAGCAAAAACTTCTGCAAGTGGCGACTGAGAAGTTCAAAACGATCCCTGGTTTACGAATTATCGGTGAGGCCCCGCAAAAAGTTTCGGTCATTTCCTTTTTAATCGAGGGTGGCCATCCTCATGACATTGGTACTTTGCTCGATGCCGATGGAATTGCGATTCGAACTGGACATCATTGCTGTATGCCCTTGATGAAGCATTTAGGTATCTCGGGAACAGCTCGGGCGTCGTTCGCTTTTTATAATACGTTGGAAGAGGTGGATCGTTTGGCTGCATCATTGCAACGAATCCAAAAGATGATGGTTTAGTTTTTTTCGATGGGGGGATAGGAGCGTCGAATCACATCGAGGATACCTTGTATTTCATAGTTTTGCGTGGCACCCGTTAATCCCAAAACTCGGCGAGCTTCTTGAATATCTTCTGGATGGTTACCAGGGGGCCAATCAAACCACTGCTGTTCGATGGATTTTCCCATGGCTTCGATTAAAGGCATGATGGCGTTGAGGCATAAAGTATCGGCTCTTCCATCGGGGAATACGCGACCAAGGATGTCGTCGATTAACTGTCTTCGCATGCTGGGTAGGGGCATGGATGGTAAATCATTTGCCCAATCCTTAATCTGCTCACGCCACAGTGGTTGGCGGCGATTTAGCTCTAAGTATTGTGCAATTCGTCGGTAAGGGTGGCCAGCTGGGCGAAGTCCCCGTAAGCGCCACCGGCCTGATTTTTTTAGGTAAATGGCATCGACGCCGAGCAATGTCATTTGTTCGGGAGGGTAGGTGTGGGCGAGTTCGGACATCGGAGCACGGTTTCCTCCGAGTCCAAGACTTTCAAATACCATTTCATGTAGGGCTTGATTCCAGCCATTCTCTTTGAGGCGTGCTTGAGCGTATTTCGTTTTATTTTTGAGTCGTTCGAGTGCCCTGCGTTTTAGTCCGTGATGGAGATCTTTTTCGCTCTCTCGGACTTTTCGTGCGACTTCTCCAGCTCGACCCCTTAGTTCCAGCAGAGCATCTTCTTCGGCGATGTCTTCCAAGTCGCGAGGCAAGTAGGGTAGAAGGACGACTGTCTCGGGGTTAGCGCCTGACAGAGTTGTAACTTCGCGAACGCCAGGGAGGAGTACGGCGTGTAGTATCACGTTCGCAAAAGCTGGATTATGCTGATGTCCGTGGGCTTCCCAGTCGCTACATCGCAGGTGGATTTCGATATCACCGCGTCGTCGTTCGTGATTAACCAGAATTTCGGCTCCCAGAAAATCGGGGCCCGATCCCCGATTCCAATTTCCTGGAGAAAGAATGCTTAGGGAGTTTTGATTGGTGCTCGAGAGTGGGTTAATTATCTCGCCGGATGCCCAAAGCCTTTGGATGGCTCTTTCACCAATAGCAAAGGGACCGTAGGGTCCTTCGAGTTCTTCAACGCGATTACAGGTAGACATTCCCTTGATAGTGGAAGCAAGGCATCGGCTGAGAATTGCATAGATTATTCAAGGGAAACCCTCCGAATGCGCTTGAGGCAAAACCCGCAGTATGCAAAGGTGCAGGGACGGAGAGATGGCAGAGTGGTCGATTGCACCTGACTTGAAATCAGGCGGTGCCGCAAGGCATCCGGGGGTTCGAATCCCTCTCTCTCCGCGTTTTAAAATGTGGACTAGTGGATTAGTGGACTGGTGGACTAGATAATCCCAAGGATGTAGGGGGATGAGAACCCCTGGGTTCGGCGAGCCGCAGGCGAGCAGGCAATCCGTAAGGATTGGGGCGAAGCCCTGAAGCGAAGCGAAATCAATCCCTCTCTCTCCGCGTTTTAAAATGTGGACTAGTGGATTAGTGGACTGGTGGACTAGATAATCCCAAGGATGTAGGGGGATGAGAACCCCTGGGTTCGGCGAGCCGCAGGCGAGCAGGCAATCCGT
>CANIUQ010000026.1 GCA_947470855.1 Opitutia bacterium | reverse complement strand
TACTCGCAGTCTTTCTTATCGTTTCGATTCCCATTCTCATCGTCACCTTAGGTCTGGGTGCCTACCTGGTTCTCTTTTTAACAAACGGGGCGATTCTCGCTCTGACCGATAGTCTCTTGAAGGATTTCATCGTGACCTCTTGGGCGATGGCCACATTAACCATTTCAATCACCTCTTGGTTCATTTCCTCGGCTCTCGGTATCGATCAACTCAAGCCCCTCCGCCGAGCCCAAGCTGCCAAAGAAGCCAAAAAGGAAGACGTTATCGATATTTAGTCAAAGGCGCTTTTCGGCTATCAACTGGACTAGTTCCTTGGTCTTTTCTTGCCTTCGTGGCTCATTCCCCTTGCTTTCGGGTCACAGCGCCATGTCAAACCCTTCGTCACTCTCTTCTTGGGCTCGAAATGTAGCCCCTTCGCCCACTTTAGCAGTCGATGCTAAAGCCAAAGCCCTCAAAGCCGCAGGCAAAGATGTTTGTGGTTTTGGTGTGGGCGAGCCTGACTTTGATACTCCGCAATTCGTGAAAGACGCTTGTGCTAAAGCGCTTGCCGAAGGCCAAACGAAATACGCTCCCACTCCTGGTATCCCCGCTCTTCGTAAAGCCATTGCCGAAGATTATACTCGCCGTGGTTTCACGGGTATCGCTGATGCCAATGTCGTGGTGAGCCCCGGTGGTAAGATGTCCTGCTACCTTGCCATTTTGGCAACAATCAGTCCCGGCGATGAAGTCATCATACCCGCACCTTTCTGGGTGAGTTATCCCGAAATGGTTAAACTAGCCGGCGGAGTTCCTAAATTTGTTAACGCTGAAGATACGACGGGTTTTAAAATTACCCCCGCACAGCTCAGTGCTGCTCTTACAGCGAAAACCCGTATGGTAATCCTTAACAGCCCCTCCAATCCAACAGGAGCCGTTTATACCCGTGCTGAATTGGAAGCCTTGGTCGCTATTTGCGTGAAAGCCAATGTTTGGATTCTTTCCGACGAGATTTACGAAAACCTCGTCTACGATAATCAAACGACCTGCAGTCCAGCGACATTTTCTCCAGAAGCCTCGCGTTTAACCATCACGGTATCGGGTTATGCGAAGAGTTATTCAATGACGGGTTGGCGCCTTGGAACACTCGTCGCGAGCGATAAAGGTCTGGCCGCAGCGGTGGCTGATTTGCAAAGCCAAATTTCTTCCAACGCCACAACCTTTGCTCAATTCGGTGCCCTTGCCGTTCATCAACACGCGGACAAGGCTAAAGCGTCGTTGGCTGAGATGTGCAAAGTCTTTGATCGCCGTCGTCTTTACTTGCTCGAGGGTCTCAATAAAATTCCCGGTTTAACCTGTTATCGTTCCCAAGGTGCCTTTTATCTTTTCCCTAACATAAAAGCTTTTGGTTTAAGTTCGGCTGAGTTTGCCGATCGCTTGTTAGAGGAAGAGTTGATGGCCGTCGTTCCTGGTTCGGCCTTTGGACTCGAAGGTTACATTCGTCTGAGTTACGCCACTTCGGATGAAGTTCTGACGAAGGGCATCGAACGTCTTGCACGCTTTTGCGCTAAACTGAAAATGTAAGTTCAGTTTTAAACCAAGAGGGGATTTTACCTTACTTCGGTTCAACCAAGATACACGCCATGCCCGCGGCATCGGCGGCTTCTTTTCCACGTGGGCTATCCTCGACTACGACACAATCGCGTGGATGAATCTTTAATCGTTCAGCTGCCGCTAAAAAAAGATCGGGATGAGGCTTGGAACGCTTGGCGTCTTCCACCGTAATGATGGCGTCAAAGAGATGAGCGATATCGATGGTGTTTAAAGTGGTATGCACATGGTGCTTTCTCCCTGCCGATGCCACCGCCGTCCGATGTCCCAATCCACGCACTTGGTGAACCACCGCCACGACTTCAGGGCGGGCTTTCACATCCTTCGCTAAATGCTCTTTTAAGTATTCATGTCCGTCAGCCAGTAATTGCGGAACATCCAAGTCGATGGCATAAAGTCTCTTGAGATTTTGGCAGGTTTCGACCGTTGATAAGCCACCCATCGAACAAAACAAATCCCAAGGAAAATCAAAAGGTCTTCCGAGCTGCTTGCTGATGGTATGCGTCCAACTCCGATGATGAATCCACATCGTGGCTGCCAAAGTGCCATCGCAATCAAAAATCCAACCTGGCTTTTGCAACAGGGTTGGATCAAAGGAAATCATCGAGCTCATGATGGTTTAACGAAATCCTCCCGGAAATCCACCTCCGGGAAAACCACCTCGACCTCCACCCATTTGCCCCATGCGACGCATGAGTTCTTTGCCTTTACCACCTTTCATCATACGCATCATTTCGCGCATTTGCGTAAATTGTTTAATCATCGCATTCACATCACTCACTTGCGTGCCCGAGCCCTTAGCAATGCGAGCACGTCGCGAAGCATTCAGAATATCGGGCTTACGACGTTCTTTCAGAGTCATCGAAAGAATAATCGCCTCAGTCTTGCCTAACATTTTCTCCTCTCGGGCACCGACTTGCACATTCCCCATTCCTGGCATCATTTTCATGATATCACCTAGGGGCCCCATCTTTTTCATTTGCGCCATCTGCGCTAAGAAATCCTCTAAATCAAAATCAGCTTTGCGCATCTTTTCCGCCAAACGCTCAGCTTCTTTTTGATCCACCACTTCTTTGGCTTTTTCGACCAAGGAAACGACGTCACCCATTCCGAGAATGCGTTGCGACATTCGTTCGGGATAAAAGACATCAAAGTCGCCAGACTTTTCACCTGTACCAATGTAGCGAATCGGCACACCCGTGACCGCTTTCATCGACAGTGCTGCACCACCGCGGGCATCGCCATCGAGTTTGGTTAAAATGATACCAGTTAAAGGAGTAGCCGCATGGAATTGCGTAGCCACATCAACGGCTTGCTGACCCAAGGCCGCATCAGCGACTAAAAATACTTCGTGGGGTTGGAGAACTTCTCGGACCTGACGAATCTCCTCCATTAAATCAGCATCGATTTGTAATCGACCCGCTGTATCGACAATCACCGCATCAGAGCCTGTTGATTCAGCCTCAAGCACGAGTCGACCAACCATCTCTGCGACATTTTTGGCTCCACGGTCAGCACGAAAATCAAAACCTTCCTGTTTGGCTAAGGTCTCTAATTGATCAATCGCCGCTGGACGGCGTAAGTCGGCAGCAATTAAACTCGGTTTACGTAAACCTTCTTTCTTAACCAAATTTTTGGCTAACTTGGCTGCACTGGTGGTTTTACCTGAACCCTGAAGACCAACGAGTAAAATACGTAAGGGTCGGACAGGGTTAATCGGACGTTCACCTTCGCCCAATAAACGAGTTAACTCATCCGAAATAACTTTGACGGCCATTTGGCCAGGTGAGACGGAATCCACCACCGCTGTTCCAAGACAGGTCGCCTTCACTTTTTCCGTAAAATCTTTGGCGACCTTGAAATTAACGTCGGCCGACATGAGAGCCGAACGCACTTCCGTCAAAGCTGGTGTAATGTTCTCTTCGGTGAGCTTGGATAGCCCACGAAGGTCGCGAAGCGCTTTGGTTAGTTTCTCGGATAGGTTAGCAAACACAGTGTTCTAAAAGAAAGGAGGACGCCTCAGGACGCAAGAAGGGTATTAAAAAGTGAGGCATTTTTTCACCTTTATTCCTTCCCCCTTGCACTTCGGCGACTCCCTTGCACGTTTTTGCCCATGGAAATAATCGTCATGGGCTGTGGTACATCTCAAGGAGTTCCCTTGATTGCTCATGATAATCCTGGATTGGATTTAAATAATCCTCGCAACTGGCGTACGCGAACGAGTGTACATGTCGTGATTGAAGGACATCATGTACAGGTCGATGCCGCTCCCGAATTTCGTTTGCAGTGTCTAAAGAACAATATTCCAGATGTGAATACATTCATTCTGACCCACGGACACGCCGATCACGTTTTGGGAATGGATGACCTTCGTCAGTTTTGCACCAATAACGATGGAAGTGCGATTCCTGTTTACACGACAGAAACAGGGAAAAAACGAGTCGAAGCCATTTATCCCTACGCCATAGGCGAGGCGGCTTCCCCTGGCTATATCGCACTTGATTTATTTTTAATGCCACAGGAATTACACCTTCCAGGAGGAGGTATCGTTCGCTCAGTAATGTTACCTCATGGCCATGAGCCGACGCTAGGACTGGTTTTCGAGGAACCTTCCACGGGGAAACGCTTTGCCTATTACACCGATTGTAAAACTGTTCCGAAGGCGGCTATCGAACTCGCCCGTCATTGCGATTTAGCTATTTTGGATGGTTTACGTCCTAACTTTCATCCTACCCATATGACGATTGGTAAGGCCTGTGAGGTGTCGGTGGAAATGGAAGCTCGTCAAACCTATATCACGCACATGACCTACCAAATCGACTACGACACTTATACCCAAAAGCTCGCGGTCGAGTACCCAAATGTCGGATTATGTTATGATGGATTACAGGTTGTTCTCTAAAAAACTTAAGCCTTGGGCTTTGGCTCTTCGTCGACGACTCGAATTCGTAAATCACGTAATTGCTTCGGTGTGACCGCACTTGGACTTTGTGCCATCACATCTTGGCCACTTTGCGTCTTGGGGAAGGCGACAATATCGCGAATCGAACTTCGTCCAGCTAACATCGCTACCACGCGGTCAAAGCCTAGGGCAATGCCACCGTGAGGAGGCGCTCCGTAAGAAAAGGCTTTTAACATGTAACCAAAGCGACTTTCCACGATGTCTTGAGGAATCTTGAGGATATCTTCAAAGACGCGTTTTTGGACGGCAGGATTATGAATCCGAATCGAGCCACCACCGAGTTCAACGCCATTTAAAACGATGTCATAGTGCTGACCACGGACCTTAGCGGGATCGGTTTCCAATAACTTCTCGTCTTCTTGGACAGGTGCAGTGAAGGGGTGGTGTGCCGAGATGTAGCGCTTTTCTTCTGCATCCCATAGCATTAAGGGGAATTCAATAACCCAGAGGAAGTTGTACTGATTCGTTGGCAGAGTCAGACGGCCACGAGCTTTGAGCAGTTGGGCTGACTCGAGACGAATCCGTCCTAGAATGGTCGACGCTTGTTCCCAAGGTGCTGCAGCAAAGAAGACGATATCTCCATCCTCGATGTTCAGTCCTTGGCGAAGCGCAGCTTTTTCTTCTTCCGAGAAGAACTTGGTAATCGGCGATTTCCACTCTCCAGCTTCACATTTAATAAAGGCCAATCCTTTCGCACCTTGGCTTTTGGCAATCGTTTCTAGGTTAGTTAACTCGCCTTGAGTGATGTCAGCCAATCCTTTCGCATTAATGGCACGAACGACGGAACCTTCGGTGTTGGCTGCGACATTAAATACTTTGAAGGCGGAGTTTTTGAACAGGGCCGTGAAATCCTGTATCTCCATCGCAAAACGCGTGTCAGGCTTATCAATTCCGTAGCGATTCATCGCCTCTGCATACGACATGCGAGGGAAGGGGGTGGGAATATCAACGCCAATGGTCTCTTTCCAGGTGCGCTTTAAAATGCCTTCAATGAGCGAGTACATGTCTTCGCGATCAATGAAAGACATTTCCAAATCTACTTGGGTGAATTCAGGTTGGCGGTCGGCACGTAAATCTTCATCGCGATAACAACGTGCCATTTGATAGTAGCGTTCAACTCCAGCGACCATGAGCATTTGCTTGTACTGCTGTGGTGATTGCGAAAGGGCATAGAACTCTCCCGGATTTAATCGACTGGGCACCAAAAACTCACGGGCACCTTCGGGTGTACTCTTAAACAGGGTAGGCGTTTCAACTTCAATAAATCCTTGGCCATCGAGTTCGGCACGGATCGCTTTGGCGGCTAAGTGACGTAGTTTTAGCAAACCGATGTTACGTGGACGGCGAAGATCGAGATAACGATACTCTAATCGTAAGTCTTCATTCACTTTGTCAGCCTTATCATCGTCCATCGGGAACGGTAAATCAGCACAGGTGTTATGAATGATTAAGGATTCGGCGAAGACTTCGATTTGGCCAGTCGCTAATTTGCTATTTGCCGTGTCTGGCGTGCGAGTTTTGACCGTGCCACGAATTTCAATCACCGATTCGGTTTTCAATCGTTGAGCGATTTCTTGGATACCCTCTTTGCCAGGATTAAACACCACTTGCGTGATGCCTTCTCGATCGCGGAGGTCGACGAAAGTCACTCCGCCCAAATCTCGCTTGGTATCAACCCAGCCCACGAGGGTTACGGTTTTACCTGCATCGGCAGGACGGAGGGCATGGCAGTGATGGGTTCGTTTCATGACGGGTCAAAACAGGCTTAAAGGAAGGGTTATGGTTAACCCTTACCCAAAAGATTGGTCAAAGCCCAAATTAAGCCTCTTTAATGATTCAAGGGAGGGCCTTTGGTTGACGGAACGAATAGAACCTTAACGTTGACAATAAACAGCCTTGGCATGCCTTTTATGCCACTTTTCTTGGCCTAAATGTCCAAACCACTCGTTCTCATTCTTTGCACTGGAAACTCGTGTCGCAGCCATCTGGCCGAAGCGATTTTACGTCAGTTAGCCGGAGAGTGGATTGAGGTCGCCAGTGCTGGTTCCAAACCCACTGGTTTTGTTCATCCGATGGCTCTCGAGGTTTTAAGAGAAATCGGCATCGATGCTTCTTCTCATTATTCAAAACACCTCTCCGAATTTTTAACGAAGCCAGTCTCAACCGTTATCACCGTTTGTGGTAATGCTGATCAAGTGTGCCCCGTTTTTCCTGGGCAGTTAAATCGTTATCATTGGGGATTTGATGATCCCGCTCATTTTTCCGGAACACCCCAAGAAATCTTACAAGAATTCCGTCGCGTTCGTGACCAGATTCGCCTCGTTTTTTCAGCTTACGCTGCTGGCATTAAAGAGGGAAATTCGACCAACAAAAAACCTTAGCTCCGAGAACTAAGGTTTTAGGTAAAAAATGAGGATAAATCTTAGAAAAACGGACGGTGGTCAGGAGAGGATAGACCATTCGAGAGGACAGGCTCACGCTCGCTTTGATTGCGATCACAGTCAGAACATTTAGCCGCAACAGCGGGCTCAGCCTTTGGCTGATTGAGAATTGGAGCTGGAGCAGGGGCAGGCTCAGAAACTTTTTCTTTCGATGCTTTTACTTTGAGCATTTCTAGTTTCGCTTCGGTTTTAGCTAACTCTTGTCTGTACCAAGCGATTTTTCCTTCCGCTTCACGCAAGCGGTGATAAGAAACTTTTTTCATTTTCTCGAGGGCGGCGGAGGTTTCATCCACTTTATTGATGTTAAAAATCGCCAAGCCAGCGAGAGCGACAACCAGCACGGTAAGGATAATCGTTAGGGGTCTCATAATGATGTCTAAATCTATAATTCGACCCTAAAATCTTAAACAAGTCTTAAATCCAGTTTAGCCATTCATTTCAAGGCTGGGCCAACAATTCACGTCCTTTTTCGACCTTCTTAACGAACCTTCACGTTAGCGATGTAAGTTTAATCTCTCTCTTTGACCTTGCTTTCGATGTATTATTCTCGCCCTTTCCCTAGCCCCACTCACTTTGATTCAATGCCTTTTGCGTCTCTTGGCCTCGATGCCTCCATTCTTAAAGCGATAGCCGATCAAGGTTATACCGAGCCTACGCCCATTCAAAAAGCAACGATTCCAAGTATTATCGAAGGCCTCGATGTTATCGGTGTCGCCCAAACTGGAACAGGGAAAACTGCCGCTTTTACCTTACCTCTCCTCACTCGCCTTCTTCGCACCAAGAGCAACGCAAACCGTGCCCGCGTCCGTTGTTTGATTCTTGCTCCCACGCGTGAACTTGTCGTGCAAATCGCTGAAAATGTGGCAGCCTATTCTCGTTATTCAGGCGTCACGGTCGCCACGTGCTATGGCGGAGTAAGCGAGCGCCCGCAAATCGCTGCTTTGCGTAAAGGGTGTGACTTCTTAATTGCCACTCCAGGACGTTTGTTGGACTTAGGTAGTCAGGGTCACGGCGATTTCTCGGCGGTAGAATGTTTAGTACTCGATGAAGCCGACCGTATGTTAGATATGGGTTTTCTTCCCGCGATTAATACCATTGTCCGAGCTTTACCCAAAGAGCGCCAAACGTTGATGTTCTCGGCGACTCTCTCTCGCGAAATTGAAACACTGACTAAACAATTTCAGAAATCGCCGAAGTTAATTGAGGTCGGTCGTCGCTCCAATCCCGCTGAAACAGTCACACAACTTCTTTATGAATGCCCAGGTGCCTTGAAGCAGGTCATGTTGCATCATCTGTTGAAAGACCCCGCACTCGCGATGGTGCTGGTCTTTGCTCGAACCAAACACGGGGCCGATCGCATTTGTCGTAAATTGGCTGGGGAAAAAATTACCAGTGCCGCCATCCACGCCAATCGTAGCCAAGCTCAGCGTCAGCGCGCTCTGCAGGCTTTTAAGAATGGAGAGATTCGGGTCCTCGTTGCAACGGATATTGCTTCTCGTGGTATCGACGTCGACGGCATCACCCATGTCATCAATTTCGACTTCCCTGATCAACTCGAAGACTACGTTCATCGCATCGGACGAACAGGTCGAGCACTCGCCAAGGGCACAGCGATTACTTTTATTACCCGCGAAAATCTTGGCGACCTGCGTCGCTTAGAAAAGATTATCGGTAAACATCTCCACTGCGGAAAGTTGCCTGGATTTGACTATTCGCAACAAGCACCGGCTCGAGTTCCAGAAGATTTTGTGCGTGAACGCGACCCCCGAGCCGGAGCACATTCAAGTGAACGCCAAGGTCGTCCTCAAGGCGGTCGTCATGGCGGATACCGTGCCGCTCAAGGCAAATACCGTCCTTTCGGACGTCCTGGAACGCGTCGCCAAGGCGGACCGAAGTAAAGTTTTGTCGGATTGACAATTTCTTCCGTCCTCGGCTTAACAAACTTTCCTTTTTTCGGGCTGTAGCGTAGCCTGGTAGCGCGCTTGCATGGGGTGCAAGAGGTCGTGAGTTCGAATCTCACCAGCCCGACCAAAGGAAGTGTTTTAAATTACTTACCTCTCGCTGGAGACTTACCAGTGGCTGACTTCTTGGCCTTACCACGTACTTTGGGACGGGCACCCGTTGGTCCTCGCGGAGCAACGCTGGACTTTGTGTGATGCCGAGAATGAGGACGAACACTTTTATTAATAGCCATAATTCAGTAAAAATATGCCAGAATCTGTTTTTAAGAAAGACTTAAACGTCGGTGATATAAGTTTGGTCACTTTTTTGAGATTCAGCACGAACTCGGGCAGCATTGCGTTTGCCGTAGATAAAATAAACGACCAGTCCGATGCCCATCCAAACCATGAGACGAATCCAAGTGTCTTTGGGAAGAGCCCACATGAGGTAGAAACTCGCGGCCGCTCCCGCAGGCCCAATCAGCCAAATCCAAGGCGTACGAAATGGACGATGTAAATGGGGATCCAGAATGCGCAACGCCATCACCCCGAGACAGACAATGGCAAAGGCAAAGAGTGTTCCGATGCTACAGAGCTCACCCACTAATCCAATCGGAGCCAACCCAGCTGCGACCATGATGGCCATGCCGGTAACGAGAGTGATGCGAGCGGGAGTGCGGAATTTCGGATGCACTTGACCAAACTTCACGGGCAATAATCCATCTTTGGACATCGCAAAGAAGACGCGAGTTTGGCCAAGCATGAGAACGAGAATTACGGAACTGAGTCCAAGAATAGCACCCAATTTAATAAACGGTGCAAGCCAAGGCAAACCCATCGCATCAATGCCTTTAGCAATGGGCTGAGCGACATTGAGTTGATCATAGGGCACAACACCCGTGAGCACATAAGCAACCAAAATATAAAGCACGGTACAAAGGGCGAGAGAACCTAACATACCAATGGGCATATCGCGCTGAGGGTTCTTAGATTCTTGTGCGGCTGTTGAAACGGCATCGAATCCAATGTAAGCAAAGAAAACCACACCCGAGGCACGGATAATTCCCTCCCAACCAAATTGCCCAGGTCCAGTTTGCGGTGGAATAAAAAGACCCTCAGGGTTGCCAACCGTAACCCAGTTGGAGTGTAGGACGTGTCCGAGTCCGAGCGCGATAAAGAGAACGACAATGGCAACTTTTAAAACGACGAATGCCGCATTCACGCGTGCAGAAGTTTCAATTCCCATAACTAAAAGGGTGGTAACAGCGGCCACAATCAGCATCGCCGGAAGGTTCACGACCGCTCCAGTGCTAACAAAATGCTCGGTATGAGTGGCTTTATTAAGCACCCAATCAAATGGCGCAGAAGAGTAGGCGTGGGCGATGTGAATGCCAAAACCTTCCAAGAATCCTTTCAGGTAGCCAGCCCAGCCTACGGCGACCGTCACCGCCCCTACACCATATTCTAAAACTAAATCCCAACCAATAATCCACGCCATGAATTCACCCAGAGTGGCGTAAGCATAAGTGTAAGCACTTCCTGAAACAGGAACTGCCGCAGCCATTTCTGAATAACATAATCCAGCGAGTGCACAAGTAATCGCACTAATGACAAAAGAGAGAACAACCGCAGGACCAGCGTAAGAGGCAGCCGCATGTCCAGTAAGAACGAAAATACCCGCTCCAATAATTCCGCCAATTCCTATCATCACTAAATTGGTCGCTGACAGAGAGCGCCTGAGAGTGAATTCTCCAGTCGCCGCCGCTTCACGATTTAGGGCAGCGATGCTTTTTCGGGTAAATAAGCTCATGGGATTCTTTTATAACCTCTTCGAGGGAAGGCAATGGCTTAGGTGTCATAAAACCCAAGCGAAGAAGCATTTGCTTTGTTCTTTTTTGAAATAGTTACCCCTGAATTGCTCTATTTCGGCCTCAGTCTTGGATTAACTTTCCCAATCAATATTCTGATTGGAATACCGCTCTACGCTAAAATCGCTGCTTCGGTCTTATAACTTTCCTTTTGCTATTCTTCATTCACGATTATCTTAAAATTATCAAACCATGTCTTCTCTCATCCTCCGAGACGCCCACATCATCAACGAAGGCCGCCAATGGCGGGCCGATGTTTTAATTCGCCACGGTATCATCGAGCGAATGGGAACAATCCCTTTAGGCACCGTGGTTGATCGCGAAATTAATCTTCAAGGGAAATTCCTTTTCCCGGGATTGATTGATGACCAAGTTCATTTTCGTGAGCCAGGTTTAACTCATAAAGCTAACATCGCCACCGAATCACGTGCGGCGGTAGCCGGCGGAGTTACTTCCTTCTTCGAAATGCCCAATACGGTTCCTCCCGCCGCGAATCGTACAGAGATTGAAGCCAAGTTCGCTCGTGCTGCGGAAACTTCCGTTGCCAACTACTCTTTCTTCTTTGGCACCACCAATCATAACCTTGAAGACATTAAAAAGGTTAACCCCAAAGAGGTTTGTGGAATTAAAATTTTTATGGGTGCCTCGACAGGCGATATGCTGGTCGACCGGGAAGAGGTTTTAGAAAAAGTTTTCCGCTATGCGCCTACGCTTATTGCAACGCATTGCGAAAACACGCCGATGATTAAAATAGCTGAAGAAAAGGCTAAGGCTCAATGGGGCGATGATGTTCCTGCTGCCGAACACCCTAAGATTAGATCAGTGGAAGCCTGCTATTCCTCGTCAAAATTCGCGATTGATTTGGCACGTCGCTACGACGCTCGACTGCACGTTTTACATATTACCACCGCAAAGGAATTGGAACTTTTTTCAGCCACTCCTTTACGTGGTAAACGCATTACTTCGGAAGCTTGTGTGCATCACCTTTGGTTTGAAGATAAGGATTATGCTCGATTGGGTCACAAAATTAAGTGCAACCCTGCCATTAAAACTTCCGCTGACCGCCAAGCTGTTTTGGCCGCCGTTGCTTCGGGTGTGATTGATGTTATTGCGACCGATCATGCTCCCCATACTCGTGAGGAAAAAGCGCGTCCTTATTTTGGTGCACCTGCTGGCTTACCCCTGATTCAACATTCATTACCGATTCTACTCGATCTCTGGCGACAAGGATTTCTTTCTCTCGAAACGATTGTTCAGCGAGCTTGTCACGGCCCCGCCGAACTTTTTGGTGTGGTTGGACGTGGTTACATTCGCGAAGGTTATGCTGCTGACCTAGTCATCGTCGATCAGCAGCAATCTCACCTCGTTCAAGCGAGTGACTTACTTTATAAATGCGGTTGGTCTCCTTTTGAAGGGCACACTTTTTCCACTCGAATCGACAAAACTTTCGTCAACGGAGTTTGTGTTTACGAAGACGGCAAGGTGCGTGAGGACGCCCCCCGCGGTGCCCGTATCCAGTTCAACGGCAACGCTCGATAAGATAAACCAAGGGTTCTCATCCCTCATTTAAGTTCGGTTTGGTATATTACCTGGCGGAGAGAGAGGGATTGATTTCGCTTCGCTACAGGGCTTCGCCCCAATCCTAAGGGATTGTCTGTTCGCCTAGCGGCTCACCGAACGGGTTCTTATCCCTTTTTTACACCTTTGCACGTT
>CANIUQ010000025.1 GCA_947470855.1 Opitutia bacterium | reverse complement strand
TTGATCGGCTTTTGCACGACCCGCTAAATCAGCAATTTTACCACCGGTATTTACGGCGAGCCAAATGCCACCTTCACTGATAACTTTTTTCTGCCACTCTTGCATTTTACCTACGCTGTAAAATTTTTTCACATAAGGGCAGTCAGGGTTGTACCATTCAATCACAACAATCTTACCTTTATAGTCAGAAAGATTAACCGTTTTTCCGTCGACCGTTTGTGCACTGAACTCATTGACAGGACCACCGACGATGGGGGCAGCCCAAGAGACGACACAGGTGAAGCAAAGAAGCAGGGTGGATAGGATACGCATGGAGATAGGTATGACATCTAGTTGATACCTTGGTTCTGTCCAATTTTCACCTGTTTTTTTATTAAGTTTTGACTCATGGGTTGCCAAATCACCGAAAAAGGCGAAATAAGTGAGTATGGCTGATGCAAGAAACATTGCCGTGGTATGCGCCACCGAAGCTTCCCTTTGGGCAGAACTGAACCGCCGCGCCGAATCGATGGCTCAGGCCGAACCAGTATTAGCGGGAATGCTTAAACGCTATGTGCTTGATCGTAAGAATTTTGCAGAAGGCATTGTTCGTCGACTTTCGGAGCGTATAGCCCCAACGGGTCACGACGTCGAAGCCTTGGCTTCTGCTTTACAGGAAGCCATCCAGCTAGACCCCGAAGTTCTGGCACAAATGCGTGCTGATATTCGAGCTACCCTGGAGCGGGATCCCGCCACTGAGCACGCCCTCGTGCCTTTCCTTTGGTTCAAGGGCTACCACGCCATCTCCCTGCACCGTCTCGCCCATACGTTGTGGAAAGCTGGTCGTCGTGATTTGGCGACACATCTGCAGTCTTTGATGTCGGAACACCTTGCCGTCGATATTCACCCCGCCGCGCGTTTTGGCGTCGGCATTTTACTCGACCACGCCACTGGCTTCGTCGCTGGAGAAACGGCCGTGGTTGGTGATAACGTTTCATTCCTTCATGCCGTCACTCTCGGTGGCACCGGAAAAGCCCGCGGTGATCGCCATCCCAAGATTCGTTCTGGGGTGTTGGTAGGTGCGGGTGCCAAAATTCTTGGCAATATTACCGTCGGTGAAGGAGCTAAAATCGGCGCAGGTTCTGTTGTGCTGAAAGACGTTCCTCCTCATACCAGCGTGGCTGGCGTTCCAGCCGTGGTTATCGGACGAACCAGTGTCGACGCACCCGCGTTAGACATGGATCATTCTCTTTAATTTTTTATGAGCCCTCCCGATCGAGCCCAAGAGCGTCCCCGCGATGCTCGCGTTCTCGATTGTTTATATCGAGTCGGCGCTTTTGTGAATGCCACGGAAGATCCGCGAGAGGCATTAGATTTTATTCTTTCGGAAATTGTGCAGACGCTCAACGCATCGAGTGCTTCGATAGCCTTGCTTGAGCCTACGACAGGTAATTTACGCATCGAAGTCAGCAACGGCCTGGGCCCTCAATCCGAACAACACGTGCTTTCTTTGGGTCAAGGTATCACGGGATGGGTGGCCCTACACGCTCGACCACTGCTCGTTGCCGATGTAACAAAAGAACCACGGTATGTGGAATTACGCCAAGGGATTAAATCAGAATTAGCGGTGCCGATGGAGTTAATGGGCAATGTGATTGGTGTCGTTAATTGCGACTCAGATCGGCTTAACGCTTTTTCCGAAGCCGATGTTTCTTTTCTCTCATTGCTAACCAACGAAGCCTCCAAAGCCGTGGGTCGAATCTGGCTTTTGCGTCAATTGCGCACCAAAGCCGCTCAGTTAGAATCGTTGGTTGCCGCAGCTCAAGAATTGGCCCGCGAACGCGACGAGCCAGGTATCGCAGCCGAATTAGCTAAACACACCCACGCACTCTTAGGTGCCCGTGCGGTCGCCTATTATAAATGTAGCGGAAAACAACTGAACTTGAAAGTGGTGGATGGCGATTGCGCCGGTAGCGCTTTTACACCTTCGCTGAATTTGGACGAAACTTCTTTGGGAACGGCGATTTCGCGTCAGCGAGCCATTGTTATTCCCGTTGCCGGAAAATCCGAAGAAAATCTTTTCAAAAAACTCATCCCCCCAGTTTCAACCTCTTCGTTGCTCGCTGTCCCCGTGCGTTACGATGATGACACTTTCGGAATTCTGGTCTGCGTCTCAATGGGGGCTTATCGTTTCTCCGATGATGACAAGCATTTGGTTACAGCGCTTTCTTCTTTCGGCGCCTCTTCCATTCAAAACGCACGCTTATACTCGAAAGTCTTTACGGTTGAAGAAGGGTTACGTCGCAGTGAACGCTTAACTGCTTTGGGTTTACTTTCGGCCGAGGTTGCCCACGAAATTCGCAATCCTCTGACAGTCTTAAAACTTCTCTGCGACACGCTTTCCCATGGTCTCACTCAAGATGATCCTCGCACCGAAGACATCGAAGTGATGCGTGAAAAAATTCAGCATATGGAAGGAGTGGTTTCCCGTGTTCTTGGTATGAGCAAAGCACAATCTGGGGCTTTCAAGCTTATCGACATGCGCCAAGCGGTTGAAAATGCTGTGCTTTTATTGCGTCTCAAATTCCAACAAGCAGGCGTTCTCGTCCGCACCGATGTCGCCGAGTGTTTACCGTTTATTGAGGGCAACCCAGGACAAATTCAGCAGGTATTTCTTAATTTACTCCTCAACGCCGTGCAAGCGATGCCCACGGGGGGTAGTTTGAAAATTAAAGTCACCCCAGAAAAGGGTCAGACCGGTGAAGTGATCGCCATTTCTATTTCTGATACAGGTTTGGGCGTTCCCGAAGAAATCAAAAACAAGATTTTTGAATCCTTCTTTACCAGTCGTGAAGACGGAACCGGCCTCGGACTCGCCATCGTGAAGCGTATCCTACGCGATCACCGCGGTGATATCGTCCTCGAATCAACCAGCCGGACGGGTACGACTTTTAAGATTTGGTTCCCTTTGCCCGCGAAGTAAGAAAGCGTTTTCCGATTTTCCAAATTAAGGGAATAAAGGAAACGATAATGACGATGAGAATCACTTTGTGAAGCTTGTCGGCTAAAGCCGTGCCACCAATCCAGTGACCGAGCCAAATTAAGGAAGTGATCCACAGTATCCCACCGATGACATTCCATCGGAAAAACTGAGTGTAGGGCATTTCACCCATTCCCGCAACAAACGGAACGAAGGTGCGCAAAATCGGTACATAACGTGCAAGAACGATGGAGAACGCTCCACCTTTGGTGAAATACTCATGGGCTTCATGAATATGTTTTTTCTTCACCAACCATCCATCGGGTCGCTCCATCACGCGATGACCATACTTATTTCCTAACCACCAGCCCGTTTGATCACCTAAAACCGCCGCAATAATCAGAAAGAAACAAAGCGTCCACGGATCGAAGAGGGCAACCCGATCTCCATTGGTCGCTGACAAAACACCCGCCGTAACAAGTAAAGAATCTCCAGGTAAAAAGAAACCGACGAGCAGCCCCGTCTCGGTAAAGATGATGAGGAAGAGTAGGGCGATGCCGCCCATTTGAATCGTCTCTTTGAGTCCTTCGGTATTATGAAGATGATACCAAAAGTGGGTAAGCCATTCAAACATGCCTCTAACAAGTCTATTTACTATGAAATTGCAATGGCCTTGATGCCGTGAAGTTTGTTTATTTGTCTCTTTTCTTCGATGTCGCCCCAATTTGAAACCTCTGCCGCCGAATTAAGAAAGTCGGCTCTACAACACGGCCTCGCTGGGGCTGCCGTGTTAGAGGGAGAATTTACAGGACGTACCAAAGCTTTTTTACAAGAATCGCGTGAAATTCAGCTGGCCGCACATCGGTCTGGGGTTCCCGCTATCGAAGTGGTTAAACTCCGCTCCGATGCCATTGATATCGTGCTTGAAGCGCTTTATGCCAGGGCTGGAAAATCCGCCGAGTGCCTCACTTTAGTCGCAACAGGTGGTTACGGTCGCTCCGAACTCTGCCCACTCAGTGACATCGATTTGTTAGTTTTGGTGCCAGCACATAACGAAACGACTAAAAAAGCCGTCGAAACCATCCTCTATCCTTTGTGGGATGTTGGATTAAAGGTCGGGCAATCAGTCCGCACGGTTTCTGAATCTGCGAGTTTCGCGAAAGACGATTTGCACCTGCAAGTGGCCCTCTTGGAGTCGCGTTACATCTGCGGTGCCACCGAGCCCTATAACCAATTAGCCGATAAGGTCGCAAAACTGCTCAGCGGCTCTTCTTGGCAAACCTTGGCCAAATCGATTGTCGAATCCCAACGTAAACGACGCGAGAAGGCGGGCGGTAGTGCCTACCTGCAAGAACCTGATTTGAAAAATGGCGTCGGTGCTCTGCGCGACGTACAGGGTTGCATCTGGTTGGCCCGCATTTTCCGCGGTGCCGCGGGTAGTTCTAATTTAGCAACCTCGGGTTTGTTGCCCGTGAATGACACGAAAAAATTCGAAGAAGCCAGAGCGTGTCTCCTACGCTTGCGTTGTGAACTTCACTTCCAAGTGACACGTCCCACCGAGCAACTTTCGTTAGAACGACAAGGTATCATGGCCGAGGCTCTCGGTTACCCTGGGGATTTGAAACAGAGAATCGGTGCCATGATGCGCGAGTATTTCGATGCGGCCGATCACGTCCGTCGCTGTGTCGAATTAGTGGAAGGAGCTGTCTTGAGCGAACCTGAGCCCAAAGGCTACGGTAAGCCTCTTTTGATTGATGGTTTTAGTATCACTCCGGGGGGCACAGCCTCCGCTCAGCATCGTCTCGTTTTTGAAGAAGACCCAGGTCGACTCGTACGCTTGTTTCGTTTATGCCAAATTCATGAGGCCCGGCCCGAGCGTACTCTCTCCGTCCTCGTCCGTGAACGTGCTCACTTACTCACTCCCGAACACGCCTTCGCTGAATCATCCTGCAGTGCATTACGTTCGATGCTGACCGAGGCTGGTCGAGTCTACCCAGCAATCAATGCCCTCCGCGAACACGATTTACTTTACCGTTTAGTTCCTGAATTCGCTGGGCTGCACTGTTTAGTGCAATTTGAATTTTATCATCGCTGGACAGCAGACGTTCATTCGTTGCGTTGTCTCTTAGAGTTGGATGAAATTTACAGCGGCAATACAGATTCCAACCGCCGCTATCGCGATATTCTTCTAGGCGGCGAATCTCCGTCATTCCTCTACGCTATTCTGTTCCTCCACGATATTGCGAAAGCCGATGGTATTATCGGTCACGCGGAAAGGGGAGTGCCAATCGCCGATGCTATTTTAGAGCGCTTGGGGTTTGACGCCCGAGAACGCGAAATTGCCTCTGCGGTTATTCTCCATCACCTCATCATGGGCTTTTACTGGCAAAAGCATGATATCGATGATCCTAATAACATTGAACGATTTGCCCGTTTATTGGGAGATGAGCAAGTTTTGCGTAGTCTCTACGTGCACACGCGCTGTGATGCACGCGCCACTTCGCCTGAACTTTGGACTGATTTTAAGGACGGTCAGCACACTGTGCTTTTCCGACGCACGCTCGCCAATCTTTCGGGAGAGGTTGAAGCGAATGACCACGAAAGTAATTCGCTCTTGCAACAAACCACCCATACTTTGCTGCAAGGTTCCATTCCTATCGATGAAATTGCGGCTCACTTCACTTTAATGCCCGCTGGGTATTTCCGACACGTCAGTGCGGATGAAGTGGCGCAACACGTTCAGCTTATTCACCGTCTCATCGAAAGTGTCTCGATGGATCAAGCGGAGTCCTCGCTCACTCCGATTGTTGAATGGGTTGATGATGTAGGTTCCTCGCAATCATCTGTTACGGTTGTTACTTGGGATCGTGCAGGATTATTTAGCCGAATGGCGGGAGCCTTTGCCGTCGCAGGCATCAATATCATCTCCTGCCGTGCTTACTCACGCAGTGATGATGTGGCGATCGACTTCTTCCGCGTTGTTCTTCCCGTAGATAAAGAAGCTCACGCTAAAACCAAATTTGCTGAGGCTCTTTCTAGTTCACTCGCTCAGGGTATTGACCTTGTTGAGCAAGTAAAACTCGAGGAAAAGAATCGGCTCGAAACCGCTCCTCGCCGCAAAGCTTACGTTCCGCTGGCCGCAACGGTCGAAGTTTACTTCGAGTCCACACTCGACCGCTCGGTGGTTGAAATCCAATGCAATGACCGCCTCGGTCTGCTTTTCCGTCTGGGCCGAGCCATCCAAGAGGCAGGTTATACGATTACTTTTGCCAATATTTCGACCGAACAAGGTTTCGCTCTCGATACTTTTTACCTAACGCCCGAACGCGGTCGAACCACGCCCCCGCATTCACTTGAGGATTTGGCCAACGCTTTACGCGAGATTGTCAACTAACGCGAGGTCCCCCTTGCTTCGGACGGGGTTTTAGATTAGTTTTTGAAAGGTTATGAAACTAACTTTTTCCAAGTTGCTTCATCTCAGTCGTAATTTGTTCTTACTGACTGTATCTTTGTTCGCTGGAACCCCCAAAGAATCTCCTCCTATGCCTAACTCTAATCTCGAAAAAGCAACCTTCGGTGCCGGATGTTTTTGGGGCGTCGAATATAATTTTCGCACCGTCCCCGGTGTCAAAGAAGCCTTCGTCGGTTACAGCGGTGGAAAAACCGAGAAACCTACTTATCGCGATGTCTGCATGGGCGACACTTACCACGCCGAAGTCGTGCAAGTTATCTTCGATCCTAAAGTCGTTACCTATCGTCAGTTAGTTGATTACTTTTTTAGGATGCACAATCCCACGGAACTGAATTGCCAGGGACCCGATGTCGGCACCCAGTACCGCTCCGTTATTTTTGTGCATTCCCCCGAGCAGCGTAAAATCGCGGAAGAACTTCGCGCGCAAGTCGATGCCTCGAGTAAATATAAAAAACCGGTGGTGACACAAATCGTCGAAGAACAACCCTTCTGGATGGCAGAAGAGTACCACCAAAAGTATTTTGAGAAACGTGGCGGGCCAACCTGCCATCCGACTCCCTTTTAACTCGTGTCCGCTTCTTCCTCCGATTCTCAAGCGAAACTTCCTGGCTTGGCTCCTGAGGAAAGAAGTGAGCCCGAATCCCTGCGTCGCCGTCCGTTGGCCGCTCGCATGCGCCCAACCAAACTCAGTGAGATGGTTGGACAGCAAGCAGTGCTCAGTCCGGACTCTTTTCTTTTTCGTTTAATCAAGAACGACCAGTTTGGTTCTCTGATCTTTTACGGTCCACCGGGTTGTGGTAAAACCACGCTCGCTGAAGTCATCGCGGCGGAAACGAAGTCCACCGTTGTCCGCGTCAACGCCGTGCTTTCAGGCACTCCCGAAATCCGCGAAATCCTTGCGGACGCTCGCCATCGCCCCGAAGCCAAAATTCTTTTAGTGGTCGATGAAATCCACCGCTTCAACAAAGCACAGCAGGATTTGTTGTTACCCGATGTCGAAGCGGGCGTCATTCGTTTGATTGGCTGTACGACGCACAATCCTGGTCTCTACGTCATTCCTGCATTGCTCAGCCGTAGTCACCTCATTCGTCTCGAACCTCTTAGTGGCAAAGAAATCGCTCAATTTTTAAGACGAGCCTTGGAAGATGAGACCCGAGGGTTGGGCTCTCTACGCATTAAAGTCTCGGATCAAATTCTTACGCAAATCGCTGAAATGTCCTCAGGCGATTGCCGTCGCGCCCTTAATTCTCTCGAAACTCTGGTTCTTGCTGCACCCGTTCTGGGTTCTGTGACGGAGGAAGCTTTAGCACAATTCGCCAAAGAACGTCGCATCCGTTACGATGATGGCGGCGATGACCATTACGACACGGCATCCGCTTATATTAAATCTATCCGCGGGGGCGACCCTGATGCAGCCTTGTATTGGTTAGCCGTCATGCTGGAGGGTGGAGAAGAGCCACGATTCATCGCACGAAGATTAGTTATTCTCGCTTCTGAGGATATCGGGCTCGCCGATTCGCGTGCACTGGGACTCGCCGTCGCTACGTTTCAAGCGTGTGAGATGATTGGACAGCCGGAGTGCGAACTGAATCTCGCCCACGCGACTTTATTCTTAGCGCTTTCTCCGAAGAGTAATAGTGCAACCACGGGATTGGCCGCGGCGAAAAACGCGGTGCAATCACAGCCTCGCCTAGAAGTTCCATTACATTTAAAGGATTCTCATACGGCGTTGGCCAAACGACTTGGCCAAGGTGAAAATTATTTATACAGTCACGAATTTCCGGAAGCCATCAGTGGACAGGATTATTTGACGAAACCTCTCGCGCTTTACACTCCGGGTATGGCTGGTGCCGAGGCACCAATCGCCGAACGTTTAGCACACTGGAAAAAATTAAAAGCTGCTCTCAAGGATAGGGGAGGGCGTCGTGAGTAAGATTTCGCCTCGGTTACCTTGGTTCGGTCCTGGGAAGTTTCCGCTCTACCTCGCCCCGATGGCACGTCATACCGATGTCGCTTTTCGACAATTATGCAAAGAACAGGGGGCCGATGTCATGGTCACCGAGTTCGTTCAGTCCGAGGCTTTGATTCGCGATAACGCCAAAGCCTGGGAAATGGTCGATTTTACCGAGACCCAGCGTCCGATGGGCGTGCAGATTTTTGGGGCGACACCTAAGTCCATGGCCAAAGCGGCCAAAATGGTCTGCGAACGCATGCGACCTGATTTCCTTGATCTGAATTTCGGCTGCCCCGCCCATAAAGTTATCGAACAAAACGCAGGCTCTGGCCTCCTGCGCTGCACTCCTTTGCTGTATGATTTGGTCAAATCGGTCAAAGACGCGATTCCTGACATCCCTCTCACCGCCAAAATGCGCATCGGTTGGGACTATTCGACGATTGTTGCAGTCGAAGTCGCTACTCATCTCGAAAAACTTGGCGTTGAAGCCATTGCCGTTCACGGACGAACCAAAGAACAAGGTTACTCCGGTGAAGCTAATTGGGATTGGATTGCACAAGTCGCTGCGGCTGTGTCGATTCCAGTTATCGGTAATGGAGATATCAAAGATGGACCGACCGCTATCCGTCGACAACGCGAAGCGGGTGTATCAGGAATTATGATAGGCCGTGCGGCTTTGGCTAATCCCTGGATTTTTTCTGAAGTAAAAGCGGCTTTAAATGGCATTAATGAACAAAGACCTGTCGTCTCAGTGCAACAACGATGGGATGCGATTATTCGTTTAACCGAGTTAACAATCGAAGTGCACGCGAGTCGATTGGGCTCACGTGATATGGGTTGGATGTTGAATCGACTTCATCCACTCACTTACGGACTGCCTGGCTCGCGAAAAATTCGTGATCAAATGAGGACGTGTAAAAGGCTTGACGACTTACGACAACTTCGGGACGCGCATCTGGCAGAACTCAGCACCTTGAGAACGTGCTGATTTTACAGGCCTTCGACAACAGTGTGTCGATTGTGCAACACAAACTCTCATTTCTTATCACCAGCCCAGATGTTAATAACCTGTGGAATGCTTCCGCTTGAGAGTGCTGCCACAGTGGTCATCAAATTCAGGCGATTCGTACCCCGCGGATCGATTTCTTTTACGCTTTTTACAAACTCTATTATAAACGATTTTTCCCCACCTCTAATAACTTAAAAATCAACGACTTACACGCAATCTACTAAACTGAAGTCAATCGGCACGCAAATTGCATTTAGGTCTTTATCCTACCCCAGTTTAAAAATTAATCTCACTTTTCTCATTTTAGGGCTTCCAAAAGCCCTGTGAACAACCTTTCTAAACCTTCCCACTTTCCTATGGCCAGCCCAGTTAGCCACCTTTCCCTTTGGGAGACCGCAAAAAGCGAACTCCGAAACATTTTTAACCGTACCGATTACGAAACCTGGATTTCAACACTCAGCCCGATCAGCATCGCCGATGGCAATGTCCTCGTGTTGGAGGCTCCAACGGTTCTCACGGAAGCGTGGGTGAACAATAACTACTCCGAAATTTTGCGTCGACAGCTCACACTCGTGGCTGGTCGCAACATGGAATACCGTTTAACCGCCGCGAGTCATGCGACTCGTGAAGTTGCTCCTGAAGAAGTCGCACCGACTCGTTCTTCCTCTCGTGCGAGTGCTCATGCTCCTGTTCCCGCTATCAAAGCGACGAACACTTTTGAAAACTTTATCGTCGGTCCCGAAAATGAAATGGCTCATGGCGCCGCGCTCGCTGTCGCGAAAGATCCTGGCTGTAATTTTAATCCGCTTTTTATTCATGGACCAACGGGTCTCGGTAAGACGCACTTAATGCACGCCATCGCGCATTCAGTTTACTCTGCCAATCCTCGTGCCCGCATCGCCTACATTTCCTCTGAGACTTTTACCAACGAATATATCCAAGCCATCCAAACCAATAGCATCGCCGCCTTCCGCCGTCGCTATCGTGAATTGGATCTCTTGTTGATTGACGATATTCATTTCCTCTCAGGCAAAGATTCGACGCAGGAAGAATTCTTCCACACCTTTAACGAATTACACAATAACCACAAACAAGTGGTACTGACTAGCGATCGCCCTGCTTCGGAAATCGCCAAACTCTCCGAGCGTTTAGTTTCACGCTTCCAATGGGGCATGGTGGCTTCGATTCAAGCTCCTGGACTCGAAACCCGCATCGCTATCCTGCGCAAGAAAGCCCTCGCTCGCGGTTTAGAACTTACCCCTGAAATCGCCGAATTCATTGCTTCGCGTATCGCCCGCAATGTACGCAATCTTGAAGGGGCTATCACGCGTATCTTCGGCCTTACGGGCATGACTCGAAAGCCCCTAGAACTCGCCCAAGTGGAAAAACTCCTCCATGATATCCTCGTCGAAGAGGCGAGTCATACGCTAACCGTTGAAGTGATTCAGCGCAAAGTCGCCGAACACTATCGCATCCAGATGTCGGACATGACTTCCAAGCGCCGGATGCAAAACATCGCTTTCCCCCGTCAAGTGGCCATGTACCTTACCACCCAACTCACGGGAATGTCCCTTGTCTCCATCGGACAATCCTTTGGCGGTCGTGACCATGGTACAGTCATCCACGCCCGTAAGACGGTTGGGAATCAAATGGAAGTCGACGCCAACGTCCGCCGCACGGTGGAGTACCTCCGCGCTCAACTTTCTACGAACTGCGCTTAAAAAGGCATTGGCTGGTCGATTTTGTAAACCCTTACGGGGTTTACGCTATCTCATTGCCTCTCGGCTCTTCTCGGCTTTGCTGGAAGTAGTTCCTTACAATGCTTTCCCAGGGGAGTCCAAGTTGGACTGAGATGAGGTTACGCCTCGAACCCTTGTACCTGATGCGCGCTGCGCCGTAGGAAGTGGATTTTTAAAAATCATTCTCTACCCACGTCCAGCGAACCTCTCTGGTCGTCTTTTTGCATTTATCTCATTTCTCACACTTTTCCTTTACACCATGGTCAACGACAAAACTTCACCCTTTCCGAAATCGAAACGTATTACGGTTCAAGGTTCGCGCCCTGATATCCAAGTGCCTATGCGCGAAATCACTCTCGCACCGACCCGTCGACCCGATGGGACAATCGTTCCCAATGAATCTCTACGTGTTTACGACACTTCCGGCCCTTGGGGTGATCCAGCGTTTCATAAAGATGTGGAATTAGGACTTCCTGCTGTCCGCTTGGGCTGGATTTTAGAGCGAGGTGACGTGGAAGCGGTTGCCGGTCGTGAATTGAAACCAGAGGACGATGGCTACTTATCTTGGAAACACGCCGAGACGGCACAGCGGGCAACCTCGCGCAATCGTCTGGTACAGTTCAATCGCGCCGATCGTAAGGTCTATAAAGGCAAGCCAAGCCAGCGTCCCACTCAATTAGCCTACGCGAAAAAAGGCATCATCACGCCAGAGATGGAGTATATCGCCATTCGCGAGAATATGAAAATTCAAGAGGCACGTGCCACCGGAATCTTGCCTCGCCATGCACTCGACTTTCAACACCCCGGTCAATCCTTCGGAGCTGCTATCCCGAAAGAGATAACGGCTGAGTTTGTGCGCGATGAAGTTGCCCGCGGTCGCGCCATTATTCCCGCAAATATCAATCACCCAGAACTCGAACCGATGATTATCGGACGGAATTTTTTAGTTAAAATTAACACGAATATTGGTAATTCAGCGGTGGCTTCTTCCATCGAAGAAGAAGTCGAGAAGATGCGTTGGTCGATTAAGTGGGGTGGCGATACCTTGATGGATCTTTCCACGGGAAAAAATATTCACCAAACCCGCGAATGGATTTTACGTAATTGCCCCGTACCCGTTGGTACAGTGCCGATTTACCAAGCACTCGAAAAGGTCAATGGCCGCGCCGAGGACTTAACTTGGGAAATCTTCCGCGATACTTTAATCGAGCAAGCCGAACAAGGCGTCGATTACTTTACCATCCACGCTGGCGTGCGTTTGGCTTACATTCCGCTTACCGCACGACGAGTCACCGGAATTGTTTCCCGTGGCGGTTCGATTTTAGCAAAGTGGTGTCTCGCCCATCATAAAGAAAATTTCCTCTACACCCATTGGGATGAAATTTGTGACATCATGGCGGCGTATGATGTGAGTTTCTCGATTGGTGATGGACTTCGCCCCGGATCGATTGCCGATGCCAATGATGAGGCGCAATTTGCCGAATTAAAAACACAAGGCGAACTGACGAAACGCGCTTGGGAACGTGGGGTGCAAGTGATGTGCGAAGGCCCCGGTCACGTGCCGATGCACATGATTAAAGAAAACATGGATAAACAGTTGGAGTGGTGTCACGAAGCGCCTTTTTACACCCTTGGGCCTTTAACGACCGACATCGCTCCTGGATACGATCATATTACCTCAGCCATCGGTGCAGCGATGATTGGTTGGTACGGCACGGCGATGCTTTGCTACGTCACTCCGAAAGAACATTTGGGTCTGCCAAATAAGAACGATGTGCGCGAAGGAGTCATTGCTTATAAAATCGCTGCCCACGCGGCTGACCTTGCCAAAGGCCATCCCGCTGCTCAACGTCGCGATAACGCACTTTCTAAAGCTCGTTTTGAGTTTCGCTGGGAGGATCAATTCGCTTTGGCCTTGGATCCCGAGCGCGCGCAAGAATATCACGACGAAACATTACCGCAGGAGTCTGCCAAGACGGCACATTTCTGTTCGATGTGTGGACCGAATTTTTGCTCAATGCGCATCTCTGATGATATTCGTAAATTTGCTGAAGAGCAGGGTGTTTCCGAACAAGAAGCTCTCTCGCGTGGGATGGCAGAAAAATCCAAAGAGTTTCGCGAAAAAGGCGGCGAAATTTATCAGTAAGACATCGACTCCATGTCTCAGCAGCCCGTGAAGTCCTCGTCGACCGCGTGGTACGACTCTCCGTTGTATTACGATATGGTTTACGCTGATTACACGAAACCCGAAACACGTTTCATTGAGGCGGTGGTACGCAAACATGCACCGAGATTAAAAGCTCCACTCTCGATTCTTGAACCCGCCTGTGGTTCGGGAAGGATGTTGGAATCTCTGGCACAACGTGGACATCGGGTGCAGGGATTTGACTGCAATTCACACCAGATTCGCTTTGCGAAAAATCGTTTAAAGACAGCACAGCTGAAGGGCAAAATTTGGCGAGACTCCCTTGAGAGTTTTTCGATTCCGAAGGGTGA
>CANIUQ010000024.1 GCA_947470855.1 Opitutia bacterium | reverse complement strand
AGAAGAAGCACGTCCACCAGCTGCATAAGCAGCAAGGTCAGGATCTTTTTCTAGTCCACTGGTACTTCGGCAGCCATTAACTCCGACAAGCACTGCGAGCACGCAGAGATGGAGAAGAACAACGGCACTGATGGTGAGGATGGGTCGCATGGTAGTTTTGGGTTAGTTGGAAATTAAAGTCGTTGGCATAAAGAGGTGGCAGCTCGTTCAAAAACGAGACCGCGTTCGGCATAGCCGTTGAACATATCAAAACTGGAAAAGCCTGGGCTTAGTAAAATAGCCATCGGCCCGTGAGCATCCTTGGTGGCTGCCACCACAGCATCCTGTAAGGAAGAATAGCACCGCGCATTTTTCCCAAGCTCTGCAAAAAATTTCTGCAAGTCGGGGGCCGTCTCACCGATGAGATAAGCCGCCTCGATGTGAGGATTAATCTGCTGCACGAAATGCTTTAAATCTCCCCCCTTCCACTTCCCGCCCCCTATCCAACGAACAGGTACACTAAATTGCGCCAGAGCGGCATAAACGGAGTGGAAATTGGTCCCCTTCGAGTCGTTCCAAAATTCAATTCCCTTGGCCTCCGCTACTTTACGCAAACGATGGGGAGCCAAACGGAATAACTTAGCTGATTCTTCAAGCGATTGCCGTGACAGTCCTTTGGCTTCGGCATAACGAACGGCTAAAGCCCAATTTTCTTGCTGTGGCCATGATCGAAAGACCGAACCTTCAGGTAGAACCTCAACAACATCCTCTCGTTTGGCTACAATCGTGTGTTCAGGAAGCTCGATACCGAATTGTTTGGCATAAGCCACGACTGATTCACCGACAATCAGAGTTCCCCCAGGAACCATGCGTTCAACTAATTTATACTTAGCACGGAAATAGGTCTCACAATCGCCATGCCGATCGAGGTGATCTTCGTCGAAATTAATCCACAAAACCGTCTCGGGTGAATAATAACGTAAATCCTCACTCTGAAATGAGCTGACTTCCACCACCGCCAAGAAAGTCGCATTGGTCGCCGTGTTAGCAATAGCCGTTAAAGGTAAGCCAATATTGCCACAAGCAATGGCGTTTTGCCCAGCGCGCTTGTGGGCAAAAGAAAGGAACTCTGTTAATGTCGTTTTTCCATTCGTTCCCGTGACTGCCACAGTCGGACCCGACCAAAGCAGTGAGCCAAAATCTAATTCACTTAAACACATGAGGCCAGCACGTCGGGCTGCAAGTAACCACGGATGTGGCTGCGGAAAACCTGGGCTATAAATAACGAGATCGTGACGTTTAGCTTCTGTTTCCCCAAAAACACGATTTTCCCCTTTTTCATCATAGATAACCGAGGCTGAACCAGAGTAGCTTAAAGCTTCCGCCACCGCACGACCGCTCACTCCACCACCAAAAATAGCAGCAGGACGAGTCAAACGCTTGCGTAACTGTTCAGGAATTTCGGTCATCGTAATTTAAGAGAGAGAAGGCCTAAAAAGCCAAAGAGAAGAGAGAGAATCCAGAAACGCACCACGACCTTCGTCGCAGGCCAGCCCTTTTTCTGGAAGTGATGATGTATGGGCGTCATCAAAAAGAGTCGCTTGCCACCCGTGCGTTTAAAGTAGGCCACTTGCAAAATAACAGAAAGGGCTTCGAGGACGAAAACACCTCCAGCGATAGCCAACAAGAAAGGTTGATGCATCAAACAGGCGACAGTGCCCAAAGCTCCCCCAATTCCTAATGCACCAACATCGCCCATATAAACTTCAGCTGGAGCTGCATTGTGCCAAAGGAAAACCAAACCGCCACCAACTAAAGCCGCACAAAAAACCGCCAACTCTCCCGCATCGGGAACATAACTAATCCGTAAATAACTAGCAAAGTTGTGATTACCAACGAGGTAAGCAATCGAACCTAAAATGACGGTAGTAATTAATACACAGCCAATGGCTAGGCCGTCTAAACCATCGGTTAAATTCACCGCGTTTGAGGAACCCACGCACACAATGGTGATAAAAAGTCCAGCGACCAAAAGGCAGAGTGCATAGGGAACCTGTTCAACCGTCGCCGACCAAATTGGCTTATCCATCACGGGTAACCAAATCTCACAGAGACTCGAACGATAGCGGGCATCACAAAGGACAATGCCGAGAGTAAGGATAGCAACGACCGCTTGTCCGAGTAGTTTAACCCGACCGGGGATTCCATCCGAACTAGCTCGTCGCACTTTCAGCCAATCATCCCACAAACCAACCAAGCCCATACCAACGAATGAAAACAGTGCAGCCAAAACCAAGACGCCTGGCTTAGCCCATAGTAAAACCGATGGAATAATCGCCGCTGCCATTAAAAGCCCACCCATGGTGGGAACTTTTCCACCCTCTTTAGCCAAATCTCCCATCAACTTCGCCGATCGCTCGGGCTGACGTAATCGACTCAAAACCCGAATCATGGGGCCAGATAAAAGCATGCCCAAAAACAAAGCGGTCACGCCCGCTAAAATGGCTCGCACCGAAATATACTCAAAAAGTCGAAAAGGTCCCCACGAGGACTCTAAAAGATGGAGATAATAAAGCATGCTTTAATGAAAAGAAATTTGAGATTGTAGTGGTGCAGGCAAAGCCTTCTCCAAAGTGCAGGAGCGACTGCCTTTAACAAAAATATAACCTGAGTGACTTTCTATAACGCGGTGAACGGCAGCCAGAGAATCGGCGAGTTCTTTGCGGACCCCTGATGTGGTAATGCCCTCCAAATAAGACGCAGCCTCACCACTCAAAACAATCACACTATCACCCGCTCGTAAGGGTAACTGCTGTCCACATTGACGATGGAGAACTTTCGCCTCTTGGCCTAATTCCGCCATACCACCGAGAACAAATAGTCGTGGTCGAGCATCAGCCTGACTCAAGCGATGAAAACATTTCGCTGCATCAAGAAGAGAAACGGGACTCGAATTATAACAATCGAGATAAAAAATAGAATCACCTAAAACATGAATACTTCCTCGTCCTGCTGAGGGCTTCCATTGCAAGATAGCTTTAGCAATTTGCGTTTGGCTTAAACCCAGTTCTTTCGCCGCGATAATAGCCAAGGCAGCATTACGCGCTAATCCTTCTGACATAGGATTAATCGGGAAAGATTCGCCATCCACCGTCAGAACCAACTGGGCCTTCTCTTGTACAAGCGAAGCCTGAACGGTTTTCGCAGGAACCGCCTCCACCCTCTCTTCGCCAATAAACTGAACCGCAATCGTCCGCTTCGCCCATTGAGCAAAGTGTGGCCAAGCGAGAAGAGATAAGGGACAAATGACTTTCCCAGACTCAACCACCGCAGCTGCGAGTTGAGATTTTTCATGCGCGATCCCTGCTAAAGATCCGACACCTTCCAAATGGACTGGAGCAACGGCCGTGATAATCGAGAGATCCGGTCGAAGTAATTCCGCAGAAATTTTTAATTCTCCAGGAAGACTCATACCTGCTTCAATCACGCCAAAACGATGTTCCTCGGCTCGCAGTTTCAAGACCATCAGAGGAACGCCAATCGTATTATTTAAATTCGCCTCCGTAACAAAAGCAGTTGGACCAAGTAAAGTTCCTAAAAGGTCTTTGGTTGATGTTTTGCCCACGCTACCAGTAATACCCACAATCTTTCCTGGAAATTGTCGACGCCACGCCGCAGCAATTCTTTGTAGACCATGCAAACCCTCTTCCACCAATAGTTGCGGTAACGCATCGTCTACTGATCGGGAAACAATGGCTCCTGCTGCCCCACGGGCACGAGCCTCGGCTAAATAATCATGCCCATCACGACGGGCTGTTTTGAGTGCGACAAAAATTTCTCCTGGCTGAAGCACTCGTGTATCCGTTGTGAAACCTTTAATCGGTAACACGGGCAAATGATTCCACGTTCCCTTTGACCACTCCGCGAGTTGGGTTGGAGAAAAACGAAACATCATGACGCGGCCCCCTTTCTCAATTCTAACAATTCTCGAACAACGAGACGGTCATCAAACGGCACCACCGTATCAAAAAACTCCTGCGTTGTCTCATGGCCTTTACCCGCAATCAAAACGCAATCCTGAGCCTTGGCAGCGGCTAGAGCTCGACCAATCGCTTCGCGCCGATCTGGAATAAATTCTAGATTCGGTAAGGAACCTAAACCTTCACGCATATCCGCAAAAATCGACTGAATGGATTCTTTGCGTGGATTGTCCGCGGTCGCCCAAGCTTGATCGGCTAACTCCGTCACCACTTTCGTCATGGCTGGACGTTTTCCTCGATCGCGATTGCCCCCACAACCAAAGACACAGAACACTCGGCCAGGGGTAATCGATCGCAACATGCGCAGCACATTGCGCAACGCATCATCGGTGTGGGCGTAATCGACATAAACAGGAAAAGCCTGTCCAGCTTCCACTCGCTCCATTCGACCAGGCACTCCCCCAAAAGACGCTAAGGCTTCCGTCAGACTCAAGGGATTACGTCCTAACGCAGCAGCTAACGCCAGGGCACAAAGCACATTTGAGACGTTATAGTCTCCTGGAAGCGGAGAAACGAAGTGCGCTGACTGTCCCTCCCAATGCACAATAAAAGACGCTCCGCGTTGATTAAAAACGATATTGCTTGCCCGAAGATCCGCTTCTGGCGCCAATCCAAAAGTAATGACCTTTCCTCGACGCTGACAGGACTCCGCCAAAACACATCCCGAAGGATCATCACGATTGATAACCGACACCTCGGGTATCGTTCCGTTTCGCCCATCAAACAAAGCCTGCTTTGCTTGAAAATAATTTTCAAAATTACCGTGGTAATCGATGTGATCTCGCGTGAGGTTCGTGAAAGCCGCCGCTTGAAAATGAAAACCATGCACGCGATCTTGATGCAGAGCATGCGAACTAACCTCCAGACAAGCCCCTTCACAGCCAGCATCTACCATTTGCCGAAAAAACCCAGCAAGATCAGCGGATTCGGGCGTCGTCTTGTAGGAAGGAATAGAGCGACGGCCTAATTGGTAGCGTACTGTACCAATCAATCCCCATTGACCACCATCCGCTTGTAACAAATGACGGAGTAAAGTACTGACGGTCGTTTTCCCATTGGTTCCGGTAACGCCAACCAATTTTAACGATGATTCGGGATGACCATAAAAACGACGAGCGACTTCAGCTAAAACCTTCCGAGGCTCTTGCACTTGTGCCGCAGCCACAGCTGGCAAGCCCGAGACTGGCTGACCTGAGATAATCGCCGCCGCACCCCGTGCAATCACATCGTTGATAAAGGCATGCCCATCGGTTCGTAATCCTGGCAAAGCAAAGAAAAGAGACCCTGGCAAAATCCGACGACTATCCGTGACTAATCCCGTAATGCGAACCTGCCAATCTCCCGAACGACCAAGCACAGGTATATTCTGAAGTAAGGAATGGAGTGTAGGTGAAGACATTCGAGGTAACGAGGCTAGGTGTTGGGGAATCATGGCTCAGTTTTGGCCACGAGGCGCGTGGCTGAATTAACCGGAGCAATCTCTAACCATTGAATACATTTTTCTGCGACTTCACGGAAAATGGGAGCCGCCATCTTGCCTCCATAGGCAACGCCACCACCCGTTTGCGGATCATCCAAAATCACCGTAATCGCAAGGCGTGGATTTTGATAAGGAAAGAATCCCGAAAAGGAAGCGACGTGATGTGTGTTCGAATATTTACCGTTGATAATTTTTTGCGTGGTGCCTGTTTTACCAGCCACTTCGTAACCTGGTATATCCGCAATGGGAGCTGTACCGGTTTTACTGCAAACCGCTCTTAATAACTGGGCCACACTCGCGGCTGTTGAACTTTTCACGGCACGACCACGAGCACGTGGCGGATAATTTAAAATGACCTCTTTGGTTTTTGAATCCTCCACCCGTAAAACTAACTGCGGTTGCATCAAAAGCCCATCTGCGGCAATCACGGACATGGCATAATGCATTTGCATGGCTGTCACACTAACCGAGTGCCCCATGGGAATACGGGATATCGTGATACCATCCCATTTGGCTGGTTTAATTAGCAATCCAGGAACTTCTGAACCCGTGATAATCTTTGAACTTTCACCAAAACCAAAAGAGCGAATGAGTTGATCAAAACGATCTTCTCCCATTTTTTCAGCATACAACATTCCAATCTGAACCGTACCACGATTAGACGACTCTCGAACAATATCTCGAACATTCACGACGCCGATAGGATGAGAGTCCGCTGGCATAGAAACCATTCGGCCACGATAAGGCACGGCGGAGAGGCTACAGTCGTAAATCGATTCAGGAGTAATGAGACGCTCCTCCAGTGCACCTGCAATCGAAACGATTTTAAATACTGAACCTGGCTCATACACGTCCGTTACGGCACGATTTCTTTGGTTCTCGAGGGGAGCAGCCTGACTATCAAAAAATTTATTTAAATCAAAAGTAGGCCAATTCGCTAACCCCAGAATTCGCCCGGTTTTGGGCTCACTCACGATAATCACTCCACTGAGTGGCTTATACTCCGCTATGGCTTGAGCTAAAGCATCTTCACAAAATTTTTGTACGAAACTGTTGATGGTTAGTACCACGGTATTGCCATCAATCGGGGCAACTTCTCGTAAACGAATACTGGCAATTTCTCGCCGACGTCCATCGCGCTCCGATTCAATCCAGCCTTTTTGTCCCTCGAGAAAATCATTCATCACTTTTTCGATACCCATCGCCGCTTGCCCTTCTTTATTAACATAACCGATAACATGTGAGGCCAAACTTGCACTCGGGTAATTACGGCGATACTTTAACTCCGCGCGCAAAGCTTTGACATTGAGCGCTTGAATTAATTTGACGGTTTTTTCATCGCAGTCTCGGGCCAAAACAACCCAACGCACTCGTCTTTCATTTCCTTCCCCATCGACCCGCACGGTCGTATTGAATGCCTGTTGCACGAACGAAGGCAGGATGCGTAAAATTTTAGCAACTTCTGTCGCTTTACCTAATTCTTCTTTTTTCAGCGACTCAGGATCCACGCCAATATCCCAAACGTCCTCGGATACGGCTAATAAATTTCCTTTGGCATCACGAATCTCGCCTCGCCGACATTCGATTTCCTTAAAGACGCTACGCGCTTGAAAAGCCTCGGCACAAAGCGCAGGTGCTTCCACCCAATGCAACCAAATGAGCCGAGCGATGACCGCTAAGAAACAAAGGGACACGATCCAGGCGAGCGAACGGAAGCGCAATCGCCTGGCGTGAGGAAGAGTCATCGGGTACGAGTTCCCCCCTGATCCGCTAAGGGCTGAAAGGCGATGTCCATCGCAGTCATTCGTGGACTAACGACAATTTTGTTTTTCGTATTAGCTGCGGAAATTCCTGGAGTAATGCGTAACCAGGCGACCTGTTCAGGGGCGGGTGGTTTTAAATCATCGCCGACTCGCTGGATGAGTTGCACCGTATCCTGTGCGAAATCGCGTTGTCGCTTTAAAGCATCGAGTTCCTTTTTCGATTCCTGAATCGATCGTTCAATTCGCACAATGTGTACACCCACATCATCCGCCCGCAGGCGTAACTTCATGATGTTAATTAAGCCAATGGCTCCCGTAGCCACGGTCGCCACAACCATACACGCAGCAAAAAATCGGCTCCCGGTCATGGCGCAATCCTCCTTACCGCCCGTAAACGGGCCGAACGACTGCGGGGATTACGACTTTGCTCCTCCGCCGAGGGTTGCACTGCTTTGCGCGTTAATAATTCAGCCAACTTCACCCGCTCATCTTGAGTGCGATTGTCCTCTCGGTCCAACGGGCGACCGCTCACACCATTCATGTAGCGTTTTACCAAACGATCTTCCAGTGAATGAAAAGAGATAACCGCTAAGACTCCGCCTTGTTTCAGTTTGGCAAAAGCCTTAGGCAAGGCTTCGGATAAAGCGCCTAACTCATCGTTAATCGCAATGCGTACACCTTGAAAAGTTTTCGTCGCAGGGTGTGGACCGCGTGGTCCAGGTGGAGGCGGAGCTGCTTCTGCTACCAAATGAGCAAAAGAAGCGGTTCGTGAAAGTCTTCCGCTACCGCGGGCGGATTCGATGGCATTCACAATGCGAAACCAACGAGGCTCTTCACCATAATCACGCACTGCCTTCTCCAGCTCTTGCCGATTCGCTTGCTCTAAAAATTCGGCAGCCGTTCTGCCCCGACGCGTATCCATACGCATATCATTCGGCGCATCGAAACGAAAAGAGAAACCGCGCTCCGGAGCGTCCAACTGATGTGAAGACACCCCAATGTCCATCAGAACACCGTCGAAACGACCCGGAACGCGGTCAAGGTTACGAAAATTTTCCGCATGAAAACGCAAACGCCCTGGATAACGTGTAGCCAAGGTTTGTGCACGTTCAGCAGCCGTTGGATCTTGATCCAAGGCATCAACGGTAGCAGTCGCGGCTTTTTCTAAAATCGCTGCGCTGTGTCCACCTCCACCAAAAGTACAATCCAGATAAGCACGGTCGTTCTGTGGGTTGAGCAGTGTTAAACACTCCTCCAACAGGACTGGCACGTGGTTAGTCATGAAAAATTAAAATGTGAATAAAGTGTGAGTTGTGTAAGTAACTTTTGGATACATGGTCATATCCCGAGTTCGCGCAGTGCGCGCAGAATCACGCGAGTGCTTTCCGAATCGCGATCCGTCTTGGGCGGATTTTTGGCTGAGATCTGGAATGTCGTGAAACCACCTTTGAAAATCACATCGCGATCCAGATTCGCTTCTTTCACGACGTGTTCGTTGAGTGTGATGCGACCTGCTTTATCGCACGACACTTGAATACTATTGGCGCCTAATAAACTCAGCGCATTCATTTTATCCGGATCGCTGACCGTGACTTGCGAGGCCGCTTCTGAGATACGCTTCACCATCGATGGTGGGAAAACCACAATCGATCCAACCGCCGGATGATACATCGCTAAAAAGGTCATTTCACCCGAACCTTCAAAACGCCAGGCCGCAGGAATGGTCACACGATTCTTCTCATCCAACTTTCCGTGATGGATGCCAGTAAATAGACTGGAATTTTGACCAATAGACATGGGGTTGGGCTAACTCGCCCTACTCACCCACTTTTCGCCACTATGCCCCACTCGTCAAGGTTTTTGCCCCAGGTTATTGTTAACACCATTCACAGGCAGGGATCAGCTCTCTCCAACTTTTTGGGGTTAATTTTATAATATTTTATGTAAATCCCTGTTATTGAATGATTTAAATAATAAATGAGTGAACAAATTTTCATTAAATGTCACCCTTTCTTAGAGAGAGATCCTGCGCCTATCGCCTTGAACGAGACCGAAAAAGCGATTTGTAATGACTTTTTAATTACAAAACAGACCAATTTAGCTCATGGGAGCGGTGGCGAAAGGGGTTGCCATAAAGCCCTTGGTATGCTTGTTAAGGGGTACTTTGATAAAAACCTCTATGAAGAACGTCGCCACCTATGCCCTCCTCGCCACTTCGTTAGCCTTTGTGGGCTGCACAACTTACGTTGGCGTGGATAATCCAGACAACTCCAGCTCCCTTTATTCTAACGCCACGGGCAAACTCACCACGCGTTACAAGGCTGAGCCTGAAGCCGTATTTAATGCCGTAAAGCGTGCGATTGACTCCAACTCCGAATCTATGAAACGCATGGGCGAAACGGATCACCGTGGTGATGCTACTGGTAAGCCTTTCGACACGACCGTCTTTGCTCGTGCTATCGGCGATATCGAAATCAAAATTAATATCACAAAGGTAGAGAACAAAGAGAAGAACGAGTCTTACACCGAAGTTACCATTCTCTACGGATTCTTCGGTAATTGCGAACAAAGCCAACAGCTTGTCTCCAAGATTAGCGTAAACCTCCGTCGTTAAAACTTCGGGCGGTCTCGCCATAAGAACGCCGCCCTGCCTCTTGGCTTGGCGGCGTTCTCTTTTTAAGCTACTTCTTTTTTATGGGTAATATTCACGGACACACTTTTCGCGTTGCAACTTTTGGCGAAAGCCATGGACCCGCTCTCGGTGTCATCATTGATGGATGCCCTCCTCGTGTGCCCCTCGACTCCCAATTCCTCCAACATGAACTGGATCGACGTCGCCCTGGACAAAGCGCCTTAACCACCCAACGCAAGGAAGGGGATATTCCAGAAATTCTATCTGGCGTCTCAGCACAAGGCCTTACCCTCGGCTCTCCCATTGCTATTCTGATTCGCAATACGGATCAGCGTCCGCAGGCCTACACAGAAATGAAATCTGCTTATCGGCCCTCCCACGCAGATTTCACTTATGATACCAAATACGGCATCCGCGCAGTCGAAGGAGGAGGTCGTTCTTCTGCACGCGAAACCGCCGCTCGCGTCGCCGCTGGTGCTGTCGCCAAAACTGTTTTAAAACATGCCTGCGGTGCTCAAATCACCGCGTGGGTCGAATCGGTTGCTGACATTCAAATGCCTGCGTTAGCAAAAACACCAACGCAGAAACAAGTCGATGCCAGTCCCACGCGTTGCCCTCATCCAGCGACTGCAGAAAAAATCGAGGAATGCATCAAGGCCGCTCGCCAAGATGGCGATTCGGTTGGTGGAGTCATCTGTTGCGTCATTTCAGGTCTTCCTGCAGGTCTCGGATCACCCGTCTTCGATCGTTTCGAAGCTGATTTAGCCAAAGCAATGCTCTCATTACCTGCGACGAAGGGATTTGAAATTGGCAGTGGTTTCGCTGGCACACAACTGCGAGGTAGTGAACACAACGATTTATTTATCCGCAAAGGCGGTCGCATCCGCACACTCACCAATCGTTCGGGTGGAACTCAAGGAGGTATTACCAATGGAGAAGATGTCGTCATCCGCATCGCCTTCAAACCCACCGCTACCGTGATGAAGCCACAAAAAACGGTTAGCCCAGACGGGAAAGCCACATCACTAAGCGCCAAAGGCCGACATGATCCCTGCGTCCTCCCACGAGCTGTACCCATCGTTGAAGCGATGGCCGCCCTTGTTGCCGTTGATCATTGGATGAGAGACCGTGGACAAAATTCACCCTTTGGTCGATGCGGACGTAAGGCATGACACCCCTAATCATTTTCCTTGGTGCGACTGGCTCGGGTCGCGCCATTGCCATCAAGGAACTAACCACGAATGCTTGGCCCGAAGGTAAAAAAATAAGAGTTCTCTTCGAGAAGTCAGAATCCACCACGGAAGGCGATAGTTGGAATTTTCAGAATGGTGAAGCGACAATCCCGCAACCCGGACAAGAGGATGCCGCGATTCTCGTAACCCAAGGAAAATTATCGCCTGTGGATCAAATGGAGGCCATCCACCGGGCTCTCGCTACCTCACGTTGGCAATGTCAACGAATCCTCACTATCGTCGATTGCCCCCTCGCCTCACGCCACCACGAACTGACGGAGTGGTATCAAGCCTGCATTCACTTTTCTGACGTCGTTATTCTCAATCGTCGCTGGGAAGTCCCTGGCCAATGGGTCAGTAAATTTCTCGAACCCTATGAAGCAGATTTCTATCCCTGCCTTTTTATTAATCTCTTAAAAAACGGTACTTTCCAAAATCCCGCAGCTGTCATTGAAGGAGAACCGCTTCGGCTCTCTCACATCTTCGACGAGATTGATGCGGTCGATGAAATGGAATTCGATGAAGATAATTTACCCGATGAGCCTTTTGATTTAGTCAGACAACCCGACAAATACTTCGCCCGCGACGAACTGGGGCGCCGAAAAATTTCCGTCCCCGATATCTCAGAAATCTTAAAAGCCGAAGGTCGATAAATCTCATGTACACCTTGCTCGCCACCTACTCTTGGTTGTTGGCCAAATTACCCGAGGTTTTTGCCCGTGCCAATACTTGGGTCTTAGGTGGATTGATCTGGATTTTAAGAAAAAAAATCATTCGGAAAAATCTCGCCGATACATTCCCAGAAAAATCGGAAGCCTGGCGAAATAAAATCGCTTTAACCTCTTGTCGTCGCACCGCCGAAATGGCTCTTTATGCCATTGCCTCACCTTCTTTCAGCGAAGCTGAAGTTCGGAAGCGCATACAGCTTGATGAAAGTATAACGACCGAAACAAGTCCCCTCCGAAGCACAGATAAAGGAACGGTGCTTTTCATTCCCCATCTCACCCTCATGGAAATGATGACGGCGGTAAAATTTTTAGACCCCGAATTAGGCAAAAAAGACTGGGTAACACTCTACCGTCCACTCGATGTCAAAGTCGCAGAAACCTGGGTTAAGAATTCTCGGCAAAGATTTGGCGTCAAACTTGTTTCCCGCCGAGAAGGATTCGGCCAAGTGATGAAAGCGGTTCGCGAAGGACAAATCGCTGCTATTCTTTTTGATCAAAATACCCAACAAGGATCGCGCATTCATTTTCTCGGTAAACCCTGTGCAGCCACTGATCTACCAGGGATTATCGCTCAACGTTTCCAAGCTCATCGCCTCGTTTTTTGGGCGGAACGTACCGGATTCTGGCGTTGTGTGCTTAAAGTCAGCCCGCTCCAAGCTCGCGATTCAGTGGGACTAACCTCAGAATCCAACCAATGGTTAGAAAACTACCTGAGGTCTTCTGATCGAGCCTGTTCCGATTGGCTCTGGGCACACAATCGCTGGAAAGCCGGCGATTACGATTCTTTGAATCCTCTGCAAAGTTAAGCTTCAGGAGGCGGGGGCAAGGATTCAGACATCTCCTCAGGCAAAGGCTTTGGGTGAGGAACTTCCTGCCCTTGATTTTCATGTTCACGTCGCTTCTTACGAAGAGTTTCCAATTCGGACTTATACTTTTCTGCCAATTCGCGAATCAGCGCTTTTTTCTCATCGGGACTAAGTTTTTCAAAAGCTTCACGCTGTTGCTTAGCCTCTGCAGGAGGTAACTTCTTAAGATGGTAGTCGAAAATACGTGCACCAAAAGAGGCTCGCATCAACTTTTCCCGAATTTCCTTTAGTCCTTGTCGACGCTCTGACGGAGAAGCTTTTTCTAAAGCCTCTAATCGTTGTGCAATATCGCGACGATCATCGGGAGATAGTTTCTCAACCTGCTGAATAAATCCACGTAAACGAGATAAACGCTCTGGCGGGAGCTCTAAAATCTTACGAATGGATTGAATTTCCCCCAAAGGTGATTCCGCGTTACGCGACTTAGGCATACCTGGGGGCTTTTCTTGGCGAGGAGCTTCCTCCGCAGCATAAAGGATAGAAACGGTAAACAAAAAGAAGATGGTTAGTTTTTTCATTTTAAATATCGGTCGAGGTTAACACCTCGGAGACAAAAGAGTTTTGCTGATTCATTAACGGCGCAATCAACTTAAGATCACTCGCACCATTTAACCAATCAGTCTCACTATCCAAATCAGCAGGGTGACTACTAGATTGAGCAACAACCGATGCTGGAAGACTGGTTGGTTCACTTTGTAAAACAAAGGCCAAGACCAGGCAGGCAGCCAAAGCGGAGCTTAGCGATGTCCATAAAATGATCCGTGAGCGTTGACGCTGATGGCGAACTCGTTGAGCAACACGCAAAGATAATCCGGGCACAGGAATCTTCGACTCGCGGCGAAGGTAAGCAGCAAGGTCACGTTCAAAATCTGGCTCAGGGATTTCAGCCATAGTCGTTCAAATGATTAACCCCGCAAAAGGGCGATAGTTGCAAGAATTAGCGCGTGCCATAGTGGTCTTTTAAGAGGTCTTTCAGCTGGGTTCGGGCTCGAAAAATCCAAGTTTTTACGGTGGAAACAGGCACTTTCATCACGGCCGAAATCTCCTCATAGGTCATATCCTGTTGTACCAAAAAGGTGAGGGCGGTGCGCTGCACTGGGGGAATTTGCTGCAACGCTCGTGCAAAGGACTCCTCCAACTCCCCAACCCGCCGAGCAGACTCCTGATCATGATCACCTGTTTCAATTAAGGCGTCGATCGAGTGTGTTGGCTTACGAGATTTGCGGCGCCATTCATTGAGAACGAGGTTATGTGCGATGTGAAAAAGATAGGTTGAAAGTTTGGCTTCAGGGCGCCAACGCGGTGCACTTCGGTGCAAACGAATAAAAACTTCCATCGCTAATTCCTCCGCCGTGGCCAGTGAGCCCACTTCGGTCTTAAGGTAACCCACCAAACGAGGGTGGTGACGTTCTACCAATAATCGCAAAGCATCGTCATCCCCTTGTGCCACTCTTTCCATCAAACGCTTATCCTCGGCATCCTCCTCTCCTGGTAAATAAGCCTCCGTAGTCATCGCAAAGATTACTTCGGTTGAGCGGCAAAAGCCTTAAGGGTTTGAATAAAGAACCCTTCAATCGAAGCCACGACAGAGAAATTTAACTCAAAACGACTTTTGGCAGCCTCTAATGAACGAATGGCGCGTGCCGTAGCCAGCCGATGATTCGGAGACTGTCTTCCGTAAACACGCAATCTTTCCTCCATCGCTAAGAGCATGCGACTCCATAAATCTCGACGCATTGATTCCTTGTGAGCCTCTTT
>CANIUQ010000023.1 GCA_947470855.1 Opitutia bacterium | reverse complement strand
GTTCACACGGGCGATGGAATGTATGCGAATAATGGATGGCTTGCTGAAGCACCTGACCCGATGTCTAAAACAGTTTGGGAAAATGTCATTTTAATCAGCCCGAAGTTGGCGGCCAAGTTAGATATCGAACCTCGTCAAGGAGTCATCACTCGTTTGGGTGCTTTGAATGGCAAAATTAATGAGACAATCGATGGCCGATTGATTGCTCGCATTGCTAAACTCACTCTTGATGGCGTTACGATTCAGGGTCCTCTCTTTATTATGCCAGGCTTGGCCGACTTTACCCTCGGTTTGCAGCTTGGCTTTGGACGTTCAGTTGCTGGTCGCGTAGCCACTCGCGTTGCTGAAAGACTACAAGGCAAAGTCGTAGGCAATGGATTCAATGTTTATCCTTTTGTCAGTGTCGATTCGCCTGCTTTCCGTTCGGGCGTGCGTTTAGAACTCACTGGGGAAACCACCCCCGTGTGTAATATGCAAGACCATTGGTCAGTGGAAGGACGCGATGTGGTGCGTGAAGGTAATGCCGAAGACATGCGCCATAATCAGAATTTTGCCAAACTCGGTATCGATGGTCATGCCCCTGCAGTCTATGGTAAGGATGAAAAACTTTCTCCTGCCGAGAAAGCCATAAACACGCCTCGCGGTAATTCTGTTTATGAACACCCTGACCACTCGGTAGCTCCCAACTTGGCAGTTTGGAGAGGACACGAATCTGAATTTCCTCAGTTACAGCAGTGGGGTATGTCTATCGACCTCAATACCTGTACAGGTTGCAATGCATGCGTGACGGCCTGTCAGGCGGAAAATAATATTCCTGTCGTGGGTCGCGACCAAGTTCTCAAAGGACGAAATATGCATTGGATTCGTCTCGACCGCTACTTCTTTGACGGACGTGATCAAGTGAGCTCGGCGATTCCTGAAGATCCACAAGTCACCTTCATGGGTGTTGCCTGTCAGCATTGTGAAACCGCTCCTTGCGAAACAGTTTGTCCTGCTAATGCGACAGTACACGACGATCAAGGCCTCAACACGATGGCTTACAATCGCTGCATCGGTACTCGTTACTGCGCTAATAATTGTCCATACAAGGTTCGTCGTTTCAATTTCCTAGATTACAATAAGCGCGAAGCAGGGCACTACTATGAAGGTCCTCTGGGGCCTGCTAAGTTGCCCAAAGATCCTACTGACTTACCTCAGATGCAGAAGAATCCCGATGTTTCGATTCGTATGCGCGGGGTGATGGAAAAGTGTACCTACTGCGTACAACGCATCCAAGAAGCTAAGATCCAAGCTAAAGTAAATGCCAAGGATTCTGCAGGTATTCGTGTGGTTGATGGTACGATTAAGGTGGCATGCCAACAAGTTTGCCCTGCCGAAGCGATAGAGTTCGGTGATATCACCGACCCTCGTTCACGCGTTGCGAAAGCCAAGGCTTCCTCGCGTACTTATGGTGCGTTGACTTACTTGAATACACGTCCGCGTACAACTTACCAAGCGAAGTTGCGTAATCTCAATATTCGTATGCCTGGAGCTAATCGTGTTCCTCTTTCGCGTAAGGAGATGGCTGGACGCGAATCTCATGGCAAACCCCATGAGACCTCTGGGCATCCACAAGTTGAAAAAAATTCTCACTAATTTTCACCCTTAACGTTTTTTCTTTTCCATGGCTCACGCCCCACAACATTCTTCTGAGCGTCCAGAAATTCTGGATCGAGTTCAGCCCGCCGACTTACCACGTGCGGAGCTTATTCTTAACGACCGTAATTTCCATTGGGTAACCGAAAAGGTTTGCGGAATTGTTGAGCAGCCAACTCCACTCTGGTGGAAGGTGACTTTTGCGATGGCACTGTTTGTTGCCTCGTTCACTGGAGTTGGTTTATTCTACCTCGTTTCAACTGGAACAGGTACTTGGGGTTTGCGCCCTCCCGTGGGCTGGGGTTGGGCTATTGTTAACTTCGTTTTCTGGGTCGGTATCGGCCATGCAGGTACCTTAATTTCGGCGATTCTTTGCTTACTTCGTCAAAAATGGCGTACCTCGATTAATCGTGCCGCCGAAGCGATGACCATTTTTGCCGTGATGTGTGCGGGTATTTTCCCGCTCTTCCACGTTGGCCGGGTCTGGCTAACATGGTGGCTCTTCCCCCTGCCTAATCAAAACGCCATCTGGCCACAGTTTCGTTCGCCATTGGAGTGGGACGTTTTTGCTGTTTCTACCTATTTTACGGTTTCAACGCTTTTCTGGTATATGGGAATGGTACCTGATTTAGGAGCTATTCGCGATCGCGCAAAAACTTGGTGGCGCAAAGCTTTCTATAGCGTTCTCGCCTTAGGTTGGCGCGGTGGCAATCGTCAGTGGAGTAACTTTGAAATGGCTTACTTGTTGCTCGCTGGTCTTTCCACTCCGCTCGTTCTTTCCGTTCACACCATCGTTTCTTTTGACTTCGCTGTTTCCAACCTCCCTGGTTGGCACACGACTATCTTCCCCCCTTATTTCGTAGCTGGTGCAATCTTCTCTGGGTTTGCGATGGTGTTGACTCTTATGCTTCCCTTGCGGGCGATTTATCGTCTGCACGATGTGATTAATCAGTATCACATCGATAACATGTGTAAGATTATTTTAGCGACGGGCAGCATGGTAGGTTATGCCTACGCTACTGAATTCTTTATCGCTGCTTACTCGGGTAATCCTTACGAGAAGTTTGCCTTCATCAATCGTGCCTTTGGTCAGTATGCATGGGCGTATTGGATTATGGTGTCTTGTAACGTTATTACGCCACAGCTCTTCTGGTTCAAGAAGGTGCGCGAAAATCATTCCCTCGTATGGATTATCTGCCTCTTCGTTAACGTCGGTATGTGGTTTGAACGTTTTGTTATTACCGTGACTTCGCTCGCTAACGATTACCTGCCTTCCAGTTGGGGTTACTACAGTCCTACCATTGTGGACATCTTCACCTTCTTCGGAACCTTCGGTTTCTTCTCCGTTCTCTTCCTCCTCTTTGTGCGTTTCCTTCCTCTTCTGCCGATGGCTGAAGTGAAGATGGTTTCGCCTCACGCTAATCCTCACGCTCACTAACCTTTTGACGTCTGCACTCTCATGACTGAACGCAACGAACGCATTTACGGAGTCGCTTGTACCTTCCGCAAGGTCTCTGATGTTTACCACGCCGCCGAAAAAGTCCGCGACGCGGGCTGGAAGAAATGGGATGTGCATACCCCTTTCCCCATTCACGGAATGGATCAAGCCATGGGCTTGCCTCGATCCAAGGTGCCACGTTTAACTCTTCTCGGTGGAGTCACCGGATTCATTACGGGTTGTTTGCTCACTTGGTATATGAATTCCTATGATTACCCACTGATTGTTGGGGGTAAGCCGCTCTGGAGTCCTATTTATCCTTTCCCAGTTATGTACGAGTGCACGATTCTCTTCGCTGCATTCGGTACCTTTTTTGGTCAGTTCATTTTAAATGGATTGCCTCGCCACCATCATCCCGTGTTCGACCTTCCTCAGTTCGCACGCACTTCCGATGACTCCTTCATGATTGTCCTTGAGGCGACGGACGAGAAGTTCCACTTAGACGAATCTCGTAACTTCTTACTCTCCTTAGGTGGTCAAGAAATCACCGTTATCCGAGACTAACTCTCATGCGCCGCTATCTTTCCATTCTCTTTGTTGTCGTGGTCGCTTTTCTTGGGTTTTTTGGCTTCCAAGGAAAAACCTCCAAAGAACCACCCGTCTATGTCTTCGATGATATGGACTATCAATCCAAGTATAAGCCCCAAGGGGAGAATAAATTCTTTGCTGATGGTCGCGATGCACGTTTACCTGTGGCTGGATCGGTTGCTCGAGGAAATGGTCTCGAACCGAATAAAGTTTTTGCAGACGACTATCGTTACACCGCTGCGTTGAACCCAGGCTTTGTCACTGGTAAAGATGCTCAAGGACAGTTTCTTGTTAACCTGCCTGAGAAATCTTTGGATCTATTGCCGACTGGCGAATTAAAGCCCTTTAATTTAGACGCAAAGACTTTCGAAACAGGTCGGACCAAATACCAGATTTATTGTGCGGTCTGTCACGGAGTAGCTGCTGATGGAAATGGAATTATGAAAGTGCGTTCCGCGGTTGAAGGCGATGTGGCAATTAACACCATCGCTAATCTCCAGGCAGCCCTCTATCGCGATTACCCTGCTGGACAAATCTTTGATGTCATCACACATGGGAAAAACACCATGCAAGGTTATGGTGATAAGCTTTCACCTGAAGAAAGATGGAGCGTGATTGCCTACCTTCGCGCTCTCCAACTTTCTCAATCCTTCCCCGGGGATTTAATCCCCGCCAACGTGAAGAATAATATCAAGTAATTCGTCATGAGTAATCCTTCTGCAAAAATTTCTGATAAGTGGACGCTCTTTTTTGGCTCTGGCTTGCTCGCCCTTGCGGTGACCTGGTTCTTCGCCTATCAAGGCATTCATGGACATGATCATCGACCTGCACTCTCGGTTTTAGTGGGTTGTCTCTTCTGGGTTTCCATTCTGATTGGGATGCTGATGCTCACCATGATTACCCGGGTCTTTGATGCTGGGTGGGCACCTATTATTCGTCGCTCTTGGGAATTTATGATTGGTGGACTTCCCGTTGTTCTCATTTTGGGCGTCCTTCCACTTGTTTTCGTACCTTCCCTGCGACATATTGTTTGGCACTGGACTGATGCTTCGAGTCTTTTGCCTAATGGACATACCGTCGGGCATGATCCCATTTTACAGGCTAAGAGCTGGTTCTTGAACGAGAAATTCTTCCTCGCGCGTGTTGCCTTATACATTGTTTTCTTTGCAGTGATTACCTGGGCTCTCCGTCACTGGTCTTTCTTGCAAGATCGTGAGCGTTCCGCCTCTCACACTCATCGCTTACATGCCATTTCTGCGGCAGGTATTCCATTAACTGCCGTATTACTTACCTTGTTGGCCTTTGATTGTTTGATGGCTCTGACCTATCACTGGTTTTCAACCATGTACGGTGTTTGGTTCTTTGCACTTTCCATTCGCCTCGCTCTCGCCGTAACCGTGATTTTAACTTACGTGCTCTCTCGCGGTGGCTGGCTCGATGGGATTCTTAATCAAGCTCACCGACACGTACTCGGTTGTTTGATGTTAGCTTTCACTGTTTTCTGGGCTTATATTAGTTTCTCCCAGTACTTCATTATCTATTCAGCCAATATTCCTGAAGAAACTTTCTGGTATAATATCCGCGAGTTAAATCCCATTACTGGAATGAAGAGTGATTGGTGGGGTGTGTCCTTGTATCTCATTTTTGGTTTCTTCTTCCTTCCATTCCTTTGCCTTTTGTTCTACCGCACTAAGATTATTGCTGGCCGTCTTTTAACAATCGCTTGGGTTATTCTTGTCGGTGGCATCTTCGATTTATGGTTCAATGCCGTACCTCGTCAGATCGTGGATAAGACCGCCCCCGAGGGATTTGTTGTTTCACCCTTCCTTAGCGGTTTCCTTTGGCTCGACTTACTCGCCATCCTTGGTTTCGGCGGTATCGTCTTAGGATTATTTTTACGTTCTTCAGCTAAAGCTGAGACCATTCCTGTCCACGACCCTCGCATTCTCGAGTCCATCCATTATCATGAGTGAGCATTCTTCCTCTTCACCTCGCCCGTTTATTCCAGGCCAAGTTTATTCTTGGCTAGGGTTTGCTGGCTTTATTCTTCTCGCTATTCTTGTTTTGGTCTTTGCTTACATTTCGATTTCTCCTTCGACCTCAGCGGAGAAGGAGCGTCGTGTAGCCCAGAAAGCCCTGCGTGCTGACACAGAAACCAAAGCACATAGTTTGCTTAATCAGAGTAAGCGAAATCCCGATGGCACTTATCATTTGCCCATCGATACGACCATTGCGCTAATCATCGAGAATCCAAGCATTCTCGTGGAGATGCGTAAGCCCGCGACTCCAAAGCCAGCAACAACATCTTCTGCCGCACCTGCTCCAGCGGCTACCAGTGGATTTGTCAAAGCCGATGATGAGACGATGAAGCGTGGTCTCGCTGTTTATTCCCGCACCTGTATTGCATGCCACCAAGCCAACGGCATGGGTTTACCACCTGTTTTTCCTCCTTTAGCTAATTCCTCGGTTGTGGTTGGTGATGCTACTTTACCGATTAAGTTTATTCTGCACGGGTTGATGGGTCCTCTGACCGTTGGGGGGACGACCTATAACAGCATGATGCCCGCTGTTGCCGGTGTTAACGACCAAGAGATTGCTGATGTACTAACCTATGTGCGCCAAAGTTTTGGCAATCAAGGTACCATCGTAACTCCCGAGCAAGTTAAAGCCGTGCGTGACGCAAATGCTTCACGTACCACTCCATGGACAACGGCTGAACTCGGTCTCAAATAATCTAATTTCTCCTCCATGAGCCAAGATTCTTATCGCCCTTCGTTTAACATCTCCCGAGTTGATGCGAGTGTGGCACAACCCGTTCGACTCTTTTTTGCCTCAGCCTTTCTTTGGCTAATGCTGGCATCAATCCTCTCAGTGATTACCGCTATTCAACTTAAAGATGTTTCTTTTTTGGGTGGCTGTTCTCTGACTACCTATGGTCGTTTGAAAGCATTAGAGGGTAATCTCTTTGCCTATGGCTGGGTAACTAATGCTCTGTTCGGCTTAAACCTCTGGTTGATGTCTTCACTTACCCGTTTCGAATTCAAAAATGCTTGGTTGGCTAACGTGGGTGGAGTTGTTTGGAATCTTACTCTGACTTACGGTGCCATCCAAATTATCATGGGTAACATGAACGGTTTAAGTTTACTCGAGATGCCTAAGGAAGTTGCCGTTGCTTCTTTTGTGGGCTTCCTGTTTGCAGCTTTGTGGCCAGTGGTTGCCTTCAGTCGTCGCCCCACAGGGCACGTCTATGTCTCGCAATGGTATATTCTCGGATCCACTTTTGTTTTCCCAATTATCTTTGCGCTAACACAACTTTTGGTTCTGTGGTGTCCTGCACAGGGTGTCTTACAAGCCCTTGTTCATAGTTGGTTTCACCAAAACTTTTATCTGCTGTGGTTCGCTTCTTCCGCGATTGCCGCTGTCTATTATTTCATTCCCAAGGAATCGGGTCGTACAGTTTCTGCTTATTACTTATCGTCGGTTGGTTTTTGGACATTCTTCCTTGTTGCAAGTTGGACCAGTCCCGCAACGCTGCTGGGAAGTCCGTTGCCTCTCTGGGTTCAGTCAGCTGGTGTGGTTGCGGCAATTCTTATGCTCATCCCCTTGGTTATTTTAGCCATTAACTTTTTGGGTACACTGAGTTGGAATCGGGGCATTTCCCAGTCTTGGAATAACACAACGCTACGTTTTGTGTTAGTTGCTATTTTTGCGCTTATTCTTTGGGGTGCATTATTCGCCACCTTTTCAACTCGTGGATTAAATGCAGTGATTCGTTTCACTTCCTTTAATACCGGACTAGAGCACTTGCTGACTTACTCTTTTGTTTCTTTTGTTATCTTTGGAGCCACTTACTTTATTTTACCTAAAGTAACAGGAATATCTTGGTTATCCTCAAAGTTGGTTCACCTCCACTTCTGGTCCTGTGCCATTGGTACAGTCAGTTTGCTAATCATTACTTTGCTTGGTGGTTGGCAGCAGGGTAGTGGATTGAGGGCTGATTGGCCTTCGGTAATTTTTCCCTCTGTTTTACTTTTAATCGGGCATATCGCCTTTGGCATTAATGCCTTTGGTATGCTTACCGCTAAACTCTCATCGGGTCACGAATCCACTCACGCCTAAATCCGCTCGATTATGAAAAACATAAAATTAATTTTTGCGGGTGTCTTATTTACCCTATCGGCATCTTTCATCGGCATCTTGCTTAGTGGCAGAGTTCAGCTCGGCTCCTTGGGTCGAGCTCCAGCAGAAGAGGGTGGGCCGTTATTCCCATTGCGTGAGCCAGGTCTAGCGATTCAAGGTCGCCAAGTTTATATCAGCCTTGGGTGTGTGGCCTGCCATACTCAACAGGTTCGCCCTGCTAGCCAAGGTAGCGACATTGCTAAAGGCTATGGTCCCCGTCACTCCGTCGCCCGGGACTATGTTTTACAATCCTCTGTCCTTTTAGGATCTCAACGAATCGGACCCGACTTAGCTAACTATGGGGCTCGAGTAAGTTCGGAGAATGAAATCCATGCCCATCTGCGTTCACCTAAGGCTGGCTCAGCGATGCCTTCGTATGATTTCCTTTACACGACTGGTAAAGATGGAGCCAAGGTTCCCACCGAAAAAGCCACCGCTCTGGTTGCCTATCTGAAATCTCTCAAAATTGATTATAGTTCGCCTGAAGCGAAACTGAATCAGTAATCCCATGACTGACCAACATCATTCCCCCGATCAACCCCGCCGCCCATCGGCAGGGGATTCTCATTCTGTCTCCGATAGTCGTTTAGTCGAGGCACATTCCCATTTAGCTCGGGATAAAGAAGAGCCTAAAGAGGGTTTTTCTCTCCTTCCGATTATCGTGGTATTCATTTTTTGTGGCTTTGGTTTTTGGGCAGGTTTGTACCTCACCCGTAACGCTGCTGGATTTTCTCCCAGCGCTTTTGATTTAAGCGCTCCACGAGAAGTTGCCAGCGATGGTCCCAAGGCCTTTGAGCCCGATTTAGCTAAAGGGGAAAAACTATTTCTGCAGCAGTGTGCTTCTTGTCACCAAGCCAATGGCCTGGGTGTTCCTGGTGCTTTTCCTCCTTTAGCTAATTCCGCCTGGGCAACAGGTAGTGAAGACCGAATTATTAAAATCATTCTCGCTGGTATTGCAGGTGAAATGGAAGTCAACGGAATGAAGTATAATGGAAACATGCCGAACATCGGTGCAGGTCTCAAAGACGCACAAGTGGCCAACATTGTCTCTTATGTCCGCTCGGCTTGGGGTAATCAGGCTGAGGCGGTCATGGATACCAAGGTTGCCGAAGTCCGTAAGGCGATTGGAAGTCGCGGTCAGTACTCGCCCAAGGAAATCCTCGAGCAACATCCTTTAGAGGCTAAGTAACCTTCATTGATCGCTAATAAAAAACCCGAGGATTTATCCTCGGGTTTTTTGTGCTTTTTTAACGAGATTGCTTAAGAGTGCTTTTTGATAAAAGCGGCGATGTCACCCTTGGGGCGAGCGCCAACAATTTTATCAACAACTTGACCATTCTTGAATAGGAAGAGAGCGGGGATAGAGGTAACTCCCAATTGCATGGCTAAGTTTCGGTTGGTATCCACGTCGACCTTGCAAATTTTAACACCCGATCCCATTTCGGCGGCTAATTGATCCAAAACTGGGCCGAGTTGTTTGCAAGGTCCACACCAGGTGGCCCAAAAATCAACCAAGACGGGGACGGCAGATTCTTTGATGGTCGAATCAAAGGTTGTGCTATCCAGATTAGAAATAAGTTCAGACGCCATAAAGATTAACCCTTAGTTTTATTAAAGAGTTCGATGTAAAGAATGATGAAGGGTGCTACCGAAGCTGCGAAGGTAAGAACATCAAAAGCGGCCTCTGCGGTGCTTACTCCGCGAACTGGAGCGCCTTCGAGCGAAGGTGAAATGCGAGGTGAAGTAGCTGTAGTAACCGCTGGGTTGATAGGTGAAGGCTTTGGAATATTAACTTTACCGCTGGGAGGAGGGGGAATGGGGGCAGGCGGCGGAGGAGGGGAAAACGAAGGCCCCGCAGGCTTTGAAAGTTTTAACTTTGGAGCTGAATCTCCGGGAGGAGGTGGAGGGGGGATGTCACTCATGTTTTCGGAGCAATAATCAAGTCTTGGAAAAGGGGTGAGTCAACCAGTCAGTAGCAGATTTTCTCCTTCAACGGCCTTCCTCGTGCTTTCGGAGTAGGTCGGCAATCTCCCTCGGGTCTGCTATTTGCAGATTACGACCTTTGCGCTGCAAGTCTTCGACGGTTTTAATGACGGTCTCCGCCATTTTTTCATGGGTTTCAGAAGAGCCTCCGACCAAGGAAAAACCCTCTCCTTGCGTAATGCGTTTATGGTTATCGGTTTGATCTAAACCAATACCCAACAAATGGTTCTTTTTGGTGTTCTTCGAACGACCCATACTTTCATTAGAATAACTTATTCGAAGATTTCAATCCGTCTCATTAATTTGCCTCAGATTGAGGCAGGTCGAATTCAGACGATGTTGCGGTGTCGATTTCAACCCCTGAGCCCGATCCTGGCTCGGCTTTAGAGCAGAGAATATCTTGGAAATTTGATTCTTGTTCGAGATGTAAGGTGCCCAAACGAGCCAGTTCTAAGCAGGCGAGAAAAGTGGCGACCAGAAAGGTGATAGTCGGACGCTCGGGCAAAAGACTGGTGAAGCTAAATGAGGATTCGGTTTCTAAACGATGCAAAATATTTTCCATGCGCTCAGAAACAGTAACCGTTTCGACCGAGATATTCCCAGGCTGGATTTGCTCGGACAATCGTTTGAGAACTAGGTTGAAAGTGTTCCATAGCTCGATGCGATCAACGGGAGCAATCGGTCTAATTAAAGCATCTTCTCCTTGGGGTTGTAGAACGTAACGTTCAAGTAAACCTTGGCGATCATCCGCTAAGCCTTTGATGATAGAGGCAGTTTCTTTCACTCGCTTGTATTGAATGAGCTGTTGGACTAAGGCCCAGCGTGGGTCTTGTCCTTCAGCTGATGAAACCTCCTCCTCGGGGCGACTTTCTACAGGTAAGAGCATTCGGCTTTTGATATACATCAAGGTCGCAGCCATTACAAAAAATTCTCCCGCAAGTTCTAAGTTATCTTTTTCTTGGTGACGCAAAATTTCCAAGAACTGCTGTGTCACCGATTCAATCGGGATATCGTAAATATCGATTTCATTTTTTCGAATTAAGAAAAGAAGTAAATCCAGAGGGCCCTCGAAAACCTCTAAACGAATGGGTAAATCCGCAGGGGGCAGAATGCCATCGCGGGGGAGAGTGGGGGTGGATTCGGGATTTTCCTGCACAGTTAGAATTTAAAGAGACGAACGCGGAAACGGAATCCGAGTGAGCCATCACTCAATGCAGAAACACGCTTTTGAAATCCATATTCAATTTCCCATGAGTTGCCAATGCGTTGAATTAGCCCAATCGATTGATAAGTATAGGCGTCAACGAGAGCATCGTAATTGGTGGTAAGAATGGCAGAAAAAACCGAGTTTAAGCGCACTTCACCCCTAAGCCATAACTGACGCGCCGGGTCACCGTAATTTAACTCATACCAGCCAGCCGAGGCCTTCCAGAAATCCCCAGAATTAAAGGCGATTGATTGCAGTGTTTCGACAGCATTATCTCCTTGTTTACCATAGCGATTATAAGAGTCGAGAGTGACCCAAGGGGCTGGGCTGAGACGAATATTGGCAAGAATATCCGATTCGCGACTGAGAGCTTGCCCATCGCGGTTTGACCAATCCTTCATAACATCGAAACGCAAAAGATCACGTGTTCCCCAATCTGTGTCACGGGTTTCAATGGAGTTTCTGATTCCCATTCGAGCGACTTGGGTGGCAGTCGTGGCCATAACATCAGGACGATCTGCTAAATCAAGTTCGTGGAAAGCAGCTAAGGCAACGGAGCGATCCGATTTACCAACTTTGCCTGCGGCCTCCTCAGCCCCAGGCATCACACGGTATTGAATAAAGGGTCGAATGCTGTGGCGCATGCCATCGACTGACCACTTTTCCGCTTTTAAATTCCAGGAGCCAGTGGCTAAGCCCTCAAGGTCGAAGCCTGCTTGTCCCATTGCCTTGCTGGTTGCCCCTTCGCCGTTTAATCCCGATGTCCAATGAGTGGCACGAGCGCCGATGACAGGCTTGAAGGATAGATAATCTCCAGTGCGAACCGGATAAGTTAAACCATAGTAAGCATCTAATCGAGAACTCGACCAAGCGCTGTTCGATCCAGTCACGGAAGCAAAGTCGCCCAAAGGCACAATCTCAGATGGGCGCTGGGTCAGGTAGGAAACAGAGACAAATGATCTTTGATTAAAAGAGGTTAATCCGAGTGGTGTTTCGGGTAAATCATACCTAACTTCAGGTAACTTCTGAACGACATCTTGATAGTTATCCGCTTTAGTTACGACATTACCTGACAAGAAGCCATTGGATAAGGGTGAGGTAATTTCAAAGGTGGCGTGAGGGTAGCCTAAATCATCCATCAGTCGTGGACGGAAGTTTCGAATAAAGTTTGCATCGCTGACGGCAAAGACCTGTCCGGCGATTTCGATGCCCGTATTGGTCCGTCCTGTTATCTCGCCATTAAGAAATCCACGATTTTGACCAGGGATTCGGCTATATTTATCCGATTCAATGGTTCCGTTATCATGGATGTAGCCACCTTTGACAAAGCCATGCCAGATGGTTTCGTTGCCTGCGTTTTTTCGACTATCGAATTTGATGGAAGGTCCAATTAACAGACCAGAATCAGTATAATAATCTAAGAGGCCACCGACCCAAAGCTTGGGTGATGTGCGAACCATGACCATGGTTCTAAGGTATTTTCCTTGGGCATCGTTCGAACCCGTTTCTAATTCAACATCGTAAGGAATGTCTTTGTAGCCCTCTTGTCCGTAGTAGGGTACATAAAGAAAAGGGATGCCTGCGAGATAGGGTTTGGTGCCATGCAGGCTTAACCAATCTTCTTTCTCGGAATAATAGGCACTCTCCACGCCGAGTTCCATGCCGTAGGGATGGGGTTCCTTGTTCCACATGCGAACGCCACGCATGGATTTGTCGCCTTTCTCAATTCTTAGTTCTTCGGCGGTAAAATAATAAGGGTTGCGACCAAACTTAACATTTTCGGCAACGATCAAATCAGCCTTGGGATCCATCATCACGCGCTCACCCATAATGCGCAGATTTTTGGTTGTGTAGATAATGTTACCTTCAGCGGTGATAATACCCGATACTGAATCGAAACGAATTTTTTTTGCTACCAATCGAGCCTCATTCGCTTCAAAACTCGCATCGATGGCTACCAGTACTTTGCCGTCCTCTTCGTAAGTGAAACTTTGTCCTTGGACATTGGTCATCTTCTCCAACGACTTTTTTAAGTCGGGGTTGGTATCCGCGGCGTAGAGCGATGCTGCAAAACAGAGGCAGAGAGCGATAATCCACTGTGGTTGGATAGGCATTGGCTTCAGACTTGAGGATTAAGGCTCATCCTCAAGTATTTTCGGGCACTGTGCGCTTGCGAAAGGGGTATTATTCTTGGATGGTAAGGTATGCTTCTCAGCCCGGCAGAGCTCAAGAGCCTGATAGACGGCACCGAAAGCTGTCCTCATCGTCTGCTGGGGCATCATTCCATCGGGGGTGGAGGTACGGTTGTGCGCGGGTTTTTCCCAGGGGCTATTCAATGTGAAATCCTTAAAAAACAGAGTAAGCGGGGGCTGAAGATGACCCTACTCCATGAACTGGGTCTCTTTGAGCGTACTTTTAAGGAAAAGGAATTATTCCGTTATCAGTTTAAAGTCACCTACCCAGATGGAACGGTTACTCAAGTCGAAGACCCCTATCGCTTTCAGCCAACAATCTCCGAGTACGACCTTTTTTTATTTGGTAAAGGGGATGATCATCAAATCTACCAGAAGTTGGGTTCGCATCTTCGAACCATGGATAGAGTGAAAGGGGTTTCCTTCGCCGTATGGGCTCCTTCGGCTCGACGCGTTTCCGTTGTTGGCGATCACAATTTTTGGAATGGGCGTGCCCATCCGATGCGCTCACTGGGTGCCTCAGGCGTTTGGGAACTCTTTATTCCACATTTACAGGCAGGTGCTCGTTATAAATTTGAAATTGTTGGACCTCACGAAAGCACTCCTTTTTTAAAAACCGATCCATTTGGATTACAGTTTGAGCCGTCGCCCAATCACGCTGCGATTGTTTGCGACCTATCTGGTTTTATTTGGCACGATGAAGATTGGATGGAATCGCGTCGTCGCACTAACTCGCGTCTCCAGCCTGTATCCATCTATGAAGTTCATTTATCCTCTTGGCGTAGAGTCCCCGAAGAAGGTAATCGTTTACTGAGTTATCAAGAATTAGGAGAGCAATTAGCTGAATACTGTCAGCGTTTAGGATTCTCACATGTGGAGTTGATGCCACCCGCGGAGCACCCTTTTGATGGATCTTGGGGTTATCAAGTTACTGGATTTTATGCGCCCACTCACCGCTTTGGTAGCCCTTGGGATTTTATGACGCTGGTGGATACTTTGCACCGCGCTGGCATTGGTGTGATTATCGACTGGGTTCCGGCACACTTCCCCAAAGATGCTTTTGCTTTAGCTCAATTTGATGGCACTCATCTCTACGAGCATGCCGATTCTCGTTTAGGCGAACATCAAGACTGGGGCACGCTCATTTTTAACTATGGACGTCATGAGGTTAGGGGCTTCTTGGTTGGATCGGCTCTCTCTTGGTTAGAGCGTTTTCACATCGATGGACTGCGCGTTGATGCGGTCGCGTCCATGCTTTATTTGGATTATTCACGTAAAGAAGGAGAGTGGATACCCAATCGCTACGGAGGTCGGGAAAATCTCGATGCCATCGAGTTTCTTCGCCAAATGAATGCTTTGGTTCATGTTTATCATGCAGGTGCGATCACTATCGCCGAAGAATCGACTTCTTATCCTGGCGTAACGAAGCCAATTAATGAGGGTGGCTTAGGATTCGATTATAAGTGGAACATGGGCTGGATGCATGACACTTTGGGTTACTTTAAAGAGAATCCGCTTTTCAGAAAGTACCATCATCACCAACTGACCTTTGGCATGCTCTACCAGTGGTCGGAGGCCTTTGTGCAGTCTTTTTCGCATGATGAAGTGGTGCACGGTAAAGGTTCATTAATGAACAAAATGGCAGGTGATGGTTTTTCGGAGAAAGCAACTAATCTCCGTTGTCTCTTGGCCTTACAGTGGGCTTGGCCAGGCAAGAAATCACTCTTTATGGGTTGTGAATTCGGGCAATTCGCAGAGTGGAATTTTGCCCAATCACTGGATTGGCATTTACTGCAGTACCCCATTCATTCGGGTCTGCAAAAGTTAGTCGCCGATTTGAATGCACTTTTGCGTCGAGATCCCACCATTGCTGAGCGCGATTATGATTCGGGTGGATTTACCTGGATTCACGCGGATGATGCTAGTCAAAGCGTTTTAACCTTTGCCCGACATGGTTATGGCTGCTCTTGGGTGGTGGCGGGTAATTTTACACCGGTCGAGAGAACCTATCGAATCGGTGTACCCACGGGAGGTTTTTGGGAGGAAGCACTCAATACCAATGCTTCAGCTTATGCAGGTAGTGGATTGGGAAATTTGGGAGGTGTACAATCTCAGCCTATTTCCGCTCACGGATTTTCCCAGTCGATTGAGGTTTGTTTGCCAGGCCTTTCCTTACTTATTTTTCGTAAGACAACGGCCTGAGATTTAAATGACTAAACGTTCCGACACTTTTCTTTCACTGGTTCAATCAGACCCAGCTAATCCACTTTTTCGCTTCTCTTTAGGCCAGTCTCTCTTGCAGGAAGGTAATACAGAAGAGGCCTCGGTGCATTTGGAAAAAGCCGTTATCGCCAAAGCCGATTGGATGATGCCCAAGATTCTCCTCGGTAAATGTTATTTAGTACTTGGTCAAAAAGAGCAGGCTCGAATGGTCTTACAAGAGGCACTACAGTGTGCTGTCAGCCAAGGACACGAAGACCCCGAGGCTGAGTTACGTGCCCTGTTAGCAAATCTATAATTAAATTTTAGGACGCTGGGTTGACACTCAACCAACACTTCTTGATTTTTAACGTGATGGATTCATTTACCGAAAAGTCAGCTCGAGGAGTCTCTTTGCTCACAGCCTTTCGGCGATTTTTTGCTTTTGTTGGCCCTGGTTATTTGGTCGCCGTGGGTTACATGGATCCAGGGAATTGGGCCACCGATTTAGCTGGAGGGTCGGAGTTTGGATACGCTCTGCTCTGGGTTATTTTACTTTCCAATTTAATGGCCATTCTTTTTCAGCATCTCTGCATTCGCCTCTACGCAGCCACAGGAGAAGATTTAGCGCAAAACTGTCGAAATCATTACTCTCCTTGGGTAGCTAAGTTTCTTTGGATTTCAGCACAAATCGGTATTATTGCTATGGACTTAGCTGAGTTGCTTGGTTCCGCCATCGCTCTGCAACTGCTTTTCGGTATCCCACTGTTTTTTGGAGCACTCATCACGGCCTTCGATGTGCTTCTGCTACTTGCTTTTACTCGATTGGGTTTTCGTTGGTTAGAGTCTTTCGTTGCGATTCTCATCTTCACGATTGCCGCTTGCATTGGGGTTGAACTGCTTTTGGCTCAGCCAGTCATTGCTGAGGTGATGCACGGGTTTATTCCTACTTCGGATATCATTCAGAAACCAGGGATGCTCTTCATCGCTTTGGGTATCGTCGGTGCTACGGTCATGCCTCATAATTTATATTTACACTCATCGATTGTCGGTACGCGCGATTTTGGAAAAACTGAAACAGAACGAAAGCAATCGATTCGTTATGCGACCTACGATTCAACCATCGCTCTTTCCTTTGCTTTTTTTGTTAATGCTGGATTGCTGATTTTGAGTGCCACTGCTTTTCACAAAGCAGGACATCCTGTCGTTAATGATATACGCGAGGCCCACCGATTGTTAGACGGAGCTCTTGGCTCAAATGTTGCCTCACATCTTTTTGCCATTGCGTTGTTGGCCTCTGGTTTGAATGCAACCATCACGGGCACCATGGCCGGACAAATTGTCCTTGAAGGCTTCTTGCGAATTCGAAGTTCGGCATGGTTTGTTCGAACCTGTACTCGATTTGTCTCTCTCATTCCTGCTTTGATTGTCATCGGGGTCGTTGGAGAGGGCGGGGTAGTATCCTTACTTCTGTGGAGCCAAGTTATTCTTAGTCTACAACTGGGCTTCGCCTGTTGGCCGCTCGTGAGATTCACCAGTAATACCGAATTAATGGGACCCTATCTCTCGCCAGGCTGGATCCGATGGGGCGGTTATCTTTTTGCCTTTATTGTGATTAGTTCGAGTATTTGGTTTATGTTTGTCGGTTTAGTATAATCATAAGTCATTGATATTCATGATTTAATATTATGACAGAGAATATTCTTGTTTACTAATCATTATAACATTACTAATGATATTAACATTAATAACCCATGAATAAATTATCTAAACTTCCATTCACCCTTCTGCTCTCGGCTTCGACTCTCCTCGCAGCAGAGCCTACTGTGCAGGAGCAAATTGATGCCTTGAAAGCACGCATTCTCGAACTGGACGCGAAAGTGCGTCCGATACAGCGGGCTGAAGTCACTGCAGGCGATAAAGGATTCAGCCTCGCTTCGGCTGATGGATCTTCCACGTTGCGCTTACGTGGCCTCATTCAGGTCGATGCACGAGCCTTCGGCGATGGTAAGATTGATAATGATGCCATTGTGATTCGTCGCGCTCGCATCGGTCTTGAGGGTAAACTCAACAAGACAACCGACTACCAACTCATTGGTGAATTTGGTAATGCCTCATCCACGACTTTGCTCGATGCTAATCTCAGTCTCAATTACTCACCTGAATTGATATTGAAAGTAGGACGATTCAAAACCCCTGTCGGACTCGAGCAATTACAGAGTGATGCCAATGCACTTTTTATTGAACGCTCGCTGGTTTCTCAAATCGCCCCCAATCGCGACCTCGGCATTCAAGTTGGTGGCGAACTAAATAATAAAACAATCAGCTATGCTATCGGGGTTTTCAACGGCATCCAAGATGGAGGAAATAACAGCGACCAAAAAGATGCGAACGATGGCAAGGATATCGCGGCACGAGTCATTTTCCAACCTTGGGTAAACGATGAAGGTTCTTCTCTTGCTGGACTTTCCTTCGGTGTGGGTGCGTCTTACGGATTGCAAGATACCAACGCTAAATTTGGAACTTCTTACAGGACTGACGGGCAGCAGACTTTCTTTACTTGGAATGATGCGACTCTTTCAACGGGTCGGGTCAGTCGACTTTCTCCTCAATTTTCTTATTATAATGGAGGGTTCAGCTTACTGGGTGAATACATTGTTTCCAATAACGATGTAGGTTTGGCAGCTGGCTCACGAACGAAGTTGAAAAATGACGCGTGGCAATTGGCGGCTGGTTATGTTTTAACGGGAGAGAAAGCCTCCTATAAAGGTGTCGTTCCTGCAAACGACTTCGACCGTGCGTCAGGCTCAACGGGTGCCGTGGAAATCGTCGGACGTATTGCTTCGCTCGATATTGATAATGCGGCTTTCACCACGTTTGCCGATCGTGACAAGAGTGCAACCAAAGCTAATTCGTATGCTGTGGGCCTGAACTGGTATTTAAGTAAGGTAACTCGCCTCTCTCTGCAGTATGCACATACTCAATTCGATTTAGCTCCAGGAGCTAATCCCAGTGCAACGACAGTCATCAAGAATTCCGAAGATGCTGTTCTTGCACGCCTTCAACTTACCTTCTAAGATTTCGGTACCACACAACGCTATGCGTACTTTTTTGACCATCGGTCTTTTTTGGACCGCTCAACTATTCGGAGCAACCGAGGAGCCGGTCGTCGTACGAGTTGGATTTTTCCCCAATCTGACTCATTCACCTGCTCTGGCTGCCCGTCAGTTAGAACGTGAAGGCAAGGATTGGCACCTTGCCCACCTTCCACCTGGTT
>CANIUQ010000022.1 GCA_947470855.1 Opitutia bacterium | reverse complement strand
TCTGACAACGATTTGGCTGTGCCCTGCTTTGCGCAAAGCACGAAGCAAGGCCGAACCAACCATCCCGCGATGCCCCGCGACATAAATTTTAGCCTGGCGATCCATTAACGATGCTTGTGAGCCACCATCTTCAAATCGTGATCCACCATACGATTCACCAATTCAGGGAAAGAAGTTTGCTGAGGATTCCAGCCTAATTCACGAACCGCTTTGGCTGGATTGCCTAAAAGTTGATCGACTTCTGTTGGACGGAAATAAGCCGGATCAACGGCCACGAGCACCTTGCCCGTTTTCTTATCAACTCCTTTTTCTTCTACACCTTTACCCTGCCACTCGATTTCAATTCCCGCACGACGGAAAGCCAAGGTGCAGAATTCGCGCACCGTATACATCTTGCCCGTCGCAATCACGAAATCATCGGGTTGTTTATGCTGCAGGATTAACCACATGCATTGAACGAAATCGGGGGCGTAACCCCAATCGCGTTGTGCAGAAAGATTACCAAGAAACAGACAGTTTTGTCGCCCATGCACAATGTTGGCCACGGCGAGACTGATCTTGCGTGTAACAAACGTTTCTCCGCGGCGCTCGGATTCGTGATTAAAGAGAATACCATTGCTCGCAAAAATTCCGTAGGCTTCGCGATAATTACGGGTAATCCAATAAGCGTAAATTTTCGCCACGCCGTAAGGACTGCGCGGATAAAAGGGGGTGGTTTCCGACTGAGGAACCTCCACGACTTTGCCGTAAAGCTCCGAGGTCGAAGCTTGGTAAATACGGACCTTCTTCTCCATCTTCAGAATACGAATCGCCTCGAGCAAGCGAAGGGTACCGATGCCGTCGGTATCGGCAGTATATTCAGGCACCTCGAAAGAAACTTTCACATGCGACATCGCTCCGAGATTATAAATTTCATCGGGCTGAACTTCCCCAATGATACGAATCAAATTCGTGCTGTCGCTTAAATCACCATAATGTAAGTGGATTTTTTTGACATGAATATCGCGCACCAAATCTTCCATGTAAAGGTGCTCAATTCGCTCGGTATTAAAGCTCGAGGAGCGACGAATCACTCCGTGAACTTCGTATCCTTTCGCTAATAAAAATTCGGCAAGGTAGGAACCGTCTTGTCCAGTGATACCCGTAATGAGGGCGCGTTTTTTCATGATGAAGATGGTTGAGAAGCGGCGATGATGCGTGAGCTGCTATCGATTTTGGCTCCAAGGCCTTCGATTAACATCGCTCCGTGTTTTTTTAAAACGGTCATCTCAGGAATATTGCCAGAGTGACGATCGCCTCCTTTGCAAAAAACTGCTTCGTGCCCAAGAGACTTGGCTTCCGTGATAAGTTTATCTAACGTTGCACAGACTGAGCCATCCGTATCGATTGCCATAACCGCGCGATCAACGACTCGAAGGGCTGACGTGATTGCCAAGCGGGTATCTTGATCGATGAAAGCCTTGCCTTTCTTTAAGGCCGCTTGAGCGTCGTTATTGACGATTACCCACAGAACATCGCCTTGGGCGCGGGAGAGATTCAACAATTCTAAATGCCCCCGATGCATTGGGTCAAAATATCCGCTGGTGATGGCAATTCGCATGGCGAGATAATCTCGATTTAGAGGGATTTTATGGGTTTTCCCGAGCCTTATTTTATGTTTTTTACAAAGACGCACAGGCTACCGCTCGTGCCGGGGTCAGTGGCACGTTGGAGAAAATAGAATGTCGGCCGAGGATACGGCGTAAAATTAATCGCTCTTAGGCGGAGGCAGTAAGAGCTCTGAAAGTTCTAGTGCTCGACTATTCCACTGTTGCAGTCGAGCAATGCGCTGGATGACTTCGGAGCCCATTTCACTGGACTGACTGGCCTGAAGCACCGCTTGCAGGAGTGGTTTCGATTTTTCTAAACTGGGAAGAAATTGACTACGCAAAAGATTCACCAGGGAAACGGCCAGAGATGGCGTCGGCCGCCAATGCTCACGTCGCGAACCTGCTAGTTTCGTCGATAAAATCATACCTTGTAAGCGAAGAAATCTTAGTCCTTGGCTGACCGATCCTTTACTCATCATTAATCGCCCTTGAATCGTATCAAAATCGATGGGCTTCGCAGAAAGATAAAGCAAAGCGTAAATCTCTGCGACAGAGCGCTGAATACCTAAAATAGAAGCCATCTGAACGAAATATTCAGCGAGCTCTCGCTCATGCGGGGCGAGAGGAGAGTGAGCCACTTTCGTGGCAGATTTTTTAGAAACTTTTCCTGATGGGGGCTTCATCGGGGCCTGGAGGGGTAGCCAGATATTCACATTTCAATAATTTTTGAACCTAGGCAACAGGGAAATCGAGGTAATCTGTCAAAAATTCGTAAAAAATATAATCTGCATAGCTATGGTATGCAAAAAGACCTCATTGCCTCATTTTAAGAGGCTAATTGAGATCCTATTGAAATATCCACCGTGGCGCCCCCTTGGGGATTCGAACCCCAGTTACCTCAGTGAAAACGAGGTGTCCTGGACCGGGCTAGACGAAGGGGGCATCCGGTGGAGAGTCGGAACTTACCTGCCCCACCCCCTTGGTCAAGTATTTTGAAAAACTGGTAAAAGATAGCGTTTATACCAAAGGTAACTCTGGTTGCTGAAACTGATTTTAGCGTCCAAACAGAGTCTGGTTTTCAATGGGGTCCGTGGGCTGACCGCGTTGCCTTAAATGCGCATTCTTAGCCAACACATACCCTCCCCAAGCAGCCGAACCGATAAAGACCAAGAGGAAAAGCACAATGACCCATTTGGGTGTTGAGGCTGGCGAAGAGGGCTCAGGCATTTTTTAAGGGATAGGCTTTTTAATGCGCTTGGCAATCGGAACAGGAAATTGTATAAAAAAGACATGCACCGTTTACCCCTCGGTCGCGTTGTTGTCGATTTATTCTCACTTCGTGCCCTATGAGCCCGAAAATGAAACCATTGATTGCCGTTGTGCAAGAGGATCGCGGTCTTGCTGCGACCCTCGCACAGCAATTAGAAAGTCACGGCTTTACGACTCAAACCTTTCATAAGGCAGCCACGGCGAAAAAGTTTGTTGAGGATAATTTTGTGCACTGCGTCGTGATTGATCCGGCTTTATCGGATAGCACAGGCTTACAACTCCTAGAAAATTTACGGGCGTGTGGAATTACGACAGCTATTCTATTTCTTGCTACTCCCGCTGAACCAATCGTCATTGCCCAAACGCTGGATGCGGGGGCGGATGATTTTATTATAAAACCATACCATCTCGAAGAATTGGTTGCACGAATCAATGCAGTGTTAAGACGAAGCGAAACTGCGGGTGATCGTCGTCTCACACGCAATGTTGATTTAACCATCGGTGCATTCTCTTTCAATGGAGCCGAAGTTCATCCCGAAAGACTCGAACTCATTTTCTATGGAAATCGAAAATGCAAGTTGGGTCGAAAAGAGCTGGGCATTCTTTACCATCTCCACGCCAACCCCGGCGTCATCATCAGCCGTCAAAGTTTAATTCATGCCGTTTGGGGCGTACACGCCGACGTCCGCAGTCGATCCCTCGACCAATATGTCGCCAAAATTCGAGATTACTACGAAGACCACGGGCAAGCCCTCGACTGTTTACGCACGATTCATGGCATTGGTTATTGGTACGAGCCAGAAGCCATCACGGCAACCTTGAGTGCCCCTGCGAAAAAATCGCGTCGGTCTTGATTCCCTGAGAATCTTCTTACATTAAGAAGCACTATGAAAATTCGTGCTTTCTTAAAACCGAGTTGTGGGTGGAGCAATGGCGTGCGAGCTATTTTCCGTAAATACAATTTAGCCTATGAGGATGTGGATATCATCAACAATCCTGCTAACTACGCCGAGATGGTAGAAAAGACAGGGCAACGCCTCTCTCCCTGTGTGGAGATCAATGAGGTGATGCTCGCCGATGTGTCAGGCGAAGAAGTCGAAAAATACCTATTGGCCCAAGGATTGGTCCAAGCCACCGAGAAAGCAGCCGATGCGCCCACCAACGCTCCTTGCTCAGACGAAGAGCATGCCAAGATGCGCGCAAAGACGATTCGCTTCTTCTAATCTTAAGCCTGCTTAACAAACGCCGCCAGCGATTCTGCTACCCAGTTTCGCTGCTCGTTTGTTATTTCAGGATAAATGGGAATGCTGAGCACTTCATTGGCTAACTGCTCAGAAATCGTAACGCTGTCAGCACCACGACCAACGCCAGCAAAACACTCCTGACGATGCAGGGGAACGGGATAATAAATTTCGCAACCAATACCGCGGTCGGTTAAAAAAGCTTTCAAGGCGTCGCGCTTCCCCTGCAACACGCGTAAAGTAAACTGATTCCAAATGCCCTCTCTGGAAAAATCGACTGGGAGGAGAATTTGGGCCTCACTCGAAACTCCTGGGCGATTCTCCGCAAAACCTTGAACACTCAAGAGTGATTGATGGTAAAAAGCAGCATTCCCAGCACGAGCACAATTATACTTCGGCAAATGAGGTAGCTTAATATGCAAGAGAGCTGCCTGGAGCGGATCCATACGGAAATTGGCTCCAACCAATTTGTGGTAATACTTCGGCTGCATCCCATGCACACGCAAAATGCGTGCCCGCTCCGCCAGAGCATCATCTTGCGTCGTCACTAAACCCGAGTCGCCAAAGCCACCGAGATTTTTTGAAGGGAAGAAACTTGTCGCCCCAAAATCTCCTACCGACATCGTGGGCCGACCTTGCCAACGAGCACCCATCGATTGGGCCGCATCTTCAATGACTTTTAGGCGATGCGCTGAAGCAAAAGCTTGCAGAGCGTTTAAGTCGCAAGACTGACCAAACAAATGTACGGGCATAATTGCTACTGTGCGCGGACTCACTTTTCGCGCCGCATCTTCTAGGCTAATATTAAAAGTATGTGGACTTACATCGACCCAAACGGGAGTGGCACCTAAGCGAGCGACCGATCCAGCAGTAGCAAAAAAAGTAAAGGCCGGCAGTAAGACCTCATCGCCTTCGCCCACACCCAAAGCCATCAAGGAAAGAAGCAGGGCATCGGTTCCTGAAGAAACTCCGATAGCATGCTTTACTTTTAGCGCTTCCGCACAGGCCTTCTCAAATGCCTCTAAACGAGGACCCATAATGAATGCGTTCGACTGCATGACCTCGTTAAACGCCTGAGCGTAGGCAGATTCTAAGGCCCGATTTTGTGGACCAAGGTCAAGCAACGGAACTTTAATCATAGCGATGCGTGTTTCTCTTAAACTCAACTGCTACGGGCAACATCTTTCGAGAAAAGCCGGGTGCGGAAAATTAAAAATAATCCTAAAAAGGCTAACGGTAAGGTCCAAAACTGGCCTGCCGTCAGACCTAAAATAAATCCATCATCAGGAGAGCGAAAATACTCGGTGATAAATCGTGCGGCGGAGTAAAGAAGAAGAAATTCTCCCGCCGTTTGTCCGGGTGGGAGTTTTTTGGGATAGCGATAAAACATCCAAATCAGCGGGAGAAGGCCTTCGCCAAAAGCTTCGTAGAGTTGCGAGGGGTGGCGAGGATCAGGTCCTTCGTAGGGAAAAATAACCGCCCAAGGCAAAGTGCTGGGACGGCCAACTAATTCGGCATTAACGAAATTAGCCAATCGTCCAAAAAGAATTCCCGCTGGAGCGAGGGCACATAACAAATCCCCAACCGCTAAAAAAGAAATCCGCCGCGTTCGTGCAATCCAAAGGGCGGCAATCATCACGCCCAGAAAACCTCCATGACTGGCCATACCTCCGCGCCACACTTCAAAAATCATCGCCGGGTAAGCGAGAAATTCATCGCGGGCATAGAGAACAACATGACCAATGCGGCCGCCAAAAATAACCCCAATAAGCAAAGCCGAGACCAGCGCCGAATCATCGGCGACGGTTGGAAGTGGGCTCAGTTGTCGACGACGCCAGTAGGATAAAAGCAAAGCGGCGACCATAAATCCTGTCGCGTAGGCAAGTCCATACCAGTGAATTCCTTTGATGAGCCAACCTTCAGGAAAGTGGATGGCTACGGGATCGAGACGATGAACCCAGTAGGCAAACATTATGATTTGGGGGATGCTCCCTCTCCTCCCGTGCGACGTCCAACGCGATGTCCGCGTTGTCGCGCCAACTCTCGCATATCAGGGTGAGGATCATCTTTTTCGTAAATTTCTACGCCGAGAAGAGATTCAAAAATATCCTCTAATGTAACAACTCCCGCAAAAGCACCGAACTCATCGACCACGACGGCCAAGTGTTGATGGGCACGAACTAAATCATGCAAGGCATCGGAAAGCGTTGCGTTTTCGGGAACAATGTGGGCCTTGGCCATTAATTCACGAATCTTCACTTCGCGCCGTTCTTCGCCTGCAGCTTTAAGAATATCGCGCCGGCGAACGACTCCCACAATGCGGTCGGGATTGTTATCCCATACGGGCATACGACCGTGAGGCACATTGGGGAAAAGACGCAACACATCGCCGACCGATAGATTAGATTCTAAGGCCGTCACCACAGGTCGCGGCGTTAACACTTGCGAAACAGGAATATCGTCCAACCGAACCGCATTCGCGACTAAGGTGCTTTCAGCCTGAGTTATTCGGCCCTCGCGAGCTGCCGCTTGCGCTAAACTACCAATATCGGCATCGGCGCGATCCACATTAGCATCCTCTGGTGTCGCCAAAGAATCATGCATTTTGCCGAAACGGCGAAATAAGAAAGCGGCTCCGCGAATGGGGACAAGCAATGGGGCAATTTTTGGCGCTAAGAAAATGCGCAGGTGCATGCCGAGTTTCTTGGGCAACATCACCGTTAACCAAGCCATGAAAAAAGAGAGGATGATTGCTCCTACCGCGAGCGAAAGGGTCGCAACCCAACCGCTCTCCGCACCCAATAAGAGTCGTGGGCCAAATAGAATGCCGCCCAACAAAGCACTCATCCCCACCAAGGCAGCCATGAAAACTTCAAAAGCCGTCAGCGTGTTCCCTTGATCACTGCGACAGCGCTCAAGAGAAATGGCAGCTTTTGCGTTTTGTCTACGTAACTCCTCAACCTCCGCAGGAGAAAAAGCAGCAACGACTCCAGCGACCAGAGAAACGAGCGCAGCTCCTAAATTGAGGAAAAGAAAAATACACCAGAGCAACCAGGGTGACATAAGGAAGGTAATTAGAGGGACTTTATTAGATAGGCGAGGGTGAATCCAGACATTGACCCCCGCATTAATCTACTGGATAATAATAAAATGAATCCAAAAGAGCAAAAAATCGTCGCGGCTTTGGCTGTTTTTCTCAGTGCCGCCCTTCCCTTTAGTGCAGGAGCCATCGCCTTTCGCTCTCAACCCGTCCTCGTTGCCATCATCAAAGGAGAAGCAGGCAAGTTGCCGGCATTAACTAATTTTTTCTTCAATAACTTCACCGCCGCCCTCGTCATGCTCTTTTGCATGGGTATCGCAGCCACTGTGTTTGCGGTGAGGGCTTATCGTGAAAAGGAAAGCGAACCTCATTTCCAAATGACAAAACTGCTCGCAGCGGTGGCTTTCTCTGCGCTTTCTAGCGTGGCGTTTTTAACGCTTTATATTTTTTCCGTCGCTCTTCCTGTTTATAGTAGCTTGAGCGATCGCTGAGTGCGCCAGTGCGCAAATTCCTGCAGGATTTTTTGCGTGCTCGTTTGATCCGCATCAGCCTGCCAAAGGGTCTCTCCCGTTGGTCGCTGACAGCGAGAGGCTAAAACCGCTCCACCTAAAAAAGTGGATCGAAGCACAACCATCGACTCTGCTTGTAATGGGAAGGATTGAGCCACCTCCGTTACGCTCTGACCAGAGTGCCCAAGGTAATCGATGAACTGTAAAGCTGCGGTTCCTGGCAAACGCTGCGTCGATGGATCTGGAGCAAACCATCGATTCCCCTCTCTCCAAATGAGGGAACTGCGTGTCGCCTCAGACACAAATCCACGGCTATCACATTGCACTCCTTCGACATCGGTCCGAGAGGTTATCGATTGCAACTCACGCCACGCTTCAGCCGAATTTTGCCAAGGACCACTTTTCGGACGTGGCATCCATTCGGCTTCATCGCGCACCGTAGAAAGTAAAAATAAATCGAGCTTTGCTGGGGTGTCAGGCAAAGGTCGGACAGTGACCCATTCGTCAAAGCGCCCTTTGGACGTGGGAACAATCACGAGGCGGACAATGGCCTGGGACAAAGATGCGGCGCTGAGTAATCGTTGTAATACTGGAGACCACTGTGCCGCCTTGGAAAGATGTCCTAAGTGTCGTTGATCTGATTGAATTCCCAAGTGAGCACAGCCAAGCGCCAATCTTTGCCAATGAAACTCGAGACACTCTACCTTTCCCTCGCGCAAAGCAAAAGTTTCAAACAACGATAAACCGTGATGAATCAGCGCAACGGTGATTCCGTCGGCGACTTCGCAAAAAGCTCCATTCTTCCAAGCTAGCATGAGACAGAGGCGGCGCGGGCGGCCGCAAGGAGAGGGGCTTGCGCTTTTCGAATCGATTCAGCGTATTCTTGAGCGGGATCCGAATCCGCCACCACGCCAGCTCCTGCTTGAATAAAACAACGCTGCGATGCGGACCAAAGTGAACGGATAATAATATTGAGACAGAGATCGCCCGAAGCACTCATCCAGCCCAGAGACCCCGTATAAAATCCGCGGGCTGCTGGTTCAACCTCGGCGATAATTTGCATGGTGCGAACTTTGGGGGCGCCCGTAATCGTGCCTCCCGGAAACAACGCTTGGATCACTTCAGCTAAATCGGAACGAGAGCTCAATCGTCCCTCCACTTGCGAAACCAAATGCATCACATGAGAATACCTTTCCACGGTCATAAATTCTGGGACACGCACGGTTCCAGGTTCAGCCACACGACCAACGTCATTACGCAATAAATCAACCAACATTAAATGCTCCGCTCGCTCTTTTTGATTCTGCGTTAACTCAGCAACCCACGCATCATCCGCCGCTGAATCGGCTCCACGTGGTCGCGTTCCAGCAATCGGACGAGAATGAATTTTCCCTGCCACGACTTCCACGAGTAATTCTGGTGAGCCACAAGCTAAAGCGCCCCCTGGAAATCTCAGGTAGCCCATGTAGGGCGAAGGGTTGGTTTGTCGCATCGCTTCGTAAACCAAAGCGGAATCAACCAAGGGAATTTCTAGGCGGGTTGATAAATTCACCTGATAAGTATCTCCCGCCGCAATGTAGTCTTTTACTTTTTTTACCGCTTCCTGAAACGAAGCATCCGACAACGATTCTTGAATGACTTTTAGTGGCGCAGGCGAATCAGGAAAAACCGTCGAAGAGGAGCGCGAAGCTTCGCTCCATTTTTGGGCTAATACTTCTGCACGTGCGCGTGCCTCGCACCAAACTTGATTTAAATCTTCGTTAACCGAGCAAAGAACAACGACCGTCAGTTCTTTTGTTTCGTGATTAAAAATACAAACCTCTGGGGCTTCCCACATTACTGCCAGCGGAGCCAACGATTCATGTCCAGCGGTCGGCACAGGCTCCCACTGAGTTCCGAGTTCGTAACTCAGCGCCATAAGCAAACCTCCCTGAAACAAAGGCCAGCCCGGGAAGCGAGGTGCTCGATGAGTTTGCGCCCATTCACGTAAATACGCCAAAGGCTTTTCTGGATGAGATTCATGCCCTGCCTCGGCCGTATGCGTCATCACTTTGCCATCGATTTGAAAAACTTTCACTTCAGGTGAATCAGGCACCGCCAAAGTTAAACTTCCAGCCCTTCCACTCTCTAAAACAGCCGCAAAACGGCCTCGGAGAAAAGTGCGCCAATCGGCGGGGAGTTGTTCCGCTTGAAAGCGGGCAAGGTAAGGTAGATGCGTCCAGCCGTCACCCGCTCGCTTCCACTCAGCGAGAGACACTTCTGCCAACCGATGCAAAGCGTTATTCACCGGCGAAATGAATAAGCAGGTTACGAAAATCGGGCGAGTCGAGAATCACTTTCGCTTCATCGAGAGAAACGCCATAAACATGTAACTCCTGTCGTGATCCTTTCGAGACAACGGTTAAACGTAGGCAGCCAGGGAGAGGAGTAACCTTTAGAGTCTGTCGACGTGCACCGACTCCTGCTTCGATCATCCCTCTTGAAACCCGGCCTTTTTTTTCAAAAGCCTTCACTACCGGTTGAGCCACCTCGATGACTGTCGTGTGAGTGCCTGCTCGACCTTTCGCTTTAGCCATTAGGGTATTTCCCACTGATAAGGATGAGAGGAGAGCAGGCGACAGCCCGTACGAGTGATGAGAACACAGTCTTCGATGCGACACCCGCCGATGCCAGGGTAATATAATCCTGGTTCAACCGTAACACACTGACCTGCTTGCAACGGATGAGGGTAACGCGAGGACAAGGAAGGGGATTCGTGGATATCATACCCGAGCCCGTGACCTGTGCCATGGAAGAACCCGACATACTGACCTTTCACCTCGCCTGTGCGGTATCCCAGTGACTTAAAATATTTCACTGGAATGCGGTGTATCTCGGCTCCTGTTTTGCCAGCTTTGAGTGCATGGATAACCCGTCTTTGCGCCTCTAAAACGGCTTCAACCATTTTTCGCTGCTTGGGGCGAGCTCGTCCTTTCAGATAAGTCCGCGTCATATCTCCATAGTTTCCACTCGCCCGATGTCGGGGGAAGATATCAACCACAATGAGCTGGTTCTGATAAATTGGGCCCATGCCTGCTTGATGACAGTCGACCGCTTGATTACCTGCGGCGCAAATCAATCCGGCATCACAAAGCCCTCCCGCTGAAGTCACCGCCATTTGAATTTCGGTATGCAGGACTTCCGAGGTTAACACTGCCCCACCCCAAAAAAGTTTTCCCGAAGCGCTCGGTTTAGACTCAGCTAAAATACGCTCCACACGAGTGAAGCCAGCGGATGCAGCCCGATTGCCGGCAATGATGCCTGCGATTTCTTTTTGGCTCTTAATCCAGCGACGGGGAAAAAGCGCATCGCTTGATTGAGCTGCAATGCACTGCAAACCTAATTCCTGAAGACGTAAAAAAAGTCCGACCGGAAAATCTTCCGGCACGCGGAACTGTTTAATCCCATACTGCAAAGCGGCGTAAACAATCGCATCGGCTAAACCAGCCTGTGCATTGGTTTTCCGTAACTCAAGAATCATGGCGGACAAATCATGCACTACATCGAGTTCCGACTCGGCTTTAGCTCGTGCGACTTCCAGTAAAGGGAGTAAGCCAATTTTTTTGCCTCGAAACGAAAAGGCGGGGAATGCATCGGCCGCCTGAAAACCAGTAAACCATTGCATATCTGCACTTTTATTTGGAACCGCCATCAGCAATACCTCGCGCGGTGCCGATGATGCTTTCTTTTTCCAGTCAGGAGCCATGGGAACACGATGTCAAAGGACTGGCTGGCGGAAAGTGCAAAGCAGTCGGAAAAGCGAAGATGCCCCTATCTCCGAAGTCAATTTTCTCATGGATTCAGGGGGAAATGGACTGGAGAGAGGCTTGACCTTGGCGACAGCCAAAGAATAGTAAACCTTCCTTGGTTACGCGGGTATCGTTCAGTGGCAGGACCCCACTCTTCCAAAGTGGTGACACCAGTTCGAATCTGGTTACCCGCACCAAAGGTAAACTTAAGTACGCCAAGGCACTTGGCCGACGGGCGCTACTTCCAAAAACTCTTTCCAAGAATCCAGTTCCTCAGGAGCAAGCGACGAGGCAACGACCAATCGCCACTTGGGCTTGGTCGGCGGACGTCGCAATGTCATGCCCGCTTGTTCAGGCAAACGATTCGCTTTGCGCGAATTGCATCGTACACACGCCGTCACAATATTTTCCCAACTCGTTTTACCGCCCACATCGCGCGGAACGACGTGATCCAAATTGAGTTCTTCTTCGCGAAATCCGCGACCGCAGTACTGGCATTGATGTCCATCGCGTAAGTAAACGTTACGACGGCTAAAGCGAATTTCGCGCCGTGGCACGCGATCATAAGCACCTAATAAAAGAACCCGAGGCATTCGTAGAACAATGCAAGGCGAGCGAATCGCTTGGGCTTCTGGTGGAGGTGACGCTAAAGAATGAGTAACCCATTCCGCGGCAGAAAAGACGCGGTGCCCTGATTCATCCGAATGCACCACCGAAGCTCTTCCACGAAACAGTAAATTCATCGCTCGCAAAACGCCGACAATATTCACCGGCTGCCAGAGTCGATTTAACACGAGCACGCGATGATCTAAGCGAGGTGGCACGGCACTTCACTATGCCCAACCTCCGGCCATCGTCAACAGCGACAGGCATTTCTAGAGAATACTAAATAGCAACCAGAAGATGGCAATAATGCCGATTCCTGTCACTGCCCAGATAACGACGTCTTGATTGGAAAAATTAGCAACGGGCGGCGGAGGCGAAAAAGCGACTTCCTCTTCAATCGCAGCCACATCGAGTGGGCGGCGGGCTACGCGAGCTGCGTGATGCGAATTATAATCAGCACAGGCTTTTTCATCATCGAGACGAAGATAGCGGGCGTAGAGTTTAACAAAGCCTCGTTTATAAACATCGGCCAAGGGGATGGATTCAAACTGATTGGCTTCCATTGCTTGGAGATAATCGGTGCGAAGCTTGGTCACTTCCGCTGCTTCACGAATCGTCACACCAAGGCGCTGGCGCGCTTCTTGTAGTTTTTCACCGAGAGTTTGCATGGCAGAAGAATCAAAGGAGATAAGGAAATTGGCAAGCCTCAGCTAAAAACTAAGTAAATATTGGCCAAAGTAGCTCCCAAAACAGAAGAAATGGCAGGGTGACAATCTTCATCGCCGAAACCATAAATTCTCTGAAAAAGGGCAAATTAATTAGAATAATGAGGATGATAAAGCTCCACCGGGCCAAGGAATCGAAAACTTCCTCGGTGTAGATGCCAAGCCGAAGGAAGATGCGCGATCCGTCCAAGGGAGGCAAAGGGATGAGATTAAAGATGGCCAAGGACACGTTAAGAAAAATGCCCATGTAGAGAAACTGCACCATGGTCGCACTCGGCGTACCACCAGACAAACTTGGATTAATATTAGGATTTAATCCGCCAACCACCCCGATGATGACAAAGGCCAAGCATAGCACGATATTCATGGCGGGGCCGGCCAAAGTGATAAGGATATCATCCAGACGGCGGGTCTTGGGATTCATTAACGAAATCTGCACAGGCTTACCCCAACCGATAATCCCAAATCCTGGGCTTAAGAATACCATAACCGCAGGAATCAAAATCGTCCCGATCATATCAGCGTGAGCAAGAGGATTGAGTGTTACTCGACCTTGCGCCCGCGGCAAAGGATCACCACGTAAATCAGCGACCCAAGCATGACCAAATTCATGAAGACCAACAGAAATAATGAGCAAGATAAGCTGCAAAGACCCCCAGCGAATATGGTCGATGGTTTCAGGAGAGAGTTCCATGAGGAGAGAACAAAGTGTGGCACTTGTGTCCTGTTTAGCCACCCGAAACAGCGGTTTACTTCTTGAGCCCATCATTCGGATAAATTAGTTTTGCCATGGTTATGTCTCTCTCCGCCCGAATTCAATTGGCACAGAAAAGAGGCCTAACTCTCAAACATGCCAAAGTTTTGGCTAAACTCGATACCCCTAGAAAAATTCAGGATTTTCTCGCTCGGTTTCCGCAAAATTTTGAACCCCAAGGCGACACGGCACGGTCAGTTCAAGGAGCAATGGATGCCCAATGTGCCCACTGCATCGAAGGTGCAATGGTTGCAGCCTTTGCCCTCTGGCTTAACGGACACCCTCCGCTGTTGATTGATTTATGCGCCCATCGCGACATGGATCACGTCATTGCACCGTTTCAAGTCAACGGCTACTGGGGAGCGATTTCAAAAACCAATTACGTCTGTCTGCGTTGGCGCGATCCCATTTATCGAAGTGTTCGAGAATTAGTGATGTCATATTTTCACGAATACGCCAAAGGCCCGCGCAAAACCCTGCGCAGCTATTCACGTCCTTTTAACTTACAACGACTCTCTCCTAAGCAATGGGTTAATCACTCGGGCAATTGCTGGGAGGTAGCCGAATTGATTACAGCCACTCGCCACTACCCCATCCTGACAAAAGCCCAGGCGAAAAATTTGCGCCCGCGCGACCCTGTGGAAGTCGCTTCAGACAAGATCACGTCTTTCCCCATTCCTGCATGGAAACGGCAAAGATTATAAAGCCTTAACGCGAGGCTTCAAAAGCGCAGGCGGCAGCACCAACAACGCCAACATCTCCACCGAGACCTGCGGGAACGATAGAGCAAACGGCTGCCAAGCGCGGGAAGGCATAACGTAGTGCTTTTTCGCGCATGGGCTTAAATAGGACATCGCCGGCAGCGGTAACTCCACCGCCAACCACGATAATTTCGGGATTAAACACATCGATAATGACCGCCAACCCGCGTCCGAGATACTCCATCGATTCGTCCCAGATTTTCACTGCCAAAGGATCGTTTTGGGCGAGAGCTTGAAGCACGTGGTGCGTGGTAACGTTTTCCAAATTTCCTGCGAGAGACAAAATGGAAGATTTTACTCCACTAGCGAGAGCCTCGCGCGTGCGACGCGCAATCGCTGTGCCCGAAGCATACATTTCAAAACAGCCATTCCCTCCACAAGGACAAGCGGGACCCTTAATGTCTAAAGTAATATGCCCGAGTTCAGCGGCATTGCCGTTGGCTCCGCGCATGAGACGACCATCCACAATCGCCCCTCCGCCAATGCCTGTGGAAATGGTCACATAGACTAAATTTTTTCGCCCTTTGCCTGCGCCGAATAAATATTCTCCAAGCGCAGCCGCGTTGGCATCATTATCAATACGGGCAGGCAAACCAAATGCCTTACTAAGTTCGCCTTCGATCGAATAGCCCGTCCAACCAGGTAAATTAGGCGACCCATCGACACACCCGCGTGCGATGTCGAGTGGTCCTGGCGAAGCGATGCCAATACCCAATAAGTCGCTCGGTTTTAAATTTAATTTTAGCAGCAATTCATGAGCGGCTGCAGCGACGCGCTTGACCGCTTGGTCGGGTCCGTTTTGAGCCAATGTCTCAACACGACCTGAGCCTAATACTGTGCCGTCTTCGGCGACGACACCGAAGGCAAATTTTGTTCCACCTAAATCAAAGGCTAAGACTTTACGCATAAATTAGTCGCGCGGGGGTCGGGAAAAATCATCCTGTAAACGAACGATATCCGTTAAATCGGGGGTGGATGATTCTAGTAACACGCTATCAACCAAGGCTTCGAAACGATGAATGGTTCGAACAGGAATGTGCACCGTAAATCCTGGCTCCCAAATAAATTCGTGCTTACTTTCCAGTTTAACTGAATCGTGACTCTCGCCGCTTGAAAGAGTTCGATACGTTAATCGCACTTTTCCCGACATTAAATAAAGCGTTTCCGTTTTACGCTCGTGATACTGTAAGCTGAGTCGCTTACCCGCCTTAACCTCTAAAATTTTTCCCGCATAATTTTTCTGGTCTGCAAACCAAACTTCACGACCCCAGGGCTTTTCGACGATTTTTGGCTGAAAAAGAGGAGACGACATGCGATTGGTTTATCTTTGAAAAAAGGATGCTTTAGCCAAGCAAACTCTAATACAGCATCATTACTGTTTACCAGTGCGGCGGGCGCTCATCGGCTGGTGGACCGGCTTCGCCTTCGCCCATTTGTTGCACTTTTGACTCTGCTCGCGCAAGACGTGCTGAAAGTTGCGCCACTTCTTTAGAAAGTTCCAAGAAAGCACGATCCTGTTGCTCGATGTGTCGCTGCAGATGGGCAATGCGCTCCTGCAATTCTCGAATCGTGTCATGCATAAACCTACCCTAGCCTGCGGTGGAATGCGGGCAAGACATCACCCTGTGGGTGTGCCAAATAATCCACTGGTTTAGTGGCTTACTCGCTGAGTCCGCTCGAGCTACGACCTTTGACCATACGTTGCACGGCCGCAAAACGCAGAATCTGCTCAATCTTGGCAATTTCCACTGGATCGATATCCTTTTGACCGCGGGCCGCTTCAACGGCCTTACGGGCGCGCTCTTCGGCTTGCTCGATGGCAGACAAATCAATCTTGGCTTCGTCAATCGCGGCTTCAGTCACTACCGAAACCTTATCGGAAACGACGCGAACGAAACCTTGATCGACCGCCAGACGGCTCGTTTTTCCAGCAAGTGAAACCACCACTTCTCCAGCAGCAATCAACGCTGTCAGAGGAATGTGGCCAGGAAGAATGCCGATACTTCCGAGGCTCGTGGGCAGAGTCACACTGTCCGCCGTGCCGGAAAAGGCACGACGGTCAGGGGTGACGATTTCGATGGTGAGAGACATCGCTTACTTTTTCATCACTGAGGACGCTTTCGCTGAGGCTTCGAGCACTTCATCGATGCTTCCCTTCATGTAGAAGTCGTTTTCGTTAACGTGATCGAGTTCACCTTTCAGAATCATATCGAAACCTTTGATGGTATCTTTCAGGGCTACGTACTTACCAGGAGTGCCGGTGAAGACTTCCGCAACGTGGAAGGGCTGCGAGAGGAACTTCTGAACCTTACGAGCACGGAAGACGACCAATTTGTCTTCGGGCGAAAGCTCGTCGAGACCAAGGATGGCGATGATGTCTTGTAAGTCTTTGTAACGTTGCAAGAGACCTTGCACGCCACGAGCAACGCGGAAGTGGTCTTCGCCCACCACTTCAGGAGCAAGCGCGGTAGAGGTCGAAGCCAGAGGATCCACCGCTGGATAAATACCGAGCTCGGCGATACGGCGCTCGAGAACGACGGTGGAGTCGAGGTGGGCGAAAGTATTCGCAGGCGCAGGGTCAGTTAAGTCGTCCGCAGGAACGTAAACTGCTTGGAAAGAAGTGATTGAACCCTTCTTGGTCGAGGTGATGCGTTCTTGGAGATTACCCATTTCCGAAGCGAGGGTTGGCTGATAACCCACCGCCGAAGGAGAACGACCCAAGAGTGCGGACACTTCTGAACCCGCTTGCGAGAAGCGGAAGATATTGTCGACGAAGAGCAACACGTCGCGATTTTGTTCATCGCGGAAATATTCCGCCATCGCGAGAGCCGAGAGGGCAACACGCATACGAGCGCCAGGGGGCTCATTCATCTGACCGTAAACGAGAGCCACTTTAGATTTTGAAAGATCCTTTTGGTCGATAACGCCTGCCTCAGACATTTCGTGATAAAGGTCATTTCCTTCACGGGATCGTTCACCCACACCAGCGAAAACAGAGAAACCGCCCTGCTTCATCGCAATGTTATTGATGAGCTCCATGATCACCACGGTCTTACCAACGCCTGCACCACCAAAGGCGCCGACTTTACCGCCCTTCACGAAGGGACAGATGAGGTCGATAACCTTGATGCCCGTGCCGAGAAGTTCGGCGGAGGTGGATTGCTCGGTGAGGGGTGGTGGTTGACGGTGAATGGGGTAATGTTTGTCGGCTTTAACAGGGCCACGCTCGTCGACGGGGTCGCCCGTAACATTGAAGATACGTCCCAAGACGCCGTTACCAACAGGCACTGAAATCGGTGCACCGGTGTCAACAGCCGCAGCGCCACGAACCAAACCTTCGGTGGTGGTCATCGCAACCGTGCGCACTAAGCCTGCACCCAAGTGCTGTTGCACTTCGAGCACCAAGCGAGTGGGCTTGTTGTCGACCTTGTAGTCGATTTGAATCGCGTTATAAATTTCCGGGACCTTGTCGGCGGGGAATTGTACGTCGACGACAGCGCCGAGTACTTGAGTAATGGTTCCAGTAGTGCTCATGATATTATAAATAGAAGTGGGTTAAATTAAGCTTGGGAAGCGGCTGCGGTGATTTCCAAGATTTCTTGGGTGATGGCAGCCTGACGGGCTTTGTTATATTCGAGAGAAAGAGCGCCTGCGAGTTTCTTGGCATTATCGGTCGCCGCTTTCATCGCCACCATGCGTGCGCTATGTTCGGAAGCTTTGGCTTCGAGCACCGCTTGGTGCACCGCTTGCTTAAAGAAGAGTGCAGGTAGCTGATGGAGGATTTCTTCAGCCGAAGGTTCAAAAATCATTTCGCGTTCATCGGCTTCGATCTTAGGCTCTGGTAATCCTAATTTCGTGCGAAGTTCGCATGCTTGATTGATTAAACTATCGGCAGGCAGTAATTGCTGTAAGCGAGGAACTTGAATCAGTGTATTTTTAAAGTGAGGGTAAAGAACTTCCACGGTGTCGACCGTGCCTTCGGCAAAAGCTTTGAGTAACAATTCTGCCGCTGGACGAATCTCACTAAAGTTTGCTCGGTCAGAAACCTGAAACTCTGCTAAAAGTTTGCGCCCAGAACGAGCGATGGCTTGAGCGCCCTTGCGTCCGATGGAAACATAAGCCGCATCTTTAATTTCTGCCGCTTGACGGATAAGATTACCGTTCAGAGGACCACAGAGACCTTTGTCTGAGGTGATAAGCAAGATACCGCGAACCTTGACCTCGCGTTTCGTCAATAAGGGGTGAGTAAAATCAGAAACCTTCGCAACGGCAGTATCTAAAATCTCACCCAACAATTCAGCGTAAGCACGACTTCCTTGGGCTGCATCTTGAGCCCGCTTCATTTTAGAAGAAGCAACGAGTTGCATCGCCCGAGTAATTTGGGCGGTGCTCTTCACCGATTTGATTCGGTTTCGTATCTCGCGAAGTCCTTTAGGCATTAGACGGAAAGAAAAGGAATTAATTAAGCTTTGAAACTACGGCGCCAGGTTTCGCAGGTAGACTTCAGTTCTGCGGCACCAGCATCATCAATTTTCTCCCCCGCACGAATCTTGGCGAGTACGCCAGGCTTCGCTGTCTCAAGGTGCTCTTGCAGATTCGCTGCTGCCTTCGTGACTGATTTCACGGGCAAATCGTTGAAGAAGCCGTTTTGCATCGCCCAAATCAGAGCGCACTGAATTTCAGCCGACTTTGGAGCGGTGGGAGGTTGCTTAAAGAGTTCAACGAAGCGGTCGCCCTTATCGAGCACAGCCTTGGTCTGAGCATCGAGGTCGGAACCGAACTGCGCGAAGGCAGCGAGCTCACGATACTGAGCCAACTCACCTTTCACTTTACCTGCAACCTGCTTGAAGGCTTTGATTTGGGCTGCTGAACCGACGCGAGAAACCGAAAGACCAACCGAAACGGCTGGACGGATACCTTGATTGAAGAGATCGGTTTGAAGGAAGATTTGTCCGTCGGTAATCGAAATCACGTTGGTTGGAATGTAAGCAGAAACGTCACCAGCCTGCGTTTCAATAATAGGCAACGCCGTGAGTGAGCCTTTACCGTCGAGACGCGCAGAGCGCTCGAGCAAGCGAGAGTGAAGATAAAACACGTCACCAGGATAGGCTTCGCGACCTGAAGGGCGCTTTAAGATAAGCGAGATTTGGCGGTAAGCAGCGGCATGCTTCGAAAGGTCATCATAAACGATGAGTGCATCTTGGCCATTTTCCATGAACCATTCGCCGATGGCGGTTCCAGAGAACGGAGCGAATAATTGATTGGCCGCATTGTCGGCCGCAGGAGCAGCCACTACGCAACAGAACTCCATCGCACCAGCGCGCTCTAAAGTACCGACCGTACGAGCAATCGAAGAGTTCTTTTGTCCGATAGCGACGTAAATGGAATAAACTGGACGGAATTTAGGATCGCCCGATGCCAAGCCGACACGATTCGCATTGGCTTGATTGATGATGGTGTCGATAGCGATGGTGGTCTTACCGGTAGCACGGTCACCGATGATGAGCTCACGTTGACCACGGCCGACTGGAATCATCGCATCCACAGCCATGATACCCGTTTGCATTGGCTGATCGACTGATTTGCGAGGAGTGATACCAGGAGCAATTTTTTCTACAGGATAACGCTCGGAAGATTGGATTGGGCCCTTGCCGTCGATAGGATTGCCTAAGGCATCCACCACGCGACCGAGCAAACCTTTGCCGACAGGAACGGAAAGCAGACGACCCGTGGTCTTTACCTCCATACCTTCTTTGAGGCTGGAGATGTCGCCCATAACGACGCAACCCACCGTGTCTTCGGCGAGATTGAGTGCGACGCCTTGCAGGCCGCCAGGAAGCTCAATCATTTCGTTCATCATCACGCCCGAGAGGCCGTCGATGGCGGCAACACCGTCTGCGAGTGAGACGATAGTGCCGACGTTGGATTTACCAGCGCGGGTATCGAGACCGGCGATGGCTTTTTGAATTTGGTCGAGAACGTTGCTCATGTTTTTGTATAAAGAGATTAAAATTTTTAGGAGAGAGATTTGGCGAGATTAGCCAGGCGCAGGGCAGCCGAGAAATCGGTTACATCGTCTCCAACGCGAACGCGGAGACCGGCCAATAAAGCGTCATTGCGACGAAGCACGGGGCGGATGGATCGAACCAAGGCCTTGGAGAAATGGGTGGCAATGGCGTCCGCATCAGTGGCAGACAAAGGACCGGCGTGCTCGATCCGCGCTTCACCACGAGCGAGCTCGCGACGGATTGCTGCGAGGTAAGCACGCAACAAAGGACGAAGAGTGTGTGGAGCGCGGGCTTTGGTTAAAGCGGTCAGAACCGCACCTACGCGTTCAGCCGAAACCACTCCCGCTTCACAGGAGAGGGCGAGAAGTTTTTTAGCTTCAACTCGAACAGAAGGCGCGGGCATAAAAATTATTTAGTCAGAAGTTGCTTGGTGGCGGCCTCGTTTAGGCGTGAACGCAGGGCATCGTCCAAATTCGTTTCTAAAACCTTGGCGGCGGTTTCAACCACTAGACGAGAAACTTCGCCACGAACTTCGTTGAGCATCTGACGGCGGTCGGCTTCAATCGCTTCTTTGCCCTTACGGGTAACTTCAGCGGCCGCTGCCACGGCTTCCGCTTTGGCTGCTTCCACGGTTTGTTTAGCCGAGTTTCGAGCTTCCGTCAAAATACGTACTGCTTCATCGGAGGCTTTTTGCAATTCAACTTGAGCGGTTTTTTGTGCTTCCGCTAATTTTTGTTCTGCGAGAGCACGATCTTTTTGCAACTGCTCGGCTTGGCGAATGCGCTCTTCCAATTGACCGAGGGCAGGTTTAACCGCAAAACGATAGAGAACGAAAGCGAGAATAGAGAAATTGACGACTTGGGCTAAGAGGTGCGGACCATCGACGCCAAATTGACCAAAGAGTTTGATAATATCTTCTACGGGGCCATGACCTTCAGTGGCCACGGCGGTTGAAGTAGTCTT
>CANIUQ010000021.1 GCA_947470855.1 Opitutia bacterium | reverse complement strand
TTTACCGTCATTGTCTCTGCATCTGGAGGTATTGTTTCAGGAACCCACGTCTTCAACACGGCTCAAACCTTGACGACGATTTCGGGTGGTACGGTTACTTTAAATGCCTCGGGTAATACCATCGGCACGTTTTCCGGTGTTTCCATCGCTGCAAACGACGATACCACGGTCACTACTCTTAATAGTGGTGCTGTGGCTGTCGCTAACGGAAAGAAATTTAAAGCTAGCAGTGGTAACACCTCAGGCGTTATTTCTGGTGCAGGCCAACTCATCAAAGAGGGTGCTTCCAAGTTAACTCTCACGGGTAACAACACCTTTACTGGTAAGACAGTGGTTGAGAATGGTACCCTCGCTATCAGCAATGTCTCAACTGGTAACAATGATCAAGCGCTCGGTAAACACGCCTCCGTGGATCTCGGTGTCGCTGGAACTTCTACCGGTATCCTTGAATACACGGGTGGTACTGGTACTCTGGATAAGAATATCAATGCCCTTGGTAATGGACGAAACAAGGTCTATAACAATGGTTCGGGTGCTCTCACGCTCTCTGGCAACCTTACCAAGACTGGTACTATTCTTGATTTAGATGGCGGATCCAATGGTATCACTGTTTCAGGTGTCATTTCTGGTAACAGCGGTAACTACGATTCTGACTTAGTCGTCAGCGGTGGAACGGTGACATTGACTAACCAGAACACCTATGTTGGTCCTACCTACGTCTATGGTGGCGGTACACTACGTAACGGTAATGCTTCGGGTGCCTTGCCTACGAACACGATTCTAACTCTGGGTAATGCTTCTGATAATTCTGCTGGTACCTTCGACCTCTATGGTAACAACCAAACGGTGGCAGGTATCGCCACAGCTGGTACCGCTGGTTCTTCGAATAAGATTACTAACAGTGTGACTTCGACGGCGACGTTGACCGTTACCAATGGTGGTGCCTTTGCTGGAAAGATTGAAGATGGTGGAATTGGTAAGGTTACCGCCCTGGCTGTTACAGGTGGTAACTTAATTCTTTCCAATACTTCTAACGATTACACTGGTGGTACCACGATTTCAAGTGGCGCGAATGTAACCGCAACAGGTACGCACTCTCTCGGTAACGGTGATGTCACCGTTAACTCTGGTGGTACCTTAACCATGTTGGCTTCTACGGTTGGTACAGCTGGCACTGGAGTTACCTATACGCTTAACGGCGGAAGTAATTTAATCATGAAGTTCGCTAGTGTGAGTGGAGCAGGAACTTTCAGTAACTGGTATGGTCAACAGCTTTATGACCAATCTGCTAATGCTGGTATTAATTACAGCACCCTCGAAATTGGTGCTTCTGGATTCCTTGATCTCACAGGTGCAAGCGCTGGGAACAAGATTAACCTCATTCTTCAGTCGAATAATATGTCTGCAAATACCACGGGACTTATCCGTGGCCGTCTCTACACCTTCACTCTGGCAACGATGGGTGCTCTGCAGTGGAACGGCGGGGACATTACTTCGCTGTTTGATCTCGACCTCAGCAACTTCCGTTACGCCGACGGTTCGCAATTTGATACAAATACCTTCTATCAAATGTCCTACCTCAATGGTGATAGCTTAGTACTGACCATTCCTGAGCCTTCGACTTATGGTCTGATGCTTGGTGGTCTGGCTCTGGCAGCTGCGGCGGTTCGTCGCCAACGTCAGAAGAAGAAAGCTACCGAAGCTGAAGCCAAGGCGTAATCGAGTTATTAAAGATAGTGAAATAACCCAGGGTAACCTGGGTTGTTTTGTTTGGGGGATGGGTAGGGACGCCACTCCGTTGGCGTCCGTTCGCCTATGGACGTGGTTTTTATTGAGGATGTCTAAGACCCTTTGACGTCCCACGTATTGGTCTCAAACGGACGTCACGGAGTGACGTCCCTACCCGAGGCAGAGGCCTAAGGTATTCATTCTACCTGAGAGCTAGGTTATTTGGCCAATTGATGTTTCCGATAAAAAAAATTCAAAGGCGGGATGACCGAACTGCCAGATCGAAAATGGCTTTATCATTCAATACCAAACTGGGTTGATATGAGTGATTATTGGTTCGTTACTATTTGTTGTCAGGTAAGGGGTCGTAATCAATTAGCTAATAAAAATGTCTACGCTACCATACGGGAAGCATTTTTATTTTATCAAAACTTAGGCCGGATAAGGGTGGTTGTTTGGACTCTGATGCCTGATCACTTGCATTTTATTGCAGCATTTAACCATGATTTTGGAATGCCTCTCCTAATCAAAAATTCCAAAAAATACATTACCATTAAATGTGGTATCCGATGGCAGAGAGGTTTCTTTGATCATCGTCTTAGATCATCTAAAGAGTTTTCTGAAAAATATTGGTATGTTTTGTTGAATCCAGTGAGGGCAGGTTTAGTCAAAAAAATTTGAAGATTGGCCTTATTCTATGGAGTCAGGTGCCAGGTGACGGGGAACAGGATCGGGTAGGGACGCCAAAGCCAGTGGGCGGGTGGAATAGTGGGTAGGGGAGAATAAACACACAAGTGGACTGGTGGACGGGAGTTTACTTCCTTGTCCACTTGTCCACCAGTCCACTTAAATTAACCCTTACTCTGCAGGAGGGGGCGGCAGAGGGGGTAACTCGTCATCATCCTTAACTTCTTTCGATTCCTTCTTTTCGTAACCAGGACACTTTCTTGGGCCACGATTCTTCATAAACTCTGATATTTTATTGATGGTGTCGGCGAGTTCGGGATTGGCTTTTAAAACAACTTCTTTGGCTGCTTCCATGAAGGCTTTGTGGGCTTTCTTGAGATCTTCAAATGCGGCTTTCTTATCTTCTTTGTTGGTCGCTGCCTTTACTTTTTCGTGAGCAGCTTTAACAGCAGAGTGCAACTCTTTGAGACTCGGGTCGTCTTTGGCCGCCATGAAAGCCTCATGCATCTTTTTCATATCTTCTTTGGAGACTCCTGGAATTTCAGGAGGGGGACCTTTACGTTTCATCCCAGGCTCGCAACGTGGCGGTGTACCTTCGGGTTGATTAGTTGTAGCACTGTCCGCAGCGATAACATTCACCGAGGTGGCAAGTATGGCCAACAAGAGGATTTTGGTTTTCATAGAATGAGTTTGTTTACACTAGATAAAACACCGCCCTTAGAGATAAGTTTCAGAGGTTATTTGAAAAACAAATAGCCCCACCATGTTCTCGAAAAAGGGATGGCCAGGTGATCGAGTCTTGTCGCCAAAAAAGCCGCTTTTACCTCATTTTCAGGGTGACCATCGAGCAATCTGGCCTCTTCGAGAGCCATTTGCCCCCTTCGTGCGGCATCCCTGACTAGTTGATGCTTCGAAAAATGAATAAGGGTCATGATAATGGCGACAACGGAAAGGGCTGCCCAGGGGATAATCCATTTTCCTCGAGCAAAAAATGTGAGAACCAGAAGAACTGGCCAAAGGTTGCCCCAGAATGTCATTAAGGCATCCCAAGAGCTGAGTTTGCCAAACTGCCGATCGCGATGTTGGAGAGCGTGGCCGGCCAAGCGAGCAGCGCGTGCAACATCAAAAAGCCTTTTTCCATGATAAACCGATGACGAGAGTTTTAACGCCGGTTCATGAGCAGCATAATAATTAGCAAAGACTAGCGATGTCTCATCTACATCCACCTGCGGAATCTCTCCGCGGAGTAAAATGATTTTGGCTGCCTGTTCGCCGTTAATGCTTCGAACCAAGAGTTTCTTTCCATGTTTTTTCTCGAGTGATTGAAGGCGGAGCCAAGCCCACCATGGACTGAGAATGGCGCACAATCCAGCCAAGCAGATTAAAAGCAGGAGCTTGGTTTCGAGATTCATTCTGTTAAATGAGCCTATTTGAGGGTAACTGACAAGGCAGACTCAAATCTTGGTAATGGGGGATAGAAGGGGTAGACGAATGATAAATCGGAGTCTTGCGGGCATTGACCTCGGCGAAACCCTTAGGTAGTAAAAAAGAAATGAATCCCGAAGACGTGCGCCAATACCTGCTCGGTTTACAGGACCGTCTTTGCGCGCTTTGTGAGTCGGTCGATGGTAAAGCGAAGTATTTCGAGGATGTTTGGAATCGAGCCGAAGGGGGCGGGGGACGGACGCGTATCATCGCTGACGGAAAAGTTTTTGAAAAAGGTGGAATCGCTTTTTCTGATGTCCGTGGCCATGCTCTGCCACCTTCTGCGACGGTGGCTCGCCCAGATTTAGCAGGTAAAGGATTTCGGGCCATGGGTGTTTCGGTGGTGCATCATCCTCGCAATCCCTATTGCCCAACCTCGCACATGAACGTGCGCTTTTTTTGCACCGATGGGCCTAATCCCGTTTGGTGGTTTGGTGGCGGATTTGATCTTACTCCTTATTACGGATTTGAGGAAGATGCTCAATCGTGGCACCAGGCTGCCAAAACAGCGACGGGTTCCTACTATGAGAAGTTTAAGCGTTGGTGTGATGATTATTTTTTAATTAAGCATCGCGGGGAGCAACGTGGTATTGGAGGAGTTTTCTTTGATGACTTTACGGAGGGCGGTTTTAATCAGGCGTTTGCCATGATGCAAAAAGTGGGCGATGCGTATGGGCCTGCCTATTGCGAAATTCTTCGTCGTCGTAAAGAGATGTCCTATGGTGAGCGCGAAAAAGAATGGCAGGAGATTCGTCGTGGACGTTACGCAGAGTTTAATTTGGTTTGGGATCGTGGAACGATTTTTGGGCTGCAATCTGGCGGTCGCACGGAATCGATTTTAATGTCTCTCCCGCCTCGCGTCCGCTGGGTTTACGGGCACCAACCTTTGGCAGGAACTCCCGAAGCGAAACTGCTCTCGCATTATTTAAAAGTGCAGTCATGGGTGAAGTAGCTCTATGAATTCACGTGAACGATTCCTCGCCGCTTTACAGCGTCAGCCACATGGGCGTTCGCCGATGTGGATTATGCGTCAGGCGGGTCGTTATTTGCCTGAATATCGTGCCCTCAAGGCGAAATCCGATTTCGTGACGATGGTGCGAACGCCTGATTTGGCTGTGGAAGTAACTTTGCAGCCCCTGCGTCGATTCGCCCAACTGGATGCAGCGATTTTATTTAGCGATATATTGGTGATACCTGAGGCTTTGGGAGTGGGGTATCGTTTTCGCGAAGAGGGTGGTATTGCGATGGAACGGGCACTGAGTGGTGAGTCTGATTTGAAAACGCTACAGGTTGCCGATGCCGCTGCACGTTTAGATTACGTTTATGCGGCTCTCAAATTATTACGTCGTGAATTAGGAAACCAGAAAGCCCTCTTAGGTTTTGCAGGGTCGCCTTGGACTTTAGCTTGTTATTTAATTGAAGGCGGTGGTTCAGGGGATTTCCCCAAAACACGGCATTTACTCAAAACTAATCCATCGTTTCTTCATCAGTTATTGGAAGTGCTTTCTCTCACGGTGGCTGACTATTTATCCAAACAATTGCAGTCGGGTGCCGATGCCATTCAGATTTTTGATAGTTGGGCGAGTGTGTTGTCGGGTTCAGAATACGAGTCATTTTCTTTGAAGTATATTCGTCAAGTGGTGCGTCGATTACCAGCTAACGCCCCCATTATTCTTTATGCCAAAGGAAAATCGGCCGATGCCTCATCTTTGGCTGCAACGGGTGTTCCGTGTTTAGGTGTTGATTGGACAATGCCGCTCTCGCAAGTGCGGGCACTCGCCGGACGTCCACTTTGCTTACAAGGAAATTTAGACCCCGAATTTATCGTTGGCTCACCTGAGGCCGCCGTCCAGGCAACTAAGGCTATTCTTGCCGATAATGCGGGAGATCCTGGTCATATTTTTAATCTAGGCCATGGCATCACTCCTCAGGCTAAGATAGAGACCCTACAGGCGGTGTTAGAGACTGTGGTGGGGGGTAAATGAGTGGACAGGTGGAATGGGTAGGGACGGGTAGGGATGCCACTCCGTTGGCGTCCGTGGTAAGGTGCAAAGGTGCAAAAGTGCAAAGGTGGTGAAGCGGGTATCGGGTCTCAGGAATCGGGTATTAGGATTTTGTTGTTCCTGACGCCTGACACCTGTTGCCTAGTTCCTGAAATTTCTTGAGACCTGGCACCTGACACCCGTCACCTGAACTGGTCAGGTAATGGTTAGGGCCAGCAGTCCCTTGCTGGCCGTTGCAATGTTAGGCGGACGCCACGGAGTGACGTCCCTACCCAAAACTGTCGCCCTCCGCCCATGTTTGACATACTCTCCTTATCTGCCTCTCTTGAGCTATGGCTCGCAAAGGCATTTTATTGCTCAATCTCGGTTCACCCAAAAGCACCTCCGTGCCAGATGTCCGAAATTACTTGCGAGAGTTTTTGGGCGATGAACGTGTCATCGATTATCCAGCAGCGTTTCGTTTTGCTTTGCTTGAAGGGATTGTCTTGCGCACTCGACCTAAGAAATCGGCGGCAGCTTATGAGACGGTGTGGACTCCTGAGGGTGCTCCTTTATTGGTAACGACTGAAAAATTGCGGGTTAAGTTAGAAAAAGCCACTGGTCTTCCCGTTGTCACTGGAATGCGTTACGGTGAACCTTCATGTGAGAATGCGGTAAAGCGGGTTCTTGAGTTGGGCATCGATGATTTGTTTGTGATGCCGCAGTACCCGCACTATGCGATGTCTTCCTATGAAACGGTGGTGGTTAAAATTCAGGACGAGTTAAGACGTCTCGCCCCCCAACTGAAATACCATGTTTTACAGCCTTATTTTAACGATCCCGCTTATATCAAAACGTTGGTGGAGTCGGCTCGTCCTTGGTTAGAAAAGCCTTTTGATAAAATTCTATTTTCTTATCACGGAGTGCCCGAGCGTCATCTGCGCAAAGGCGATCCCTCGAAAGCCCATTGCACCAAAGTGCCTAATTGTTGTGCCGTTGCTAGTCCGTGCCATGCTACCTGCTACAAGCACCAGTGCGTGGAAACGACTCGTTTATTTACCCAAGCCGCAGGACTTCGTTCGGAACAAGTCGAGATTGCATTTCAGTCTCGATTTGGACCCGAGAAATGGGTTCCGCCTTATACAGATGAACGACTCGAAGCTTTGCCTAAAGAGGGAGTCAAAAAACTCTTGGTTATGTGCCCAGCCTTTACGGCTGACTGCTTAGAAACCATTGAAGAAATCAGCGAAGAGGGTAAGGAAGAATTCTTACATGCGGGAGGGGAATCTTTCGAACAGATTCCCTGTCTTAACGATCAGGATATTTACGTGAAGTATTTATCCGACCGTGTCGTGGCATGGAAGCCCAGTCATCATTGAGCGCTGTGCTGTAGACTGTGGAGGGATTGATTCCATTTATTCTCGCGTCTGGCTCGCCTCGGCGAACGCAGTTACTCAAACAGGCTGGAATTCCCCATCGCGTGGTCGTGGCGCAAGTCGTGGAGGAGGAGGATCCTTCCGCCGACCCACGGCAAATGGTTTTACATAATTCGTACATCAAGGCCAAAGCCGTTTCCGATCTTTATCCTCAAGCAATCGTTTTAGGGGCTGATACAACGGTGGCACTGGGAGATCGAGTTCTCAATAAGCCTGCTGATTTAGCTGATTCTCGTCGAATGCTTCAGAGTTTATCAGGCAAAGAACATACCGTGCACACGGGGATTTGTCTTCTCTGTCCGCGTTTGGGTATCGAAGAGTGCGAAGATAATACAGCGTGGGTGCGTTTCAAAAATCTTTCTGAGGAAACCATAACTCGTTATCAATCTCTCGTGAATACACTCGATAAAGCGGGTGCTTATGGAATTCAGGAGGGTAAAGAGATGATTATTGAAGCTTATCAGGAACCTCTTTCGACGATTATGGGTTTACCCGTAGAATATATACAAGAACGCTTGCGTGGGTTGGGTTTATGGCAGCGCTTGACGGCTTAATGAACAGTCCTTCTTGAAGTCGTGGTACACTTCGATAGGGTTTTCTTCTGTGTGGACTAATCATGACATCGATCGGCGAGCGGTATGGGGGGCAGTCCTCATCACTGTGCTGGTTCATGGACTGATGTATGTCATTTTACCGTCGGTTTTAATGGTCAAAGTTAACTTAGCTAAACCTGTCGAAGTCTTAGTGAAGCCAGTGGCCATTCCCGAGAATCGGTTACCACCTTCAATGCGCTTGGCTGAGGCTAATACCGTGGCGAATAAGCAAGCACCCACGGCAACCCCTTTGATTGCAGCACAAAATCAAACCGTGGCTCAGCCTGTTCCCGAAAAAGTTAAAACAGAATCGGTGACCCCTCGGTCAACGGGTCAGGATGAAAATCAGTTCAAGGTTGTGCAGGCGATGCCACGACCTATTTCGGTGAGTGAGGCTTCGAGTCGCGAGGGCGAAGCGGGAACGGCTTCGGCTAAAGTTGGGTCTTTGCCAAAAAAAGAAGCGGTTTCTGTCTCTGAAAAAAAATCAGTAGATCCATCTTCTGAGCAACGTCCGCGGGCGGTTATTCCTATGGGCACGACCGGTTTGCTTTTACGAAATAATGTCGGCGTGAATCGTGCGGGCGCCATTGCCATCTCGGCGCGTTTTAGCAACTACGGTGATTACACCCAGCGCATGATGGAAGCCATTCAGTCGAGTTGGTGGTCGATACTCGAAAAATCGAAATTTGAAAGTGTGGCACGAGGGCGAGTGGTTGTGCAGTTTAAACTCTGTCGAGATGGAAGTGTGGTGGATGCTCAGATTTTACGGAGTGAGGTGCCACAAATTTTGGCTTTGGCCTGTAAAGATGCCGTCCAAGCCCCTGCGCCGTTTGATGCCTGGCGTGAGGATATGGTCGCCATGTTCGGGGAAGAAGATATCGTCGTTATTAATTTTCATTATTTATAAATGGACTCACTGGATTGGATTCCTTTTTCCCGCGGTGTGCGCGTTCTCGCCCAGCATCCCTTGGGCTTGCTCGCTGTGGAAAAGCCCGCCGGTGTGATGGCTCATCCTAATCCTGGAGAAAAAAGCGAAGGCGATGCAGTTCTCATTCAGGGCAACTACTCGATGGAGGAAGAGGCCTTTCATGTTCGCAATGGGGCAGGGGGAATTCGACGGGTTTATCTTTTAAACCGACTCGATTCACCCACCAGTGGGGTTTTACTTTTGTGTTTAGAGGCGTCGTTGGCGGACAAAGTGAAAAAACTGTTTGCCCAGCACCAAGTGGCGAAGCGTTATCTAGCGGTGGTTCGTGGTCGTGGATTGCGAACCCCTCGTGGTACATGGCAAGATGTCTTAACGAAGTCGAAGGGACCTGAGGCAGGCGTTCGTTCTGCGGTTAAGTCGGCTGGTGGCCCGCCCGCGATAACCCTTTATCGTTGGGAACGTGCGGCGGAGGGTGGGCTTCCTTTGTCACTTCTGCAACTTGAGCCTCGCACAGGGCGAACTCATCAGTTGCGTGTGCAGACGGCTAAGCATGGACACCCCATTTTGGGTGATCGCACATATGGTGATTTTGAATTTAACAAAAACTTAGGGTCGGCCCGTGGATTTAAACGTCTTTTTCTTCATGCCTGTGAGACTGAGTGCACCTTTGATTGGGCAGGGCAGAAAGTACACTTTAAGGCTGTCTCTCCGATGCCCGAAGAATTTGCCAAGGTTCTTGGCGATGTGGACGGTGGTCGACCAGCTTCCCTAACCAAGCCACGTCCTCTTGGCACAAAGGTTTCACCGCGGTTAAGAGTCCGACTTTAATTGTCATCTCGAGGGTCATAAAAGCCTTGGCGAATGACAAACCGAACCACGCCAGCGATGTCGTGAACGCCCAGTTTACGCATTAAGTTTGTGCGATGGTTTTCCACAGTCTTGGTGCTGATGTTAAGAGCGCAGGCGACTTGCTTGCTGGTAAAACTTTTAGCAATCATGATGGCGATTTCGCGCTCACGCTCGGTTAAGGCGCCCGTCATTTGGTCTACTCGGGATTCTCGGTTCTTTAGAATTTCAACCAAGGTATTATTGAATTCACTGCTAAACCATTTACCCCCTTGCGCGATACGTAAAAGCGCATCGCGTAGCTCTGCGACTTTACTGTTTTTGTGGACGAATCCATACACGCCTTCTTTGACTAAGATGCGGGCAAGTTGCCTTTCGACTTTTGAAGAAAAAATCAGTACCCGTAGTCGTGGCATTTCCAAACGAAGTCTTTGTAGGACTTCGCTTCCACTGATGTCTGGTAAATGCATGTCAAGAATGAGCAGGTCAGGCTTTAAATCGATGGTTTTCGTCACGCCGTCGGTGCCTTTTTCGGCTGTTCCAATAACTTCGTAATTTAACTCATCCGTCACTAATCTCTGCACCAATTCACACATCGAAGTTTGATCTTCGATAACCATTACGGTTGGGGTCTTTGCCTTAAGGGTGTGAGTACAATTAAGCATTAGAATATTATAATAAAAAGCAGGGCTTAGCCTTAAAATGATAAAGTGGAAAGGGAAACTTTATAGGGTATTTACCCTAGAATTAAGGTTCGGAGGCATCGATGAGTCCGTGGCGAATGGCGAAACGAACCAGCCCGGCAACATCATGGACTCCGAGTTTACGCATAAGATTCGCTCGATGATTCTCTGATGTTTTTACGCTGATATTGAGACGACTGGCGACTTCTTTACTACTGTGACTTTGGGCGATAAGGCACGATATTTCTCGTTCTCGAGGTGTGAGTCTTTCAATCATGTGTTCCGATTGATGGGAGGGCTTGGCCAGAGCCTCACGAACGGTTCGACTGAAGTCTTCGTTGAACCACTGACCGCCTGATGAGACGATGTTGATGGCTTGTCGGAGTTCTTCGAGAGGAGACGATTTATTAACGAAACCATGCATACCTTCTTGAATGAGGCTTCGTACAATCGAGGGTTCTTGTTTAGCTGAGAAAACCAGAACACGTAGGTGAGGAATGGATTGTTTCACTCGGCGAAGTACCTCAATGCCGCTAAAGGGGGGCATCATGACATCGAGCAAAAGAATGTCGGGCTTATGTTTAAGAGTGAGGTCGACGGCCGCTACACCATCCGCAGCGGTGGCTAAGACTTTGTAGCACGAGAGCATTTTTAGAACCTCATGCGTCATTTCGCGCACGGTGGTTTGATCTTCGGCGATAACGACAGTTTTAAGTTTAACTTCGGTTGACGTGCGGGCAGGAGGTGAAGTTTTTCTTTTGGCGGTAAGGCTTTTCATAACGAAGTTAGCACTTCACCACTCTCTGATACCGAGGCAATCGGTAGAGCTTAGGGTCTATGCTCTAGGTGTAAAAGCGGATGCTTTTCGAAAATGTCCCCTAAACTGTTATAATTTAACACCATTTTTCTCATTACCAGCAGGGTTAAAATGGACCAGTGCGTCTTGACTGGCTGAAAAAAGTCCTAAAATGTACTTTATGGAAAACGCTCCGTTTATTGTCTCTCAAGCTTCCGAAACTGACCGTGCGACCTTCTACCGTCGCACCTACGCTCACGTTGCTGGAGCCTTTGCTGGCTTCGCTGCGTTGCTTTACGCCTTCTTTGCCTCAGGCATTGCACAATCAATTATGGCAGGGTTGATGAAGTTGACTCAAGCGGCTGGCGCATTCTCTTGGCTCATTGTTTTAGCGGTTTTCTGGGGTGGTACCTATGTGGCACAGAAGATGGCTGCTAATCGTGCTTCACGCCCCTCTCAGTACCTCGGATTGGGTCTCTACGTGCTTCTGCAGGCCCTTATCTTCGTCCCCTTAATTGCCATTGTTGCCTATAAAACGCACGGTGACATTGCACAGATTCTTCTTCCTGCCTGTGCCGTAACGGGTGCCCTCGTTTTAGGTCTTTCGGTTGCTGTCTTCTTCACGGGGGTGAATTTCTCCTTCCTGCGCATCGTTGTGGTGGTGGGTTCAATCTGTGCTTTAGGTGCGATTCTTGTTTTCTCCTTGATGGGGATTAACCCTGGTACTTGGTTTGCCTTGGCCATGATTCTTCTTATGTCCACGGTGATTCTTTATCAAACCTGGGTTATTAAGGATGAATGTTCTACCGAAGACTATGTTTTGGCATCGCTAATTCTATTCTCCGCCTTCGTCACCCTTCTTTGGTACGTCATTCAATTCTTCTTAGGTCGTCGCTCAGAATAATTTAAACTTTCTGGGCTACGTAGAATCGCGTTTCTCCAGCAAAGTTTTTTACGACTGCGTTCTCGGAAGCAATTTCGGAACGCAGTTTGCTTTGGAGGATTTTAAATCCTACACCGTTCAATTCTGCCAGAGTTTCGGATTCAGTGCTACTATGCATGAAGACGGGGGTTGATTCGGTTTCGTGCCAGCGATCTCCTGGTTCTCCCTCGGGTAGAGTCGGCTCAAGAGCCCAGGCTTGAACGTTCTCACCTTTTTCTCGGTCGTTAGCCGTGAAAAGGAAGATTCCACCTGGCTTCAGTACGCGGAAGATTTCAGGCAGAGCTTTTTGTCGATCCTCGCGACCCCTTAAACACATTAGGCCATTAAAAGCAAAGAGAACGCCATCGAATGATTCATCAGCGTAGTGAAGTGAGCAGGCATTGGCTGTTTCGATTTTAGCCAGATGGTTAGGGGCAATCTCATCAAAGACATGGCGTGTCATGTCTATCATGACAGGGGAAAAATCCGTAATGGTAAGGTTTTGATAGCCCTTTTGCCATAAACCCAGTCCCGCACGTCCTCCTCCGCAACCCAACTCGAGAAGGTGATCATCGCGATGAAAGTATTGGCAGACTAAAATTTCCTCGGATTTCCATAGACCAACCTGAACAGCTGCGCGGGCATAGTTTAAGGCGGTTAGAGGATGAAGCCAATGGGCTTGGCGGTCGGTCTCCATGATTCGACATCAAGCCAATCTTGCTTCGAAAGCAATCGTAGGAAGAATGCTGTTATGATTAAGCGTTTTCCCTGGTATGTCTGCATCGCCGGATTTTTTACTTGGAGTGCTATCGTGGCTTGGGCGGAAGAGGCACCAGCTGAAGTGGGTTTTGAATTTCCTTTTATAGTGCAACAGGGGAAAGTGCAGAGTCAGTTACGAATCGCTGTAACCGATCTCGAAAAAGCCCAGGGATTAATGGGTGTCTCAAGTTTGCCTGAAAATCAGGGGATGATTTTTATCTATCCAGAAGATCGGCAGATGAGTTTTTGGATGAAAAATACACTTTTAGATTTAGATATCGCGTTTGTTCGAGCTGATGGGGTGGTCGATGAAATTAAATCGATGTATGCCCAAGATAAAACGACCGTGAACTCCCAGTCATCGCGCATCCGTTATGCGGTTGAGATGCCCCTTGGATGGTATGCCCAAAAAGGCGTTCGTGTCGGTGATCAGCTCAAGATGGACGACTTGAAGCAAGCTTTGCTAGCCAGAGGATTTCGTGCCGAGCGCTATCTTCCTTAGTCGATTAAAGTGAACGCCAAATCCAAAGCAGGGTCGTTGCAACCAGAAGTAAACTGAGTAGAAAAAGTAGGGCGAGACGTTCGGCGCGTGTCGTTTGAAATAACTTCATGAAGCCGAGGAGAGCTTGCGGGTGCTTTCGCGTAAATAGGCGGTTAGACGATGCAGGAAATCGCTTGAGGCGGTACCGTGAATCGGTTGTAGAACTTGCTCAGCGGCTGATATCTCGGCCTCAAGAATGCGGAAGCATTCACTCCAGGTGTCATGGGAGATGACATCTCTGGCTTTAAGTCCTCGACGTAATTCTCCAGCTGGATCTCCTCCACGGCGATTGCGTTCGAGAATCATGGGTAGGGTTAATTTACCGCTAGCGGCATCGGTTCCCAAGGTTTTGCCAGCTTTAGCTGTATCCTGTAGGAGATCGATGAGGTCGTCGTAAATTTGATAAGCCACGCCGAGGTGAAGCCCAAATTGGGCACAGGCTTTAATGTGTTTTTCGGTATGACCGCCGAGAAGAGCGCCCACATGACAGGAGGCTTCAAATAGTACCGCGGTTTTCATGCGAATGTGTCGATGATAGTCGGCCAGAGTGAGTTCGGTATTTCCTCGGGCAAAAGTTTGGCAGACTTCACCGGAGCAAACATCGCGTGAGGCCCGAGCCACGATTGCACAGACTTCTGAGGTGTCGTGTTCACTAGCGAGTACGAGAGCATGGGCAAAAAGGGCATCGCCAAAAAGCACAGCCGCATGGGCGCCATGCATGCGATGAGGGGTGGGAGCTCCATGCCTTTGCTCTGCACCATCAAGAACATCGTCGTGGACTAACGTCGCTAGGTGAACGAGTTCGACAATCGCAGCTCCACGAACGAGAGGAGTAAGAGGTCCGTTACCCATGCCAGAACCGAAGGTGAGTAAAGGCCGCAGTCTTTTCCCTGGATGAGCCAATACTTCACGAAACATAGGACGCACCTCAGGCTCAAAACACACCTCTTGTTGATTGAGGAAGGCGTTTAAGGCGGTAAAATGCGCTTCTAGCCCTTGGTGGAGTGGGGTGGACACAGCGTTAAATTGAGACAAGTAGGCTTCGAGGCAAGGCAGGATGCACTTTGACGCCAAGGATTAAACCCTAGGAGTAGGATACCTAACTCAGTCGAGTGAGCGAATGTCGCCAGGGGGTGAGGGCGGACCTTCTTTTGGTTTAACTGGGCGAGCGGGCGGAACCTTTAAATCTTCATCTTCTTCGTCTTCGTCATCGAGGTCATATAAATCGCTATCGTCGTCAGGATAAGGAGTGTCGCCACGGGCGATTCGTTTACGACGCACGATGATTGAGCCTATGTAGACAGCGATTAAATAGAAACTAAAGAGGATGCTACTAAGGATGAGTAGTGAAATGGGGTCACCAATCGGAGTGATTAGGGCCACGATAACCACGATACAGAAGAGCATGATTCGCCATTTACGAAGTAAGGTGATGGGGCGAACAATCTCCAGCCACATCAAGATAATCAAAGCGAGGGGAAATTGAAAACTGAGTCCCGTTAATAGACTCATCATAATCACAAAACCGAAATAGTCTGAGGCCTGCCAAGTCACGGCGATACCCATGCCTGAGGCAAAGTGATGCCAGACTTTGATGGACATCGGAGTTAGCCACAGAAAAGCCAAGGCAGCTCCTGCGAGGAATAAAATCAGAGCCGAAATGCAAAAGGGGATGAGTCCGCGTTTTTCGCGAGCAGTTAGTGCAGGACCAACAAAACGAACGATTTCGTAAAGCATCACTGGCGAAGCCAGAGCAATACCAGCCGCAAAGGCGGCATAGAACATTACCGACCAAACCCCCATGAAAGTGAATTCTTTGAGTTCTCCCAAGGTTTGCATCGAAGGGTCTGCATTGCCCAAGAGAAGCCCGAGGGGTGAGGTGGCGGGATCTTTTGCCCAAACTAAAGGATAACCCAAAAGATGTGGTAGTTTTTCATAATAAATGAGAGCGATTCCGATACCGATAAATAAAGTGAAAAAGACCCGTACCAACGATATGCGCAAATCATCAATATGCTCGAGAAAAGTCATTTCACTCCGAGGACGTTTGCGACGTATGAGTGAGGAGAGCATAGCGTTAGGCGTTGAGTAGAGCCTTGATGTCTTCGAGGCTGATGGCCGATGACACAGAATCTGACTCGCTCAGGAGTTTTCGCAACATTTCCGACTTCGACTTCTGTAAATCCATCACCCGCTCTTCGATGGTGCCCGTGGCAATCAGCTTAATACTGGTGACGGTACGAGTTTGTCCAATCCGGTGAGCGCGGTCGGTCGCTTGGGCTTCTGCGGCAGGATTCCACCAAGGGTCGTAGTGAATGACGGTGTCGGCACCAGTAAGATTTAAGCCCGTACCACCTGCCTTGAGCGACATAAGCATGACAGGGATATCGGGGTTGCCGTTAAATTCATCGCAGACGCCTTGGCGGTCCTTAGTGGAGCCATCAAGGTAGCAGTATTTAATGCCACGTTCTTCCAGAGCTTTGCGAATGATTTTAAGAGCGGAAACAAAAGTGGAGAAGACCAACATGCGGTGTTTAGCATCTTTGGATTCTTCGAGTAATTCCAACAGCGCCTGCAATTTAGCAGAATCGGTTTCTTCCATTTTGGGGTCGAGGATGCGAGGGTCCGCACAAATTTGACGAAGACGTAATAACTGATTGAAGGCGGCCATGCGGATGCTGGCTTCTTTGGCGCCACTCATTTCCATATCAAAAATTTCTTGGCGCGTACTCTCCTGCATTTCGTCGTAGAACTTCTTTTGATTTTCTTCGAAGTCGCAGTAAACCACTTGCTCAATTTTCTCGGGCAACTCTGGGGCCACCGCAATTTTGGAACGACGGAGAATGTAGGGCGCAGCCATTTGTAGCAGGCGGTCGTCTTGCCATTTGCGATCCTCTGCCGCTAAGCGTTCCTCGGGTTTTGGTAAATACCCAGGCATGAGGTAGCCAAAGAGGGAGCGTAAATCCTCGAGTGAATTTTCGACCGGTGTACCCGTGAGAATGTACCGCCCTTTCGCAATGAGTTGCTTGACCGCTTTGGTAGATTGAGCACGTGGGTTTTTGATATTTTGTCCTTCATCGCAGATGGCTGTGCCCCAATTGACGAGAGAGAAAGAACCAATATCGCGAGCCAAAGTACCGTAGGAGGTAATAATAAGATCGTAACGTTTTAAGAAGTCGGGGGATGACTCGCGGAATTGGCCGTGGTGGGCTAGAACTTTGAGTGCTGGGGTGAATCGTCTGGCTTCTCGACGCCAGTTTTCAACCAGCGAGGCAGGGCAAACGACTAAACAAGGTCCGTCATCGGGTTTTTCCCGTCTAACCACCTCCATGAAGGCTAAGGCCTGAACCGTCTTACCTAAGCCCATTTCGTCGGCCAAAATACCTGCTAAACTATTGCGATGAAGGTGCCATAGCCATGCGACGCCGAGTTTTTGGTAGATGCGTAGCATTTTCTCCAAATCCTCGCGGATAGGTGCGGCCTGTAATTTGGAAAGATTGCGAATCGCATCCGATCGTTTCGTCCATGTCTCCGGTGGGGCGAAAGCGGCTTGTAATTCTTCAGCAATGGCATCGGCACTGGCCAAATCGGCGTATCCGATTTTTAAATTCAAATCTAAATCAACATCGCGCTTGGACTCGCCCGTAATACGTCGTTGGGCATTGCGGATTGATTCGAGAAGTTCGGGGGTGATTAAACGAGGGCCACGATCGGTGTAGAAAAACATCCGGCCGCTGGAGAGGGCTTCTTGAATAATTTTTGGATTTTTACCTTCTGGATCGATACCGATGGCGAAACGATAGCCGCCTGTTTCCTCAGCTGCCGCACATTTTGCTTTCGCAAAATCGACATTGCGCAAGGAGTGGGATAGGTTGTGCGTAAAATAGGCATCATTATCCACGCAAAGGATTTTATGATGTCGGGCTAAGAAATTGAGCACTTGAATCGTGCCACCGAGTCGCCATTCGCGAGTGGCAGTTTCTAAAACAAACCCGTTTCGTTGTAGAACTTCGCGCAGTTCAGCCACAGCTCCCGTTGCTTTTTGTGGCAGACGAATGCGCAACCACTTCATCGAACCATCGACCCAGGGGCGATCTTCGTCGCCTCGGTCTTGGGCACGTACTTCTTCTTCGACCTCTTCGCCATTGGCATTGGTTTGCGGGGTGGGGTCGGGGTCGTGAAGGTGTTCGTGAACTCCTTGTAGATTTTCGCCCTGCCATACCAACGGTACTTCGGGGGCGTTAGCCATGCGGAAGATGGCGAGGCCTTTGCCAACCGTGAGAAGCTGTCTGAGGTGGCGTCGAGAAAGAGGGAGAAGGCCTTGTAGTTTTCCGTTACAAAGATTTTCAAGAATGGCTAAAAAGAAAACCGTATCGGACTCCATCGTCCATGCCTTGGTGCGATCAATGTTTTCTGGAGCAATTTGTACGCCATCGATGCGTAGTTCCAGACGGCAGATAATTTCATCGCGTTGTGCGGCGACAGGGATGTTTGGAGGAATGATGAAACGAACTTCAATCGGGGTTCCTCGAGGTGAAAGGTTGATTGAACGTAGACGAGGACCAGACGAGGCAGGGGAGTTGTCCGATTTGCCATTTTTAGCGGATGACTCTTTAGGTTCGGCCTTTGAGGATGGTGTGCTGGGTGCCTCGATCGCTTTATCTTTTAGTTGAATGTAGCCCTCTTTCGCCGCGAGAGCGAGATAGGCAGCGACTGAGTGGACGCAAAGTTTGCGTTTTACCGCAGACACGTCACAGCCACATTCATTACGTTGGAATGTGATTGAACGGATATTCCAGCGAGCTTCGCGGGATTCTTTTCCGTCATCAACCAGTGCCTCGACGCAAGGGAAAGACCAGAGAGGTTTCCTTACTTTTCCATCGATAACGAGTTGTTTGGCTTGGAGTACAGTGGCGCCTCCAGCCAAATCAATGAGCTCGTCTTCTGAGATATTGGGCAGCGGTTGTCGCGGCGCCATGGGTTGTTGTGCGATGAAAGGTGCACTTAAAAGTGCACCAAGAATAAGAATTTTGGGAAAGACAGTTCGTCTTTTAAAGGACGACGTCTTGGCTCGTAACCTCAGGGTGCATCTCAAAGATGCCTACCGGGGTGGTCGGACCTGTCATCACAATGGAGAATTCGGGCCCGATGCCAATGATAATCTTTCCGCCGGGCATATGAACCGTCAAATCAGCGTCGACTAGACCCATTTTACGGGCCACAGCGGCCGAAGCCGAGGAGGAAGAACCCGAAGCGAGGGTGTACCCAGCACCCCGTTCCCAAATTTCAATTTGTACGTTCTTCCGATCCACAATCTTCATAAACTGAACATTGGTACGATTGGGGAAATTGGCGTGTTTCTCGAGATGGGGTCCGTAGGTTTTTGCTAAATCTGGAGTTAAATGATCCACTGGAATAACACAGTGGGGGTTTCCGACCGTGGCGGCCCAATATTTAAAGGTTTTATCGAGAACGGCGATTTCTTCTCCGAGTACTTCGCGGTCGGGTCCAACGTGTGGAATCGTGGGAGCGCAGAAAGAAACTTTGCCCATTTCAACACGGATGCGCGAACCACCCTCAAAGACGGTACAGCCGACCAAACCGCCGAGAGTATGTACCTTAAATTCTTCACCTTCTTTAATACGTTTGGTTTCGAGTAGGTGACGGCAAAAGATACGAATACCATTTCCCGATTTTTCTGCTTCGGAGCCGTCGGGATTGAGGATGCGTAAACCATATGAGCCATCGTTGCGAGCGATTGGTCCATAGAGAATGCCGTCCGATCCTAATCCAAAATGACGATGGCAAACCTTGCGAATGGATTCAGCCGAAAATAAAGTGGGGCAGTCCTTGGGCTCCAGGACGAGGTAATCATTTCCGAGGGCGTGATACTTGGCAAAACGCATAGGGAAAGGGTTGGGGTGTTTTGGCAGGCTTGCAAATTGAAAACTTGCCCAAGGTAACTTATCCCCGATCCAAGGAGCGATAATGTATGGCTTCTAAAAGATGTTCCGTCGCAATACGCTCGGCTCCGGCAAGGTCAGCAATCGTGCGAGCGACTCGTAGAATCCGGTCGTAGGCTCGAGCGGAAAGCGATAGTTTTTCCATCGCCTGCTGAAGTAAGTCACCTTGTGCACGTTCAAGAGCACAGTAGTTAAGCAAATCATTTCCACTGAGCAATGCATTGCAGGTGATGGTGCGTTCGCGAAATCTAGCTTGCTGTTTGGCGCGGGCTGATTCGATGCGTTGACGCATGATGGCTGAAGATTCTCCTGGTTGAGCGGATCTCAGTTCATCGAGCGAGAGAGCGGGGGCTTCGATTTGGATGTCGATCCGGTCTAACAAAGGTCCAGAAATTTTCGCACGGTATCGTTGGATGCTGACAGTGGAGCACCGACAGTCTTTTTGCCGATCGCCTAAATGACCACAGGGGCAGGGGTTCATTGCCGCAACTAACATGAGGCGAGAGGGTAGAGTGACTTTACCAGCGGCACGTGAAACGGTTACCTGACCGTCCTCCAACGGTTGGCGTAAGACTTCCAGTGCACTACGTCGAAATTCAGGAAGTTCATCAAGAAAGAGCACACCGAGATGAGCGAGTGAAACCTCTCCTGGGCCAGGAATACTTCCACCCCCGATGAGTCCGATATCACTAATTGTGTGGTGAGGTGAACGGAAGGGCCTTCGCCAGTTCTTAGTGCCCAGTGGTAAGGCCATTCCTGCCGCCGAATGCACCATCAGGATTTCTAAAAACTCAGAGGCACTCGGTGTTGGAAGGATGGTAGGGATTCTTTTGGCAATGAGCGATTTGCCTGAGCCTGGGGGGCCGAGAATGAGAAGATTATGTCCTCCAGCGGCGGCTACCTCAACGGCTCGGCGAACTTTTAATTGTCCTTTAACTTCTGAAAAATCAGGACCTTCTTCATCGATGCCGTGAGAGGGTAAGGGAGATTGTGTCGCAAGGGGTTGATAGCGGGCATCGCCAGAAAGAAATCGAAGTGCCCCATCGAGAGAATCGACCGGTATGGAGTCGATTCCACTTACCAGTGAAGCTTCCTCGGCCGATTGACGAGGTAGGATGACTCCTTGAAGGTTTAATTTCTTGGCTAATAGCGCAATGGCTACGCCTCCTTTGACTGGGCGAGTTCCTCCGCTTAAGCCCAATTCACCAGCGATGAGGAAACGTGATAAACGTTCCTTACTAATTTGACCAGTGGCTGCTGCCATCCCAATCGCAATCGGCAAATCGTACATTGATCCTTCCTTCCGTAAATCTCCCGGTGCGAGATTGATGGTAGTCTTGGTTTCATAACCACGTAGCCCAGTATTTTGCAGAGCTGAAAGAACACGGTCTTCTGATTCTTTGACTCCTTTATCGGGAAGTCCTACGATTTCGAGGTTTGGTTCGCCTCTTTCGCCTGTATTGACCTCAACCTCAACGGGGACAGCCTCGACACCGACAAGGGCAGCGGAATGAAGTGACGCAAACATCCCTCCAGCAGTGATTTGATTTAATTTTCAATCAATGGCATTAGAATAGGGGGTTTTCCTTAAAAGGGTGGGCTGGGGAGGAGAATTTTTATCATTATTTCTGTTGGAACTCTTGTTCTCAATCCTTTGTCTTATTCGCTGACTGTATGCGGGTATTCCTACAACTATTTCTTTGGGGTGGAATTGCGACCCTCCCTTTATGGGGTCAACAAGCCAAGCCTGCTCCAGCGGCGGAGAAGACTTTGCCACCCCTCGCTCCGTTTTTAGAGAAGCACTGCGCCGAGTGTCATGATGCGGACACCATGAAAGGTGATTTTGACATCACGGCATTGAAGATGGATTTGACGAAAACGGAAAACTTTGCGACTTGGGTAAAAGTTTTTGATAATGTGAGTTCGGGTGAAATGCCCCCTGCAAAAAAGCCACGACCTAAGGCCGATGAAGCTCAAGCCTACTTGAATGGATTAGCGAAGCAGCTGGCTAGTTTTGATAACGACCGCATCAATCGCTATGGCCGGAGCACTCAGCGTCGGATGAATCGATTTGAGTATGAAAGTACATTGCGCGATTTACTGCAGGCACCTTGGCTGCAAATCCGCGAATCTTTGCCTGAGGATTCTGAAAAGCACCGTTTTAATAAAACTGGCGAGGCTTTAGACGTTTCTCACGTTCAATTGGGCCGTTATCTCGCTGTCGCTGATGAAGCCTTGCGTGCTGTGGTTGTGCCTTATTTAACCAAACCTGAGGTAACGACGAAACGCTATTATGCGCGCGATCAGTATGCCTATATCGTTCCCATGTTTACGAACAGGGAATTTACGGGCTCGGTGGAGCGTGGAACTTTCCCCACTCTTGGATTTGAGGCACAGCGTGAAGTCCGTTTGAAGCAAGCTCCACTCACGGTTGGCAAAGATAATCCCACGCAGCGTGC
>CANIUQ010000020.1 GCA_947470855.1 Opitutia bacterium | reverse complement strand
AGCTTAGCTACCATTTGCACGTTTGCACGTTGCCTTTTCACCTGGCGGAGAGAGAGGGATTGATTTCGCTTCGCTACAGGGCTTCGCCCCAATCCTAACGGATTGCCTGTTCGCCTTCGGCTCACCGAACCCAAGGGTTCTCACCCCTTTTTTACACCTTTGCACGTTTGCACGGTAGCTTAGCTACCATTTGCACGTTTGCACGTTGCCTTTTCACCTGGCGGAGAGAGAGGGATTCGAACCCTCGGTACCTTGCGGTACACTGCATTTCCAATGCAGCGCGATCGACCACTCTGCCATCTCTCCTTAAAACCAGATAGAAGTTGCATCAAACCCCGTGAAACAGAGTCGTCAAGGGCAATGAGGTGCTCACAATCAACCCCGATGAGGGTAGGCTATTTTGCCACTTGTTTCGCCCAAGAATCCTTCAAGGTCACGGTGCGGTTAAACACGGGTCGGTTGACGGTGGAGTCCTTGGTGTCGACACAGAAATAACCAGTTCGTTCAAACTGAACTCGAGTTCCAGGCTTAAGTTGTAAAAGCGCTGGTTCGACTTTTCCGCGAATCACGGTGAGTGACTGAGGATTGAGTTGCGTGCGCCAATCTTCGTCATCCGCTAAATCATTCATATCTTCTTTTAAGAAGAGACGGTCGTACAAACGAACTTCCACATCACCGGCGTGTTCCGCCGAAACCCAGTGAATCGTCCCTTTGACTTTTCGTCCATCGGGAGAATCGCCACCTTTAGTCGCTGGATCATAGGTACAGTGAACTTCCGTCACATTGCCTGCTGAGTCTTTTACGCAGTGCGTGCACTTAACGTAATAACCCCAGCGTAACCGAACTTCCTGACCAGGAGTAAGGCGGAAATATTTCTTGGGAGCCACCTCTTGGAAGTCCTCTCGCTCAATCAGTAAGGTCTTAGAAAATGGAACGATGCGTGAACCCGCACTCGGGTCCTCAGGGTTATTCTGAGCTTCGAGTTGTTCGACTTGGCCCTCAGGGTAGTTATCAATCACGAGTTTGATGGGATCGAGAACGGCCATGAAACGAGGAGAAGTTTTATTTAAATCGTCCCGCACGGCATGCTCGAGCAGAGCCACGTCACTCAAAGAATTAAACTTAGTCACACCAATTACTTCACAGAATTTTCGAATACTAGCAGGAGTGTAACCGCGACGGCGAAGGCCAGAGAGGGTAGGCATCCGCGGATCGTCCCAGCCTTGTACTCGCTTCTCTTGCACGAGCTCCAAAAGCTTACGCTTTGAAAGAACGGTGTAGGTAATATTGAGTCGAGCGAACTCAATTTGCTGAGGTTTTGCTGAGGTATCTAAGGTCTTTAAGAGCCAATCGTAGAAGGGCCGATGCACTTCAAATTCGAGGGTGCAAATCGAGTGAGTGATGCCTTCATACGCATCTTCCAGAGGGTGCGCATAGTCATACATGGGATACACACACCAGCGATTGCCCGTGTTATGGTGTTCGGCTTTACGAATGCGATAAATCACCGGATCACGCAGATGAACGTTGGGCGACGCCATGTCGATTTTCGCACGCAACACAGCTTTACCTTCATCGAATTCCCCACGGGTCATTTTTTCAAAAGCCGCCAGATTTTCAGCCACAGAGGAGTTGCGTGTCGGACTTTCTTTGCCGGGCTTAATGAGATCACCGCGATACTCGCGCATTTGCTCGGTCGAGAGGTAACACACGTAAGCCTTACCCATCTGAATTAAGCGTATCGCATCCGCATGCATTCGCTCAAAATAATCGGAGGCCTGATAATAGTGTTCATGCCAATCAAACCCCAACCAACGCACGTCCTCTTGAATCGAATCAACATACTCCACCTCTTCTTTCGTGGGGTTAGTGTCATCCATCCGCAAGTGGCAGTTGCCTTTAAACTCCTGTGCTAAACCAAAATTAAGACAGATGGATTTAGCATGTCCAATGTGCAGGTAACCATTGGGTTCCGGAGGAAAACGCGTTACGACCTTTGAGTGCTTACCCGATGCGAGATCAGCATCGATGATTTGCTGAATGAAATGACGGGGAAGGGGAGCCGGAGAAGAGGAGTCGTCAGACATGCTGGAAAGGGACTAACAAGTGAAGAAAGGAATGAGCAAGAAAAGTGATTAAGCGATAAAGGATTTGAGGCGGGAGAGGGTGGTGTCGCGTCCTAAAACACGTAAAACACCTAATAAATGTGGGCCTCCGCCTTGCCCCGAAGTAGCAAAACGAGCCGGGGCAAAGAAGTCTGTGGGCTTTCGCTGATGCGCGCTGGCCGCTGCATTAAACGCACTCTCTAAGCCACTTTCTGTCCATGCACTGGACTCGAGATGGGGCAATAATTCCTGAATACGAGCCCGAGGGTCGCCACCTTTCTTAGTTAGGTTCGCCAAGGCATTTTCATCTTTCTTGAATGAGGTGGTGAAGAAAAAACCAACGAATTCAGGCAAGTGTTCGAGAGAAATAACTTTTTCTTGGACGATGGCGAGGACTTCGGCCAGACGCTGCGATGAGATGGATTCATCGATTAAGTGAGCGGCGCTTAAAATTGGTTTGGCCAAAGCATTAAATTCGTCGGCTGGTAAAGCACGTAGAGTCTGAGTGTTGATATGCGCCATTTTGCGTTCATCAAAACGCGCGTTCGATTGGTGAATCGCGCTCAACTCAAACTGACTTATAATATCTTCAATTGGCAGAACTTCGCGGCCATCGGTAGGCGTCCAACCCAACAAGCATAGGTAATTACGCACGGCCGCAGGAAGGTAGTGTCTTTGTTGGTATTCCTCAATCAACGCCCCACGGTCGCGCTTGGACATTTTACCCGGTCCATCGGTCTTGAGGATTAAAGGAATGTGAGCGTACTCCGGGGGGGTAGCGCCAAAGGCTTTAAAAATTTCTAAATGTTTAGAGGTATTCGAAAGGTGGTCCTCGCCCCGAATAACATGGGTGATTTTCATTTCGATATCATCCACCACGTTAACGAAGTGGAAGACAGGTTCTCCGTTGGAACGGAAAATAACAAAGTCACGATCCTCGGCACGTTCGACACGACCGCGCACTAAGTCCTGCAAAACCATGGGAGCTGCCGATACCTTTTCGATTTCCTTTTTAAGATGGTCATCAAAAACCATCGCTCTCGCACCCTCGAGTCGTAGCCACCACGCTCCGTCTTTTTCATAGGCTTTGCCTTTGTCAGCCAATTCTTTGAGCTTTGCTCGATAAAGTTCGGTGCGTTGTGATTGGAAGTAAGGTCCATAGTCGCCACCGACTTCTGGGCCTTCATCCCAGTCCATGCCCAGCCAGCGCATGGAGTCTAAGATCACTTGAAGGAATTCCGCCGAATTTCTTTCCTTATCGGTATCCTCAATGCGCAAAATAAACTTTCCACCAGTGTGGCGAGCGTAGAGCCAATTAAACAGAGCCGTCCGAGCACTTCCGATGTGGAAAAAGCCTGTGGGGCTGGGAGCAAAGCGAACGCGGACCGGTGACTTCATGAGTGCTATTGCCTATGGCATAACCCAGCCACAGGGCAAGCGAGGGTTTCTGCTTCCTGCCGAGCCCTTGAGTGGCGGGGTAGGGTTTACTTCTCCGCTTGGGTTGGAGGCTCTATCAAGTTAACCATCAGACCAACTCGCATGAGATAGGCGTTTTGCGCATTGAGGCGCACCATCAGTTGATCCACTTCTTTGGAAGTCGCTTCATCTTTGGGGATTTCCATGGCATTCACTCTGAGGAATAAGAAATCCCCCTTAGCGGTCTGAATCGCAGGAGTAACCTTTCCTAAGCCAGCGGTTTCTAAAACTTGAGTAGTGCTTTCGTTTACCCCGACAAGGCTCTCCGGAATCTCAGTCGCGACAAAGGTTGCAGGACCAGAAAATGCCAAACCAGCAGCTTGGGCGGTTTGGATAAAACTTTCAGGGCTGGAGATGGACTGGAATGTTTTGCCGATGCGTTCGGCCTCGGCGTTAAGCATCTGCGCTCGCTGATTTTTTTGCCACTGGGCGAGAGCCTGAGTTTTTACTTCATCGAAATCAGGTAAACGTGACTCGATGCGATTTTTTAAAACAAGGAAATAAGCAGCGTCCTCGGTGCGGAACATGTCCGTGCGCCATTCTTTTTCGTTGAGCTCGCCAGCCATCTTGAGGGCTTCCGCAGAAATTTGAGCATGTGAGGGAGGTTGATTGACCGCAAAAGCCGGCAAAATCTCTACGCTGGCCTTTTCTTTCTTTAACCACTCTTGGAAGGCTGCATCGGAAAACTTGCTATTATCGAGGGGGAATTGCTCCGTTAATTCTTCACCAATACGACCAGCCAAATTACGGATAGCACGATCTTCGCGAATGATTTTTTCAATCTCACTTCTTTTCGCAAGAGCTTGTTCGCGCACTTTGCCTGTCTCGAATTTAAACTTTTCCGCTAAATTATAGCCTTCCGTCACGATTTCTTCATCGCTGATGGGAGAGGTGTCAGGGGCGACGTTTCTTAAGGAAATAATCGCTACTTCTACTTTGGCAGGCAGGCGAAATGATTCCTGATTGGCAGTAAAGGCTGCTTTGGCTTTAGCCTCGTCGATGGTAATGGTAGGATTAAAATGATCAGACTTGAGTGTGGCGACATCCACTGTCCAAACCGTTCTTTCGCGGGCCAGAATGCGTTTGATCTGTTCGCGACTCGCGTGACCTGCGCCGCCGAGGACAGACATCGCTTTGTTGATTCTCCAGAGATCTTTTATGTAGTTTTCGAATCGAGCCCGCGTCTCGGTGTCATTCACACCCAGTTGTCGCGAAGCGACTTCGATATAACGGTTTAAGGACTCAGCAGGGCTTTTGCCGTCTCCCATTTGCGTGAGGAGAGTTGCAATTCTTACCACTTCTTCATCGAAAGGTGTCGGGATGTTTAGCTGGTCTGCGATATGTAACTCAGCAATTTGTTGCATAATATTTTGCGTCTCGTTGTTACGACCGCTCAGAGCCGAAAAAATAACCGAGTCTCGATAACGATTTTGTACATTGGGATTATGTAAATCCACCCCGAGATAGGTTTGCGCATTCGCACCTAAAGCTCCGCGTGTTCCGTATCCGTAAAAGACAAACGAGCCGATAACGACGACGAGCAGGAAACCGAAAATGAGGCGGTGATGCTTCGAGGTGGCACTTTGTAGCCAAGTAATCATGCTTCACCTTGGTAAGGCCTTTGACGGGTGTCAATCAGTCCAGATTAACAGGGCTTCGACTTGCGGATTTGGGGTATTGGTTTTAGTGAAGGGTGTGTCTAAACCCATTTATTGCATCGTGGCCGTTGCCCAAAATGGCGTGATTGGAAGCGAAGGTCGCCTCCCTTGGCATATCCCCGAGGATCTGACATGGTTCATGGATCAGACCGAGGGCGGAGTGATGATTGAGGGGCCGAATTGCTATCAGGAATTGGGCAAGGCTCTCCTCGGTCGAGGCACGGTCGTGGTTTCCCGTAATGACCAGAAAAGTTTTCCCGGAGCCGAGCGGGCTAAAACGTTGAACGATGCTATCGCCTTAGCGCAGACGATGCCGTGGACGGGTCCGATTTGGATTACGGGAGGAGAAAGGATTTACGCTGAGGGTCTGCCGCATTGTACTAAACTTTATCTTACAAGAATTCATCGTGATTTCGCAGGCGACCGACGTTTCCCCTCTGACTGGCCACAACAGTTCACCAAAAAAGTTTGGTCCAAAGAAGGTCATCACGAAGGCCTCACCTACACTTTTGAAATTTGGGAAAGATAATTTTTATCAAAAACGAGACTCGGCTAGGCTGGGTTTGGTTTGACTACCCTCAGGTTTCTGCGTTCTTCTTTCGGCACGCTCTCGTAGTTCAATGGATAGAATGCTGGTCTCCGAAGCCGGCGATTTGGGTTCGACTCCCAACGGGGGCACCACTTTGAAGTTCAAATCTTATGTATCGAGGACCTTCGGTGCTAAAGATTTCCCTGTCCAAGATAAGAGTAGGAGTCCAATCGCTGCATAACTAACAGCGGCATAGAAGAGGGATTCTCGAATCCCTATCCAATCAGCGAGCGCTGCCATAATCATTCCCGCAAAGGGAAGAAGTCCAAAAAAGCTCAAGCCCGCCACCGCCGATACCCGTCCACGAATTTCATCAGGCGCCCGTTCCTGAATCACGGTGTTGGATAATCCAATGAGAGAGGAAACACCCAAGGCCAGGGTAGTTAAAGAAAGTCCCGCCCCAATAAACACATCAGCCCGACTTAAACTAAATAACGCCAGACAAATTAAAGTCACTGCCAGAGTTAGTATGGTTGGACGCCAGGATTTTTTAACTTTGAGAATCATGATGGCTCCACTCAATGAACCAATTCCCGAACAAAACATTAACCAGCCCAAATGTTGCGAATCAAGAGCGAGCACATTCTTCGCATAGAGGGGCAACAAAACAATCATCACGGGGAAAACAAAAATCGTATTGGTTGTTAAGAGTAAAATCATGGCGAGGCTGGGACGATCATGCCAGACGTGACGAAAACCAGCTTTCATATCGTGCTGACGCTTCTCTTCTTGCTCCTTTGAACCTAAGGGTCGTCGAGGTAAAGTGAGCAGGGCAATCATTAAGGCTAAAAAACTAACCGCATTGAGATAAAAAGCAGTGGCCGCACCGTAATGACCAACGAGGTAACCAGCGAGCGCAGGACCAATGAGTCGCGTGCCATGAAAAACCGCACGGTCTAAGGCGATGGCCTTAGCCACATGCTTTTTCCCAGCTAATTCTGGAACGAGTGCGGCAGCCGCTGGCATTTCAAAAGCGGAGGAAACACCTAAGAGCCCAGCCGCAAAAATGACATGCCAAATTTGAATTTGGTGTGTCGCAACGAGATAACCTAAAGTGAGGGAAAAGAGGATTTGGACGACTTGGCAGATTTGAAGAATGTAACGCTTATCAAATTTATCGGCGAAAAGGCCTCCCGTCATGGACAGGGCAATCATCGGTATTCCGCCCACAAAATTGACCAAACCAATCATTTTAGCACTGGTGGTGAGGCTTGCCATCACCCAGCTTTGCGCCATCGCCTGCATCCACGTACCCGTCATCGAAATTCCCTCACCCACTAAATAACGTATTAAAGGCGGATTAGGGAATGGCTCGTGAGGTGAGTGTGTTTCGGGCGCCGAAGTCCCCTGGCTGGCATGAGAGGACTGTTCGGACGCATTTAACATAAGAATAAAGTAAGTCGTTAGACAAACACTGACAAATCACAATGGCAGAAATGATCACCGACGTTCTACTGTGGGATGATTTCTTTCTGAATCGACCCACGCTTGATCAACGACGGGGCGAATTAACTTTACGATTTCACGATAACCTTGGTCATTGGCATGCAATTGATCCTCTAACATGAGATCCAGCCGCTTTGAGCCATCGGCTTTGGTAAACAGGGGATTGTGATCCACAAAATACATACCAGAATTCTCCTCGGAATATTTTTTGAGCAATTGATTCAAGGTATCAGTGCTTTGGGTGATGCTCAAACGGGAAGGTACTTTTAGGATAGCCAGAAAAACAAAACGAACTTGTGGGTCTTCTTGGCGCATTAAATCGACAAACTTTTGAATGTTTCCGAACACCTGTTCTGGGGTAATAGGCAGATAAAATAAATCATTTCCACCACAACAATAGAGGACAACGCGTGGGCGATGGGGTGTGGCTATACGATGGGCCACCTTGACGATGTCTCCCGTAATGGCGCCGCCAAAACCGCGATTGATGACAGGATAGGGAAAGAAATCAGAAGCCGAAGTTTTATCCCAAAGTCGAATCGTACTCGAACCCACCATCAGTAGTCCATTTTGCGGAGGAGGGGATACTTTGTCCTGCTGTTCAAAAGCAATGATTTCGTTTTCAAATTTAATCGGCGGCTCATTCGCCCCCAGTATCGGGACGACAAGGAGACAAAGTAAGGTGAGCCAAAAGTTGCGCATTGAGGGAGCGATGGAGGAGGAAGAATCTAAATATGCATTAGACAACGAACTCTGCCGACATTAAATCTGCCTAAAAATTCCCGTTATGCCTATCGTACCTGGTCTCCGCAGTCCCTACGAAACCGTAGAAAAATTTGTCTATTTCCCTCGGATGATTGATAAAATCAGACTTCACGCCCGAGGTCAGTTACACCCCGATTTTATTAACAATCTAGGCAAGGCATTTGACGATCGCTGCTGTCAATACCTCGGCGTCTCTTATGATAAACTCCGCGATTGGGTTTTAAATAATCCCGCTGCTAATGATGAACTGGCTTTTCACTGGGCACAGTCGCAAGGACGAAAACTATCGACCAACGATATTGATATTTGGAATTCTTTCATGACCAAACGCGGCTGGCGCGACGAAGCTCGTGAAGTTTTAGAGCGTCGCTTGCGCGAGAATGGATTGGGTTCAGATGCTGGTGTGGAAACAATGTTCGATTATATCGAGGTCGATGAAGGTCGACCTGCTCGACAAAAAGCGCTCTAAGCAAAATGTCCAAACCCTTTGCCAGAAAAGGGTCGATGAGTCTTTTGGTCTCGAGCTAATCCTTGACCAACTTGAATCAATCCGATTTCCGTGAGGCGGGTTCGCGGAAAATGCTTTTTAAACTTTCGGGCAAACGAAGAGGATTCCTTAGCTTTGACACAGAAAAGTAACTCGTAATCTTCACCATCCTGCAAGGCATGTTGCCAAGCTTTTCTTCCGCTTTGTTGGGCGATGGTATGGGCCGCTCGACGCATAGGTAGCTTCTCTAAATCAACCAAGGCATCATATTTCTTCCCTATTAAACTAGGTAAGTCTTTGAGCAGACCATCGGAGAGATCGGTACAGGCTGTGACGGCTTTTTGATTCGCCAGCCAAAGGCCTTCAGAGATGCGGGCACGAAAATTCAGATGATGTCCAAGTCGAGAGCCACCGAGTTCGCCCGTCACAAAAAGACGATCATCTTTCCGGCAAGTCGTGCGCGTCAGAACACGTTGACTAAAACCTTGTACAGATAATGTGGCGCTAAATTGACCTGCCTGAATTTGGCAAACATCTCCACCATTAATCCGCAAGCCAGCACGTCGTGCTGACTGTCCTACTGCTTGCGCAAACTCCTTGAGCCAATCTAAATCAACGTTAGGACCAAGCATCAGCGATAATAGCGCATCCTTGGGCTTAGCCCCCGATGCTGCTAAATCACTCAAATTGCGTTCAACCAGTTTTCTTCCAGCGAGTTTACCTGAACACGACGAATCAAAGTGCCGTCCAACGATAACGGAATCAATCGTACTGACTCGATATCTGGCTTTTTCGGTTTGTGGAATAATCGCACAATCGCCACCAGGTCCCGCGGGGAAGGGTGGACATGCACGACCCAATGAATGGACAATTATTTCAATCAAATTTTCTTCAGACACCTGCGCAACTCGGCGAGATTTTTGCGTGGTGAAGAGAGACATGTATGAAATTAAAAACCTGAAAAACTCGCAGAGCAACGTTGCTCTTTAGAACTGAGTGGATCCGTGAGGCGCGATGATGAGCCAGAAAAAAGTGTGTAAATTAAAGAGGGCGTGCAAACAAATGCAGGTAGCTAAACCAAAACGGTCCCGGTAGATACAGAGGAGACTACCAAAGGCAGCCAGAGGTAAAAAGGCCGATAAACTTCCATGGATAATCCCAAAAAGAACACCCGTTAAGATGACGGCATAGCCACGGGGGATAACTCGCTTTAATCCGGGGTACAATGCGCCACGGAAAATAATCTCCTCCACCAGGGGTGCACCAATAATACAGGCGGCCGCCAAGGTAGTTATTGGCCAAAGAGATCCGTTCCAATCGTACTGGGCGATGAGTTCAACCAAGGGTTGCAATTCCTCGGGGAGAATTTGTCCGTTTAGTTCGCAGAAATAATAAAAAGCCTTCCAAATCAGCCCTGCGATAATCGCCATGGCACAAAGGGAAAGAAAGGCGGTAACGATGGTTTTTAACTGAAGAGACTTCCAACTTTTCTTCAGATCTTCCAAAGGGGAAGCGGGTTCAGGTAGAACCGATCCTTCTAGACTCGCGGAAGGACTCCACTGTACTGATTTAGGAAAAGTTAAGCCGATAGTCACCATCACGACGACGGCTAAACATTGACCGATAAACTGAGCGAAATAGAGGAAAGCTTCGCTGGGTCCGAAAAAGTGCTGATGCACCCCAATCAAGAATCCTCCGACGAGCGAGGTGCAGCTGAAAAAGACGGCGAGACTAAAGAGAGCCATTAAGGCGTGAGAGAGATTGCCGTTGGCATCCTCGCGCTCGTGGCCGACTAAGGCCATGCCTCTGGTTAAAAAATGCAGGCCAAGAACACCGATAACAATCATCCAGCCAAAGTAGAAGTAATCAATCAAACCGAGAACTTCTTCACTGAGAACTTCAGAGGTAGTCGCAAAAATAAGCATAAAAGGAATTAACGCTTTTGGTAGACTTGTTTTCCGCCGACGAAGGTAGCTTCAATCCGACTCGAAAATGTTTTTCCGATTAAAGGGTTGTTTCCAGATTTGGATAATAAGTCCTCCGCTTTCAGAGTCCATTGGGCCCGAGGATTGATTAATACGAAGTCCGCTGGCTTTCCCTGGCCTAAAGTTCCTGCTTCGAGTCCTAAGACTTGAGCAGGTCCTTGGGTGAGCCGTGCGATGAGACGAGGGAGATCCATATGTCCGGCCGCAACCAAGGCTTCGTAAGCCGTGGCAAAGGTGCTTTCTAAGGTGGCTGCTCCAAAAGGTGCACAGTCGAACTCACAGTCTTTTTCTGTCGCCGTGTAAGGAGAGTGATCAGAGCAGATGGCATCAATCGTTCCATCAACCACACCTTGAATCAGAGCCATTCGATCCGACTCTTCGCGTAAGGGTGGGTTGAGTTTACAATGGGTATCGTAATTTTCTAGCGCAGCATCCGTTAACCAAAGGTGGAGCGCCGAAACTTCAGCGGTGACGGGCGACTTCTCTGCTTTGGCTTTGCGTACAATCTCAACCGATCCGCGTGAAGAAAGATGCTGCAGATGCATGCGGGCCTTGGTTAAGGCAGCCAGGATACAGTCGCTAGAAACAACAACTTCTTCCGCTGCTCTCGGCCAACCGCGTAACCCTAAGCGAAGTGAAACCGCACCTTCGTGCATTTGCGCACCTTCGGTCATACTGCTGTCCTGGCAGTGATCTAGCACCACGAGGTTGAACATGATCGCATACTCAAGCGCACGACGCATTATTTCATTATTCTGAACACCTGAAGTCGTGTCAGTGACAGCCACGATGCCAGCTTTTTTCAATGAACCAATCGGAGCGAGGGCTTTGCCTTCATGAAGTTTGGTTAGAGTTCCTGCGGGAAGAACACGAACCACGGCATCGCGCTTACAAAGTTCATGAATGAGTTGAATGGTTCCAACATTGTCAGCTGGCGGAGAACTGTTGGGCATCGTCACCACGGTAGTAAAACCGCCCGCCGCCGCGGCTTGTGTTCCCGTACGAAAAGTTTCTCGTGCGCTGTGTCCTGGTTCTCCGAGACAGCAGTTTAAATCGATAAAACCTGGGGCAAGCACCAGTCCTTTGGCCTCGATTACCTTGGCTTGAGATAACTCACTCGCAGAGAGGTGCTCGACAAAAACACCGTCTTTAACAAAAACTTCACCGGAAGCATCATCTCGTTGATGAGCGGGATCAATCACCCGTGCACCGCGAATGACTAAGAGAGAAGAATCGTTTGGCTTCATCGTTGAATAGCTCCCGTGCAAAGGTGAAGAACAGCCATGCGCACGGCGACTCCATTGCGCACTTGTTCGAGAATTACCGAACGCGGTCCATCCGCAACTTCACTTTCGACTTCTACCCCGCGATTAATGGGTCCAGGGTGCATCACAATCGCTTTGGGTTTCAACCAACTGGCTCGCTCGGCGTTTAAGCCAAATTGCGAAGTATACTCTCCCAGCGAAGGGAAGTGGGTGGTGGTTTGCCGTTCGTGTTGGATGCGTAGAAGCATTACCGCATCGGCATCCGAAAGAGCGGTTTTTAAATCATGGACGATTTCGACCTGTGGGTAAGCCTCCGCTAGTGAAGCGGGTACAAGTGTAGCTGGCCCAGCGAGGGTAACTTTGGCGCCAAGTTTTGATAGGCAGAGAATGTTCGAGCGCGCCACGCGACTGAAGAGAATGTCTCCGAGAATCGTGACCTTTAGACCCGCAAATTGGCCGAAATGTTGTTTGATGGTGAATGCGTCTAACAGAGCCTGAGTCGGGTGCTCGTGGGCTCCATCACCAGCATTGACGATAGAGATATTGAGTGCGGAAGCGAGATAACGAGCCGCTCCAGCAGAAGAGTGACGCATGACAATGGCGTCCACGCCCATCGCCTGAATGTTCATCGCAGTATCGCGTAAGGTTTCTCCTTTGACTAAAGAAGAGGCCGTGGTGTTGATGGAGACGACTTCAGCACCTAATTTTTTCGCCGAAATTTCGAAGGCAGTGCGAGTTCGAGTACTGGGTTCGAGGAAGAGATTAACCACCGTGCGTCCCCGCATAAGGTCGAGTCCTTTACCTGGCTCAAGCGCGGGAAGGAATTGATCAGCCTGCCGAAAAAGAAGTTCAATTTCCGCTCGAGAAAGTTCTTCGATGCCGGTGAGGTCTTTTTTAGTCCAGGTGTTTGATAGAGCCATGCGGTGTTAGTATCCGTTGGCCCTAACAGAAGGTTAGGACCATGGGGAAAGTGCCGTGGGCTTTGTCTCTGGCAAGAAAGAATAATCGTAAAAAGCGGGAAAGAACCGCTTTTTTGGCCGATTTTCATCACTCACCGTTATCGAACCTTATTTGGCTAACAACTCACGAACCTTCTGACCAACCGCAGCGGCCGCCGCAGATCGATTCTGATGATGAGCAGCCACGACGTTAACCAAGGCGCTACCCACAACCACTCCGTCGGCAATCCGCCCCACCGCTTGCACGTGGGCCGCAGTCGAAATACCGAAACCAACACACACGGGTAAGGTGGTATGTTTTTTAATTTCTTTCACGGCCGCACTTAAGTTGCTCGCTAATTCAGAACGTTCTCCCGTCACCCCTTCACGCGAAACATAATAAATAAAACCAGTCGCGTGTTTGGCAATTAAAGCCATGCGAGCGGGAGGAGTGGTGGGGGCAATAATAAAGATATTTGCCAACCCGTGTTTTTGCGAGGCGGCGATTAATTCGCCTGCTTCCTCGGGCGGACAATCGAGAACGAGTAAACCATCACCCCCGGCCTCTTTCACTTGTCGGCAATAATTTTCGATACCGAAAGAGTAAAGTAGGTTGTAATAACAATAGAGAATAATGGGCTTGGTCGTGCCTGCTCGCGTGTGACGAATCACCTCGAGTAATTGCGCATAGGTCATGCCCGCCTCTAAAGCGCGTTGGGCTGCGAGTTGATTGGTTAAGCCATCGGCAAGAGGATCGGAGAAGGGTACACCAACTTCCAAAATATCCGCGCCTGACTCAGCTAAAGACAGTAAAATGGCTTTTGAGGTCGGTACATCGGGATCGCCGGCACAAACATAACTAACAAAGGCGGGCCGACCTTCGGCACGGCATTGAGCAAAGGTTTTGGCCAATCGTTCCATAGAGTGAAACAAGACGTTCTTTTCGCCGAGCGCAAGCCCAGGACAGCGACTTCCTCTTGGCATATCCCTTATCTATTCTATTTTGGTCTCATGAATCTCTCATTGATCTTAAAATTCCTTCTTTCGGCATTCGTCATTACCGCAGCCTCGGAAATCGCAAAACGCAATGTATCCCTCGGAGCTCTCCTTTGTGCACTCCCTTTAACGAGTCTTTTAGTGATTATTTGGACTTGGGTAGAAACGGGCGACCAAGCACGCGTCGTCTCCTTAAATTGGTCGATTCTTGCCTACACGATTCCTTCCTTTGTTTTCTTCATCGTTTTCCCGCTCGGACTCCGTCTTGGCCTACATTTTTGGTTCTCTTTGATGGGGGCATCGCTTTTGACCGCACTCACCTACCGTCTTTTGCAACCTTGGCTCGATCAAATCGGCTAATTTTCTCGTATTGCCAATTCCCCGAGAAGTCACTTCTTCACCTCTTCTGTTTTGCCCGGGTGGTGGAATGGTATACACAGCAGACTTAAAATCTGCCGCCGCAAGGCTTACCGGTTCGAGTCCGGTCCCGGGCACTTCTTTATCCTCCTTCCAAACCGCTAATCAACGAGGCTTACGTTTTGATGCCACATGTAGGCGTATGCTTTCTCGTGCCTCTAATCGCGCCAGACTGTGAGGGGTTTCGGCCAACCATATTTTTAATAACCCCGTAAAGAAGAATAAAGTTTCTAAAGCCGCCAAGCGAGGGTTCAATTTTGGACGCAAGATTTTTTCTTTCGCTGCTTGCAGATACAACTGGTTCACCTCTTGCCAAAAATCTCTTCCACTCGACATGAGGTTATCGCGCACGGCAGAAAATTCTCCGACATACTCACACTTCCAAAGCATAATTTCAAAAGTGGATCGTGCTTCGTTTTCGGTTTCCAGTCGATGCAGGGCATCGAGCAAACCACTTTCCAGTTTTTGCAAAGCATCGCCTGGAACCTTTTGATTTAATTGAAGCAGTTTTCCTGTTTGTTTTCGTACGGCTTGAAATAAGTCAGATTTGTTACGAAAATGCCAATAAACCGCTCCACGCGTAACTCCAGCCGCTAAAGCCACTGATTCTAGAGACGTATTCGTGATCCCATGGTGTTGAAAAACACGACGTGCCGCCGTGATTAAATGCTGCTTCGTTCGTTCGGCCTCTGCTTTCGTCTTGCGAGCCATAAGGGGGTGTTTAGATTTACATACATGACTGTATGTAAAACCAGAGGTGTCCAGATTCTTTTCCTCGTTCTCGCTGTCTTAGGGTTGCTTGCCTGCAAGCCTAGCGAAACTCCCGTACCTCCCGCCCCGACGGTTTCTTCTCTTACGGTATCGACGACGTCTATTCCGCAACGCCTCGAAGTTACTGCTCAGGTCGAGGGTGCGCGAGAAATCGAGGTACGTGCTCGCGTGACAGGAATTTTACTCGCTCAGTCCTACAAGGAAGGTGAAAAAGTGAAAGCGGGAGAGGTTCTCTTCCATATTGATCCTCGGCCCTATGAAATTGCGTTGGAGGTGGCTCGAGCGCAATTAGCGCAAGAGCAAGCACGACTCGACCAAGCTACCGCCGAAGCCGAACGTCAGTCCTTATTGTTAGCTCAAAATGCCACGAGTAAAAAAGAAGAATCGGACGCTCAGACCGCGGTTTCGGCTATGCGAGCCGCTCGTGATTTATCCGCTGCTAAAGTAAAAGCGGCCGAACTCGATTTATCTTACTGCCAAGTGCAATCACCGCTCGATGGTTATGCAGGCCGTTTGATCAAATCAGAAGGCTCTCTGGTTTCACCTGGCGCCGAGAGTTTGCTTACGACGGTGGTGCAACGCGATGCGGTTTGGATTCGTTTTGGAATTTCCGAACAAGAATTTCTGCGTCTCTTTAATGGCGATGCCAGTTTGGCCAATCGCGCAAAAGTAAAGTGTATCATGGCCGATGGATCCGACTATCCTCTGGCAGGAAAAATTAATTTCGTCGCTGCCCAGGTTGAACCGCGATTGGGGACGATTCAAATGCGTGCAGAGTTCGCTAATCCGCAACAACGCCTTCTTCCAGGTCAGTACGTGCGCATTCAACTTTCTGGTCAGGAAATTCCTGAAGCGGTCGTCATTCCAACGACCGCTCTGATGCAGTCTTCGCAGGGTCGTTATGTGTTCACCTTAAATGCGGAAAACAAAGCGACCATCGCGATTGTACAGGTAGCAGAGGTTGCTGGCACACGTGCCATTCTCAGTGCAGGCTTAAAGTCGGGCGATCGTATCATCATCGATAACCTACAAAAAGTTCGCCCTGGATTAGGAGTGACTCTTCGAGATACCGCTACACCGCAAAAATAAAATGATTTGGGAATACTTTATTCGTCGACCCATTTTCGGGACTGTGCTCTCGATTGTCATTGTCATGGCAGGTCTCTTGGCCTTCCGCAATCTGCCGGTCGCTCAGTATCCGCAAATCGCCCCACCGACAGCTACGATTTCAGTGACTTATCCTGGCGCTTCGGCTGAAACGCTAATGCGAACGATTGCTGCCCCCATTGAAGATCAAATCAATGGCGTCGACAATGTTCTCTACTTTTCTTCGACCTCTTCCTCGAACGGTTTACTTTCAATAACGGTTACCTTCGAGCCAGGAACCGACCCCGATCAAGCCGTCATTAATCTAACGAACCAAATCAAAATTGCTGAACCACGTCTGCCTGAAGAAGCCCGACGTTTGGGAGTAGTGGTGAAAAAGCGCACCAATGACATCCTCTTGGCGATGTCGATTATCTCCAAAGATGGTAGTCGTGATTCGGTTTATCTCAGTAACTTTGCCTCGGTTAATATCGTCGATGAATTAAAACGAATTCCTGGAGTGGGAGACGCGGGAATTTTTGGAGCACGCGATTACGCGATGCGCGTTTGGTTGAAGCCCGATAAAATGGCGCGTTTGGGAGTGACGCCAACCGATGTCACTCAAGCGATTCGTGCAGCCAATAATCAGTATGCGGCTGGTCGTCTCGGCCAAGAGCCTGCACCAAGAGATCAGACCTTGGTCATTCCCCTCGTTACGCCACCACGTTTAGCCACTCCCGAAGAATTTTCTGACATCATCATTCGAGCGGGCGGACCCTTGGGAACGTTACGTTTACGAGATATCGCTATGGTTGAGTTGGGTGCCCAGAGTTATGAACAGCAAGCGACGCTGGATGGGCAAACGGCAGTCGGTGTCCGTATCTTTTTAGCACCTGGGGCTAACGCCATCGAGGTGGCTGATGCGGTGAAAGCAAAAATGAAACAAATCTCCAAGAGATTTCCATCGGGGGTAGATTACGCGATTCCTTTTGATACCACCCTTTTTATCAGTGCTTCGATTAACGAGGTGATGCATACGCTTTTTGAAGCCGGTGTCTTAGTGGTCGTGGTCTTATTCCTTTTCCTTGGCAGTTGGCGTGTCACGTTGATTCCCTTAATCGCCGTCCCCGTCTCATTGATTGGCACTTTTGCAGGTCTTTGGCTTTTTGGTTTTGGGATCAATACTCTGACACTCTTTGCCATGGTCATTTCCATTGGTATTGTGGTGGACGATGCCATTGTAGTTTTAGAAAACATCGAGCGATTGATGGAAGAGAAGGGGTTTTCACCTTTTGAAGCAGCCCTCGCTTCGGTGCGCGAAGTTTCGGGTGCGATTGTGGCGATTGTCCTCGTTTTGGTGTCGGTCTTTTTACCCGTCGCTTTTCTGGGAGGTATCGCCGGCGCCTTGTATCGTCAATTTGCCGTCACTGTCTCCGTTTCCGTTATTATTTCAGGATTCGTGGCTCTCACTCTCACGCCCGCACTTTGTGCGATGATTCTTCGACCACAGGTTCACGGAAAACCTGGAGGCGTTCTGTTTTGGTTTGAAACACATTTTAATCGCGTGGCTGCATGGCACGATCGCACGGTACGATGGTTGCTGGCTCATCCCAAAAAGGCTCTCGCAATCTTCGCCCTCATTCTTGTCGCCAATGCGGTGTTGATCTTTAAAATTCCTCGCAGCTTTTTACCAGCAGAGGACCAAGGTTATCTCATCGGTAAGGTCGCCTTACCCGATTCAGCCAGCGTCACTCGCACACGCGAGTATATGGCTAAAATCGTCCCTGAATTGCTTAAGGTTCCCCACGATGATCCAGCTTTAAAACATGCTTTTGCCATCAGCGGATTCGACCTCATTGGCGGTGGAGAAAAAACCAATGCAGGAACGATTTTCTTGCCGCTCAAAGATTGGTCGCAGCGACATTATACAGCGGAACAGTTGTCGCAGATGTTCAATAAAACTATCGAAAAGTTCCCGGAGGGGACTTGTTTGATTCTAAATCCGCCGCCGATTCGTGGTATTGGCACAGCCGGTGGTTTTGAATTTTATATTCAAGCACGTGAAGATGATGATGTGGCACGTTTGGGGCAGGTGACCGAAAAATTGGTCGCTGAACTTCGTCGCCGTCCCGAGTTAGTGGGAATCAATTCTTTTTTCCGAGGCAATGTCGCGCAGTATCTTGTTGAAGTTGATCAAGTCCGCGCCGCCTCGTTAGGGATAGCTCTGCCAGAAATTTATGAGGCACTGCAAGCGACGATTGGAGCTGTTTACGTGAATGATTTTAATCGATCGGGTCATACCTACCGCGTACTGATGCAGTCGACTCCAGTAGAGCGTAACTCTCCCGAGGATATCGGACATATTCACGTCCGAGCCAGAGATGGAACGATGATTCCACTTTCAACCCTAATGAAAGTTCGCGAGTCATCGGGTCCTGAACAGATTGATCGCTATAAAGGTTTCGTGGCGACTCGTGTTTTAGGTAGCAGCGTTCCAGGAATCAGTTCTTCCACGGCCTTGAGTATTGTCGAAGAAGTGGCTGAAAAAACTTTGCCCGAGGGATATCAACTCGATTGGACGGCTCAGGCCTTCCAGGAAAAACGTACGGCCACTTCAGCTCTACCCGCTTTCTTAATGGCTTTGTTTATGGCCTTTTTAATTCTCGCCGCACTTTACGAGAAATGGTCGTTGCCGATTGGAGTTATCCTGACGGTTCCCTTTGCCCTTTTAGGGGCTTTGGTCGCTATTTTTGTTCGAGGAATGCCCAATGATATTTATTTCCAAATCGGTTTGGTAACGCTCATCGGTTTGGCAGGGAAAAACGCTATCTTGATTGTAGAGTTTGCGGTGCACGCTCGCGATGCCGGCAAGTCAGCAGCAGAAGCGGCGGCGGAAGCGGCCAAGATTCGATTCCGTCCTCTGGTGATGACTTCGATGGCCTTTGTTTTGGGCGTGGTGCCTCTCGTGATTGCTTCAGGTGCTGGGGCAGGAGCGAGACAATCGATGGGTACCGGAGTTTTTGGCGGAATGATTTTTGATACGTTTATCGCTACCTTATTTATTCCACTCTTTTTCAAATTACTGACGGGCGACCGTCAGCCTGCTCAGTCATGAAAAACTTTCTCTTCCTCCTTTCTCTTTTCAGTTTCACGGCTTGCACGGTTGGACCCGACTACTCTCGACCTCATTTACCCACTCCGAAGAGTTATCCCGAGTCCATTGATTCTACACAAAAAATTTCGGTAAAGTGGTGGAAAGATTTAGAGGATTCAACCTTGAATCAACTGATGCAGAAAGCGCTGAAGGTGAATACGGATTTACGTTTAGCGGCTGCCCGAGTCGAGGAGGCGCAGGCGGGTTTAGATGATGTTGCGGGGGCACAGTTTCCCGAGATTGATGCTAATGCAGGCTATAACAAAAACCGCATCAGTGCCCAAGGTTACTCTTCGATTTCACCGACCAATGGCCGTACGCGTCCTCTTTATCGCGGTGGTCTCTCAACGATTTTCGAACTCGATTTTTGGGGCAAACTCCGTCGGGCAGAGGAGGGTGCACGAGCTCAACTTCTTGCTGCACGAGAAGCAAAACAGCAGGTCCAGTTGGCGTTAACGACCTCGGTGGTCAGGGCCTACACGGCGTTGCGACTCGCGGATAGTCAAATGTCTGCTGTATCGGAAATAAAATCTGTACGCGATGAGGAGCTACGAATCGTCACCGAAAAATTCAAAGTAGGATCAGCCAGTGCGGCTGATGTCGCTCAAGCCCAAGTCAATCAAGCCAATGCGATTACGGTCTTGAGTGAGACCACGCGCATTCGTGCACAAGCATTGCATCTTTTGGGAAGTTTAATGGGTGAACCTGGTCTGACTTTAAATCCCATTGCGACGCCCACCGTGCCAGTGCCACCCATTCCTGCGGCTGGTCTGCCTTCCGATTTATTGCGTCAGCGTCCCGATGTGGTTGCGGCCGAGCAAAACCTTATCGCCGCTAATGCTCGAATTGGTTATGCCAAAGCCGCTTACTTTCCTACTTTTTCGCTAACGGGTGCACTCGGTCTAGAGAGTCGCGAGTTTTCTGCGTTTACGAACTCGGCTTCTTCGACCTCAAGTTTAGGTGTCGATTTACGTGTACCTCTTTTAGATTTTGGACGAACCACGGCACGAGTCGATGCAGCGATTGCTTTGCAACACCAAGCGGCAGCCAATTATGAAAAAACAGTTTTACAGGCATTCCGTGAGGTGCGTGATGCGCTGGTTGATGTAAGAGAGACCTCTCTGGCAGCACAAGCAGCCGAACAACGCGAAATCGCTGCCCGTGAGTCTTTCCGAGTGGCGGAAAACCGCTATCAACAAGGTCAAATGACTCCTTTTGATTTCCTTTCAGCCCGTCGTTTGTTAGCCGAGAGCCAGAGTGCTGTGGCTAAAGTGCGGGCCGATCGAGTGGGAGCACACCTTGATTTAATTAAGGCTCTCGGTGTTTCAGTCGTGGCAGAAATCGAATCCGTGGCGGAAATCGAGTAATTCCATCGTTCTAATCGGATTGGCATCACTGCCTTAGGCACTTTAGGTAGAGTTATGTCCGCACCTTCCACGCTTTGGCAGGAACTTTACGCCGCCGCGCAGACCGATTCTTTTTTGCCTGTGGCTTCGGCGATTTTCTTTTTAGCGGTCGTGCATGCCTTTATGACTCCGTGGATTGCACGTCAGGCTCTTCGTTTAGAGCAGGGCAGTGGAAAGCGTTGGCAATCATCGGTGACGCATTTATTAGGTGAAGTTGAATGCGTCTTCGGACTTTGGGCTCTGGTGATGTTGATTACCTTAATCTTTTGGCCAGGAAAGGGCTTGGACTTTGTTCGATGTTATCTCGCAACGGGAAATAAATTCCTCGAGCCTTTCTTTGTCTTTGTCGTGATGATTGTGGCCTCGGCGCGAGCGATTCTCGAATTGGCCTCAGCTCTCATCCAACGCGTCTCGAGTATCCTCGGCGGATCCGTTGCCGTGCATTGGTTTGCGACGCTGACTTTGACTCCGGTCATGGGCTCTCTGATTACGGAGCCCGCGGCGATGACGATTGGCGCTCTCTTGCTCTCCGCTCAATTTTATCAACTCAATCCTTCTGGTCGTTTACAGTATGCCACTCTCGCTCTCTTATTCGTGAATGTTTCGATTGGCGGTGCATTAACGCATTTTGCGGCTCCGCCTGTCGTGATGGTGGCACAGCGTTGGGGTTGGGGCACACCTGAAGTTTTTCAGCAATTTGGAATCGCCTCCCTCATTGCCATTCTGATTTCAAATACGATTTTTTATCTCATTTTCAGAAAAGAATTCGCTCGTTTACTTCCTCCTGCAGAGACGAAGCACCTGAAAGATGAAATAGTTATTCCTCCTTGGGTAACACTTATCCACTTAGGTTTTATCGCTGTCACCGTGGGCATGCTCGTGCTACACTCGATGGTTCTGTTGGGATGCACTTTGACAGCGTATGTTGTTTTTCATGCGGTGACAAATCGTTGGCAATCGCCGATCCCTTTCCGCGGTCCATTGCTTGTTGGATTATTCTTAGCGGGTTTAATCGTACTCGGCGGGCAACAGTCATGGTGGATTTCTCCTCTTCTGGTTAGGATGAATGAGACATCATTGCTCTTTGCCTCAGTCGTTCTAACCTCATTCAACGACAATGCCGCGATTACTTATTTGGCATCGCAGGTCCCTGCTTTGGCAGAGGGTGGAGAAATTTCTGCCGGCCTTCGTCATGCCGTCATGGCAGGCGCCTTGGCGGGTGGGGGATTAACCGTGATTGCCAATGCTCCCAACCCTGCAGGCCAAGCGATTTTGGGAAGGCACTTCTCTGGAGGGATTTCCCCATGGCGTCTCTTTCTCTGGGCATTAATCCCCACTTTTATTGCTCTTTTGGCCTATTTCCTCAATCGACAGTTTTTCAACTGAGAGGGGTTTTATTGTACGAGCTGTCCTTTTTTAGGCTGTCCATCGAGCAATTGTAAGGATAATGTAAAAGGCTAATATTTAACTATGAAACTGTTCACCCGAAGAGGTTTCACCCTAATCGAATTGCTGGCGGTCATTGCCATTATTGGCATCCTCGCTGCGATTCTCTTCCCCGCTGTCTCGGCGGTCCGCAAGCGGGCGAAAATTGCGACATCGCAAACCACTTTCCAGCAGTGGTGCACGGCGGTGAATCGTTATAAAAACACCTACGGATTCTATCCGAATATTGGGGGTGGAGGTGCTGCCGCTTATGATACCTCTCAAGATTCGTTCTTCAAATTAGAGGATGGCACTGGGCTTAAGTTTATTCAGGCGATGCAAGGTAAAAATGCCGATGGTACAGCTTTAAGCCCTACGCAGCGGACAAATTACAACCGTAATGCGGAGGCATTTTGTGCCTTTGCCCAAGAAGATTACATTTCTTATGGTGCAGATGTGAATTCCAAAGGTCTTTTGTGTGATCGTTTTGGAAATATCAATATCCGCCTCTTATTTGATACAGATAATACTGGGAGTATAAAAAAAGTAGTACCTTTAGGACTTGTGGCGTCTAAAATTCCCGATGACTTGAGTTCTGCTAAATCAGAAAATCAATCGGGTATTGATACCTCTCTTGGTATACCAGCACGCGTCATCATTTTTACAACGAAGAACGACGCAGCAACTTCCGATGGAGTATCGCCTTCTGCAATTCCGCTCTCTGAATCTGATTCCGCTGACATTATCGCTATTCAGTGATTAAGTCTTTACCCATGAGTCGCGTTCGTCGCGGCTTTACGCTCATCGAGCTCTTGGTGGTCATCACCATCATCCTACTGATTTCTGGCTTGTTTCTCAGTCTCTCGCCAGGGGATGGCGGCGGCTTAGCAGGTGGTCAGCGAATGCTAGCAGGAAATATTCGTTCCTTGCGAGCGATGGCTCTGATGAATCGCGAAGCGGTTTTGCCTACGGTGACAAATAAGAAAGTTTCGCGCTACCGCTTGCTGATTCTCAACGATCCGACCGATCCAGTGAACCACTTACGACAGTTT
>CANIUQ010000019.1 GCA_947470855.1 Opitutia bacterium | reverse complement strand
GCCTGTTCTGTGCCATCGAGTAATTCAAAAAGGGGAACGATGACGAGTAGGGCAATCGGAAGGTGTAAAACGAGAAGATGAAAATTCCCAATGATTGAGAATAGGGCGGGTCCACGCTCGACACCATCGGAAGGCAAAACAAAAGCGAGAAAGATGAGTGCAAGATTGGGGGCTCCGGCCAAGAAAAGACGAAAAGAAAATCCGAGAGCGTGACGATGACTCATGATTCGTTACTTGCTTTCAATCCAAGCTTTGAGTTTGGCCAATTGATCAGACGTTAGTGCAGGTTGCTTTTTATCTTTCGGTGGCATGGCCATTTCATCGGCACGGTTGGTCGCTCCTAAGTGAGCGAGACGGTAGAGAGAACTTTTTTCGACATCGCCCCAGGTGATTCCTGGACCTTCTTCTTTGCCCCCTTTTTCCAAGCCAGCTAAAGTGGTGGCATTGAACCCACCTTTGGGTTTCTTTCCGTCACGGCCGTGGCAATCGAGGCAACTTTTTTCTAAAATAGGAGCAATCTCGTTTTTATAAACAGCCTCTCGGTCAGCAGCCCACACAGACGCTGAGACCAGTAGGCCCACCCAAGTGAGTCGTTTCATACCTCAGCACTTTGAGACTTATCTAAAATGGGTTAAAGAAAAAAAGAATTATCGGACAACCCACGGCATAAAGGTGTCCTCAAGTCGTTTGGGCAAAATAGCGACTAAGCGCACTCCATTATCCTCTGCTTTGTTGGATAAAATAGAGGCAGAGGCATAGAGTTTTGATAAAAGTGCGTAATTTTCGTGTGGAATAAAGAGGGTCACTTTTAAGTCATGCTCCGTCGTGCATTGTTCCAACATTTCGTGCAAACGGGTGATGCCTTCGCCTGTTCGAGTGCTGATGAGAATTGCTCCAGGGTGAGTTGCCAAGGCTTCTGCGCGGGTGGCCTCATCCGCTAAGTCGGCTTTATTTAAAAGGGTGATGATGGGGCGCTCCCCAGCTCCAATCTCCATTAAAACTTGGAGAGTCGTTTGAGCATGTTTGGCTCGCTCGGGCGAAGAAAGATCGACGACGTGGACAAGGAAGTCTGCTTGCACGGCTTCTTCCAGTGTCGCTTTAAAGGCTTCCACGAGTTGGTGGGGTAGGCGTCGCACAAAACCAACGGTGTCCGTCAAAAGAATCGCGCGACCCGAAGGTAATTTGAGACGTCGAGTCGTCGGATCGAGCGTCGCGAACAATTTATTTTCTGCCAAAACGTCTGAGCCAGTGAGGCGATTTAATAATGATGACTTTCCTGCATTGGTATACCCAACGATGGAAAAAGTAGGCAAAGGGATGCGATGACGTTGTTTACGTTGCGTGGCACGCTGGGCGACAACCGCAGCCAAATCACGACGCACTTTGGCGATTTTATCTCTAATTTTACGCTGGTCCATTTCCATCTGCGTTTCGCCAGCGTCTCGTTGCATCGCTCCGCCTCCACGCTGACGGTCTAAGTGAGACCACAGGCGCTTTAGACGAGGAAGTTGTTGCTGTAAACGGGCGAGTTCGACCTGTAAAACAGCCTCTTTCGTTTTTGCTCGGGAAACGAAAATATCGAGAATAATTTCTTGTCGATCAATGGCTCGGAGCCCCTTGGAGTCTTTTTCCCAGTTGCGTTGTTGGGCAGGGGACAGAGCGTCATCAAAGATAATTAAACCGCACTCGCGTTGACGAGCGAGGGCGGCGATTTCTTCCATTTTACCTGAGCCGACCAAGTGGCGAGGATTCTCTTCCCGTATTTTCGCAACCACGGCATCGCGAATTTCGACTCCGAGGTTACTAACTAATTCATGCAACTCTGCTAAAAGAGTTTGGGCCTCTTCCGGGGTTTCATCAGGTCGCTGCAAACCAACCAAGATGGCACGATTACTCCGTGCGATAGTTTCAGGATCGTAAGGATTAAAAGAAGGAGCAGCGGAATCGGACACCGAGTCGTGAAGTTAAATTAAGCCTAACTGCATCTTTCCGTCTTCGGAAATCATGTTTTGAGTCCAAGGCGGATCCCAGACGATTTTAACCTCGGCAAGATTCACGCCAGGTACAGCGAGAACGCGATTGCGTGCGTCTTCGGCAATCACAGGACCCATGCCACAGCCAGGTGCGGTAAGGGTCATGGCCACCGTGACACGATGGCGATCGGGTGACTCATCAATAGGGTCGATTTTGAGAGAGTAAACGAGTCCGAGATCCACAATGTTTACTGGGATTTCAGGGTCAAAGACGGTTTTGAGTTGGTTCCATACAGCTTCTTCACTGGGGCGACCTTGGTGTCCGGGATGTTCTGCAGTTCCCACAGAACCATAGGCATCGGTCTTGCCTTCGGTCTCGGTGCTATCCGTAGGGACCGACTCACTCAGAGCATCCGCGTCAGCACCACGAATGCGGAACATTCCTGTATCGCAAACGACGGTAAAATTGCCACCCAGTCGGTGAGTGATTGTTACTTTAGTTCCGGCGGGCAACACCGCTGGTTCGCCCGCTGGGATGACGGTAGCCTGAACATCGCGGGTGAGTGTGCGATCGTGTGGGCTAGGAGTGTGGCGCTGTCCAGTAGTGTCTTCGCTCATTTTAAGAATGGAATTTTTGACGGAACATTTCGCGGACCACGGCGGCTGCTTCTTCGTCGTCTACTTTGGCTAAAACTTCTTCAAGAAAACCTTCGGCCAAAAGTTCTTGAGCCACGGGTAGTGGAATACCTCGGGCTAATAGATAAAACAGTTCCTCGGGATTAACCTGACCAGTCGTTGCGCCATGGGAACACTTCACATCATTCGCTTCAATTTCTAGGCCAGGAAGTGAGTCGGCCTCAGCCTCGGGCGAAAGCAGTAAGTTGCGATTGGTTTGATAGGCATCGGTGCGCTGCGCATCGGGTGCGACTTTGATTAATCCCGAGAAAATCGTCCGTGCTTTATCGAGCAGGACGTTTTTGAAAAGAAGGTCAGATTTGGCGTTTCCTGCATCGTGTACTTGCAGGGTCCGCTGATCAAATTCTTGTTCTCCCGTTGCTACACTGATGCCGTAAAGACGAACATCGGCTCCTTCCCCTTGAATGCGTATAGTATTTTCGAGACGAGCACGACGAGCACCGAGGGCAGCGTTAACTGAGGTGATGAGAGATTCTTTTGCTCCGCAGGTATTGGCGATTTCGAAAGATTGCGTGGCCAAGCCCCACGCTTGCACCGCCAGTCGAGAAATGGTTGCGCCCTTGCCTGCATAAAGATCGGCCGCGGAGATGGCCAGTGCGCGGAGCTGTGGTTCAGCACTGCATTGGAAATCATGAAGCGTAACCTTGGCTCCATCCTCAGCGATGACGAGAGTGTGAGGAAAAATGGCGACCCCTTCAGTTGCCGTCCAATGGACGGATACAAAAGGTTGTTTTATTTCAACATTCTTGGGCACATAGAGAACGGTACCTGAACGTAACCAAGCTTGGTGGAGAGCTAAAAACTTTTCACCACCGAGGCCGGCGCAATGTTTGAGGATATATTCCTTAAGCAGGGCAGGGTGGTGACGTAAAGCGTCTTCGAATGATTCGAATTTCACACCTTGGGTGGCTAGTTCAGGCGCCAAGGCTGGACGCAAGACACAGTGTCCATCGATATGAACTAATAAGCCAGAGGGACGGCTAATGAAGTGAGATTGTGCAATCAAGCGATCCACCACTTCGTCGCTCGGAACACCAGCGAGACAGAAATGCTCAAGACTGAGTGAGCGAGTGTCTGAGAATCGCCACTTTTCGTCGGTGCGTTTGGGTAAGGGCAGGCTGGAGAATTGCTGCCAACCTTGACGACGAAGTTCAGCAAACCAATCCTGAGTGGCGAAACGTTGGGTTTCGGCTTCTTGCAGGCGAGAATCGAGAGGGCTTTGCATAACGTGCGCGAGGGGAGTCATTTTAACCAACCGAACCCTCCATTTGTAATTCGATGAGGCGTTTAAGTTCGACCGAGTACTCCATGGGGAACTCTTTGACGAGGTCGTTGACGAATCCATTCACCGCGAGCGACATGGCTTCGCCTTCACTTAGACCGCGTTGCATCATATAAAAAATCTGCTCAGCCGAAACTTTGGAAACACTCGCTTCATGTTGAACGGAATTTTTCTGACCGCGCACAGAAATTGCTGGGTAGGTGTCGGTGCGACTGTGCTCATTGATGAGCAAGGCATCGCACTCGGTGTTATTCTTACAATTTTTTAAGGTCTTGGGCATGTGAACCAAGCCTCGATAGGTTGAACGACCTGCGCCTACAGAAATTGATTTAGCGATGATGTTAGAAGAGGTTTCATCAGCGGCGTGAATCATCTTGGCTCCCGTGTCTTGGTGCTGTCCATCATTCGCGAGTGCGATAGAAAGGACTTCACCCCGGGCACGTTTACCGCGCAGGACGACACCAGGATATTTCATGGTAAGGCGTGAACCAATATTGCAATCAATCCAACGAACTTCCGCATCTTCTTCGGCCACTCCTCGTTTAGTCACGAGGTTGAAGACATTAGCCGACCAATTCTGCACGGTGATGTACTGAATTTTGGCACCTTTTAAGGCGACCAGTTCTACCACCGCAGAGTGTAGGGTGGCGGTTTCGAATTTGGGAGCCGTGCAACCTTCCATGTAGGTTACTTCCGAGCCTTCATCCGCAATGATTAAAGTGCGTTCAAACTGACCAAAGTTTTCCGCATTGATACGGAAGTAGGCTTGGAGTGGTTGTGCGACTTTTACGCCTTTGGGCACATAGATGAAAGAGCCACCAGAAAATACAGCGGAATTAAGTGCGGCGAATTTATTGTCGCCTGCAGGAATGACTTTACCGAACCACTTGCGGAAAATATCGGGGTGATCGCGTAATCCCTCGGTTGGTCCACAGAAAATGACCCCTTGTTTTTCCAACTCATCTTTCATCCGCGAGTAGACGGCTTCGGAGTCAAATTGAGCTTCAACGCCTGCTAAGAATTTTCTTTCAGACTCGGGAATACCTAAGCGTTCAAAAGTTTCTTTAACATCGTCTGGTACTTCTTCCCAGGTGCGCACAGGTTTTTGACCCTTGGCGAGATAGTAGCGAATGGCATCGAAGTTAATCGCATCAAGGTCTTGCGTTGCCCAGTGGGTTGGCATGGGCATATCGCTAAAGATTTTCAGCGCTTTTTGACGGAATTCTAAAATCCAAGGGTCTTCGCCTTTGACCTTAGAAATGTAGTCGATGACTTGCGGGTTTAGTCCAACTCCCGCATCGAAAGCGTAGTCTTCGGCGTATTTGAAATCGCCCTTGGTGCGATCCACTTCGATGGCTTCGCGCTGAGCTTGAGATTCGTCGTTTTCAGACATAGCAGTTTAGGCGGAGGCGAGTTCTTTTTTGACCCAATCGTAGCCCTTGGCTTCCAACTCAACGGCTAATTCTTTGCCACCACTATGCACGATGTGGCCATCATACATAATGTGCACGCGGTCGGGCACGATGTATTCTAAGAGGCGTTGATAGTGAGTAATGACGAGGCAACCGATGGAGGGTCCACGCATGTGATTCACGCCTTCGGAAACGATACGCAGTGCGTCGATATCCAAGCCTGAGTCGGTTTCATCCAGAACCGCATACTTTGGTTTAAGCATCATCATCTGCAAAATTTCGCAGCGCTTTTTTTCTCCACCGGAGAAGCCTTCGTTGACAAAACGAGAGGTGAATTTGCGATCCATTTTTAGTGCATCCATCTTAGCGTACAGTTCTGCGTAATACGCTTTGGCATCGAAGGGAGCCCCTTTTTCCTGGCGGGCGATGAGGGCTGCGCGAATGAAATTGGCGATGGTTACACCGGGGATTTCGCTCGGGTATTGGAAGGCGAGGAAAAGGCCAGCCCGAGCAATGCTATCAGGCTCTTGGCCGAGGATGGGCTGTCCATCTAGGGTGGCTTCTCCTGATTGAACGGTGTAGTCGGGGTGCCCTGCTAAAACTTTGGCGAGGGTGCTCTTTCCCGTGCCATTCGGACCCATGATGGCATGCACTTCGCCTTTAGGGATGGTGAGCGAAAAGTTTTTCAGAATTTGTCTGTCGCCGATTGAGGCGTTCAGATTTTTTATAATGAGGGAGTCGGCCATAAAGTTTTAGTTTGTTTTTGGATTCGTTTGTGTGCGTCCGTGGAAACTGATCTCAATGGAGTCAGTTTGAAATCCACTGGGTAAAAGGGATTTGAGGGAATGAAGAATTTCAGGAGGAAGTTCGATGTCATGCACCCGTCCGGTTGCTTCATCGCGAAAGTGGGCGTGAGGTAGCAGATTAGGGCAGTAGCGGGTTGATTCACGTTCGTGGTTAACTTGACGAACTAACCCGCAACTCACGAAAGTTTCTAAGCAGTTATAAACGGTAGCTAAAGAGAGCCCAGGCATGGATTCGCGTGCGCGCTGGTAAACTTCATCGACTGAAGGATGGTCGCGCTTGGTTAGGAGTACTGAATAGACGATTTCTCTTTGGGTGGTCAGTTTTTGGCCCGCCTTAGAAAGGGCTTCTTGCAAGTTATCCCTTTGTAGTTCGGTGAGGTGTGCATCCATGGGGATGTGGACTTTGTTTGGAATGATTCTAAATTGCAAGAGAAACCCCGTCATTGGCTGGGTTGGCGAATTTTGACCTTTAAGACGTTTTCCTGAACCTAATTTAGGCCTGAAGGGAAGTCTCGTTCGCTGATGATTCGCTCCGCATCCATGCGAGATAGCTGATCGGCGACCATTTTAAGTCGTTTACCAGGGGAAAGGCACTCGAGAAGAGTGCGCCGAATCTCAGTTTCTGGAATGAGATGTCCAGCGGCTGCATCGGCGAGTGCTCCGGGTTGGTTGGATAAACCGCGCAATCGTTGGATGAGTGGCTCGGCCTCATTGCCAAAATCTGCCACCAATTTTTCCGAGTAAGCGAGCACGCGTGCAATTTCGCGCATTGCATTGACGGAATCCTCCCAGGACTCTTCAGCAACGGGAGCAATTTCCAAACAAGGGTAGGGTGTTTTTCTCTGCACCTTAATTACTTTTGCGCGACGCATACCTTCGAGAATGAGGTGTGATGTGCCATCTTCGCATTCGATATGTCCAGCGATGCGACCGACGCAGGTAAAGGGGCAGGGTGGTTCTTCTTCATCGGGTCCCTGTTTACTTTCATCGAGTTGCGAAAGGGCGAACATGCGATTTCCCGCCAAGGCGTCTTTGAGCATTTGCCGATAGCGAGGTTCAAAGATGCGCAAGGGAAGTAATTGCTGTGGTAGTAAGACACAGTTACCGAGCGTCATGACTGGAACCACTACGGTGATGGGCATGACTGAAACTTAATTAAAATCGAGGCATAGGCAAATTCCCGACCCTTTTCTTTATCACGTTACCAGTCCCTGTGCCTTTATTTATCCCTCCCACTCATTCAAAAATAATTTATGTGGATTGGGACTAGGGGTTTCGGAAAAATAGACAGCCATGCGTAGAGCCGGTAAAAAATGGGGTGCTACCGCAGTTTTATTTTTCTGAGAAATTTCAGCGATTAGCGATTCGGCGGATCGTCCAGTCAATTGGTCGATGCGATAATAGCCAGCATCGAGGAGCTCACGGGCGACATCGACCGGAAAACGTGGGATGCGCATGAATGGACTGCAAACCGCTTCGCGACGTCTTTCTGCGGTGCGTAATCTGGCGGCTTCGTCATCCATTAAAGACGGGCAAGAATCGCTTGACCCATCGCTTGTGTGCCTACGGCTTTACCGCCACCAGCAATGTCGGCTGTGCGAACGCCATCAGCAATCGTTTTTTCCACTGCATTTTCGATCGCTTTTGCTTCCGATTCTAATCCGAAGGAATGACGAAGCATGAGGGCAACGGAGAGAACTTGTGCACAGGGATTTGCCTTATCTTGCCCAGCAATATCGGGGGCCGTGCCACCTGAAGGTTCGTAAAGACCATAGCCCTTACCATGTCGATTGATATCCATGCCTAAGGAAGCGGAGGCCATCATACCCAATGATCCGCAAATGACAGCCATTTCATCGGATAAAATATCACCAAACATGTTTTCGGTGAGCACGACGTCGAATTGGGCCGGGCGAAGTACCAACTGCATTGCCGCATTGTCGATATACATTGTGGCCAAGGTGATATCTGGAGCGGTTGTCTTGATGCGTTCGCTCACGACTTTACGCCACAAGACAGAAGTTTCGAGAACATTGGCTTTGTCGACCAGCGTGATGTGTTTACGTCGGCCTCTTGCGGTGGCAATGGCCACATCGGTGATACGTTCGATTTCCGATTTACGATAGACCATCGTATCAATCGCTTCGATATCACCATTTTCGCAGGGTTTGGTAGATTTGGCTCCAAAGTACAATCCACCCGTCAGTTCACGAATGCAGACCATATCGACACCTTGAGGAATACGTTCGGGGCGAATGGGAGAAGTATCGATTAAATTTTTTAGCAACAATCCTGGGCGCACATTCGCATAAAGACGAAAATGTTTACGGAGGGGTAGGAGCGAAGCTCGCTCGGGTTGTTCTTGGGGAGGAAGTTTTTCCCATTTCGGTCCACCGACCGACCCAAACAAAATCGCATCGGCCTGACGACAGGCTTCCAAAGTTGAATCGGGTAGGGCTTTCCCATGCAGATCAATTCCAGCGCCACCGACCGGATGGGTCGAGTGCTCGACGGTGTGTCCCGAGCGTTTCAAGACTGCTTCGAGAACAGGAACTGCCACAGCCATGACTTCGGGTCCGATGTAGTCACCAGGAAGAATCGCAATTTTCAGATGCATAAGAAAAGTTTAGTTAAGGCAAAGGAGAGCGGTTTGGGCAAGGAGAAGCGAGTGAAGTTTTAAGAAGACAGGTTAGGGCCACTGCCAAAACCACCTCGGCAATCCACGCTATACCAGGCTTCGACTTTTTGACGGGCCCAAGGGGTTTTGCGGAGAAAAGTCAGACTCGATTTAAGCGAAGGATTATAGAGAAAACAACGAATGGGGATGCGACGTCCCATTTCTTGCCAACCATGTTTCTCGACTAAATAAAGAAGCACCTTTTCCAGAGTAACACCATGAAGCGGGTCGCGCGGGTGTTTTTGTGGAGTAGTCATGAAAACTTACCGAGCGTGGTAATCTTTGGCAAAGGCTTCTGCAAAGTAGGTCAGAATGACATCCGCTCCAGCACGTCGGATTGCCAGAAGTGATTCATCGCGAACGGCACGCAAATGAAGCCAGCCTTTTTCTGCGGCCGCCTGCAGTTGAGCGTATTCACCCGAGACTTGATAAGCCGCAATCGGTAAAGAGGAGGAGTCGCGAACTTCACGAATAATATCAAGATAGGCTCCCGCTGGTTTAACCATGAGCAAGTCGGCACCTTCTGCTGCATCCAAAAGAGCTTCGCGAATCGCTTCGCGACGGTTAGCAGGATTCATTTGATAGGTGGCTTTGGAAAGAGTTTGTCCATTGGTTAATGCACTGCCAACGGCATCGCGAAAAGGACCATAAAAAGCCGAGGCAAATTTAGCGGAATAGGCCAGAATGCCCGTTGGGGTGCGACCATTCGCGTCCAGGGCTTTGCGGATGGCGGCCACTCGACCATCCATCATGTCCGATGGAGCGACGAAATCAGCACCCGCTTGAGCGGTGAGCAAAGACATTTTTACTAAAGCTTCAACCGTGCGATCATTGTCTACGTCCGTTCCCGCTTTGTTCAAAATTCCATCGTGTCCGTGGGTCGTGTAAGGATCGAGTGCGATATCAGCGAAAACAACGATGCCAGGACATTTTTGTTTTACTTCTCGAATCGCCTGCAGGGCGAGGTTGTTCGGATTCCAGGCTTCAGCTCCTTCGGCGGTCTTACGACTTGCTTCAATTTTAGGAAAGAGAGCGACTCCTTGAATGCCGAGAAGTTGGAGTTGTGCGCATTTGGCGGCGAGTTGTGACAGAGGAATTCGAAAAATGCCTGGCAGAGAAGAAATCGCTTCGGGCTCGGACCCATCGGTGACGAAAAGCGGTTGAATAAGGTGTCGAGGCTCGACGGTGGTTTCGGACAACATCGCACGAATGCCCGCCGAAGCACGAAGGCGGCGGAGACGTACAGGAAGATCGAGTGGTTCCGACATGGGAAGATTGAGTTAGTTTAGAGCGCCCCGAAGGGCAACGGTGAAGGAAGTGGGACAGTGAAACCGTAGCGATACGGTGAGACACTTTGTCAATTTGCCCCTTTTTTAAGGCTCTGGGGCAATCTAAAAAGTTAAATTATATGGGATTTTTAAGGATTTAACCCTTGGCATAAGCCCTGCCACATAAACTCAACTATTCTTAATAATACTATGAGTAAAATCCTCGGCATCGACCTCGGCACCACTAATTCCTGTATGGCCATTCTGGAAGCAGGAGAGTCAGTGGTTATCGCCAATTCAGAAGGAGCCCGCACCACTCCCTCGATTGTAGCCTTCACGAAAAATGGTGACGTCCTGGTCGGTCAGGCGGCTAAACGCCAAGCGGTGACCAATCCGAAGAATACGGTTTTCTCGGCTAAGCGTTTGATTGGACGCAAGTTTTCTGAGGTAAAAAATATCGCTGCCAAACTTTCTTATAAAGTTGTCGAAGGGAAAAATGGTGATGCTGCGATTGAATGTGAAGTAGAAGGTAAGCCTCGTGTGTTTACCCCTGAAGAAATTTCGGCGAAAGTCTTGGCTAAATTGAAAGCCGACGCAGAAGCCTATCTCGGTGAAAAAGTCACCCAGGCAGTTATCACCGTGCCTGCCTACTTCAACGATTCGCAACGTCAAGCAACCAAGGATGCAGGTACGATTGCGGGTTTAGAAGTTTTGCGTATCGTCAATGAACCAACCGCTGCTTCGCTCGCTTATGGTTTAGACAAGAAGGGTGACGAGAAAATTGCCGTATACGATTTGGGTGGTGGTACTTTCGACGTTTCGATTCTCGAAATCGGTGGTGGCGTATTTGAAGTCAAAGCCACGAACGGTGATACTGAACTCGGTGGTGACAACTGGGATGAACGCATCATCCAATGGCTCATCGATGGTTTCCGTGCTGAACAAGGTATTGATCTCTCCAAGGATCCCATGGCTCGCCAGCGTCTGAAAGAAGAAGCTGAAAAAGCTAAAATTGCTTTATCGTCTTCCAATTCAGTTGATCTGAATTTGCCCTTTATTACAGCCGATGCGACAGGTCCAAAGCACTTGAATGTCACTCTGTCTCGTGCGCAGATGGAAAAGATTTGCGATGATTTATCTGAACGCACGCGCAAGCCTTTCGAATCCTGTTTGAAAGATGCCGGACTCTCCATGAGTCAAATTGATGAGTTGGTCTTGGTTGGTGGTATGACCCGGATGCCTAAGATTAATGAGATTGCTCGCAGTCTCGCAGGCAAGGACCCCCATAAAGGCGTTAACCCTGATGAAGTCGTGGCAATCGGTGCTGCGATCCAAGCCGGTGTTTTAAAAGGAGATGTTAAAGATGTGCTCTTGCTCGACGTCACTCCGCTTACGCTCTCGATTGAAACCATGGGTGGCGTTTCGACCCCGATGATTGATCGCAACACGACCATTCCAACGAAGAAGAGCCAAATTTATTCTACGGCTGCCGATAATCAACCCGCCGTTGATATTGTGATTCTCCAAGGTGAGCGTCCGATGGCGAAAGATAACAAGCGATTGGGTACTTTTAAGTTAGATGGCATCATGCCAGCTCCACGTGGTACTCCTCAAATCGAAGTAACTTTTGACATCGATGCGAACGGTATCCTTCACGTCAGTGCGACGGACAAGGGTACGGGCAAGGAACAGAAGATTTCGATTACAGGTTCTTCTGGTCTCTCGAAGGAAGAAGTTGAGAAATTACGTAAGGAGGCGGAATTACACGCCGAAGATGACAAGAAGGCGCGTGAGTATGCTGAGGCGCGCAACCAACTCGACGCCGTTATTTTCCAAGGGGAAAAACAATTAAAGGAAAACGGTGATAAGTTCCCTGGTGAAACGAAGTCCAAGGTCGAAGCCGCGATTAAAGAAGGCCAAGAGCTCTTAAAGAAAGAAGGAGCTTCGGCTGAAGAATTGCAAAAAGCTCACGAAGCGATTCTCGCTCCTCTTTCCGAAGCAGCCCAAGCGATTTACGCGGAAGCCGCGAAACAGGCACAAGCTGCACCCAATGGTGGTGCGACGGAAGGTTCGAAAAAGAATAAAGACGGTAAAGTTGTCGATGGTGACTTTGAAGTCGTCGACGAAGGCAAACCGTAAGCGATACGTTCAGTTAACTTGATCAGGACGGGGCTCAGCCCCGTCCTTTTTATTATTGAGGCCAAAATTCAATTTATATTTTCGATAAAAGGAAGGATTGAGGGCGATGGAAAGCATCGCCACGGCAACCAGGCTATTCCAAGCAACCGCATTGATTAAACCGAGGCCTCGTGCGGCGGTGCCTAAAACGAAAGTAAACTCTCCGATTTGTCCTAGGGTAATGCCCAATTGCATTGGAGTATACTTGGGCTCTCGTGCAATCCACATGATGAGTGCTGCTGCCATCGGTTTAATGACCATCACAATCAGTGCGAGGACCAGAGCGGGTAGGGGATTGCTGAGTAGAAGTTTTGGATTAAACAAAAGTCCGACGGACACGAAGAAAAGGACGGCAAAAATATCGCGCATCGGTAGAGCTTCTTTGGCGGCTCGAGCAGAGTAATCGGAACGAGCGACGACGAGGCCTGCCATAAAAGCACCGAGAGCCATCGAGACTCCGAAGCCTTGCGTCGCAATCACCGCTAAGCCCAAAGCAATCGTCAACGTTGCGAGCATAAATAATTCGCGAGAACGCGTGCGGTGGATTTTTTCCAGGACCCACGGAATGATGCGATCACCGAAGAGACCAACGGCGACGATAAAGAGGGTGACGCCCAAAGTAGCTAGGGCTAATGATTCGGCTAGATTAGTTCCATTACTCGCTTTGCTCTGAGCGATGGCAGGCAGGGCGACTAAGATAAGAACCGTGAGAAGGTCTTCCACGACAACCCAACCCACGGCGATGATTCCGACACGAGAGCTAAGATCTTTGTTTTCTGTTAAAACTCGGACTAAAACGACCGTGCTGGCAACCGAGAGGGCTAATCCAGTAACGAGAGCACTTTCACTTTTCCAGCCCATCCCTCGCATAATGTAATAAGTTACGAGGGTGCTGATGAGACTTTGGAAAAGAGCTCCCGGGATAGCGACTTTCCAAACGGACATGAGTTCTTTTAAATGAAAGTTCAGACCCACCCCAAACATCAGTAGAACAATTCCAATCTCAGCAAACTGCTCTGCGACGCCAGAATTAGCGGTGTAACCAGGAACATGGGGTCCAGCCAAGATACCAGCGACAATATAACCGACGATGGGGGAAAGTCCGAGACGAATCGCCACATAGCCCAACACCAGAGCAAAGGCCATACTGCCAACAAAAGTGTAGATGATTTCGTGGCTCATGCCACGGATTTACGACTTAACATTCTTAGGTCAAAGAAAGTTTTATTTTTGTTATCTGTAAATCTAGTGACCCTGGGCTTGCTCTCGTGGCTTAGTTGAGTAGGTCTGCAGTGTGAATTTATCGGAACAACTCTTTCAACGTGCGCTCGCACTGATTCCTGGTGGCGTCAATTCACCCGTCCGTGCTTTTCGTTCGGTCGGTGGAACGCCTTTTTTTACGAAGTCAGCGAAGGGAGCTCGGTTAACCACCGTTGATAATCAGGAACTGATTGATTTCGTGCTCACTTGGGGTCCAGCGATTCACGGGCACAACGATCCAGAGATACATGAAGCCATTCGTTTGGCGCTGGACCGGGGAACCAGCTTTGGTACCCCGAATCCTTTAGAGGTTGAAATGGCGGAACTGATTCTCGCCTGTGTTCCAGCCGTGAAAAAAGTTCGTATGACCAATAGCGGGACCGAGGCAACGATGTCAGCGATTCGACTCGCCCGCGGGTACACGGGTCGACCCAAAATAATTAAGTTCTCTGGCTGTTATCATGGTCATGTGGATTCGCTCTTGGTTAAGGCTGGTTCAGGAGCTTTAACGCAGGGTAATCCTGATTCGGCAGGTGTTACGCCTGGTACAGCTGCCGATACGTTGGTGGTTGAATATAATAATCTGCCAGCACTGAAACAGACTTTTCAAGCCAATACGGGAACGATTGCTGGGGTGATTGTTGAACCCTATCCTGCGAATGTTGGACTCATCTTACCCGATCCAGGATTTTTAGAAGGTTTGCGCGAGTGTTGTACGCAACACGGAGCGGTTTTAATTTTTGATGAAGTGATGACAGGTTTTCGATTGTCGCTGGCGGGCACGCAAGGTCTGCATTCCGTTGTTCCCGATCTAGTCTGCTTGGGTAAGATTATCGGCGGCGGTTTGCCTGTAGGAGCTTTGGGTGGAAAGGCTGAAATCATGGACCATCTCGCTCCTTTAGGTCCGGTTTACCAAGCTGGTACTCTCAGTGGAAATCCTTTGGCAATGGCGGCGGGTTTAGCGGCTGTACGCAAACTCAAACGTGAAAATCCATTTTTACGTTTAGAAATCTTGGGTCAAAAAGTTCGCGACACTTTACTTGCAGCGGCGAAAGCCAAAGGGGTTCCTCTGCAAGTTCCTCAAGTCGGTTCAATGTTCTCACTCTTTTTCAACGAGCAGAAAGTGCGTCATTACAATCAAGCCATCGCTTCGCAGGGTGACCTTTATCGTCGAGTGTTTCGTTATGCTTTGGATCATGGAGTTTACTTAGCGCCATCGCCTTACGAAACGGCTTTTCTGTCCACGGCCCACGAAGGGGTGGACATTGACCAAGCGTGTGCCATCCTCGACGCCGCCGTTCGATCCCTTTAATTCCTATGCCTAAAATCGCTTTTATCGGAGCCGGACGCATGGCCAGTGCGATGGTCAAGGGTTTGATTCGTTCTCAGGCGTGTCAGCCTCAAGACATCACTGTAATCAGCGGTGCTGATTCTACAGCTAGCGATTTAGCTCGAGCCACAGGAGTGCGCGTAGCTGCTTCTCCGGAAGAATTATGTGCGCAGGCCAATGCGGTTGTGCTCGCTTGTAAGCCTCAACAATTTTTACAGCTCGATCAACGTTACCCAGCCCTCACTCAAGGAAAGTGTGTGCTTTCGATTTTAGCCGGAACGCGAATCGCAACCCTTTCACAATTTTTTTCTTCGGCTCGCAATGTGGCTCGAGCAATGCCGAATACACCTGGGGCGGTAGGCCAAGGGATTACGGCTCTTTGTTCGGCTTCACCTTTAGTAAAAGCCGATCAAGCCATGGTTTCTGCCATTCTTTCAGGTTTAGGTGAAATCGTTGAATTACCTGAATCGATGTTTGATGCCGTGACAGCGGTTTCGGGAAGTGGTCCTGGTTTCTTTTTTGAATTTGTCGCTGCCTATGAAGCGGCGGCCGTCTCCCTTGGTTTTTCACCTGCTCAAGCACAGCGTTTGGTTCGTCAGACTTTTGCCGGTTCTCTCTCTTTACTTCAGAGTAGTTCCGAGACTCCTGATGAATTGCGGAATCAAGTCACTTCGCCTGGAGGAACGACCAAGGCTGGACTTGATGTCATGTCTTCGCAGCAATTCCGAAAGCTTATCTTAAATACTCTGCAAGCCGCCAAAAATCGGTCGGAAGAGTTGGGGAAGTAGAAGATTAGGGGGAGGGTGGAGGCTAAAAACAGTGCAAAGGTGAAATACAATTAAGGGAATGGTGGAAAAGTGGACGAGGGGATAAGGGATGCAAGAGGCAGTGAGAATGTGCAAATCGCGACGGGGTCGCTGTGCAAAAGTGCAAAGGTGGTGAAGCGGGTATCGGGTCTCAGGAATCGGGTATTAGCATTTTGTTGTTCCTGACGCCTGACACCTGTTGCCTAGTTCCTGAAATTTCTTGAGACCTGACACCCGTCACCTGAACTGACTGGGTAATGGGTAGGGCCAGCAGTCCCTTGCTGGCCGTTGCATTGTTAGGCGGACGCCACGGAGTGACGTCCCTACCCGAACAAATGAAATCAATGGAAAAGGGGGCGAGTGGACCAGTGGAAGGGGTGACAGGTCGATTCCACTTGTCCACCGGTCCACCAGTCCACTATCCCTCACTTATTCCACGGAGCGCGGGCTAAGAGCATTCCCATGCCACACCAATCGGTAATGCCAGCGAACATGAGGCCTCCACCGATGAATCCGCTAAGGAGGTAAAAAAAGGGGCTGAACCAGTAGCCGAGACCAACACCCGTCAAAACTAAAAATCCAGCACCAATACGCACCTGGCGTTCGAGAGAAATCATTTTGGTTTTGGTGCGATTAACGGGAATACCTAATTGTATGCAGGAATTGGTGCCACCAGTAATGACGGTCAATTTCAAATCCGAGGACTCCAATCGATCCGCTGCGGCACGCGCGCGTGTTCCCGAAGCGCAAAGTAAAACAACCACGGGATTTTTGTGATTCGTTTTCAGTAGGTCTTTGACCTTTGAAGGGGTAACATTTTCCAGAGGCAGATTAATGGCTCCTTGCACATGCACACTGCGATATTCGGCGGGCGAACGGACATCTAAGAGTAGAGCCCCCTGCTCAGATAATTTAAGCAGGTGATTCGCCTCGGTGATTTCGAATGACATAGTAAGATTTAGGGTAGTCGATTGACCGCACTAATCAATGCTTTCAGTCCAGCGAGCTCGATATTAGGGTCGACACCAGCACCCCAAACCATTTGTCCGCTCTCAGATTGCAGGGAAACATAGGCGGCAGCAGCTGATTCTTCCCCCGCCGCAAGCGCATGTGAGCGATAATCGCGCAGGGTGAACTTCGCCCAGCCCTGTGCGGCGATGGCGTGAACGAGGGCGCTAATCGGTCCGTTACCTTTGCCTTCGATTTTCATTTCTTTGCCTTTATATTTTAAATGAGCAGAGCAGGTAACTGAATCCTTGCCGTGGATTTGGGTAGAAAAATCCAATAATTCAATCGGGTTGGATACATTGACAAAGTCGCGTCGGAATCGGTCGTGAATCTCTTGGGCAGATAATTCACGTCCTAACTGATCGGCGTATTTTCCAATCAAGTTTCCGACTTCGGGGTGCATTAACCTCGGCAAGTCAAAACCAAACTCACGATCCAAGATGTAGGCCACGCCTCCTTTACCGCTTTGTGAGTTGATGCGGATGATGGCTTCATAGCTTCGCCCAATATCTTTGGGGTCAATAGTTAGATAGGGGACTTCCCAGATAGCATCGGGGTTCACTTTACTGCGTCGGTCCATGCCTTTTTTAATGGCATCTTGGTGGGATCCGGAAAAGGCCGTGAAGACTAAGTCTCCTGCATAAGGGTGACGATCGGGCACGGTCATGCGCGTGCAACGTTCGTAGACCTCGCGTACGTGGGGAAGGTTGCCAAAATTTAACTGAGGGTCTACCCCGTGCGAAAACAGATTCAAAGCCACGGTCACGATATCTAAATTGCCTGTGCGTTCGCCGTTGCCGAAGAGAGTTCCTTCCACGCGATCGGCTCCAGCCATTAAGCCTAGCTCAGTGGCTGCTACACCCGTACCTCGGTCGTTGTGTGTGTGTAGTGAAACAACCACACTGTCGCGATTTTTTAAGTGACGGCAGAACCATTCGATTTGATCGGCGTGGGTATTCGGTGTTCCTGCTTCAACCGTTAAAGGTAAGTTGAGGATAATTTTTTTCTTCGAACTAGCGCCCCAGGCGGCGGCGACAGCTTCGCAGACTTCGAGAGCGTATTCCGCTTCAGTTAAAACGAAGGTTTCTGGACTGAACTCAAACTGCCATTCCGTTTCAGGATGAGCCTCGGTTAACTCGCGAATCAATTTGGTTCCAGCCACGGCCATTTCTAAAACCTTCTCTTTGGAAAGTCCGAAAACAATGTCACGCTGGGCGGGGTTGGTTGGTGTGTAGAGGTGAACAATAGCGCGTCGTGCACCTTTTAAGGATTCAATGGTGCGACGAATGAGGTGTTCACGGGCCTGAACTAACACCTGAACTGAAACATCGTGAGGAATCAGTTTCTTTTCGATGAGTTCACGGGTGAAAGTAAATTCCGTATCCGAAGCCGAGGGGAAGCCGATCTCGATTTCTTTAAAGCCAACTTCGCAGAGTAATTTGAACATCTCTAATTTCTCTGCGACGTTCATCGGGATGGCTAAAGCTTGATTGCCATCGCGCAGGTCGACCGAGCACCAACGGGGGGCGTGGGTGATGTGCGCATCGGGCCAGCGACGATCGTGGAGGCTGATGACGCGGAACGGTTTGTATTTTTTCCCGGGGTTCGGCATACGAAAAGATGTTCGAAGGATAGAGGAGGCTAGATGAAGTGGCGAGTATCGGTTTTCTCCTTAAAGCAAAAAGCCCACCCGAGTGTCCGGGTGGGCTTTCGCAAAAGGGTGCGACCCGGACTTAGGCGTCAGGCTTGGTCTTAGGAAGCTTGGTTACGCGCTTCAGGTCTTTAACGGCACCGCGTTTTTTGAGTAATTCGACGCGTTCAAAGCGTTTGAGAACGTTGCGCTTAGCGCCAACGCTGGAGGAACTGGATTTAAAGCTGTTATGCTGTGTCATGACCTTGAAGTATGGGAAAGGTGTAGAAAAGGGGAGGAAGCGATGGGTGCAAGGAAAAAGGGGGAAGGCGAGGGGAAGGGGTAGGGACGTCACTCTGTTGACGTCCGTGGGAAAGTGCAAAGGTTAGAATTGGGGGACGGGTGTCAGGTGCCAGATGACGGGGATCGGGGGAAACAAGAGGCGTTGGGAAGGTGCAAAGGTGGGAAGGTGGACTAGAAAAGGTGCCAGGTGTCGGGTGCCAAGTGTCGGGTGTGTTAGTGGGCGAGTGGACTGGTTGACAAGTGGGTGAGAGGGCAGGGTTGATTACCTTTGGGGTTGCTGATGGGCGATGTCGTGGTGACATCAGAGGGAGTGCGGATTCTCGATCGCTATATCTTACGTGAGTGGGCCAAGGTGTTTAGCCTCTGCCTTATCTCCTTTTGTGGTATTCTCCTTATTTCCGAAGCTTACAATTGGATTCCCCAGTTTTTGTCCTGGGGGTCGTCGCCTGGAACCATTCTCAGTTATCTATGGAGCAGTGTGGTGATTCGTGTCTCCCTAATCACGCCGATTTCTTTGATGATTTCGGTAGTTTTTGTCCTCAGTTCATTGAACAAGAATCACGAACTGGCTGCTGCCCGTGCAGCGGGAATTAGTATGGGTCGAATCACAGCTCCCTTGTGGTGGGTGGGTCTATTTTTTGTTGGATTACTTTTTCTGCTTAATGCCGTTTTGGTGCCAAACGCGATTGAGTCGCAGAATGCCATTTTAGAACGCGAACAATTTGCGGCACTCAAAGAAAAAGGCGGATCGGTCGCCCAAAAAACTCAGGTCGATTATATTTCTTTTCATAACAGCAAAGACCGTCGCTTTTGGTTGATTACCCGAATGGGTCTCAATTCAGGGCAAGCCTTTGAAGTCGCGGTGGATTCTTTTGATGAGCAAGGTCGACGCGTGCGTAGCATCAAAGCGGATTTTGCAGACTTTAAAAAAGTCGATGGAGTTTGGCAGTGGTCTTTTCGTCAGGGTCGAGATTTGAAATTTAATCCCGTCAATGGATCCCTCATGGCTCAGCCCTATTTTAAGGAGTTAAAGGTGGCTGATTATCAAGAGGACCCTGAAGTGATGCTCTATTCCACGCGTGACCCCGAAACCCTATCGTTGCGTGAGTTGTCGCGCTATGTCTCCGAAGCCGGAGTGAATGCTGACGGTAAAAACGCCGCCTATGCTATGCGCTTTCATTTTTTTATGGCAGCTCCTGTCATCTGTCTCGTTGTCATCGCTGTCGCGATTCCTTTTTCGGTCACGGGTGGACGGACGAGTCCGATGGTTGGAGTCGCCAAAAGTTTTGGGTTATTTTTAGCCTTTTTCTTTCTCAGTTCCATTTGCTCAGCTTTTGGCGAAAATGGAGCCCTGCCCCCGATAGTGGCGGCGTGGTTACCGACTGTAATCACGGCCTTTTGGGCCATCCCGAAACTAAAATCCGTTAATTAATTTTCATGTTAGCGAAACTTCGACTCAAAGCACACACTCCAGCCCGCGTTTTACTGGGTCACCCTTGGGCTTTCATGGGTGAGATTTTAACGGGCGTCACTTTGCCACCGGATGGTTCGTGTGTGGAGTTGACGGATATCCGTGGATATTCGGCAGGCTCTGGTTTGTGGAATAGTAAATCGCAAATTTCTTGGCGCCGTTATTCTCGACGTGCGGAATTATTGGACGGTCCAGTCTTAGAAAATCTTCTGCGTGCGTCGGTGTTGAGACGTGGCGAAAAAAGAGTGGGGCGTTTGGTTTGGTCGGAAGCGGATAGTTTGCCTGGTTTAATTGTGGATCGTTATGGTGATTATTTGTCGGTTCAGGCTTTGACTTTAGGAATGGATCAGCGTCTTCCGCAGGTGTTGCAAGCTTTACAAGCAATTCTAAATCCTCGTGAAATTGTTCTCCGTAACGATGTTTCTTCGCGGAAACTGGAAGGACTTGATCAGTACATTAAGACCGTATCAGGAAATCCTTTGGAGCCTTTCTGGTTGGAGATAGGTAAAGTGCAAATGTACATCGATTTACTGAGTGGTCAGAAAACAGGACTTTATTTAGATCAAATCGAACAGCATCAAAATGTCGCCCGCTACGCCGCGGGTCGAACTGTCTTAGATGCTTTTTGTAATCAAGGTGGCTTTGGCCTGGCCTGTGCACAGGCCGGAGCAAAATCAGTCTTAGGTCTGGATTCTTCGACAGAGGCGATTGATGCCGCACGTCGCGGAGCTTTGCATAATGGCCTCTCTGCTCGATTTGAAGTGGCCAATGTTTTCGACTGGTTTACGGAAAATCGAGAACAGTCTTTTGATTTAATTATTTTGGATCCGCCTCCTTTTGCTCGTAAAAAAGAAGATGTGAAAGCGGCCTTGCGTGGCTACAAGGAACTCAATCTCCGAGCCATGAAATTGCTAAATAAAGGAGGTATTTTGGCGACCTATTCCTGTTCTCATCGCATCTCTGACGGTATGGTATTAGGTGTACTCGAATCGGCTGCTGGCGATGCTCACCGAGATGCTTATATTTTAGAGCGGACTTTTCAGCCAGCGGACCATCCCGTTCTGCTTAATTTCCAAGAAAGTCTTTATTTAAAAGGTTTCATCTTAGAAATGCGCTAATAGCATCCTACCATGATTGTTTCACTTCGAGGAAAATTGATTCAAGCAGGCGTCTTGCGAGTCGTCATCGACGTCCATGGTGTGGGTTATGAAGTGAATATACCCGTGACCACGGCTGAGCGTTTGCCCGCCGTGGGAGCAGAAGTTTTTTTGCTTACCTATCCTGTTTTTCGGGAGGATGGTCAGTCGCTTTATGGATTTAGTACTGCCGAAGAGCGCGATTTCTTCTCTTTGCTGGTGGAAAAAGTTTCGGGCATTGGTCCAAAAATCGCACTGAATATTCTGAGTCGTCTCTCGCTTTCAGTTTTGCGTGATGCGATTTCTCGAGGTGATGTTGCTTTGCTTGCTCAATGTCCTGGGATTGGAAAAAAGACGGCGGAGCGGTTGGTCATTGAATTGCGAGACAAAGTTGGATTGGAAAACCCAGCAGCTCCTAGTGGATTGCCCGTCTCGAATTCGAATCAGCCGACTCCGGCAACGGATGCGATTGCTGCTTTGATTGTTTTAGGTAACAAGCTTGCCGATGCGGATAAGGCGGTTCGAGCCGCTTTGGTCAAACTCGGCCCGAGTGCTACCGCTGACCAACTCGTTAAGGCGGCGTTGGGGAGGTAGGGGCGGGTAGGGACGCCACTCCGTTGGCGTCCGTGGGAAAGTGGGTATCAGGTGACGGGTGCCAGGGGGCTGGAATCGGGAATTTGTGTTTGTCTCTGGCGGATAAGCGGAGATGTTTCCCCGAGGTCCTTTTGAAATGTCTTCTCATTCTCAATCTTCTGCTACCCAGCGTCCTGTCCAAGCCTATGCAGGTGCTCATACCGCATTAATTACGCCTTTTCTGAATGGCAAAGTTGCTTGGGATGACTTGCGTAAATTAGTTCATTTTCAGATTTCCGCTGGAATTGATGGTTTGATTTCAGTGGGTACGACTGGAGAGTCTCCCACGCTCGATTACGATGAGCACATTGAGGTGATACAGCGTACCGTAGAGTATGCTGCAGGTCGCGTTCCTGTGATGGCGGGTACGGGATCCAATGCCACGACGGAGGCTTTGGATTTGACGAAGCGAGCTGATGAAGCCGGCGCCGATGCTTTTCTCCTCGTTGCACCTTATTACAATAAGCCGAGCCAAGAAGGACTTTACCGCCACTTCTCGCTCATCGCTGAATCCACGGCCAAGCCCATCATGCTCTATTCTATTCCTGGGCGATGTGGAATTGAAATTACGGTCGAGACGGTGGTACGTCTTCGGCAAAAACATCGTAACATCATCGGCATCAAAGAGGCGGGTGGTCAGGTTGAAAAAGCTGCACAACTCGTGCGTGAATTGGATTCGGAATTTTTAGTTCTCAGTGGTGATGATTCCTTAACGCTAGCCTTTGGCGAAGTCGGAGCTCAGGGTATTATTTCCGTAGCCTCCAACTGGATTCCCTCGGCGGTAGTCCAACTAACCGCTTTGGTGCGGGCCAAGAAGTTTACCGAAGCCAAGGCATTGCAGGCCAAGTTAGCCGAGGTGTTCCGCGTGTTATTCGTTGAGCCTAATCCTGTGCCCGTGAAGCATTTAATGCAGCGCTCAGGACTCATTCAATCGGCTGAGGTCCGCTTGCCATTATGCGAAATGGCAGAAGCCAATCGTCGGCTTGTCGAAGCCACAGCGGACGCTTATCTTTCCTCTATCCGATGAGCCAATCACTCCGCATTCTTCTTAATGGTGCCAAGGGCCGTATGGGCCAGGCGATTTTATCCGTGGCGTCTTCGGAGCAGGCCAGCGTAGCCGTGGCGGTTGACCAAGGAGATAATCCGGCCGCTCACCTTGATCAGGTTGATGTGGTTATCGATTTTTCATTTCACTCTGCGACTTTACCTTTGGCGCAATTATGTGCGAAGCACGGAAAGCCCTTGGTCATTGGCACCACGGGTCACACGCCCGAGGAGAAAGCAGCAATCACGGTGGCAGTGAAAGGTATTCCTGTGGTGTGGGCAGGGAATTATTCGGTCGGTGTCACTTTGCTTAACGCCCTAGTGCGACAAGCCGCGCGAGCTTTAGTGGATGCGGGGCGCTGGGATATTGAATTAACGGAAATGCATCACCGTCACAAAAAAGATGCGCCCAGTGGTACGGCCGAAACTTTATTAAAGATATTACTCGAAGAGCGCCAATTGGCCGAAAAAGATTTAAAGCATGGTCGTAGCGGTCTGACGGGCGAACGCCCTGTAAGTGAGATTGGCGTGCATGCTTTGCGTGGTGGCGATGTCGTCGGTGAGCACACTGTCATTTTTTCTGCCGAAGGTGAACGCTTGGAATTAAAGCATACGGCGACCAATCGAGAAATTTTTGCTCGAGGTGCCGTTCGTGCCGCTCGCTGGCTCAAATCCCGAGCCCCTGGGTTGTATTCGATGGATGATGTGTTGGGGTTGAAGTGAAGGGGGAGGGTAAGTGGACAAGTGGACGGGGGGAGACCAGAGACAGTTCAAACGTGCAAAAGTGCAAACGTGCAAAGGTGAATTGGGTAGGTAGGGACGTCACTCCGTGGCGTCCGCCTGACAATGCAACGGCCAGCAAGGGACTGCTGGCCCTACCCGATACCTTGTTAGTTCAGGTGACAGGTTTCGGGAATCAGGGGTAGGTCGGGAATCACGGATAAATCATTAAATCTTAAACCTGAGACCCGATTCCTGAAATCTGATACCCGAATCAGCCCGACACCCGACACCTGTCTCCAGACACCTGAGACCTGACCCTTTTTTAAAACTTCTCGACCCTCCTTTAATCTTATCAATGATGGGTTTCCTCTTCTTATGTCAGGTATTCCTCCCACGATTGAGAAATTATTCCCCTTGGCGGTGGAAAATAATGCCAGCGACATCCATCTAAAAACGGGTCGTCCTGCCCTTTTGCGGATTTCTTCACAATTGGTCGAAGCGGAGATGGCGCCGATTACCGCCGAGCAAATTTTAGCGTTTGTGCAGGCCACGATGCCCGCACGATTTAACGAACGATGGGTTAAGGAAAACCAGGTTGATTATTCTTTTATGGCTGGTGTGGGTGGTGGAACGCGTTTTCGGGTAAATGCTTATTTGCAACGCAACGAGCCAGCCTTGGTGATGCGTCTGGTGAAGCAGACCCCTCCTTGTTTTGCTGATTTAGGATTGGATGCGAAGTCGTTCATGCGTGCCATTGAATCCATGGAAGGTATGGTGGTCGTTTGCGGTGCGACGGGTTCGGGGAAAAGCTCAACCTTGGCTGCGATTCTGCGTGAAGTGAATGAGACTTCACCTTTGCACGTTGTGACTTTAGAAAATCCCATCGAATATATCTTTAAGGACAATAAGTGTTCGTTTAGTCAACGGGAGGTGGGAATCGATGTTGAAACATTCCCCAGCGGTTTACATGCCGCACTACGTCAGGATCCCGACATTGTTTTGGTGGGAGAAATGCGTGATCGTGAAACTTTCGAAACTGCTTTGCATGCTGCGGAAACAGGGCATTTGGTGCTTTCCACTTTACACGCAGGTACAGCACAGCAAGCGGTGCAACGTCTTTTTGAATTCTATCCACCTGAGCAGTTGCCCATGGCAAAACGCAATATCGCCGCCTGTCTCAAGGCCGTCATTGTCCAAACTTTGGTTCCCAAAATTGGTGGAGGCGTCGCTCCAGCCGACGAAATTTTCATCATCGATTCGATGGCTCGTCGTATCATCGCAGAGGGTCAGTTTGAAAAAATCCCTGACTTGGTGAATGCGGGAGCTGATGTAGGTTCACGCTCCATGAATAGTGACCTCAATCAGTTGGTGCGTTCCGGTAAAGTTTCTCGTGCCGATGCCTTGGTGCGTTCGCCCAATCCGAAGCAGTTAGAGATGATTCTCTCAGGAATCAATATCGCTGCCTCGGGCATTATTCGCTAAGATGCCCATTGCCTGTGTGGCTCGTGAATTTGGCGGAGTAGGGAAGCCTCTCATTGTTTTACATGGGCTTTTGGGTTCATCGCGAAATTGGCAATCGGCTGGCGTGGCTTTGGCTGAAAAAGGTTATCGCGTGGTGGCGTTAGATTTGCGCAATCACGGCTCTTCGCCTTGGGCAGAAGATTGTTCTTATCCAGCGATGGCGGAAGATGTGAAGGTATTTTTGGATCAACAGAAATGGGGTCCCGTTCATCTCCTTGGGCATAGCATGGGTGGAAAAGTTGCGATGAGAGTAGCCGTGGAAAGGCCGGACCTCGTTTCGCGTCTGACCGTCGTTGATATTGCTCCACGGGCTTATTCCGATCGAGTACGCGAAGAGTTTGCGGCGATGAATGC
>CANIUQ010000018.1 GCA_947470855.1 Opitutia bacterium | reverse complement strand
CATCAAGGCCGGCGGACTCGGACGATGTTCGCAAAGCGGCAATCTTGTCCTCAAGTTCTCGGATGGGCTTCTCAAATTCTAATGTGAAGCGGGGCTTCGGTGCTGACATGGGGTTTAAATAGAGGATTTCAACGGCCGAGGGCAAATGCAATTGGGCCACTCGAGGTCTAAATTAGGGCTAATCGTGTCGATTTTACTGAGAAAGAGCTTTTTCGATGACTCTTTCCTCTATCCTTAAATCGGTCGCAGTCGTGTAATGCTTCATCTTTAGTTAGGAAAAAAAGTAAATTTATCCCAAAATAAATTCACTGCATTAGGTAATCCCATTTGCTTCCACGTGTGATTCGGCTAGAGTTAAAAATCTCTTTAACACGGCATGTATCCTCTTGATCAACGTCAGAACTGGTTTTCGGGTCAAGGTCGTTGGTCAAATGTTCCAGCAAGCGATTGGAATGATTGGCACTGGCAACTAAGAAACCGCATTACCAAACTCGAAGACCTAGAGAAAATGATGACTCTCACGCCCGATGAGAGGGCAGGGTGTCTGTTTGCTGCAAACAAACTGGCATTGGCGATTACTCCACATTTTTTTAATCTCATCGACACGAATAATCCGCAGTGCCCGATTCGTCGACAGGTCATCCCTTCAATTCAAGAGTCCGTTATCTCTTCTGGTGAAACCTCTGACCCCGTGGGAGAAGAAGAAACGATGCCTGTTCCGGGTATCGTCCATCGCTATCCCGATCGAGTTTTGTTTTTGGTCACCGACCGTTGCGCTGCTTATTGTCGTTACTGCACCCGCAGTCGCCTCGTTTCGAATGCCCAAGCCTACGATTTTCATCCGGAATTAGAAGAGGGCATTCGTTACATCGAAACCCACCCTGAGGTGCGTGACGTTCTTATCTCTGGCGGAGATCCATTGCTCTTATCGGATGCGAAAATCGATTACCTCTTTGGACGTTTAAGAGCGATTCCGCATGTGGAGTTTATTCGCATGGGTTCGCGCATTCCCGTTTTTTTACCGCAGCGTATTACTCCTGAGCTGGCAGCGATTTTCCGTAAGCACGGACCGATTTGGCTAAGTATTCACACGAATCACCCCAAAGAAATCACTCAAGAATTGTCAGCTGCCTTGGAGCGACTCTCTTTGGCCGGAGTTCCTTTGGGCAATCAATCGGTGCTTTTGAGTGGGATTAATGATGATCCGGAAGTCATGAAATCGCTCATTCACCGTTTATTGATGATGCGCGTAAGACCTTATTATCTTTACGCCTGTGATTTAATCGAAGGCTCGACCCATTTCCGCGCTCCCATCCAAAAAGGTATCGATATCATCCGTTCGTTGCGGGGTCACACCACGGGTTATGGTATTCCACAATTAGTTATCGATGGTCCAGGAGGTGGCGGAAAAATTCCCATCAACCCCGATTACATCCAAGCCATTCACGATGGCATTATCGAGTTACGTAATTTTGAAGATCGCACTTACATTTACCCAACAGGTAATCGTCTGCCCGATCCGACTCCACGTATCATCGAATAATCATTTCTTAGGAGGGTATTCGAAGGAGTTATCACTTAAAGTCACTCCGCGCAAATTGTCCCCCGAGGCTCGCCATTCTTGGTTATCGTCGCGCATCAATAGCAAATCGGCGATAATCATCAGTAGGACGATAATGACCAAGATGAGCATGGGACGATGCATAAGCCCTCTTTTCCTCTTTTTAAATTAATTGTAAAATCTATTCGTTAAAAAAGTGTAAAAGTAATCAAAGCCAAAGGCATTTTGACCGTTTTTGAACGGAAAATGCTTTTTTTAAAGTGGCGGGCTCGTAGGGATTCGAACCCCAAACGTCTGATCCGTAGTCAGAAATGATATCCATTTCACCACGAGCCCGTGTGAGGGTTCAAAAGAACCGACCTTGCCCCGTAAAGCAAGGAATTTTTACCGCTCACTTCTTAGCTTGGTGGAGGGCAACGGTGCCGAAAAGCATGCTTTCATAGGAGACTTCCGAAAAGCCTGCCTTTTTCAGTTCTTGCACCAGTCCCTCGGCATTAGGAAATCCCGCAATGCTGGTTCCAAGGTAACGATACGCACCAAAGTCTCCCGTGAGAAGTCCAGCCAACACCGGCGAAATGCAACGTACGTGAATCCAATGCAATGGCGCAAACCAACCTTGCGGTTGTGAGAATTCTAAAATGAAAACGGTTCCCCCGCGTTGGGTGATGCGGTGAAGCTCAAGTAACCCTTTTTCGCGGTCTTCAAAATTTCGAACACCGTAAGCAATGGTTACTCCCTCGACACTTTCATCGGCCAAAGGAAGATTTAGGCAATCCCCCGTTTGAAAAGTAAGGGCAACTTTTTCTTTTTCGGCCCGCACCCGTGCAATCGCTAACATCGGTTCGCAGAAATCATAACCTGTAATCGTCGTCTCTTTGGGCAAAGCCTCGCGTAAAACAAAAGCAACATCACCACTGCCTGTAGCTAAATCAACGACGTTGCGAGGTTGTTGTTTTTTTACGGCGTCGACCAAGCGATTGCGCCAACCAACGCACAGCCCAAAACTGAGTAGGCGATTCGCCAGATCGTAACGCGAAGCGATACCCGAAAACATTTGTTTCACTGCATTGCCAGTAGCCATTAGAGAAAGAAGCCTCCCCCGAGTAAAACAGAACCTTGGTAAAGCGCAATTAACTGACCCGATGCGAGGCCACGTTGCTCTTCGTGGAAGTGGAAAAGGGCCGAACCATCGGGTTGGGGATCAAAATGTGCCGGTGTTGCGGGGTCACGGTAGCGCACACGGACCAATAAATCTTGGGCCGTCGTGATGGGTCGATTCACCCAACTGAAATGGTTAGCCCGAGCTTCTTTGGTATAAAGCCCTGATGTACCAGGTTGATCAAAAGCCACATGCAACGTGTTCGTCGCAAAATCTTTTTTCACGACGACAAAATACTCGTTATCGGTATTGGAAGGTAATCCAATCCCTTTGCGCTGACCGATGGTGTATCGATGAAGGCCGCGATGTTTTCCAATGACTTTACCATCAGCTCGCACAATCGGTCCCTCGCGGTCTGGAATATGTCTCTCGAGGAATGCTTGAATGGGAACCTGACCTAAGAAGCAGATGCCTTGGCTATCTTTGCGAACCGCATTGGGTAAATGCGCTTCTTGTGCGAGTTGACGCACTTGTGCTTTGGTTAACTCGCCAACAGGAAAAAGGGTTTTGGCCAGTTGTTCCTGATGAAGTAGGGCGAGAAAGTAGGATTGATCTTTCTGCGTATCCACGCCCTCGACTAAATCAAAAGTACCATCCGCATTCTCCCGTCGCCGAGCATAGTGACCCGTGGCAATCGCTGCATAACCCTCTTGCAAAGCTCGACGGAGAAATACCCCAAATTTCATATCTCGATTGCAAATCACATCGGGATTTGGGGTCTGTCCGCGACTATAGCCTTCGACCAAATAGTTTACGACGGTCTCCCGGTAGTCTTTGACTAAATCAATAATTCGAAACGGGAGTCCTAAATGCTGGGCAACGGCTTGCGCGTTGCGGATATCGTCTTCCCAAGGACATTCTCCCGGGAAGGGTAGACCTTCTTCATTCATCCAAGTCCGAAAATAGGCCGTATGCACTTCATGGCCTTGTCGCTTGAGCAACAAAGCCGCCACGGCGCTGTCAACGCCCCCCGAAAGTGCTACCAGAATTTTTGCCATGAGCCGTCACGTTAGAGAGAAAAGAGGGGTTCGGGCGAGGACGGAAAGAGACTCGATTGAGCCCCCTCAGCCTCAAAAAAGCCAAGACCTGCCAGGTGGGGTGTTAATAGTTCTCTTTCCTTAGTCCCTTGCCTCCTTCGTTAGAGATGTTTTTGCTGGATACATGCGTTACAGCATCGCCCTCCTTCTTTTCTGTCTGACTCCGCTCTTCGCTCAGTCAAACCAGCTGGCGGGAATGCAACAGGATATTGCTGACTTAAAAACGGAGGTCGAAAAGTTGAAATTAGAAAATCAAGATCTGCGCGAAAGCCTCGCCCGAGAAAAAGCATCGAAAGCACCAGCGAGTTCGACAACCGAAGCGAATACGCGTCAGCGCAAAGAAATTTTGGATGAAGTGGATCGTCGATTGAAACAGCAGACAACGGAGGTGAACACCGCACTCGCCGAAATCACCCGTCAAGTGAACACAGCCTTGAATAAACCTGCGGTGGCAAAAACAAAATCACCCAGCACTCCTGCCACTAACTCGGCTACCCCAGCGACCGATTCGACCGCTCCTGCTGAAGCTTTGCCAACCGATATTCCGCATTCAGGAGTAACCTATCGGGTGAAAAGTGGCGACAGTGTTTCCCGGATTGCTCGACAACTCAATTCTAAGCCGGAATGGATTTTAAAAGCCAACAAACTTCCCAGCCCCGCCGCCCTTAAAGCGGATGTAGAAATTTTCGTTCCTCAATCTGACACCCCTGCACAATAATCTTCATGGCCAATCTTCCTAAAAAACCCCTCGGTCGCGGTCTCGGTTCTCTCATTGGAGCAGGTGTGCAAAAGCCCGCTTCTCCTGCTCCTTCTCCTACTCCAGCTCCCGCCGCGCCCGCTGCTCCAGGACTGAGCTTAATTGAAATCCCTTTAACGCAAATCGTTCCTAATCCTCGCCAACCTCGCCGCGAGTTTGATGAAACTGCGATTAAAGAATTGGCTGAATCCATTCGCTCCGAAGGGCTCATGCAGCCCATCGTGGTCCGTAAAATCAAAGAAGGCTACGAACTCATCGCTGGTGAACGTCGCTTCCGTGCTTTCAAGCAACTCGGACAAAAAACCATCACGGCACGTGTGGTCGAGGCGAGTGATGCTTCGAGTGCGGTGCTTGCTTTGGTGGAAAATCTCCAACGCGCCGACCTTAATGTTGTCGATGAAGCTCTCGGAGTGGCTTCTTTGATGCGCGATTTTTCGCTGACGCAGGACGCTGTGGCCGATCGTTTAGGTAAGCCACGGGCGACGATTGCGAATCTAGTGCGACTTCTCTCACTCGACCGTGAAATTTTAGGTTACTTGAGCAAGGGTCAGATTACAGCCGGCCACGCTAAGGCTTTATTGGCTATCGAAAATACGGCACACCGTGTACAAGCCGCTCGTCAAGTGATTGAAAAAGGCCTCTCGGTTCGCGACACCGAAGCGTTGGTTAAGACTTTCAGCACAGCGACCAAGAAGCCTCGTCGCGAAACAACCAAAACAGTTTTGGAGGACGCCCAAAAACGTTTGGCCTCTCACTTGGCTACGCGCGTCAGTGTAACTCGCAAAGGTCAAAAAGGTACGATTACAATTTTCTACGAGAGTGACGACGACCTCGCTCGCTTACTCGAGAAATTTGGCATTCGCCTTTAAAACAAAAAACCCGCGAAATCCGCGGGTTTTTGCTAAGTTAAATTTTAAACTTAGTGGCGGAAATGACGCATGCCAGTGAAGATCATCGCCATGCCTCGAGCATTCGCCGCGGCAATCACTTCCGCGTCTTTGACCGAGCCTCCTGGCTGAATCGCACAGGTCGCACCGGCTTCAGCGGCGGCAATCAAGCCATCAGGGAAGGGAAAGAAGGCATCGGAGCATACCGCCGAACCAGCGAGAGGTAACTTGGCCTCGCCCGCTTTCCAAACCGCGATACGCGAAGAGTCCACGCGCGACATTTGTCCGGCACCGACTCCTAAGGTGCGTTCCTTTCCGGCATAAACAATGGCATTGGATTTCACGTGACGAACGACCCGCCATCCAAAAAGCATCGCATTTAATTCATCAGGAGTGGGCTGACGTTCAGTGACGACTTTGAAGTCGCGCGGGTTGATAGGCTTTTGATCCCGATCCTGCACGAGAACACCACCAATCACGGCACGAACCTCGCGTAAGGTGTCCGCACGCAAACCAACCTTGGCTCGCATCAAGCGAAGGTTTTTCTTTTTACCAAAAATCGCCAAAGCTTCCGGACTGAACTCGGGAGCGATAATCACCTCCGAGAAAATTTCGGCAATCGCCTCAGCTAAATCTTTATCCACGGTGCGATTCGCCACAATGATTCCGCCAAAGGGTGCTTGTTGATCGGTGGCAAAGGCCTTGTGCCACGCTTCTACTAAGGTATCAGCGGAGGCAACCCCACAAGGGTTAGTGTGTTTGAGAATCGCTAAGGTGGGACGTTCAAACTCACCAATCAGGTAAGTCGCCGCCGTGATATCTAAAATATTATTATAACTGAGCTCTTTGCCTTGGAGTTGATCGAAGGCCTCGTGGAAGGATCCGTAAAGCGCTGCTTGTTGGTGGGGGTTTTCGCCGTAGCGTAAACGTTGGGCCAGCGGAAGGGTCGTTGTAAAACGGGAGGGGAGTCCCAAGATATTACCCAGACCAGGCTGGGCTTGAGATTCTAAATAATTTGCAATCGCCGCATCGTAAGCCGAAGTGCGTTGGAAAACTTTGAGGGCAAGTTCGCGTCGTAATTCAGTGAGTGCGCTGGCATTACCCATGGCCTCGAGGACACGTGGGTAGTCAGCGGGATCCGTCACCACCGAAACCGAGGCATGATTTTTGGCGGCACTGCGCAACATCGATGGACCACCGATATCGATATTCTCAATGGCGTCTTCAAACTGACAGCCGGGTTTAGCGACAGTGGATTCAAAGGGATAAAGATTTACCACCACGAGGTCGATGAGTTCGATGCCATGTTTTTTGGCTTCATTGAGGTGTTCCTCTGCGTCGCGTCGGCAAAGTAATCCGCCGTGTACTTTAGGATGCAAAGTCTTCACTCGTCCTTCCATGATTTCAGGAAAGCCTGTGTGCTCGCTCACATCAGTCACTGGCAAGCCAGCATCGCGAAGCATTTTGGCGGTACCACCAGTAGAGAGCAATCGGTAGCCGTGATTTTTCACGAGGGCTTGGGCGAAGGGAAGTAGGCCAGTTTTGTCGCTGACCGAAAGAAGGGCGAGAGGCATAAAAGAATGGAAATGGGGTATGCTTAGTGGCCACTTGGGTCAAGGAAAGGCGTTGTTTTCTCCGTTATCTCTTACCCTTGACCCTTTTGCTCATTTCCCCTCCTTATTTTGTTATGTCGACCGCTCTTCTGTTCTCAGGTCAAGGTGCCCAAGTCGTTGGAATGGGTAAGTCTCTCTACGAGGGCTCACCCACCGCCCGCGATCTCTATGACCGCGCCACCAAAGTCCTGCCTTTTGACCTCCGTAAAGCCTGTTTCGAAGGCCCCACGGAATTGCTGACCGAGACCCGAGTCTGTCAGCCCGCCCTTTACGTCCAAGGCTACGCCATCGCCCAAATTTTACGTGAACGCGGTAAACTCAACGACCTTAAGGCCTGCCTTGGTCTTTCGCTTGGAGAATTAACCGCTTACGCGGTAGCAGGGGTTTGGGATTTTGAAACGGGACTGAAAATTGTCGCGGAACGCGGTCGACTTATGCAACAGGCCTGCGACCAAACGAAAGGTGCGATGGCCGCCGTCATCGGAGGTTCTCGAGAAGACATTTTTAAACTTTGCGCTGCTTTCGACGTCGATGCCGCTAATTTCAACTGTCCTGGCCAAGTCGTTATCTCAGGCGAATCCGAAAAAATCACCCAAGCCGTCGCTCGGGCAAAGGAGTTCGGTCCGTTTAAATTAGTTAAACCACTCGTCGTTGCAGGAGCCTATCACAGTCGATTGATGGAGCCAGCACGCCAAGCATTCGAAGCTTTCCTGCAAAGCATTCCTTTCCAACGTCCCCAAGTCACGGTCTATTCGAACACCACAGGTGGCACGCTCTCGGAGTCCAATGACTTGCGTGCGGCTTTGGTTAAGCAGGTTGTTTCCTCGGTACTTTGGGAGGATGATTGTAAAGCCGCAGCCGAATCGGGCATCACGCAGTTTTATGAATGTGGTCCAGGTGGCGCTCTGGCAGGAATGATGAAGCGGACTGCGCCCCAGGCACCGATTCTCTCTTTGCACGAACTGGCGGATATTCCTGCCTAATCACTCTTGCAGGCTAACGCTGGACAAGTCGCACTTTCAGCGTCCTATTAGAACCTTACACTTTACTCCTTCTCGTGTCTCTCGATCACATCCGTAATTTCTGCATCATTGCCCACGTCGATCATGGCAAGACGACGCTCTCTGACCGTTTATTAGAGCACACTAAGACCATCGAGAAACGTCAGATGAAAGAGCAGTTGCTCGACGGGATGGATTTAGAGCGGGAAAAGGGAATCACGATTAAGTGCCACCCAGTGACGATGAATTACACGGCACCCGATGGGAAAAATTATCTCCTGAACCTGATTGATACCCCTGGACACGTCGACTTTGCTTACGAGGTATCTCGCTCATTGGCAGCCTGCGAAGGTGCACTCTTGCTCATCGATGCCTCTCAAGGAGTCGAAGCACAAACCGTCGCTAATGCCACCTTGGCGATGCACCAAGGGTTAGAAATCGTGCCCGTCATTAATAAGGTCGACTTACCCAGCGCCCGTCCCGAAGAGGCTCGTCGACAAGTCGAAGATATCCTTACCATTCCTGCGCAAGACGCGGTTTTAGCCTCAGGGAAATCAGGTATTGGTATCGATGATATTTTTGCGGCGATTGTTAAACGCGTGCCAGCACCACGTTGGTCAGACTACCCTCAATCTCGCGCTCTGGTTTTCGATTCACTGTTCGACTCCTATAAAGGCGTCATCAGTTACGTGCGTGTATTCTCCGGAACTTTTAAGCCAGGGCAAACCATCGAGTTAATGTCCAATGGCGTGCGTTCGGTGATTAAAGAAGTCGGCATCTTCTCTCCAAAGATGAAGCCCCAAGACGAACTTGGCCCAGGTTCAGTCGGCTACATCGTCATCAACATTCGCGAGGTCGCAGACGCTAAGGTAGGGGATACGATTACGCTCGCTTCTGATCCTGCGAAAGAGCCGGTCCCTGGCTTTAAGGAAGTTCGCCCTATGGTCTTCAGCGGTATCTATCCTTTGGATACAGCTGATTATGAAAAATTAAAAACCTCACTGGCGAAACTCGCGATTAATGACTCGGCTCTGACTTATACGGCCGAAAGTTCAACGGCTTTAGGGTTTGGTTTTCGCTGTGGATTTCTTGGACTTTTGCACATGGAAATCGTGCAGGAACGTTTACGACGCGAGTACGATTTAGATATTTTATCCACTTACCCGTCAGTTGTTTACAAGGTCTTCACCACCGATGGCGTGATGCATACTCTGGATAATCCTGTAATGATGCCCGACCCATCGGCCATCGAACACATCGAAGAACCGACCATTCGTGCACATATCCACATTCCCGGAACGAGCATCGGTGATATGCTGGCTCTGATTCAGGAGAAACGGGGTATCTGCGAAAAGACCGAAACGATTGATGCTGATCGCGTGGTCTTGGTTTGTCTTTTACCGCTCAACGAAATCCTCGTCGATTTTAACGACCGTTTGAAATCCATCACCCGCGGTTATGGTTCGATGGACTACGAAATGGGTGAGTATATGACTTCTGATTTGGTGAAGATGGACATTCGTGTGAACGATGAACCCGTGGATGCGTTCTCCTCGATTGTTCACTCAAGCAAGGCCGAGGGTCGTGGACGTGCCCTTTGCGAAAAACTCAAAGAACTTTTACCCCGCCAACTTTTCAAAGTCGCTATCCAAGCTGCCATCGGCTCTAAGGTTATCGCCCGTGAAACCATTGGCTCGGTGGGCAAAGATGTGACGGCAAAATGTTACGGTGGTGATATTACCCGTAAGCGTAAATTGCTGGAAAAGCAGAAAGAGGGTAAGAAGCGAATGAAGCAAATCGGTAAAGTCGACATACCCCAAGAGGCTTTTATTAAGATTTTAAAGAACGAAGGTTAAGCCAGCCATTCTTCGCTTTCCATCAGGCTGCGAGCGGCTTAAATGGAGACCTTGTCTCCATGTTCCTGCACTACTTTTCCAAAAAACATCAGGCACGAAAATCCGCCAAAGAGCTTTTGGAGTCAGCGGAACGCGTTCGACTTTACCGTGGCGATCTCCTGTCCGCCGAAGCGATTGCCGTACAGTTGGATTTGGAAAAAAAGTTGAGTCAGCAACTTTCGGAGAAATCTTTTGATGCCAAAGGCATCGATGAAGCTCTGGCCGAGTTGCATCATGCGCTGGTGAAAAATGGCGGTAAGGTTTACCCCATCTCATTCCTCGGTGATATTGTAGAAATGATTGTCATGGCTGTCATTGTCGCTGGGGCAGTGAAGGGGCTGCTACTCATGCCTTTTAAGATTCCAACGAATTCGATGTGGCCGACTTATTACGGGAAGACGGCGGTTGTGCGTTCGCCCGAAGCCCCTGCGCCGAGTTTAGGTCAACGCGTCTGGCATAAGATTACGGATTGGTCTTCCACTTACCTCATCAACGCCGAAGCCAGTGGTGAAGTGAAAATCCCTCTCGAATTTATTGGATATAATCATCGAGCCAAAGAGTACCGCGTGCGTCAGCCTTCTCGCGGTTCCAACCTCCAAGAAATCGTTGTCGGAAACACGTTACAGAGTTTCTCTGTACCTGCAGAATTTAATTTCGATGCGGTCTTGCTCCGTACCTTCTTCCCCGATTTTGCGGAAATGCCACTTCAGCGACAAGACGGAGAGCGTTGGGAAAAAGTCATCGCCAAAGCGATGGCCGAAAATCGCATCGTCGAATCTCCCAGTGGCACGGTTTTATTGACGGGTAAGAAGGTTAAAGAAGGGCAGCGAATCTTTAACTTTGATGTCCTGACGGGCGATATGGTTTTTGCGAATCGCATCATTTATCATTTCGTAAACCCAGAAGCGGGTGATGCGATTATCTTCCGCACTCACCGAATTCCTGGATTAAGTGACCGCTTTGGCAACCCTTCGCAGAATTATTATATTAAGCGTCTCGCTGGATTACCGGGCGATGAATTGTTTGTCGATGATGGTAAGCTCTATCGAAACGGCAAGTTGGTCACCTCGCCAGAACCGATGGCCCTTAATTGCCAGCGGGCTATTTCCCGTGGTTATTATGGTTATCTGGCAGATCTCGGAAATCAACCTTACGCCGCACCTTTGACTGTCCCCTATAAAGTGACCCAAGGTTTTTATACACTGGGAGATAACTCCGCGAACAGTTTCGACTCTCGTGGTTGGGGAGAAGTGCCGCCAGAGGATGTCGTGGGTAAACCTCTCTTCATTCTTCATCCATTCTCCCCGCGTTGGGGCTGGGCTAAGTAATTAGGAGCGAAAGCCGCGGAGGCGGTGTAAGGCATCTTTCTGTCGATTCGTCCAGAACTCGATGACTCGGACTCCTCGACCGCGTGCTTCCAGTTGTTTTCTTAACTCAACGAAATTTTCTGCGGTTTGATGACGCACGCCATGCGCCGCGCATAATTGACTGAAACGGACATTTTGTGGGGTTGCCCAAATTTTTTCGAAATGGGGATTTTTCTCTGCGACAGAAAGATGATTAAAGATTCCCCCACCTTGATTGTTGACCACGAGAATCGTCAAATCACCGGGATGTTGGTGAGCGGAAAGTAAGGCATTGGAGTCGTGGAGAAAGGTTAAATCGCCACAAAGTAAAACGGTATGTTTTCCATCCAGCGAAGCCCCGAGCGCAGTCGAGACTGTGCCATCGATACCATTCGCCCCCCGATTGGTTAAAATCTCCGGGCCTGGACCCGAGGGATGATAAAACCATTCACAATCGCGAATCGGCATACTGCTGCCGACAAAAAGTCGATCAGACTCGCTGAGGGCCTCATTGAGCAAGGGAATGATTCCTCCTTCAAAGGGCCAGTTAACCTGCAAGACTCGATCGATTTTCCGTTGGGCCATTTTTTGTGCGGCTTGCCATTGCTTGGTCCATGCACTCAGCGCTGAAGTAACCTTTTTACCACTGGGGATGAGTTGCGCATCGCAACGTGTCCAACGCGAATGTGTGGCATCCGCATTTTCACCAGCCCGATGAATTTGTAGAGCCACTAAGTCAGATTCTTTAATCCAGTTTCGTAAAACTTTACTGGTGGGCAAAGGACCTACGAAAACGGCCACCGTCGGACGAAGTTTTCGTGCGAACTTTGGCTGACGAAGAATCATATCATAAGTATGAATAATACGTCCGCTCTTCGCACCATCACCCCGCAAAGTGCCCGCACCATCGGCACAAATCGGCCAACCGGTTATGGCGGAAAGTTCAAGTAGGGCTTGAGTAGTTTCCCCTCGGCCAGCAAAGGCATGGGGCCCAACCACGATGACTCCTCGTTTGGATGCCGGAAGCAAGCTGGCCACGTCCGAAGGAGTGACCATGGGGTTAACCTGTTCACAGGGCGGAAGGGTTGTAAAATGACTCTCATTGAAGCCCACAGGCATTTTAAAGCCCTTTTCTTTCTCATGGGGTGAAAGAGGGTCGCGGAAGGGTACATTGAGGTGAACCGGGCCAGGCAGAGGGCCTTGTGACCGCTGCCAGGCATCGACCAAGACCTGACGCCAGTAGGTCAGTAAATGGGCAGAGGGCACAGCGACCTCGGTCGACCACACGGGATAGCTGCCAAAAATTCCTGGCTGAGTGATGGTTTGGCCAGAATGACAATCACGCAACTCTGGCGGACGATCGGCGGATAAAATTAGTAAAGGGGTAGCGGATAAGCGTGCTTCAATGACGGCAGGTAAATAATTCGCTACTGCTGTCCCTGAAGTGCAAAGCAACGCCACGGGACGACGTGTCGCTTTGGCAATTCCCAAAGCGATAAAGCCTGCCGATCGCTCATCGAGGACAACGGTAGACTTAATTTTTTTAGATTCAGCAAAAGCGTAAGCCAGAGGCGTTGAACGCGAACCAGGAGAAATGACGACATGACTCAAACCGAGTCGCTCTAAAATACGAACGCCCATCGCCCCCCAGAGGGCATTGGTATTGGCATAAGGGCGCGTTTTAGCCATACCCCATCCAAACCACGCTGGAGACCAGTCGCAAGCGGGAAGGGTATTATTTCTGAAAAGAGGAGGGCTTAATTAGCCGTGGATTTTTTCTTACCCCCAGCCAGTGCCTCAAATCCAAAATCCTTTTGCGTGTCTCGCCAAACAAGATGCACGTGATTGGTGTTACCTTGAACATTGCTTAACTCGAGAAGGAAACTGGGGCCACGAATACGAAAATAGCATTCTTGGCTGTCATCCATGCCGCCAATCCAAGTGAAGAAAATCTGTTCTTCGGCGGTTTCACTAATGGCAATCATTTCATTCAACGCAAAATCTGTGCGTACCAAGCCAACATATTCAGCAATAATTCTCCCGAGTATTTTTTTCTGCTCAGCATTTAAATCGGCGACACTGATTCCTTGATAGGTATCCAAAGTCTCCACCTTGGGTTTGGTCTGAGTGATAATATCCTGGGGAACTTCAATCGCTAGCACGGCCAGTTTACGTTGTGCTGGAGTCAGGGACTGAGCCAAGGCTCGGCCAAAAGAAAGCTCGTTGTCCAATAAAGGGAAACCACGAGGTTTTTCTTGTCCGCTGGCGGGACGGAAGGGGTTGATTCCGACAAATGACGGTGTGCATGAAACTAACTGGCCATCAATCATCGTAAAATTTTGTGAAAGGTGATGACCCTCCCAACGCCAACCCCAAGCACCCGAGGTCGATGGTGTACCAAAAATCGCTAACGAATAAAGTTCGGGGTCACGTGGATTCGGGTAGGCCGAAGCAGAAGTGCTCGAGGACAGATTTTCTAATTCACGGACAGATTCGATTTTATGGAAACCTCGAGCGGAAAGGGTGACTCTTAATAAATCGAGTGCCAACTGGCGTTGCTCTGCATTCATGGCCTTGAGCGTTAAACCGAGGCGTGATTGTGATCGGTGACTCCATCGAGTGCGCTCAGGATTACTGAAATCAAAAACGGTTTGAGCCTTTTGTTCTGACGTCAGTGACGCGACAAATGACTGGGCTACCTGAGTGATGTCCTCTCCGATTTTTTGACTTTGTGCCGAAGCATTCAATCCCAGCATTGCGACGCAGGCCAAAGTAAGACGAAGCCAGTTCTTCATGCCAAGAGGATGAAGGTAACTCCAAGCTTGTGCGAGAATTTTTACGAAGCCGAAGGTGAAACATTCGCCCAGCGAGTGGCTAGTTCTTCCCATTTAGCCGTCGCCTCTACTAAAGCCGCCTGAATCGTCGCCAATTCCTCATTCAATTCTTTCACCTTAGTTCCTTGGGTGTAGAGAGCAGGATTACTGAGGTCGGCCATGATTTGACTTTGCTTAGCCTCTAACTCACTCACGCGTTGCTCAGCCTGATTCAGTTCTTTTTGTAGTTTTTTTAATTCGGCAGAAGAAAGTTTTGTGCCCGAGCCCGGTGATTTTTTCTCCATCGGTTTGGTTTCCTGCTTGGGTCTTCCATCGGTAAATCCTGCCGTCAATGCAGCCCGTTCATTGGTTGCCTTGGATTTTTCTAAGTAATACTCGTAATTGCCGGCATACGGGGTGAGTCGTCCAGAGTGTACGTGCAAAACATTTTGGGCAATGGCTTTGATGAAATGCACGTCGTGACTAATAAAAACGAGCGTACCTTCGTAATGTTGCAAAGCGTGGATCAGGGCATCAATCGAAGCCATATCCAGGTGAGTGGTCGGCTCGTCCATCAGCAAAAGGTTGGGCGGATTGACTAATAAGCGCACCAACGCGAGTCGCGATTTTTCTCCGCCCGAGAGTACTTTCACGGGTTTATGGACATCGTCTTTGCGGAATAAAAAGGCTCCCAGTAATCCGCGAGCTTGTTGCTCGGTCAGACGATTATCCACCGTACGCAACTCCATCACATTCTCGAGGACGGTTAACTGAGGATTAAGGCTATCGACGCGATTTTGGGCAAAATAGCCTGAAATCACGTTGCTCCCTAATTCGCGAACACCGCCTTGAATCGGCACGACATTCGCTAAAATTTTTAAGAGCGTCGATTTGCCTGCTCCATTGGGTCCCACCAAAACAATTCGCTGTCCGCGTTCCGCACTGAAATTTAAATCCTGATAAACGACATGTTCTCCGTAGGCCTGTTTTACATGCTCACAGTTGACTACTTTTAATCCGGATCGCGGAGGCTGAGGAAATTTAAATTGGATTTTTTTGAGTTCATCTTCGGGTTCGTCGATGGCCAATTCCTCTAAGCGAGCGATTTGCTTTTCTTTGGATTTTGCTCGCGAAGCCATCGAGGCTTTTGCGCCGAAGCGATCGACGAAAGTTTGCAAGTGAGCGATTTCGCGCTGCTGATTTTTAAACGCCGCCATCTGTTGGGCTTTGCGCGCCTCTTTCTCGACCAGAAAATCATCGTAGTTCCCGTGATATCGATGCAGGCGTTGTCCGCGGAGCTCGATGATTCCCGTGCACAAGGCATTGAGAAAAGCCCGGTCGTGCGAGATGACCACGAGCCCGCCCGCATAACGAGTCAGGTAATCTTGAAACCAAAGCAAGGCCTCGAGATCCAAATGATTCGTCGGCTCGTCGAGTAAAAGCAGAGTAGGTTCACTCACGAGCAGTCGCGCTAAGTGAGCTCGCATCACCCAACCGCCCGAAAAAGTCTTGGCCTGTTTCTCTCCATCACCCTCTCGAAAACCAAGTCCAGCGAGAATTTTTTTCGCCTTCGGCTCTAAGGCGTAATCATAATCCTCGTCCTCGGGGTTGAGGCTTTTACCACTCGTTGCAATTTGCAAAATGGTTTCTTCACCGACGGGTGCACTCTCCTGTGGTAAAAATCCAAAATCGGATCCGCGTTCCCATTCGATTAAACCTTCATCAGGTTGTTCCTTGCCGAGAATCAAATTGAAGAGCGTTGATTTGCCGGCTCCATTCGCTCCGACCAGACCCAAGCGATCATATCGATCAATGGTGAGCGAAACTTGCGAAAAGAGTTCGCGGGGACCATAAGACTTGGCTACATCAGCAATCGTGAGCATGAAAAAGGATAGCAAAGGGCAACTTGACCCGCTCCGTCAATGGCTGGCTACAAAATTTACTTAAGCCCACTTTAACTTGTTCCGCAAAATATCAAAATGCGTTAGGTTTTTCGGACGGATGAGACTGAGTTGTACTTTTGCCGTACGCACCACGAGCGGTAAGCGACCTTGGGCCTCAAGGGTGGGTCGTCCATCGACCGAGAGTCCGAGATGGGCTACGTCTTCACTGAGAACTTCGAGCTCGGTTTCACCATCGAAAATGACGCTGCGATTGGAAAGCGTGTGCGCGCAGATGGGGGTGAGGGCAATGACTGAAGCGGCGGGATCCACCAACGGACCTCCTGCCGCTAAGTTGTAAGCCGTCGAACCCGTTGGGGTCGCCAAAATTAAACCATCAGCACGGTACTCATTTACATGTCCAGCATCCGCTCGTACGGTGAATCGACCCATGCGAAAAACGTCGCGTGTTTTGAGCACGACATCGTTGAGAGCTAAGTTAAAACTGCCATTGGCAAAACGGATTTCTAACAAGGCGCGATTTTCTAAACGATAATCTCCCGCCAAGATGGTACGAATGGATCCCGCAATATCTTCACTGGGGTAGGCAGCCAGAAAGCCGAGCTTGCCACGGTTGATGCCAAAAAGAGGTACGCCTTCGAGTGCTGCGGGCTCGGCTACGCCCAAAAAGGTTCCATCTCCACCCACCACACAACAAGCATCGCAGCCTTTAATCGTCTCACGATTAATTGGCCAATGATCGGCCGTAACCAAGGTCACTCCTGCGGTTTGCGTGACTTCCCGAATCGTACGCACAATCTCCTCGGCTCCAGGTTTGGAGCGATTCACGATGAGTGCTAAGCGACGAAGTGCCATAGGGTCGAAAAAACAATCTAGGGTCTTTCTTCTGAAAGGGAAAGACCGAATGGATTGATTATTCTGCCATAAAACGGCGTTTGAGCGATTCTAGCTGAGAGCAGCCAAGACGCTGGCAAGTTTCGAAGCATCGCTGCCTCCACCCATTGCCGCATCGGGTTTACCTCCGCCTTTACCGCCCATTTGCCCACAAGCTTCCGATACAATTTTGCCTGCTTGTTTGCCGGCTTTGACAGCGTCGGCACCGCAATTAGCCACGAGAGAAACTTTGCCCGATTGTATGGAAGCAAGAACTACGACCGCCGTTGGCCCAATCTTGCCTGCGACCTTGGCTCCGAGTTCGCGTAACTCAGTCGGATTTTCCAAACTCACTTGCGATACCACCCAGTGCAAGCCTTCCCGGGCTTTGGCTTGCGTGATAAGTGAATCAGCCAACGCAGTGGCTTCTTTATCGCGATACGATTTAAGTTTTTTCTCGAGCGCAGTGGTTTGCTCGTTCAGCGCCACAAAGCGCTTCGCAATATCACTGACGGGAATGTTATTCGCTGCCGCCAAGGATTTCAGTAATTCGGCTTCGCTCCGCGCACGATCATAAGCGGCTAATCCAGCGACAGCTTCAATGCGTCGTACACCCGCCGCGATGGCACTTTCAGCAACAATGCGGAAAAGTCCGATTTCGCCCGTGGATCGCACATGCGTACCAGCACAGAGTTCCATCGACCAGCCATTGAGTTTGCTGGGTTGGCCACCGACTTGGACCACGCGCACGGTTTCACCATATTTATCACCGAAGAATTGCATGATGTCGGGTCGACCTTTGACCTGGGCGTAACTCACTTCCGACCACGAAACAGGTTCGTTCGATAAAATGCGGGCATTAACCAAGCGTTCCATCTCTGCGATTTGGTGAGGGGTCAGCGCCTGACCGTTGAAATCAAAAGTAAGTTTCTCAGCATCGACTGATGAACCTTTTTGCGAGGCTTCGGCCGAAACGACTTCGTGTAAAGCCCAGTGCAGAAGGTGCGTCACAGTGTGGTGACGTTGAATCGCGGCACGACGGGTTCGATCGAGCGAGATTTCGACAGTGGCTCCCGTTTCGGGTGCTTCATCACCTTCAATAAAATGCAGGATGGTTTGACCCGATTTTTGCGTATCGGTCACTCGCCACTCGCGTCCGCCTTGGCGAATTACTGCGGTATCGCCTACTTGTCCGCCCATTTCTGCGTAACAGACGCTGCGATCCAAAATAACCACCGAGCGATTTTTTACTTTGGCCACTTGTAAAACTTTCGCGGTCGTCTCGGTCTGATCGTATCCCAAAAAGATCGTAGGATGGTCGGCTTTGATTTCGGAGAGAGTGATAACCTCTTTCTTTTGGGCGGCGCGTGCGCGTGCACGCTGTTCTTCCATCAATTTTTCAAAGCCAGTTGTATCCACCGTAAGCCCACGCTCGCGAGCCATCAGTTGAGTTAAGTCCAACGGAAACCCTTGCTCATCATAAAGTCGAAACGCCAAGGCTCCAGTAATCGTACCACCAGCTTTGAGTTTATTGGCTTCGTCTTCAAAGAGTGCGATACCTTTATCAAGAGTGCGATTGAAAGACTCTTCCTCAGTGCGAATGACTTCAGTAACAATGTTTTTGCGGGTGCGAATTTCGGGAAAAACATCGCCCATGGTTTCGGCTAAAACTTCGACCAGCTTGTGGAAAAATCCTCCTTTTAAACCGAGGGTGCGACCGTAACGCACGGCGCGACGAAGGATGCGGCGTAAAACGTAGTTGCGATCGCTATTTCCTGGCTGAATGCCGTCGGCAATCGCAAAGGAAAGCGTACGGATGTGGTCGGCGATAACGCGAAAGGCGACATCGATTTTTTCTTGTTCATTGGCACCAGCACTTCCGGGGGCAGGTAAAGTGGAGGCATACTTTTTGCCGGAGAGCTCTTCGAGTCGACGGAAGAGCGGTGCGAAAACATCGCTCTCGTAATTCGAAATTGTTCCAGAAAAATCTTTAAAATTCTTCGTGCATTGAATGATGCCGGCAACGCGTTCAAAGCCCATTCCCGTATCGACGTGGCGGGCGGGTAGGGGTGAAAAAGTGCCGTCGGGATTGGCGTTAAATTGAATGAAGACCAGATTCCAAATCTCCATGCATCGTGCATCGCTTCCGTTGACGAGTTTGCCTTGTGTGTCACCTGCAGGAGTGAGGTCGACGTGCAATTCGGTGCAAGGTCCGCAGGGACCCGTGTCACCCATCATCCAAAAATTATCTTTTTTATTTCCGTTTACGATGTGGATGGCGGGATCCAATCCAGCGGCACGGAATTTTTCCGCCCAAGCATCCCAGGCCTCTTGGTCGAATTCAGCGGGATCGCCTTTCGCTTTATTGGGTGAGTAGACGGTGGCGTAGAGACGATGTTTGGGGAATTTCCAAACTTCGGTGATGAGTTCCCAGGCGAAATCGATGGCCTCGCGTTTGAAGTAATCGCCGAACGACCAGTTCCCCAGCATTTCAAAGAAAGTGTGGTGATAAGTGTCGAGACCCACGTCCTCGAGGTCATTATGTTTTCCTCCTGCTCGGATACACTTTTGGGTGTCGGCTGCTCGACCAGGCTTAAATGGACAGGGGGTTTGTCCGAGGAAAATGGGAACGAATTGATTCATCCCTGCGTTGGTAAACAGCAAATTCGGAGAATCGGGCATCAGGCTGGATGACTGCACGATGGAGTGCTGTTTGGACTTAAAAAAGTCGAGGAATGACTGGCGGACTTGGGCGGAGGTCATGAAAGAGGTAAAGTGATGCGTCTTTTAACCACCCCTAAGCTAAAATGGGAAGGAATAAAAAGAGAGGGGGTGTAGTTCCACGGACGCCTCTTGCCTCAACCTAGATTCCTTTTCCCACTGCCTTTGGGTAGGGACGCCACTCCGTGACGTCCGTTCGCGGACGAATGTAATAGGGTAGATGTAGCAACTAAGACCCGTTTACTTTTTGATATCGGATTAGAACGGACGCCAGCGGAGTGGCGTCCCTACCCGACACCTGGCACCTGACACCCGACACCCGACTTAATTCCCTCCATCCGTTCTGAACGGTGAAGCGGGTAATCCAGCACCATTAACCAAATTGCAGTCGGGGGCTTCGTCCCACCCGTAGCGCACGCCTGCGGGCCACCAAATATCAGGATGGCTCACAATCACCTTGTCCTCAAAAATCATCGTTTCCGCAGGCACATAGGGGCCGTCTTTGGAGGCAATGAGAAACCCTTTCGGTTTCCCTCCATCGGTCGTTTTTAATCCTCCGGAATTCTTAAAAGAAATAACCACCTTTTTAAATCCATAATCAAAATGATCAGGAAGAGGTCCCGTAATCGCTGGTACTTTTTGTCCATAGACTTCTCCGAGTGCCCACTGAGCAAAGCGATAGCCGATGGCTTGTTTATTGCGTGGGTGGATATCGTCATTCTCTCCGATGTCGACGGTGGTAATCATTCCCGTTTTAGGGAGCGAAAGCGCCTTGAGTTGTCCCTCGCGAACATACGGCCACCACTTTCCATTTTCCGATTTATATCCAGGTAACTGAGCAAAAGCGAAAGGTAGTTCTTCTGACCAAAGTTTACGCCAATCGGTAATCAATAATTTTAGATGTTCACCATGAAGTTTGGATCGTTCGGGTGAGCAATTGGCTTCGCCTTGATACCAAATAATTCCGCGCAGGGCATAGGGAATAAGGGGAGCAATTTTACCGTTAAAAAGTCCCCCGGGAGGTCCTTGTGTTTTATAAATCGAATAAATCCAAAACCAGTCTTTCGGTTTGGGCGGGAGAGGTTTGCCCTCGGCTTCAGCCTTTTTCACTTCGCTATTCCAAGTCGCCATTTCCTCTTCATACTTCGTCTGGTGTTTTTCGTAATTTAAGTTTTTGAAATCATTCTGTGCGCGAATGAGGTTATCGCGAATGGCGGAGTCATGCATCTGTGCTTCGGTACGCATCCAATATTCGATGCCAGTGCCACCCACGGAACTGTTGATGATGCCGATTGGTAGGCCGAGTTTTTGATGCAACTCGCGTGCCATGAAGTAGAGAGCCCCTGAAAATGAACTTACTGTTTCGGGTGAACAAGGAGTCCATTTACCCGTGCTATCGAGTCGAGCCTCGCTGGACGTGCTCGACCACTCATGAAATTCGCGAATGAGAGGGTACTTGGCGTTGGCTTTTTCAACCTCGGGATTGAGGCATTTGTTTACCGTTAACGCCATGTTGGACTGACCTGAACCCAGCCAGACTTCGCCGACGAGGATATCGTTGATTTCGACCCAGCGTTGTTTTTTGCAAACGGGTTGATCGCTTCCGTAAACCAGCATTTTCCGTGGCTCGGAACTGGCTGCCATTGGTTGGAGGACGGCATACCAAGCACCTTGATTGTTGCATTGGGTGGAAACTTTCTGTCCGGCAAACTCAACCGTGACCCATTCCCCAGGATTGGCCCATCCCCAAACCGTGACAAATTTGTCCCGCTGTAAAACCATGTGATCTGAGAACAGCTGGGCCATGCGGAATTCCGCTGCCGAGAGGGCGGTGATACCAAGAAACAAAAGAAGGACTGTAATTCTGCGAATCATGAGACCGGTAACGGCCAAGAAAGCATTCTTTTTACGGCCGTTCCTCTAATAACACTCAAAATCCCCCATTGTTCCCAAAAACTAAAATAAGGGTGTCTGCCCCCTTTATTTGCAATCCTCCCCCACCTTTCCCAGCCGTCACCTGGCACCTGACACCTGACACCATCTCTTCACCTTTACACGGACGCCAGCGGAGTGGCGTCCCTACCCAGCACCTGACACTCGACTCAATTCCCTCCGTCTGTACGGAAGGGCGAAGCAGGTAATCCCGCTCCATTAACTAAATTGCACTCGGGCATTTCACTCCAAGCGTAACGAACGGCGACAGGATTTTTAATGTCAGGCGAGTAAACAACGACTTTATCGTTTTCGATGACGGCTTTGGCGGGCACGAAATTCTGATCGGGACCAGCAATGGTGAATCCTTTCAACTGTCCATCACGAGCACGCAATCCAGTGGCATGTCGGAAAGACACCACAATTTTGTCGCCCTGGATTTCGCTGTTTTGCGGAAGAGGTCCAGAGGTTTCCGCCACTTCTTTTCCGTAGACTTCACCCAAAGCCCAAAGCGCAAAACGATGTCCGATAACCTGCTTATTTTGTGGGTGAATATTATTTTCTTCACCGACATCGATGGCGACGACCATTCCCGTTTTAGGAACGACTAATGTTTTAAGCATCGATTCGCGCATATAGGGCCAACCTTCACCCATATTGGCTTTGAAGCCAGGCAATTGAACCCACGCAAAAGGTAATTCTTCGCCCCAACGTTTGCGCCAATCATAAATCAGGGTCGAAAGTTGTTTGGTGTAGAGCCAAGGACGTTTACCCCACGCATTCGCTTCTCCTTGATACCAGAGAACGCCGCGAATCGTGTAAGGAACGAGAGGATTAATTTTTCCGTTAAACAATCCACAGGGCGGTCCTTTGATTTCTAAATCATACGCAGCATCGTAAGGCTTATGGGGCGAGGGTTTGCCTTCGGCTTTCGCTTTTTCGTCGGCGACATACCACGCTTTTAAATCCTCTAAGAATTTTTTCTTACTCGCTTCCGAAGTTACCTCTTTGCCGTAATCGACTAGGGCTTGATAATGTTGTTTGAGAAAATCGTCGCTCTGATGCGCGTCGCGAGACATCCACGATTCAATTTTCGTTCCGCCTTGTGAGCTGTTGATGAGTCCAATGGGCACCTTGAGTTCTTGGTGTAGTTGACGACCCATAAAATAGAGAGTCCCTGAAAAATAACCGACTGTTTTAGGAGAGCAGGCGATCCAGTTTCCTTTACCGTTGGCTTGGGGTTCACCTTGGTGTTTCGAATGCTCAAAGAAGAAACGGATGTTAGGGTAATCGGCGTTCGCGACTTCCTCTTTCGCATTGAGGCAGTAATCCACGCCGAGTTCCATGTTGGATTGACCAGAGCCCAGCCAGACTTCGCCCACTAAGACGTCCTTAATTTCGAGACTACGTGACTTGGCTGGATCAGATGAAGGTTTGCTTCCCGAAACTTTAATGACTCGAGGCTCAAACGAAGCAGGCATCGGATTGAGGTACAACATCCATTTGCCATCGGCACCAGCGACCGTGGTGTTTTTCTGATCGGCAAATTCAACAGTCACCGTTTCGCCCGCATCTGCCCAACCCCAAAACGCCACAGGCTTTTCGCGCTGCAAGACCATGTGGTCGGTGAACACATAAGAAATCGATAAGTCACCTGCCGAGAGTGCCGAGCCCCATAGGGTAGCAACGAGGAGAGCGATTTTCTTAATCATAAAAGGTATTGCAGGCTGTGATGCTTAGAAATTCTGGCTGTGCTTGGTTAATTTTGCCTAAGTCAGCCTTGCTTTGTGTTTATTGTGCAAAAAATGAAAAAAATTTGAGTTAAAACAAGCAAAAAGGGTTGGGTAGGGACGCCACTCCGTTGGCGTCCGTTCTAATCCGGCAGTAAAAAGGTAAACGGGTCTTAGTTGCTCCATCTACGATATTACATTCGTCCGCGAACGGACGTCACGGAGTGACGTCCCTACCCAAAGGCCGCGAGGAGTGGGGTCCTAAATTTCAACAAGGGTGCCGTTTCTCACGTGAATAAGAACGCACCGGATATTTTCCTGAGAAATTCCACAAAGCTCGGCGATGCTGAGGCGATAAAGTTCCATCTGCCCGCGATAAATTTCTTTGAGCTCATCCTCAGAGCAATCGTTGGTCTTATAATCAATAATCGTTGCCTCCTTGCCTGGGACGAGATGCACACGATCAAAAACGGCATCAATCATCTTACCTTCATGCTTCAACACTGCCTTTTGTTCACGCCACACCACGGTGTCAGCACTCCGTTGATCCAGTAAATCCGCCACGGCTTTCGAGGTCACACAGCGGGTGACGAGTTTTACCGCCAAAGCATGTAATGCATCAGACTTTTTCTTCGATGCCTGCTGGCCGATTTCTTTCAAGAAAGCCGCCGTGTCGGTCGTATGGTACTCAAAAAGGCTGTGCACCATCGTTCCCAGCGCTTTGCCACTCATCTTGTCGACACTCGGTCTCCAATTAAATTGTTTTTCTTCTCCTGATTGCGAAGGACGTAACTTCTCAATCGTCGCAATGGGATTAAACTGAGCTGGCGGAAGCATCGATGACTCACTCTTTTTAAGATTACTTTGTTTTTCCTTTTCTTCGGCGAGACGGTCTTGAATCCATTCCACCAAATTCATTGGCGAAGCCCATACTTGTTCTGCCTCCCAGGTATTGGGGAAGTTAATCGATTGTCCCTGCCGTCCGCCCAACGTGGATTCCAAAAGACTAGCGAAGTCATGTTTCCCGAGGTGTTTCTCGAAATCGAGTTTATCATCGCTGATGGTTCGACTGAGCATGACCAAGCGGTGTTTTGCGCGCGTCATTCCGACGTATAGTCGGCACAGGCTTCCATAAGCGTTCTCTGCTTTAGCCCGGGCAACGGCCTCGGTTAATTCAGGGTGTAGTGCGCACACTTCATCGCCCGGAGTCGCCAAGAGCCATTGTGGAGTAAAATTATCCTCTGAAACTTGTTTAAAGAGTAGATCTGTGGAACGCAGCGAAGAGATTTTATTTTTATCGTCATTCAAACACGGCATATAAACCATGTCATACTCCAAACCCTTGGAGCGGTGAATGGTGATGACCTGAACCGTTTGTCGATCGGCGCTATCGCGTGCTTCGGTTTCTTCGATGAAAGAAGAAAAATCACGTAGGTTGCGCACGCCTCCCTGTTCGCTGTCATATCTCACGGCGAGTGCACGCAGTTGGCTCAATCGCTTCCGTAAAAACGGATGATTCACCTTCGAAGCGATTACTTGAATTAATTCATCCACCAATCCCTCAGCTCCTTTTTCGCTGAATAACAGGGCGATTTTTTGGCAGGTGCCACTCCATCCGCCCCAAGCATCGATAATTTGTTTCGTGGCTGGTGAAATCTCCGCCGTGCCCCGTGCTAATCCGTTATCAGGGTGAATCGTGGATTGAATGAGAGCCAGAATGCCGGCCGTTACCGGATTATCATTAATCACGGCCGATTTCGCTTCATCCGTAGCCTCGATTCCATGCTGTCGTAAATAATCGGTAATCTTGGCGGCGACTTTATTGCGATAGACCAGAACCGCGCAGGTGATGCCAGGCTTCAGCCTTTGACTGCCATCGATTTCTTCGGTCAAAGCCCCCGGCGTCGCCTTCAAGTGCTCCGCAATCCAAATCGATTGTGCTTCCACATCATCGAGGTCGGTTTCTTTCGGCTTATCCAATCGCACCCAGATCGACTCACCTTTTTTCTTCGAAACCGCTTTTTGTTCTTGGAAGTTTTGACTCCATGTTTCGGCAGCGGATTCGGAGTAATAACGACCGAGCTTACGTTCGTCGTTGTGCTTATCGAGCACGGCATTGACCATCGCTAAGACTGCAGGAGAGCAGCGGAAGGTTTCATTCAACGGAATTGATTTCCCGTTTCGTTTAATAGCCTCGTTGAGGTTATTGAGCAGTTTGCGATTCCCTGAGCGCCATTCGTACAAGCTTTGTTTTAAATCACCGACCACAAAGACGCTTCGGTCTTCGGGGGCGTTAGCGACGATTTCATCGATATTTCGTCTCAGCACTTCGTATTGCAACGTGCTCGTATCTTGAAACTCATCGAGCAACCAATGTTTGATGGAACAATCTAAACGAAACTCCATTTCCTCTCGATTCAAGGGGTCGGCCTTCGTTAACAAAGTCACATAATCGCTGAATCCCAATAAACCATAGCGACGAATCTCGTCGTCATAAATTTTTTCGTACAAAGCTAAGCATTGATAAAGTGAACGCGTTTGCTTCAAGCGGGCGTTGATGAGGAGATCGACCAATTGGTAAACTAAGAGGCGAATGGCTTGAGCGACTTCGGCGCTGACTTCTTTTTCTTTTCTGAAGAAGTAAGATGAACTTTTTCCTTCGGGGGTTCTTAAAATCGTATCAAAGAATTTAATTACCTCACCCAAGTCGGAATTGCTAACGCTGTTGGTTCGGCACAGCTTGATGAATAATTTAAATTTGGCTGGAGGCTCGGGGGTTTTGCCCCCTTTTTTGCTGGGCTCTAGTCCATTCAGGTATTCTTCAACTATTTGCAGGTTGGTTGCTGTATTTACTTTGGTGGCGCATCCCGCCCAGCGTGGAGTGTTTTTTCCAAAAATCCGTTCCGTATTTCCCCAGATTGATTCGTCATCAGCCGCAATGAAGAGTCCGTGGTAATCCTTAACCATTTCGGCTAAGCATTCGATGGGGTTGGTCACATCACTTTCATCTTCATACTCACGCAGATTATTGAAAATCGTATCGGCTTTGTCTTTTTCTTTCAGCACCGATTGTAAGACGCGGATACGTAGGGCGAGGACCTCTTGATCGGAAATAGTGCGGGCGCTGCCCGTGTTGAGTCCGACTTCTAGGGGGAAGTTATTGACCAGTTTCGCAAAGAAACTGTCCAGTGTGCCCATCGTGATGCGGTTCGAGGCATACAATGCCTGACGCAGCATTTCGCCAAAATGTTTTTGGGTGTATTTCTCCGGAGATAATTCCAATCGCTTACATAATTCGCGATGTTTCTTTTCATTTTCCGCCGCCTCTTTTAACTTTGAAATGACTTTAACAATAAATTCTGCGGCGGCAGCTCGGGTAAAGGTTAAGGCGGCGATTTCATCATGTTTTACCTGACCGCTGGCTAATAAAGCAATGATGCGATCCGAGAGTTGGAAGGTTTTACCTGTTCCAGCAGAGGCGAGGATAGATGTGTTCGGAATGGATTCCATTAGCGTTTATCCTCCGTGGTACCAAGTTTACTGGTGTCCATGTAAGCATCGACTGGACGTTCTTTGTAGTGTGGGAAAACCGGGTAAGGACTTTGTCGTTCAAAACCAAAAGACTCCTCATTGGAGGAGAGTATTCGCTCGACCACTTTTTTAATCGCTGCCTGTGCGAACTCGGCCAGCGCTTCATAATTTTCCCAGATTTTTGCTTCCGCTTCGCCTTCCTTGGGAAGAATGATGTAACCGATTTCCAGTTTTTTACTCTTTGCAATCTCGGGATTTCCCTGACGCAGATTTTGGTAATAGACTGGTAATTGTAAATCGTCCCAACGTTTCTTTTTGATATCACCGCTCTTGGTTTTTTCTCCAGTTTCAAATTCGAAATCCGGGTTGCGCTTACCGTTCGTCCTAACGTTTGTAAAGTGCCTTTTCTCTGGGGTGTTTACCTCATCAAAGCTCTTATAGTCATAGACCCGCCAGGTGTCCGTCTGGGCATGATAATCGAGTCTATCGTAGCGTCCTCTGACCTCCATCCCCTCCACCACGATGGTCGGTAATTCTGCTTCTACGGACTGGATGCGCCAGCCTTCTTCGACCAACTGAGCCTGCAAGGGTGCAAAACGAGTTAATCGATCGCGTGCTGTTTCGCGCTGGAGGAGGATTCCTCGATATTCGGGGTCGTTATTCAGGTCGATGTTACCGAATGCCTCGGCGAAATACT
>CANIUQ010000017.1 GCA_947470855.1 Opitutia bacterium | reverse complement strand
TGAATAGCCTCGATAATCTTCTTAATACCTACCGCCACTTCCTCGGCCGAATTCTCAGCAACCCCGCTGTTATTAGTTCCAATCATTAAGACCACGACCTTGGGCTGAATCCCATCAAGTTCACCATTCTGAATACGCCAAAGCACATGCTGGGTGCAGTCTCCACCAATCCCGAAGTGAACCGCATTATACTTGCCGAATTCTCGATTAAAAATGTCCGCATGTTGCTCCCACCCTTGGGTAATGGAATCTCCCAAAAATACTAACTGAACATTACCTTGTTGAGCACGAGCGACATAAGATTCATGCAGACGATCAAACCACTTCAAAAGTGAGGCATCATGACTTTGTCTTTTTGCGGGCACATCGGCAGGTTGTGGTGGCAAAGTTGGCCGACCAGAGACACAACCCGAAACCAGAAATACTACCGCCCAAAAGAAAGAATTTAACTTCATTTGAAATGCAGAAACGTCCTTCTCTAATTTGCAGGAAGCCCTGTCAACACTAAGAGAGGCACCCAAAATAGGATCTGCGATTAACACACTTGATTGATGAGGTCTCGGTCTGTTTTCGTCTCGCCTCTCTGATTTTTTTGTCGCCCTTCGCAATTTCTATTCTAATTTCACCTGAACCAAACTCTCTTTGGTTCCCTAACATTATCACCCTATGAAAAACCTGCTACGAACCGTTGCGGCCTTTGTGCTTGCTTCACCTACCCTTCTCCTAGCTGGAGAGGCAGACATCAAAATCCCTGATTTAAACAAAGTCTCCTTTCTCGGGGGGAGCCTGACGGGCAGTGAAGTTTTATGGATAGGCCTCATCGTCTGTCTTTTGGGAATCGCCTACGGCTGGTGGCAATATGTGCGCACTCGGAATTTGCCCGTGCACAAATCGATGTCCGATGTCTCTCAAATCATCTGGGAAACCTGCAAGACCTACCTACAACAACAAGGTAAATACCTCGCCCTACTCTGGATTCTCATTGCCGGCTCTATTATTTACTACTTTGGCGTCCTCGAACACAAATCAGCCAGCGATGTTTTGGTTGTTCTCGCTGCTTCAGTGCTCGGTATTCTCGGCAGTTACGGTGTGGCTTGGTTTGGCATTCGTATCAACACCGTGGCGAATTCACGCACAGCCTTCTCCGCCTTAAAAGGCAACGCCTTAGCGACTTTACTCATTCCCCTGCAATCGGGAATGAGCGTGGGTCTTCTCCTCGTGGCCATCGAACTTTTCTTCATGATTTGTATCTTGGCATTTTTACCTAAAGAGCTCGCCGGTGCCTGCTTTATCGGTTTTGCCATTGGTGAATCTCTCGGCGCTTCGGCTCTCCGCATCTGTGGCGGTATCTTCACTAAGATTGCCGACATCGGTGCCGACTTGATGAAAATCGTCTTCAAACTTCCAGAAGATGATCCTCGTAATCCTGGGGTGATTGCGGACTGCACGGGTGACAATGCGGGCGACTCCGTTGGACCTACGGCTGATGGATTCGAAACCTATGGCGTCACTGGCGTTGCACTGATTGCTTTCTTGGCCCTTGCCCTCGCAGCGAACCCCTCGCTCTGTGCGACACTGATTATTTGGCTCTTCGCCATGCGCATCCTCATGGTACTCACCTCCGTTCTCAGTTATGTCGTTAACAATGTCGTGAGCGAAATAATTTGGGGCAAAGAAAAAGACTTCAATCTCGAGCACCCCCTAACCAACCTCGTTTGGATCACCTCTCTTATCTCCATTGCCGTGACTTACGGAGCTAGCTGGCTCCTCCTAGGAAATGAGCCCTACGGCCTCTGGTGGGTACTCTCAACCATCATCTCCCTTGGCACCATTGCGGGAGCTCTCATTCCTGAATTCACCAAGGTCTTCACCTCAACCGAAAGTCGCCACGTCAAAGAAGTCGTTACATCTTCCGATCAAGGTGGTGCCTCGCTCAACATCCTCTCTGGATTAGTGGCGGGCAACTTCTCCGCCTTCTGGACGGGACTTTGCATTCTCGGTTTAATGTTCGGTGCCTACCTACTCTCCCTCTTGCCCGCCGTCGCTAACATGATGCCTGCGCAATATGGATTCGCTGCACCAATCTTCGCCTTCGGTCTCGTCGCCTTCGGCTTCCTCGGCATGGGCCCTGTTACCATCGCCGTCGATTCATTCGGCCCTGTGACCGACAACGCTCAATCAGTCTACGAATTATCGCAAATTGAATCACGTCCGAATATCAGTTCGGAAATCGAGCGAGACTTTGGTTTCAAACCCGATTTTGAGAGCGCCAAACACCAACTCGAAAAAGGTGACGGTGCCGGCAATACCTTTAAGGCCACCGCAAAACCCGTCTTAATTGGTACCGCCGTTGTGGGTGCAACAACCATGGTCTTCGGCATCATCATGATGCTACAAGAGCACTTCCATTCCTTGGATCCTAAGTTCAATGTTCTGGAAAAACTCTCCCTTGTTCACCCTGAAGCATTGATGGGTCTACTCATCGGTGGCGCTGTCATTTACTGGTTCACGGGTGCTTCCACGCAAGCCGTCGTTACTGGTGCCTATCGCGCAGTGGTTTATATCAAGGATAACATGAAACTCGATGCGAGCACTGCCTCAATCGAGTCTTCGAAAGAAGTGGTGAAAATCTGTACGCTCTACGCACAAAAAGGCATGACGAATATTTTTATCACCATCTTCTGCCTAGCGCTGGCTCTCGCCTTCTTCGATCCCTTCTTCTTCATCGGCTACTTGGTGGGCTTGGCCTTCTTCGGTCTGTTCCAAGCTATTTTCATGGCGAACGCTGGTGGCGCTTGGGATAACGCCAAGAAGATTGTGGAAGTCGATCTCAAGGCTAAGGGCACTCCTCTGCACGCAGCTACCGTGGTGGGTGATACGGTAGGCGATCCATTCAAGGACACCTCCTCCGTCTCGCTCAATCCCGTGATTAAATTCACTACGCTCTTCGGCTTACTCGCGGTAGAGATTGCCGTGAAGATGGAATCGGGCCTTAAACTCACCCTCGGGGTCATCATCTTCGTCATCGCCCTCGCGTTCGTCTATCGCAGCTTCTACGGCATGCGAATTCCGCTCAACCGAAGCAAGTAAGAGACGCTTTCATCTTCCTTCAAGGCCAGCTTACGCTGGCCTTTTTTTGACTCAGAGCGATTGGCTGGCTTGGGCATCGCCTAAGGGGCTAGCCGAGGGATCGCGCAAATAAGCATCCGCTTTGGCGGAGACAATTACACCATAATTGATCGTACCCAACCAGCCTGACATGATGATACCCACACTTCCCGCGTGGAAAAATCCTCCGACTTGCTCAGGTAGAGCCATCGAAACTTTTAATCCTTCAAATTTAGTACCAAAAGAGGTCCCGCCCCAGTGTCGCACATAACGTTGGACGGTTCGTGGAGTTGCCGCCTCGAGATAATCCACCTTCTGACGAATATCAGGAATAAATTTTTCCAGACCTTGTAATGACTCTTCAATGATTCGAGTTTTATGCTTTTGGTAATCTTCTGGGCTAAGGTTAGCCCAATCCTCCCAACGCTGATTGATTGAGGTAACCACGGCATTACGTGGCGTACGGGTGTGAGGACGTGTATCAGGATAATAAACTGAGTAGGTGCGCGAAGTCGTATGAAAATCTACCAGCTCGCGGCTAGAGAAAGGCTTAGCCTCAGAAGTAAAAACTAAATCGCCAATCGGCGGGATACTTTCCCCTTCTCGCACTCCCAGATAAACTTGGCAGGAAGATGTATTCACACGCACCGCTTGTGCTTGTTCAATAAAACGAGGATCGAAGCTCGAGGCATCGGAAAGTTTCAAAACTGTATCTTTAATATTCGCATTCGAAACCACGGTGGCACAGGCCACCTCAGCCTCTTCGCCTAAACGCGTTCCACGCAACTTGACCCCGACGACACGACGTTGTCCGCTAGCATCTTTTTCGATAATCACTTTCTCCACCAAAACATTACGACGGATATCAACCCCATTGGCCTTCATTTCGGCGGTCATCAATTGAATCATCGTGTCCGTACCGCCTTGAAAAATAAAAACGCCCTTGGACATGAAATTAGAGAAAACAATGCCAAAGGTTATAGCGGGGTCATCCAAGGTAGAGCCATTGGCATAGGCAATTGGCTCAAGCAACAGACGCTGTACATCGGGACGGCCAGGGAAAAACTGTTCAAACAACTCTCGCGTCGTACGCGGGTCGTTATCGTAATAATTCATCTCCCGTAAATGACTAAAAAAAGCCTCCACCGTCGCTTCTGGCACGCGAAAGTGCTCTCTTAAAATTCGCGTGAAATCTTGGCGATCAAAGGTCGTCTGAATATCGAAATCGGGGTTAACAAAACGAACATCTTTCAACTGATGAATCCGCTGCGATATTTCCGGCGTCCAATAGCGACGGGTAGATTTAATCATTCCATAGGGAAATCCATGGAGCGAAATATCAAAAATATGCCCTTGGGGGCGTTTAAAAAATGTGGCCAATCCGCCCAATTGATAGTGGTGTTCAAGGAGAAGAACTTTTCGCCCAAACTTAGCTAAGTTATTGGCCGCCGTCATACCACCCAAGCCTGCTCCAATAACCACAGCATCATAGCGAGGTAAGAGATTTTCAAAAGGAGAAGGCATAGACAAAGACTGTATTGGTAAAAGAAAGCAGGGGGATAGGGAAAGCCGAAAGCAAAGAGACTAACTTATTTTTGCTTTTTGGCGAATGCTTCGACCAGAAACCGTTAGCGACCACCTTTGACCTAGGCGTTTCAAGACACATTTTCTTCGCCAGAGTTTGCTTAGTTCAGAGGAATTTAAAATTTTTCGCAAGTCACCCTGAACTTGCATGCGTCCACCACGCAAAAAGAGCCCATGAGTAAATCGCGGGCCAATTTCTTCCACGTGGTGTGTCACTAAAACCAGTGTGCTCGCAGGATAAAGTCGGATAACCTCATTCATAAACAGCACAAAATCCTCTCGAGCCACAGGATCCAAACCCGCACATGGCTCATCTAAAATCAGTAAGCGTGGCCTTGTTGCGAGGGCTCGAGCCATTAATACTTTTTGTCGCTCGCCTTGAGAAAGATGGCCCCACGCTCTTAAAGCCAAATCTGCCACGCCCAATCGTCGCAAAATCGCACGCGCTCGGCGCACTACCATAGGGGATGGTTGTTTCCATAAATTAATCTGACCCAACTCACCACCCGCCACGACATCTTGTGCCACTTCCGAAGGCTGAATCATTGAAGCAATGGTGGGACTCACTAGGCCGACCTGCTTACGCAATTCTCGCCAATCACTTTCTCCATAAACTTCACCCCACAGAGAAATTTTGCCTGCGGTCAGTGACAGATAACCAGTCAGTGTCGCTAAAAGAGAGGACTTCCCCGAACCATTGGGGCCCAGCAAAACCCATTGCTGTTTAGGAAAAATCATCCAATCAAGACCGCTCAAGATAACTTTACCATCGCGAGCCACTCGCAAACGAGTCAGTTCGAGAATAGGCGGTTGATTGATTTTTCCCATCGCCCTCGTTTTCCCTTTAATCGAGCTGAGTCGCAAACCCAGATTTAAAGCTTCTTGTAGCGATGGCTTGCCCTTTGTGACATTTCCGAGATTGGATAGATTATGGCGGTGCGCATCGACCTCATCACACTCTTCCCCGCAATGGCCGATGGGTTTTTGCGTGAATCGGTGATTGGGCGTGCCATCGATAAAGGGGTCATTGCCTTCCAATCTCACGACCTTCGCTCCTGGTCCAAAGACAAACACCACAAGGTCGATGATGTGCCTTATGGCGGGGGACCCGGCATGCTTATGACCTGCCAGCCACTTTTTGACTCGGTTGATGCCCTATCCACCCCCGGCTGCGAGGTCATTTACCTTTGCCCTGATGGCGAGCCCTTGAGCAACCAGTTAGCCAAAGAATTAGCCCAAAAAACTCATCTAATCCTCGTTTCAGGGCACTACGAAGGCATCGATCAGCGCTTCCGAGACCGCAAGGTTACACGCGAAATCTCAATTGGAGACTATGTTTTAACCAATGGGACCCTACCAGCCTGCGTCCTAGTCGACTGTGTGGGCAGGCAGATTCCAGGGGTACTCGGCGAGGAAAACTCCTTGACGGGCGATAGTTACAACGGCAATTTGCTCGCCTTTCCGCAGTACACCAGACCCGCTGTCTATGATGGTCTCGAAGTGCCCCCCGTCCTCCTCGGAGGCAACCACGCCGAAATTGAAAAATGGCGACGGACAAAGCAAATCGAGAAAACAAAGCAACGCCGGCCAGACCTACTGAAAGACAAATAAAATAAGCCATGAGCAATCATCCCCTCCTCCAATTCGCAACCCAAGCCCAACTCAAAGCCAACCGTGGTTCTGACGCCTTTAAAGTCGGCGACGGCGTACGCGTTTCCACCAAGGTTCGCGAAGGCGACAAAGAACGCACTCAGGTCTTTACTGGTATCGTCATCGCCCGTAAAGGTGGCGACGTCCAAGAAACTTTCACCGTCCGCCGTGTATCGTTCGGCGAAGGTGTTGAGCGTACTTTCCCTGTTCACTCCCCCAACATCGAAAAGATCGAGGTGGAGCGTAAATCCCAAGTCATGAAAGCTCGCCTCTTCTACCTCCGCGGCCGTCAAGGCAAGTCGGCTACCAAGGTTAAAGAGCGTCGCTTCGATGCCAACGAGGCTGCGGCTAAATAATCGCCCACCAAATACCCTTTTAAAGGCCTCGTTCAACGAGGCCTTTTTGTTGAGTCTATTTAGAAAAATAAATGACTCCAATAACCCTAGAATCGATATTAACGAAATAAACTACTGATAATCAATGGTTTATTGCGTGAATATTAAGTAGCCCAAGAAAATATTTATCGAAAACAGAGCGAGCAGGCTTGACTCCGTCCTCCTCGCCTGCGTTTTTCCTCCTTCCCTGTTTTTCAGGGTTCAGACTCCGACTACTCCCTCCTTTTAATCAACAATATGTTACGCATCCGCCTTCAACGCTTCGGCACCAAAAACGAGCCTACCTATCGTCTCGTCGTAGCCGAACAAAATATCCGTCGTGACGGTCGCTTCGTAGAAGTGCTCGGCCATTACAACCCACGTGCACGTGGTAAAGCAGCTCCTCTAGTGATCGACGTCGAACGCGTGGATCACTGGGTCAAGCTCGGCGCCCAGCCTTCCGATACTGCTAAGTCGCTCGTTAAACGCGCGCGCCAAGCGACTGCGACAGCAAAAGCTTAATTTACTCGGCGGAAACGCCTCATCCTGACGACGTCTCGCCCCGCTACCCGCGGGGCGTTTCGTTTCGTGAGATAAAATACGATTAGGTTATCTCCGTCCAACCACCTTCACCGTTTTTTTCTAATTTCTTAAAGCCTGCCCGTTTTAAATTTTTCTCCGACACAGATTGCTTCATCGCACCTTCACCGTAGCGAGTCGTCAACGTTGGAGAATTCAGCGCCCGTCGACATTTTTCCTGGGTCACAGGATGAACCACGAAATCAGGGGCGTCCAAAGGCAAGTCGACCTCGAACTCCTGCCCGTCCGAGCCATCGCTCTTAATCACTATGTATCGTCGTAAAGGCATGATTATTGATTGGGTGAGCGAGGATCAAAAGCATCGCGCAAACCATCACCCAAATAACTCAGCGCCAAAAGAGTCAGGGCAAAAAAACTGGAAGGGATGAGAAGTAGCCACGGACATTGCTCCATGACATCTGCCCCTTCTTTAATCATTAAACCCCAAGAAGTCATAGGCGCCTTAACCCCCAAACCTAAAAAACTTACAAAGGCTTCAAGCAACATCACGTGTGGCACGGTCAACGTGGCATACACGGCAATCGTACCCGCTAAGTTCGGCAGATAATGGCGTAGAATAATACCGCCGCGCGATTGACCCAGTGCTACGGAAGCATCGACAAATTGCCGATTCTTCAGCGCTCGCGTCTTGGTACAGATAATTCGCGCCATGGTCAGCCAACTAACTCCCCCCACTGCCATAAAGATAATCCAAATATTTTGCCCGAAGAGTACCGTGCATAGTACGATAATTAAGGTTAGCGGCAAAGTGCTAATGATATCCACAACCCGCATACAAAAATCTTCAAAACGACCGCCAATTTCGGCAGCCACGACACCATAAAAAACACCTAAAAGAAGAGCAACGGCTGTGGCAATTAAACCAACCGAGAGGGAAATCATCCCCCCCTGCAATAATCGAGAAAATAAATCGCGTCCTAATAAATCGGTACCAAACCAATGCTCGGCATTAGGACCAACGGGACCCAGCGCAAGGTTTTGCGTTTTATAATCGTGAGGCGACAGCCAAGGAGATAGAAAACAAGCTAACGCTAAAATGAAAACAAACGCTGCCGCTACAACAGGAGTGCGGTGGCGCGTAAATCGCTGCCAAGCTGAATCATGCGAAGGAAAATGATGCGTGATTGAATTCATTGACGTTGTCGCACAAGGCGTGGATCGAGCGCAGCTTTAAGAAGATCCGTAACCAAATTCAAAACCAATAAAGCCACGGCATAAATTATGGTAGTGCCCAAAATCAAAGGCACATCGCGATTAATAATAGAAGTAACAAACAACCGACCGAGACCTGGAACATCAAAAAGCGATTCCACAACAAATGTTCCCGAAACTAAATTAGCTGCCGCAGGTCCTAAAAAAGTAACAACAGGTAAAATGCCATTGCGTAGGGCATGGACAAAACGAATTCGCATCGCGCCCACTCCTTTGGCCTTGGCCGTACGAATATAATCGAGGTTATAAACCTCCATTAATTCACCACGGGTTAATCGAGCTAAAGGTGCGGCCGTGATTAAACCTAAAGTGAATGCTGGTAAAACCATGTGTATCGTTGAGCCCCAACCACAAGGCGGAAACCACCCTAACCAAAGTGAAAAAACCAAGGATAGGAGCGGCCCTAAAACAAATGCTGGGATACAGATTCCAAGCAAACTAAAGCCTGTCGGCACACGATCGAGCCAAGTGTAGGGACGTGAGGCGGCAATCACTCCGACAGGAATTCCCATGAGCACGGCAAGGAGAAGCGCCAGACTGCCTAGGGTAGCTGAAACGGGAATACGATTCCCAATAATCTCATTCACACTCCAACCAGGATACTTCATCGATGGCCCTAAATCACCCTGAACTAAATTTTTGACATACCGAGTAAGTTGCACGCTAAGGGGCTGGTCCAAACTATAGTAAGCCTCCAAGCGGTGCTTAACTTCTGCAGGCACTGGACGATCGCGATCAAAAGGCCCTCCAGGAACTGCATGCGCCAAGAAAAAAGTCGCCATCACTACCACCAACAAAATGGGGACCATTTCCGCTAAGCGCCTGAGCACATAGAAAAACATAAGTATGTGACAAAGACTAAGGGCTCTCCTTTTCTGCGGCTTTTACTTTTTGTTCAAGTTCAGCCGTGGAAGGAGGTGGAGGCAATCCACGTGCATCAGACCTCACCCAACCCATACGATCCGAAACAGTCTCGTATTCTTTGTCGTTCAATACTCGCGTTTCTCGAAGCCGACTTTGCCGAATAGCGCCATCAGCAATCATCGCTTTTTCTGCATCGTTCTCCGTTTTTTTCTGAAATGAACCACAACCCGTGAGGACGAGAGCAAAGAAAAAAATTTTGCAGGGGATAGTGAAAGACATCGTGGTTAGTGATTTATTCAGCCAAATGATAAAGGCTCAAGAGCTTACACTCAGAGTCTTTCTGCCAGCGATGGCGATGTCGAGCAACCCATCGGTAACCAAAATTCGCCCAAGCCTTAGGGAAAATAGTGCCGATAAGACCTACCCAAGACCAAAAACCTCCTATTCTTTGTAAGATAAGCCAGACGGCCTCAGCGCCCTCGATTCGTCGCGAACCCTCCCAAAGGACAACAGACCGATGTTCAGCACTTCGTTTTTCACCCAAAACCGCCGCCACTTCGCCTTGCAGGGTCCCTAAAAGGATTTGACCCGTCCAATCGCGCTCAGCTACCCAACAAGCCATTCGCTGGCAAAAACCACATTCGCCGTCAAAGAGCACAATAACTGGCGCAGGGTTCATCTTATGAGTTATGGCCCAAATTGGCCTTCGAGTGAAGGCCTTTTGAAAAACTAGGGGAAGGAATGGCCATTCCTGACAAGTTGAATGGGAAAGCGCTTGTCAATGTCGACACAGACTGCCAAATAAGCCCTTCCTACTGGCCGGAAGGGTATCCAAGTGGCTAAAGGGCGGGGACTGTAAATCCTTTCAGCTTCGCTGTTCGTGGGTTCGAATCCCACCCCTTCCACCAGCAGGAAATGAGCCCCAAGAGAGCCAGAATAGACAGATTTGATAAATCCTCGTTGACTCCGAGGGTCGCTCACGGCTTCCCTACAAGACAACTATGGCTAACATTAAAGCTAATCAAAAGAGCATGCGTCAGACCGCGGCTCGCGCTGCACGCAACAAAATCGTCCGCACCCGCCTCAAAACCTTAGTGAAAGGTTTCTCTGCTACCACCTCGGCTGCGACCGCTTCTCAAGTCGCTTCCGCCGCAGATAAGGCTGCTAAATCAGGCGTGATTCATCGCAACAAAGCGAATCGCATCAAGGCCCGCCTCGCGAAGAAACTCGCGGCTGCCAAGAAGTAATGCTTTCTTAACCCACCTTCCGACCCCGCCGCTCTTCTTAGAACGTCGGGGTTTTTTATTTTTTATGCAACCTCTACCTCGCTCGATTGGATTTCCTGCAGGAACATTAAGTGAGGAAGCATTGCGTCTCGATTTAATTGGATCAGGCGAAGGCTGGGTCGCCCTAGCAAAACCTCCGAATATCGCTTTCGACGATCATCCATGGCAAAAAAATGCCAGTCATGTAATCGGTGTCATTCGACAGCAATTGGAAGCAGGTAAACCTGAAATCCAACGCCTTGGCATCAAAGAACCCGCCGTGGCCTTTGCTCCCGAGCCCGAAGTTTCAGGTGTAGCCATTATCGCTGACCGCTCGATCTGTTTAGCGACATGGCGTGAAGCCCTCGGCTCTTTTCAACTCGAGTTTACTTATTCCCTAATCGCTCGCACCGAAAACGCCCCTGCGACTGGTGGAGTCTGCGACCTACCTATCGGAATGGACGATACGCGCGGACGAGCCTTCGTTTCCCACCAAAGAGGAAAACAAGCAGCCACTACTTTCATCGAAGGCGAATCTTGGGGACGCTGGCGAGAATGGACTGCCACCACGCACTACCCACGTCGCGACCAAATCCGTCTCCATGCCCAGGAATGCGGCATCTCTATTGCTGGCGAACTGCACTACGGTCGCACAGGAAGAGTCACCCTAACAGACACAACCCATCGAGGTCGCCTCAACAAAGGAGAGGATCGCCCTTTGCATCGCTGCCTACTCTTGCATTTGAGCAAAATTTGCGGACGCGTAGCCGGGAAGCCCATTGAACTCATCGCACCGCTAAGCGATGATTTTGCCACGGTACAAAAACGCCTGCGCAAACTTCCTTAGTCCCGAGGGAAGTCGCACTTCAATCGCTGACTGGTTCGCATATAACCATCAGGGCTATTTAAACGGCCAATGGGTTCGTAATGCGTGTAATCCACTTTCCAAGTTTGCGGATCTGCGATACCCTCACGAACATGAGCGAGAAGAATTTCGACTACCACGAGGCGATTTTCACCGTAACGCTTAATGTCCAAAACCCGACACTCGAGGGCAACTGGACACTCCACTAAAAGAGGTGGACGAACGCGCTCCGCAGCAGCGGTCTTGAATTTACCACGCTCGATTTCACTCTCTCCTGGAGGCAAGGAACGCGCACACTCCACCATACGCAAAAGCAGGGGTTCATCACAGAGATGAATAACGCATTCACCGTTTTGGATTAAATTCGCCGCCGTATCTTTGGGTGTGCCATCATCGCGATCACTCGGAGCCAAAACCGCCAAAGGTGGTTCGGTGCCCATCACATTAAAAAAAGAAAATGGTGCAGCATTGGTTCGTCCATGAGCATCGATGGTGGTGACCAAAGCAATGGGACGAGGCACAACCAGACCAGCTAAAAGCTTATAAGCTAAAGCCCCAGGGTTTGCTGCCACATCGAACTTCAACATTTTAATTTTTACTTAAATCATCACCCGAATGCGAAGCCATGGCTTCTCGTCGCAAACGATCATCGCGGTAAGACATCCATAAGTACAAACCTACGCCCACACAAATACAGGCATCGGCGACATTGAAAGCAGGGAAACGATAATAAGGTAAATGGATATCAATAAAATCAATCACGTGATCCCCGAAAAGACGGTCGCGCACATTGCCCATCGTCCCTCCGACAAACAGCCCAAAGGCGAATTGACCGCCCGCCAATTCGCGTAATAGCGAATGACGCCAGCGCCAAATCAGAACCAGCACCGCCAAGGCCAAGAAAACTAAAAGAGGTTGCACGTCATACTGCGAACCCAAGCCCCACGCAGCACCCTTGTTGCCCACATGCACCAACCAAAAGCGGGAAAAAATAACTAGAGGCGGACGCTCAGGGTCTTCTAAAAAATAAGTCCCATAAGGAATGTGCCGCACCACCCAAAACTTGGTTAGAATATCAAAAATCAAAACACTTAGGGCGATTACCCAAAAGGTTCGATAAGGCATCAAGCGATTTAAACTGAAGAACTTAGGCATTATGACTCACGAGAATCATCTTCGCCTCCGCCACCCCCTGAACCAAATCCAACTTCGTCACCAATTTCGCCCAAGGGATTCCCGCCGCGACGACGATGTGCACGACGATTACGTTCAAGTTCCTTTTGTCCTTCGAGCGAGTATCGAGTGAAAGGTACGGCCATTAAACGTGCATGAGGAATAGGCTTATTGGTGATTTCACAAACCCCATAAGTGCCTTTTTTCATTCGCGCAATCGCATCAGCGATTTCCTTTAACGCTTCTTGCTCATTAGAAATCAGAGAAAGGGCAAAATCGCGATCTGCCGTATCACTTCCCGCATCAGCTAAGTGTTGCGAATAACCAGAAAGATCTCCCGCATCATCTTTACCATTCTTCTTCAAGGCCTCTTCGGCATGGAATGCCAACCCTTTCTGAATCGCCTCTCGCATCGAGAGGAGCAAATGATAAAAGCGTCGAAGTTTTTCGGGGATTTGATGCAATTCATCCTGCACCGCACCACCCTTACGGAAGGGATTATTGCCACCTAATAAATCTGCAATCGAGGCCGCTGCGATGCTGTGCGTCTTCACTCCCTTTTCGCGCGATGCGACCGCAGCCTTCTCACGCGCTTTTCGCTCTTCATCGGGAACCCAAAGATTAAGTTTCGCTCCTTCTTTTTTACGGTTCTTTAAATAAGCGAGAACATCCTCAATCGTGTAGTGCTGACGTTTGGGAGGAGGAGGTGCCTCAATCTCCGAAGACTGATGATGCCCTTTACGGTGATTATCGAGAAGTTGCTTTTGTTTTTCGTGTTCAGCTTTGAGATCCCTCACTGGCACTTTAGCCTCAACTTTTTTCCCTTTAACAATGGCTACGGGTTTCCCACTCGACCCTTTAACTGGCTGACCTTTGCCAACGGGAGTAGGCTTCTTGGCCGGAACTTTGATTGACTTGGCCGTGGCTGGATTTTTCGCGACAGGTTTTTTAGCAACTGGCGCTTTAGCAGCCACAGGTTTTTTTGAAACCACTTTAGCCACCGGCTTTTTGGCCACAGGCTTTTTGGAGGAAGGTTTTTTGGACATGAAAAAGAAGTTTATGACAGAGAATATTTAGCCGCAAGCGCTTCTCGACAGCGGGGTGAGACCATACCGTATTTTCCTGCCTCGACAAGCGTAGGAACCCAGCGCCATGAACGCGGGCAGCGAACGCCAGGGGCGTGATCCACGGCAAAACTTAGAGAAGCCCCTGCTTTGGGCTGCAAGGTAACGGCCGAAACAATCCAATATTCAGCTAAAATCTCAGAAAACTTGGATAATTCCGCAAAATCATCGTTGGCTGGATCGCCGACAACCACAACCGCAGCCTCCAGGGATTGGCCAATTTTTTTCTCCTGGCGGAGCTTTTCCATCGGGACATTGACTTGCGAGGCTAAGCCAAGAATGCGAGCGACAGCCGTATGGGCCTGCAAGCCAGTTGCATCCTCCCACGAGGCCACAATTTCTGGCCAATCTTGCAAGTGCACACTGACCTCATCGATGTATTCCTGCCGTCCATGCAAATGAGACCAAGCTTCATCTGCGGTAAAGGGAACAAAAGGAGCCAATAACTTCAGGTAAACTCGTAATACGGTGTCGATAGCTGTTTGCGTTGATCGTCGATCAGGATGATGGGGGGCCAAAGTATACAGACGATCCTTAACAATATTATGATAGGTGGCGGAAAGCGTATTTGTGGTGAAACTCGCCAATGCCGCTGCCGCGCGATGAAACTCATTTCTCTCACAGGCATCCGTCACCTCACGAATTAATCGTGCCGTCTCAACCAAGACCCAACGATCAATCGGTGTTAATTGGGCAAGAGGGAGTGCGTCTCGCGTCGCATCAAAGTCATAAAGATTGCCCAACTGATAACGTAATGAGTTACGCATTCCACGATACTGATTAGAAATGGTATCAAAAATCGCATCCGAAATCGGAATATCGCTCTGATAATTTTCTGAAGCAACCCAGAGACGTACAATATCTGCTCCATATTTTTTTACATAATCATCGGCCGTCTGAGGCTTGCCTGAGTTATCGGACTTAGAAATTTTTTGACGCTTTTCGTTGACGACAAAACCATGGGTCAAAACTTGGCGATAAGGTGCCGAACCCTTCACGGCTATTGCCGTCCAAAGGGAGGATTGGAACCAACCGCGGTGTTGATCTGAGCCTTCTAAATACAAATCAGCTGGCCAATGTAAGTCAGGGTGACGGGCACAAACCGCTAAATGACTCGATCCCGAATCAATCCACACATCCAAAGTATCTGTGCCTTTTCGTAAATCCTTAGGCCAGCTCGAAGGCACAGGTGCTCCTTGTAAAATAGTTTCCACTGAAGCAGACCACCACCAGTCACTACCCTTCTGGGCCACTTGTTGAGCGACATGACGAACAACTCCTGCATCTAAATACGATTCGCCTGTTGCGGAAGAGACAAAAGCGGGAATGGGAACACCCCAAGCTCTTTGACGAGAAATACACCAATCAGGTCTTCCTTCCAAAGCAGCACGAATGCGATTCTCGCCACTGGCAGGAATCCACTTCACTTGCGCGACAGCCGCCAAAGCTTTCGCACGCAATCCACCACGATCCAAACCAACAAACCACTGATCCAGGGCACGGAAAATAACGGGGGTTTTCGAACGCCAACAGTGAGGGTACTGGTGTTCAAACGTTTGAGATTTTAATAAGGCTCCGCGTGCTTTCAACAAACCGAGGACAGCGATGTTCGCTGGATTTTTCCCTTCGGTTTCAAAAACTGTAACGCCGACTAACTCCTTGGGCACTCGACCATCGTCAGCATAAGTGCCATCGTCGCGCACCGGACAATAAGGCTCCAATCCATATTTATTACCTGTTTGAAAATCTTCTAAGCCGTGACCAGGAGCAGTGTGCACACAACCCGAACCCGCATCGGTGGTGACATACTCGGCTAAAACAACGGGCGCATCGCGTTCGATAAAAGGATGACGCGCCAACAAACCCTCTAAAACTTTTCCTTTAAAGATTTGCCCATCGACTGCGCCTTCCAAGCCACACTCGGCGACAAATGCATCCCGACGAGCCCGAGCGACCAAATAGGATTTTTCTCCCTGTTTCACTTCGACATACTCGAGATCTGGATGAACCGCAATCGCCAGATTAGCTGGCAAAGTCCAAGGCGTTGTCGTCCAAATGACGACAGAGAGAGGATGTGCAGGCTGCAAGCCCTTCGCTCCAGGATGGGGTACTGAAAAAGCGACCCAGATAGAATGAGATTTTTTATTGAGATACTCAATTTCGGCTTCGGCCAAAGCCGTCTGACAAGGAATGGACCAATAGACAGGTTTCTTTGATCGATAAACCAAACCCTGCTCAACAAAACTCGAAAAGCCTTTGAGGATTTCTGCTTCGTAGGCAGGATCCATGGTTTTGTATTCCGACTTCCAATCAGCTAAAATTCCTAAACGACGAAACTGCCCGCGTTGCTTTTCAATATAGGCCGCTGAAAAATCAGCGCAGGCCTTGCGAACACCCAAGGCATCGAGCGATTGTTTTTTAGCCTGCAACTCTTTCATCACTTTGTGTTCAATCGGCAAACCGTGACAATCCCACCCTGGTAAATAAGGGGTGCGATAGCCGCGCATCGATTTATAACGCAAAATCGCATCCTTCAAAAGTTTGTTGAGTGCCGTACCGATATGCACATCGCCATTGGTAAATGGAGGCCCATCATGGAGAACAAAGGCGGGCTTCCCTTTGGCCCGCGCCTGAATACGCTCATAAAGTTTAGTGCGATCCCAATGCGCCACGCGCAGAGGCTCCCGTTCAGCCAAACCCGCCCGCATGGGGAAGTCCGTAACAGGGAGATTGAGAGTATCCTTGAGCTCTTCGGCCATAGTTGAAGGGAAAATAAAGGGGAATAGTTATAGAAAAGCAATCAACAGTCCGGGCGGGCAGGCTGAACAGCTTGTTCCGATAAGCAAGGGCGGAGATAGATAAAAGCCTAAAAAACTGGCACTTTGCACATTATCATTCGGGTAAGATTGACAGCCGAGGACGTAATGCCACGAATGTCAGCCCCATGGATAACTTGAAGCCGAAGTTGGTCACCAAACAAGGTGCGATTATCGATATCGTTCTGTCCGTCATCTTCTTTTTCTGGATGACCACCGTTCTCAAGAAGCACGTTCCTTGGGTAGAGTCTGGCGAAACCGCCGTTCTTATCGGTGCAGCCTATGCCTCAGCCTGCCTCACGGGCGTTTTCTGGCTAGCCCTTTCCCTCTTCCGCGTAACGCTCGCTGATCAGATTTTGCAAAAAACTGAATCAGGAAAATCGAATCAGTAATTCTTCGATTCTCTCTTCCTAAAAAAGGCCAGCACGATTGCTGGCTTTTTTATAGATGATTTGAGTCTATGAGCACTTGCTTAACTTCGCGTTGCAAAGTCTCCGCCGCCGCTCTCTCGCGCAAATAGTTGCCCCAAAGTTCATTCAACTCCTCGGGCGTTGCTGTCTCGAAATTTTCTAACCACGAGCCAAGCGCCCGCCAAGCATTGTGGTAAACAGGATTTTGCCGAAGAATTTCACGCTGCAGTGCTGACCATCGTGCCGCCATGGCGACTTTCACCCCCTTAGCCTCCCGATAGAACACCAAGGCTGGCCCATCCCAAACGGTATCGCCTTTTCCAAAATCAAAAACGAAACGCGAAATGTCACGCAAGGCATCAGCCGACTCTTGCATGCTCAAACTAGGGGGCATGCGTGTAAGCAATAAATTGGCACGGGCAAGCAGCCACGCTTCTTCATCCCAAGGTTTTTTTGGACGAGCTTCTCGTAAGACATCCTCGCCGCGAGAAACCGCAATCATTACCCGCACCTGTTCAGAGGCTCCACCCAACTCTGCTCGCAGCGCTCGCCAAAACAAAAAAGCCTCAAAATCTGGCGCTCGTCCTTCAACGACATCACGCAAACGTGCAGGCGCAGTCGCACGCCCCTGACGATACCAGGCATCAACCATCGCTGGTCTAAGCATAGCCAAAGTTTCACTTTTTAATGACTGCCGCAACCATGGCTGACTGACATCAATGGGCTTACCAGCCGCCACCGCCGCTCGCCCCAACCAGAGACGAGAGACAGCTTCGGCCAATTGCGAAGAAGCTTGTGAGACTGACTGAATTCGAATCTGAGCCACCACCACACCCCCTTTATTTAAGACCGTAAGGGGAGAAGATGAATCTGCCGTAATCATCTCAATACGTGCCGCAGGAGGTGGCAATTCAGGCATGACGATAATCTGCTGCAAGTAACGTTGCAGGGCCTCGCAATGGGCTGCGACAAAACTATTTTCCGTAACATCCGGCCCCAGAATTAACCCCAAACTGGTTTCATTTTGAAAAATTCTTTCTTCAGGTGGCAGGCTATCGGCGTGAGCCAGAGCACCAAAGATTGTTAACCAAAATAAAAATAACCTGTACATCAAACTTTAGGAACCCGAAAAGTGACTCTCTTGGATTTCCATCGATTCTCCTCCAGAAATATGGATGGGTTCGCCGATGAGAGTTTGATCGTTTTTCCAAATTTCAATCGTCACTGGAGCATCAGGGTCAGGCGAGGTCCATTGCCAACGACCAATGCCTAAAAAATTCATCGGCACCCCTTTACTCGAACTCAACCCAGGTCCCGTTCCTCGAACGAAAGGCTTATTACCAATACCGATCATTAAGTTAATAATCAGCGAAGTGCCGGAACCATCATTACTCACAGGCGACTCCTCCGAAACGACCTCGACCTCATCCTCATCAACTAAATCCTCTTCCTCCGCAATCTCCTCGTCGCTCTCCGTCGAGGCCGATGTTAAAAGGTCTGACTCCTCCTCGGGTTCATCGGCAGGTCTTAACGGCGAAGGAGTGGAAGCTGTTTCAGCTGTCGTAGAGGCACGACTCGCCTCACGCAAAGTCGCCAACGCCTCATCGTAATGTTCTAAGCGCTGATGAACTTTTTTGAGTTCTGCGCGAATTTTTTTCAAATCATCATTGGTTTCTTCCCCGTCAGCCACAGCTCCACGTACTGATTGTGCGAGAGCAACGATTTTCTCACTCACTTCATCCAAGTTCTCTTTCTTCACTCCTCCCTCGAGGGCACCGAGCTCTTTTTCCAAATTCTTCACTTTTGTTTCCAATGCCAGATTAGCCGCCTTAAGCGAATTCACTTCAACTGAAGCACGTTGTGCCACAGCCTCACTGGTACTGCGTGCAATCTGTTCAATTTCCTTAAAACGGTGAGCATACTGTTCATCAGCCTCACGCCACTGTAAACGCAACGCATCCACTTCTTCTTTTAATGCCGCACGCAACCTCGCCTGCTCCGCCAAACGGTTTTTCTGATTTCCACCCTCTAAGATAACGGGCACGACGACAATAAGCGAAGCTCCCATAATCCCCATCACAGCGAGAAAGGCATCGAAACCATCGCGCATATTCAAATCGAGTAAGAGAATGGCAGCCACCGCAATAAAGTCGGCCGCTACCAGAAACCATTTTTCTTTGAGAATTTTTTCGAGTTCGCGTGACATAGTGAGGGGCTTTGGGGTTAAAAAGATTTAACGTGGTCGCTCCACAAAGCCAACCTTTCGGTTAACTTTCGCAAGCGTACGGTAAGCGGTTTTTTGAGCGACTTCTGCGCCCGACTTAAAAATAGCCTGTAAAGCATCCCGATCTTTAATCAGCTCGTCGTAACGCAGACGGACAGGATCAAGGGTGGCGATAACAGCCTCGGCGACGGCCTTCTTAAAGTCACCATAACCCTTGCCGCTGAACTCTGCTTCGAGGTTAGAAAGTGAACGACCCGTACAGGCCGACAAAATCGTTAGCAAATTAGTCACACCTGGCTTCCCCTCCCCTGCACGGACCTCACTGCCTGAATCAGTGACGGCGGACATAATCTTTTTCCGAATCTCCTCAGGTCGGTCTGTAATATAAACCGTGGAGGCTTGATTGGGGTCAGACTTCGACATTTTGGCTAAAGGATCCTGGAGAGACATAATTCTCGAGCCAACTTTCGAAGTAAACGGTTCGGGTAACTTAAAAGTCTCCGAATAGCGGTGATTAAATTTTTCCGCCAAATCACGAGCCAGCTCCAGGTGTTGCTTTTGATCATCCCCAACAGGAACACATTCAGCATTATACAATAAAATATCCGCCGCCATCAGCACAGGGTAATAAAGTAATCCTGCGTCCACTGATTCTTGTTTTCGTGCCTTGTCCTTAAACTGTGTCATCCGTTCCAACTGACCCAGAGGACAGAGACAGCCTAAAATCCAAGCCAACTCGGTATGTCCAATAACGTGAGACTGGGCGAATAAGTGACTCCGGGTAGGGTCCAAACCGCAAGCGACATACTGCGCCAAACAAGAGTAAGTATTTTCTCTAAGTTCCGCGGGAACGTGACGCACTGTTATCGCATGCTGGTCAACGATTCCGAAATAACATTCGTAATCATCTTGCATCCTTCCCCAGTTCAGCACGGCACCAAGATAATTACCTAGGTGAAGTCTCCCAGTGGGCTGGGCACAGGTTAAAACCACCGGCTTGGTGGGCTTTTTTTCGGCTATTTCGCTCATTCCTCTGGAACCAGAGTGGCAAGTGGCGGTCATTTCTTCAAGCGGATTGGCAAATCGGTGACGCTTGCTTAACAGGTATCTCCCGTCTACATCTACCCTTCTCTCATTTATCTATGATTCTAGCCGAAACGACCGTCACTCCCATCGACTTTAAAGAAATCCTATTTAACTCTGGTGGCCTGCTTTCTCTCGCCTTTCTCATTGGTTGGCTAAGCAAACGCCTCTTCGGCTGGTTAGGCCAGAAACTCGATAAAAGCCCGATTGCTGAAGCCCTAATTACCGCCATCGGCAAATCCCTCCAAATCCTTATCCCCGCCTACACGATTTGGCTTCTACTCGACCATAATATTACCCATTTCCCAGCCTCCAAACAGGGTGCCGTTGTCACATTCTACACCTTCCTGCTCTCGATTGCCCATACCTGTACTGTCTTTCAGTTAGTAGCCGTACCGATTGCTTGGGCACAAAAAATTGCCAACAGGACGGACAATAAACTCGATGACGTACTCATCCCTATGTTGGGGACGGTCATCAAAGTCGCAGTCATCCTCGTGGGATCGGTTAAAGCTATTTCGATTATCGACCCCGAGATTGCTAAATCCGTCCTCGCCCTCCTCGCCACTGGTGCCGTTGCCGTCGGTTTTGCTGCTCAAGATACAATCAAAAACGTCTTTGGTGCCGTCATGCTCATTATCGACCAACCCTTTACTCTCGGTGATTTGATTAATACGGGCACCCATGAAGGTCGTGTCGAAGCCCTCGGCTTACGCTCAACCACCATTGTGCTCAATGATGGACAGCGTCTGGCTATTCCCAATGGCGATTTAGCCAATCGCGCCATCGTTAATCTCACCCGCCGCGACTTCATTCGTGCGCAAGATTCAATTCACCTCGCCGTCAACACCCCCGCAGAAAAAGTAGAAGAAGCCGTAAAGATTATCCGTGAACTACTCACTCACCATGAAGGCTTTGACCCCCGCCAGTCACCCCTCGTTCACGTCACCGAACTGAGCGATTGGTCGATTAGTATTCGCTTTATGTACTGGTATTTCCCCGCCGTCGCAGGCAAGCAACTGGAGTTTAACCAAAAATTGCTTCTCCAAATTTTTGCTCGTTTGAACAAAGCCGGCATTCCTCTCGCAGCTCAATCCACTCCACAAGCACTCTAATTTATGGCTCTCATTGAAGCACAGAACTTAAGGAAATCATACGGTTCAATCCAAGCCGTCCGCGGAATTTCCTTCCAAGTCGATCGCGGTGAAGTCGTTGGCTTTCTCGGACCCAATGGTGCGGGAAAATCAACCACGATGAAATTACTCACTGGCCACCTGCTCCCCGATTCGGGAAGCGCGAAGGTTGGAGGTTTCGATGTTACAGAAAGTCCCGTGGCCGCCAAAGCCCACCTCGGCTACTCACCTGAAGGCGCTCCAGCGTACGGCGAAATGACTGTGCGCGAATTCTTACAATTTGCCGCCGAACTTCGCGGACTGCCTAAACCCAGCGTAAAAGTTCAGAACACTTTATCGCTATGTCGTTTAACGGAAGTGGCCCAACAAACCATCGAGACTCTCTCTAAGGGCTACCGCATGCGGGTCGGCTTTGCACAAGCCGTTATTCATGACCCTGAAGTTTTAATCCTCGATGAACCCACCGACGGCCTCGACCCTAACCAAAAATTTGAGGTACGCCGTCTCCTTAAAGAAATGGCCGCTCGAAAAGCAGTCATTGTTTCTACTCACATCTTGGAAGAAATCGAAGAACTCTGCACTCGTGTTATCATCATCGCTCAAGGTGAAGTCCGCTGCGATGAATCGAAAGAGAAATTCCTCCAAAGAGGTTCCGACTTAAACCAAATATTCCGTCAACTCACCGCTTAATGACCATGTCCTCCTCTACAACTTCAATATCCGCTCGCAAGACCATCGGAGCGGTTTTCCGACGTGAGTTTGCTGGCTATTTCCGTACGCCCCTCGCATACGTATTTCTCGCCGTCTTCAATGCTTTTGCCATCTCCTTGGCTTTCTTTGTGGGCTACATTTATGAAGCAGGTGTCGCTAATTTAGATCGTTTCTTTCTCTATCACCCATGGCTCTGGGCGTTTCTCGCTCCTGCCGCTGGTGCTCGACTCTGGGCGGAGGAACATCGCCAAGGCACGATTGAACTGCTCTTAACTTGGCCTGTCACGGTATGGCAAACTGCTCTCGGTAAATTCCTCGCTGGCTGGGCTTTTTTAGCCTGTGCACTTCTCATCACCACACCCATCGCATTCACGATTGGCTATCTCGGCGACCCCGATGTCGGCGTTATTATCTCTGGCTACATCGGCTCGCTCCTTTGTGCGGGAGCATGCTTAGGCATCGCTACAATCGCTTCGGCATTAACACGTAGCCAAGTCATCGCTTTCGTTGTCGGTTTTCTGGCCTGCTTTATTCTCGTGATTGTGGGGTATGGAGTTTTCGACGAACTACTGGCTGGCATCCTTTCTCCTAGTGCCATTGAAGAAGTCCGACGTCTCGGACTCTGGCGCAATCTCGAACCGTTCACGCTAGGACTGATCGACCTGCGTCCCTGCGCTTATTTCCTCACTCTCTCTTTTGCTGGACTAGGTCTCAGCACTCTCATCATCGAACGTCGATAATTTCTAGCCATGTCTCGCGCCCAAGCCCTTCTCGCCACCTTAGCAGTTCTTGCTCTTGGTTTTTTTGTTAACCTCATTTTCAGTGCGACTTCGGCACAAATCGACCTCACCGAGGATCGCACTTTCACCCTCTCTACTGGTTCGAAAAACATTATCAGCAAGCTGGATGAGCCTGTTACCCTCGAACTTTATGTCAGCCGCTCCGACGTCAAATTACGTCCTTATCTAGAAAGTTACTCTCGCCGCGTTGAAGCTCTCTTGCAGCAGTACGTCGCTTCGTCTCAAGGGAAAATTAAATTAATCATCACAGATCCTAAGCCTGACACCAAAGAGGAACAACGGGCCAACCACTACTCTCTATCAGGGATTAATACACCCAACGGAACTGCTTACCTTGGTTTAACCGCTCAACAGGCCAATACAGTTAAATCCATCAACTTGCTCGATCCTTCACGCGAAAAGTTTTTGGAGTACGATATTTCCAAACTCATCGCCAATACCTCGCGCTTAGAGAAACCAAAACTGACTCTCATTAGTACGCTCGCGATTGCCAATAATCTGCCACAAGGACCACAACAACAACCAGGCCCAGCCGATGTTCTGCTCGGCGAATTAGCTCAAACCTACGAAGTTGCGACCTTGAGTAATCAAGCGACGGAACTCCCGAAAGACACACGCGTCGTTATGCTCATTCACCCACATCACCTCTCTGATAAATTAGCCTATGAGGTTGATCAATTCTTGATGAATGGGGGCAACTTGTTTGTGGCGATGGATCCTCTCTCTCGCTTACAAAAGTATCAACAAGGCGCTGGACCTTTCAGTGTGGTACCAGCGGCCGCCGGAGCTTCTAGCGACCCTGCTCTGCTCCGAGTTTGGGGCGTCAATGTTGAGACCAGTAACGTCGCGGCTGATTTAGAAAAATGTGTTAATATCCGCGGTTCACGTGGACAGCCCATTCAATACCCTGCAGCCTTCTCCGTCGGGCCCGAAGGATTAGCCGCTGATTCCCCACTCACAGCTGATTTAAGCGAAATTGCTTTTATGGAAGCTGGCGAAATCTCGCTCACCGAAGAGGCTCGCGATCGATTAAAACTAACGCCGCTCATTTTCCTCAAAGGTAATAACACCGGATCAGTCAGCACAGCTGTAGCCAATGCTGGCCCTTTTGAGCGCGTAGCACCAGAGACAAAACCCGACACCCGACGACGCATTTTAGCTGCCGATGTTACGGGTAATTTCACCTCGGCATTTGCCGCTGGGGCTCCCGCAGGCATCACGAACACTCATCACCTAAAATCATCCATTAAACCAGGCCGCATCTTAGTCGTGGGCGATTCCGACTTTTTGGTCGACCCCTTCACCGTGCGTCAACGCGAACTAAACGGCCAATCTGTTTTCGAAGAAATTAACGATAATCTAAAATTCGTTCTCAGCAGTCTCGAAACCTTAGGTGGCCACAATGAACTCGTGACTCTACGCGCCAAAGGCTCCTCGCTGCGTCCCTTCAAAGTCGTGGTTGCTATAGAGCGCGAAGCCCAACGTCGCTATCAAAGCAAATTGGATGCGATTGAAAAGAGTCTCGAGGAAACCAATAATCGCATCAACGAAATCTCGCGACGCTCTGGAGCGGCCAATGCCAAAACGCTCGTTATCACTCCAGAAGTACAAAAGGAAATCGACCAGTTCCAAAAACAAGCCGAGAAACTGGTTGAAGAACGTCGTGCCATTCGCCGCGGATTAAGTGAAGAGGTTAACACCCTCGGTCGTTGGCTACAAATCCTTAACCTCCTCATCGGCCCTGCCCTCGCAGGATTGGCCGGATTCATCTATCATCTCGTCCGTCGTCGCCCTCAAGTCTCTTAATCATGCGCCATAAAACGCTTCTCCTCAGCACTCTTGTCGTGGGCATTGTTGCCCTGATTCTCCTGCAATCAAAGTCGTCATCTCCTGCTCCAGCTCCAACGAAGACAGCCTTGATTCCTGCTGATATTTTAAGCCATGCACAACGGCTGGAAATCAAAGCCAATAATAAGTCAGCGACGATAGAAAAAAATCCCGCTGGCGAATGGACGGTTAAAGAAAAGTTTGGCCTGCCAGCCGATGTCGAAAATCGTCTCCGCCCGCTCATTCAATCTTTACAAAATGCTGAAAACTTAGGCGTTCTAACCACGAACCCTAAACGTCTCGGTAAATTAGGATTAGAAGACAGCACCCTAACTCTCATTTCCAACGAAGGAAAATCCTTCGTCCTCGAAATCGGAAAAACAACTGACGATGGCGCGGGATCAGCCATTCGCCTCCAAGGCGAGAACGTCGCTCTGCGCTCCAACTTTACTGGTTACCTCGAATCAGACCCCTCCTCATGGATTAATCCGCTTTTATATAGTCGCAACGACCTCGAAATTAAATCGCTTACTTTTATTTTAAGCGATGGTCAGGAGACTTTCACTCGTACGGAACCGAAAGTGCCATTTAAAGGGAAAGAGGCGATGTTACTCGAAGACCTCTCGCGCACACTATCCTCTCTTAGAATTAGCGACGCCGTCGAAAAAAACAATCCCGAAGCCCAAACTGCCTTTAAACAATCACGTGAAGTGAAAATCGAATTCTGGGATGGCACCATTATCCATACGATTTGGGGAACCATCGAGCCTCCCGACAAAAATCAACTCCCGAAAGTTTTCGTTCGTGCCACCCACTCGATTGCCAACCACCCGTTAAATCAATTAAATGAAAAAGCGGACTTCATCAGTGCCTCATGGGTGGCTGATCAAATCCCTACTTCCTTGGCTGACCTAAAAAAGCGTTCAGAGCCACCCCCCGAACCACCGACTCCCACCGAACTCGAAGCCGTTCCATTACAAAAATAACCCCATTAACAGGAATTTATCGAAAAGCCCTTGCGTCATTGACCAAGGGCTTTTTTGTCATGTGACCGTTATGGCTGCTGAATCCCAAAGTCTCCAAACCTACTTGCCCGTTCTTGTACAAGTCGTTCTTGGACTCTCCATCCCTGCAATCGTTTTAATCGCCAGTCACGTGTTTGGCCAACGCGCCAAAGGTAATTACATCAAAGATAAGGCTTACGAATGCGGATTGCCTGCGGAGGGTAAAGTTCACCCACGCTTCGCAGTTAAATTTTATGTCACGGCGATGCTCTTTATTCTCTTTGATATCGAAGTCGTCTTTCTCGTTCCCTGGGCTTTAGTTTATCGCGAATTTTTAGCAGCAGGAATTGCCATCACCGCAGCCACGGCAGTTTTCCTCGCAACACTTATCATTGGCTTGGCCTATGAAGTGAAGCGCGGAGCTTTAGAGTGGGATCGCTAGGGCGTCCCACTCTTCACTCGCCGGTTTAACCATTAAGGGGCGCAGATTCCGCAACCGGCCGGAAGGTTTTGGAAAAAATCCGTCCCTTTATCGTCCACCAAAATAAAAGCAGGGAAATCAACCACCTCGATTTTCCAGACCGATTCCATACCCAGCTCAGGATAATCAATCACTTCCACTTTTCGGATATTTTCCTGGGCAAGAATGGCAGCGGGACCTCCAATCGAACCTAAATAGAACCCGCCATATTTCTTACAGGAATCGGTTACAGCCTGGCCACGATTGCCTTTCGCAATCATAATCATCGAGCCACCATTCTTTTGGAAAAGTTCAACATAACTATCCATGCGACCTGCCGTGGTTGGTCCAAAAGAACCCGAGGCCATGCCGACAGGGGTTTTGGCCGGACCAGCATAATAGACTGGGTGATTTTTAAAGTAATCAGGCAACCCTTCACCTCGTTCCAAACGCTCACGTAATTTTGCGTGAGCAATATCGCGCGCAACGACCAAAGTACCCGTCAAAGCCAAACGCGTCGTGACAGGATATTTTGAAAGCTCCGCAAGAATATCCTTCATCGGGCGATTTAAATCCACGCGTACAACCTTCGAGGTATCTTGGTGGCGACGCTGAGCTTCAGGGATAAATTTCCCTGGATTTTCTTCTAATTGTTCAATCCAAATTCCGTTCTTATCGATACGCGCTTTAGCATTTCGATCGGCCGAACAAGAAACAGCCATCCCGATGGGACAAGAGGCACCGTGACGAGGTAGACGGATGACACGCACATCGAGAGCAAACCATTTACCACCAAACTGAGCACCGATGCCAAGTTGATGAGCCGCCTTCAATAATTCGGCTTCTAAAGCAGTATCGCGAAACGCTTGCCCGTGTTCATTGCCTTTTGTTGGCAGAGCATCGTAGTAGTGTGTTGATGCCAACTTTACGGCCTTCATCGTCGCCTCGGCGGAAGTACCGCCAACCACAATCGCCAAGTGATAAGGCGGGCAAGCCGCCGTGCCAAGACCCTTCATTTTCTCAATTAAAAAGGCGGGCAAAGACTTGGGGTTGAGCACGGCTTTTGTTTCTTGGAACAAGAGACACTTATTGGCCGAACCTCCGCCTTTCGCGACAAAGAGGAATTCATACTTCATTCCATCCGCTGCTGCGATATCGATTTGGGCAGGTAAATTCGTCCCCGTGTTTTTTTCCGTATAAAGATCAACGGGAGCCAACTGCGAATAGCGTAAATTATTTTGCGCGTAAGCTTGATAGACCCCCAGCGAAAGTGCCGTAGCATCCTCTCCACCCGTCCAAACTTGCTGTCCTTTCTTGGCGGTGATGGCAGCCGTACCTGTATCTTGGCAAAACGGTAAAACGCCCTTGGCTGCAACTTCGGCATTACGCAACATCGCTAAAGCCACCGTGCGATCATTGTCGCTCGCTTCGGGGTCAGACAAAATTGCAGCCACTTGTTGTAAGTGTTCCGTGCGCAGATAAAAATTTATATCGTGAAAAGCCTGATTGGCTAAGAGCGTTAATCCTTCAGGAGCTACTTTGAGAATAGGCTTCCCCTCGAATTCAGCAACCGAGACATGGTCACGCGTTAACAAACGATAATTTGTTTTGTCCTCTCCCAAGGGAAAAGGTTCTTGGTAATGAAATGATGAGGCCATCCGTTTTGATTTAAGAGTTACCCACCCCAGCCGCAAATGGAAAGAAAGGATTATGAGTTAACCAAAGTCGCTTTCTCACCTAAAACGATTGGGCCGAGGTCGCTAGACAGTATCGCACCTGAGGTGAGTTCGGCGGAGACAAGGGCTAATCCATGATGAGCGGAAACCGATCGCACAACGCCAACCACCTTATGATCAATGAGATTTTTTAATTCTAAACCCGTTTTTAAAGAAACCATTGCCTCTGAGGTAGAGACGCGTCGTAAAGTGCGCCGAAGTGTTCCCATGGCATGAATGCGCGCCATCACCTCCTGCCCACAATAACATCCTTTCTGATAACTCACCCAAGCCTCCAAACCACACTCTTGGGGGAACTCTTGCTCGCCACAATCCTGAGGAACGGAAGGTACGCCTGTGAGTACACGATTCTGCTCGAGCAGACGCTCCTCCGCCAAAGGCCATGGAGAAACAAAATCGAGTGGAGACAATAATTCCCAGTTGTTTTCTCCACAGCGATGAGAAGGAAAAATTTTATACGAAGAGGAAACTTCGGGCTGACCCTGACCCCAAATGATACCGCGTTGCCATCGCTGCGTCTCGTCCACAACCTCGACATCATCCGCAATCAGGTTAGCCGAAATAATCGAAATTAAATCGGCTGGCTGACAATGTGGAGCGAGTAAAAGGAAGCTGCCATCAGGTTCTGCGGCCACCAGAGTATGAGCCAAAACCCTGCCTTTGCGATTGAGCCAAAGGGCATGCACGGAAGGAGTTTGCCGAATATCGGCGGTGCACTGGCCCTGTAAATAGGTAACCACGTCCTCCCCTTTTAGGCGCAACACCGTCGTATCTACCGCTGTAAAAACTAAGGCCATCGTTTAATCCACGATAACGATTAATTAATCCGTGATTTCAATCTTATCTGGAGGTTGTCCAGCCAACCATCGCGCGTGCATTATTCGAAAAGCCTGCTCAAAACGACGCGCAAAATCGGACATTTTGAAGAGCGTCGATTGCTCACGTTGCTCAGCTAACTTGTTTTTCAAAGCCTGCATTTTTTTTGGCTGAGTGGCCAATTCAATGGCCCGCGCTTCATATTCCGCCAATGAATGCGTAATCAACTCAGTCAAGCCCAAGGAGCTAAGCAAACTACCCGCCACGCGACTCGCAAACGATTCACCCATCCGGGTCAAAACTGGCAATCCAACCCACAAAGCATCGCTCGCCGTGGTGTGGGCGTTGTAAGGGAAAGTATCGAGAAACAAATCCGCACATTTCTGTCGGGCTAAATGATCGTCCACCGATTCTAAACGTGGCGAAAAAACGAGGCGCGATGAGGCAACCCCACGTTTTACCATTTCCATCGTTAAATTTTTTACCACAGCTTCCGATTGTGCGCTCAACCAGAGTGTGGAATGAGGAACGGCTAATAAAATTCTCGACCAGCTATCAAAAACTTCGGCACTAAATTTATAGGAATTATTGAAACAACAAAAAACAAAGCCACGATAAGGAAGCCCTTCTTTTTCTCGCCTGAACTTCCGTGCAGAGGGCAATCGTTTCTCGTCGCGTGGCATGTAACTTGGTAAACGCACAACCTTCTCGGTATAGAATTTTTCACTCTCAGGCGGAATGACTACCGCATCACCAACGATATAATCCATCGTCG
>CANIUQ010000016.1 GCA_947470855.1 Opitutia bacterium | reverse complement strand
GTCCACTCCACATCACGAACAAAAAGAGCTTCAATCGGCTCAAAAAACTCTGCGTCCCCAAAAGAAGGAACGATGAGCATCACATCATTTTCTTTTAATGTTCCACCCTCTCCAGCATAGATTGCACATTTTTCCGCCTCGGCTAAAACGACCCGGGTTGATTGTCCGACCAAACTAACGATGGTTTCTGGAACGCCACGCGAAAACTTCACACCTTTATCGGTCAAAATCTTTGCCACCATCTCCATTTGCATGCGATCGTGGTCCGTCATCTTCTCCCATGGTTTTTTAGCAGCTGGGTTGTGCAGAATGAATTCATTCGCGACTGATTTGTATTCTACCAATTCCTTGCGTCGACCATCGTAAGGCGTGGCACTAATAATAATCGAAACATGATCGCCGCTTTCGGCAGCGGCTTTCAGCAAGCGACTCAAAGAATCTTTAACGTCTTCAGAACGCCCTTGTTGACTTTCCACCATCCAATTTAAATTGCGCAGCCAAACCACTTTTTTACCTCCAAACATTGAGATGGTTCGGATAGTCTCAACAAATTGCTGTTCAATCACCATTGCCTCATCCACTCGACTGATGATTCCCGAAATGGTTTCAGCATCACCATCAGCACCAGCAGATTTTACCTCACGGGAATACAAAGCCTGAGCATCTCGGTCCACGAGATACTCATCTTTACCAGCAACGATGGCAAAAAAAGCGGGCACAGAGAACTTTTCTTCTGTTGCCCCGCAGTGGCAAGCCTCAAGGCAATTAACCCAGAGAACTCAAATACTTAAAGGAGAAAAAACCTAAATTAAGCACCATTAATCAGATCCTCTACGCGGTACTTATTGATTTTCCGACGCATTAAATCGAGCGCGGTGTTAACGGCACGTAGTTTAACCTGTAAACGATCTCCGTGCATCATCACTTTCTTGGTCCACACCCCCGAGGGAGAGGCATAGCCAATATAAACCGTACCGACGGGATTGAGCTCAGTTCCGCCAGAAGGGCCAGCAAAGCCCGTGACCGAGATAGCATAATCTGAACCAAATTTTTCAATCACCGATGTAGCCATCGCTGCCGCACATTCAGCCGAAACGGCACCATGCTGAGCAATTAAACACTCAGGAATTCCCAAAATCGCAATTTTGGCATCGTCACTATAACACACCGCTGAACCCGCAAAAACTTTGGAAGCTCCTGGGATGTCAGTAAAAGCATCCGCTAACAATCCACCTGTACAAGACTCAGCCAGAGCAACCGTTTTTTCCATACTGCGAAGCTGTTCGACAATGATCGAAGCCAAACAAGAATGACCTGTGCAGATAAAGTCATGTCCGACCACATCGCGAATGCGTCGTGCAATCTCACACAAATCATCATCGGTTGCCCCACTAGCACCCGAAGAAATCCGCGCATCGACCAAACCGGTATGCGTACCAAAAGTAAGATTCATTCCCGGAAGGAGGAACGGACGGACCATTTCCTCTAAAGGCACGGCGCCGATACCAAAAGTACGGATTTGCACATAAGCCTCTCCCGCACAGGCAAAGCCGATATTACGCAAACGTGGAACCACCTCGTTTTCGAACATCGGGTACAATTCGAGGGCCGGTCCAGGAAGCATAACCAAGGTTGACGAAGCCTGACGGAAAAAGATTCCAGGGGCTGTGCCTCGAGGGTTTTCTAAAACTTCGCCACCAGCTAACACCGTGCATTGACTTAAATCTTTCGCCGAGACGTTTCGCCCAATCTGGGAAAACCGATGACGCAAAGCGTTTTCCGCTTCGGGTACATATAATAATTCCACACCCAAGGCTTCGGCTACCGAAGCACGAGTTTGATCATCGGCGGTTGGACCCATCCCGCCAGTGGTTATAATTAAATCGTAGTCGCCCCACGCTTCGGAAATCTCCGCAGCAATTTCTTCGGCCTCATCGCGTACTGTTACCGAACGAGTAATCGGTAAACCACGTCGGGCTAATTGTTCGCCGAGCCAAGTGAGGTGTCCATTCTCCCGAATTCCGTCTAACAACTCATTGCCAATATTGATGACCAAAACGGCTTTACGAGGGTTATGACAGGTTTCCATTTGCGGCAACGGGAGAATTAAGGTTACTAAAACAGGGAGAAAACAAAATGCAAATCGATGGGGAAGAACTTACGCCTAAAGCGAAAGCACGCCGTGCCCCTCGCTCCCCCGGCGTATACCTCATGAAAGACGCGGCAGGATTGGTCATTTATGTCGGTAAAGCCAAGGATTTACGGCGTCGGTTAGACTCTTATTTCGTCCCCATTTCACGCCTCGCCCCCAAGGTAGCAGCGATGGTAGAGCGAGTCAAAGACCTCGAATGGCATGCCGTACGCAGCGAAACGGAAGCTCTCTTGCTCGAAGGAAAACTCATTAAACGCTGGCGACCGAAGTGGAATATTCTTTTTCGAGATGATAAACAGTTTCCACAAATTCGCGTTGATCTCGGAGAACCCATCCCCCGCTTTCGCATCGTACGTGCACGCACAATCGAAAACGCCAAGTATTTTGGCCCCTTCCCCCATCAGCAAGCTGTTCATCGAACCCTCAAAGAAATGCGCCAGAAATTCGGCATCATTCTCGCCGAAACGCATCCTCGCTTATTACCCGATGGGCGGTGGCAATTATTCACCGATGCCCGAGCCGAAATACAAAATTTCCCCAACATCGTTAGCGCGGAAGACTATGCCCAACGTGTTAGCCAAGCCTGCGATTTTCTCACCGGCCGAGTCGATGAATGGACCGAGCAAGTTCGCGAACACATGCATCAAGCCTCGGTCGCACGCGATTATGAAAAAGCAGCCCAGTGTCGCGATTTACTCGATGCTTTAGAACGAACGACCGAGAAGTCGCGTCGGTTTTTACGAGAAAATCCCTTACCTCGCCGAGATGAAAGCAAAGCACTCGAAAATTTAACTCGAGCCCTAAACTTAAGTACCACACCTGAAACGATTGAATGTTTCGATATCTCTCACATTTCTGGCACCTTAGCCGTGGCCTCGCTAGTCCGTTTTGTTAAAGGCCAACCCGAGAAAAGCGGTTATCGCCGATTCAAAATTAAATCCTTCGAAGGGAACGATGATTTTCGCGCAATGCATGAAGTTGTTGGCCGTCGCTACACTCGTTTGCATGAAGAAAATCGACCCTTCCCTGATCTTATCATTATCGATGGAGGGATTGGTCAAGTCGGAGCAGCCCGCCAAGCCTTTCAAGAACACGATTTAGCCATTCCACCTCTCATTGGTTTAGCCAAAAAAGAAGAAACCGTTGTTTTCCCTGATGGACGAGAGCTGAAACTACCACACCACGATACCGGCTTAAATTTACTTCAAAGGATTCGCGATGAAGCTCATCGCTTTGCCAACACCTTTAATGCTGATTTGCGGAGTCAAAAATTGCGTGAATCGATTCTCGATGAAATCCCTGGATTGGGCTCCAAACGTCGCACTGCCCTCCTACAATTTTTTGGTAGTATCCAAAAATTACGTAAAGCTACCAGCGCGGAGATTGCTCAAGTGGAAGGTATTAGTGAAAAGCGTGCCGAAGAAATTGTCGCTTTTTTGCAAAGCCATTAAGGCTTAACCTAAATAAGCAAGCCTGGGAAGCTAACGAGCCGAAACTAAAGCGAGAACTTTTTCCGCCACGCGTTGGGCTCCTTGTGCATCTCCTAACGCTTCGCAATTTGCCTTCCATTTTTTCCACACTTGATAGTCATCGGCAAACGCCTGTGCGACCGCTTCCTTCATCGCTTGCGGAGTCAAACCTAAGCAACCCGCCTGATGATCCACAATCAAACGAGCATTGCCGGCTTCTTGGCCAGGAATCACTTGCGAAATAATCATCGGCACCCCAGCCGCGACGCATTCATGCGTAGTCGCTCCCCCGGCTTTTGAGATAACCAAGTGACTGGTTAACATCAGTTCAGGAATGCGATCCGTCCAACCCAGAACCTCGGCTCGTCCTGCCACCACTTTTTCAACAGCCTCCTTAAAATCAGCGTCCTTCCCTACGGTGATGGTTAAGTCGATATCTAGTTCAGCAAGAGCCTGAGCTACGACTACGGCATCTTTGCGTCCTGGATTTAGCATCAGCAAAACACGCGGACGTCCTTCGGGCTTGGCCGAAGAGCGAGCCTGCAAACGTTCGCTCACGGGGAAACCAAAAGGTAAAATTTTTTCTCGTGGCACTCCTTGGCGAATCATCACCTCAGCCGTTGCTTGATTCGGCGTCACATACCAATCGGAATAGGCTCGGTGCCAAGCTCGATTGACTGACACTGAATCGGTAACCACCGTGATAACTCTTGGTCGACAAGAGTCAGAGAGTGTCCAACGCCGGTCTATCATGTAATTATAGAGTGGATACGCGGTGACTACCACAGGCACGTCTGCGCCATCGAGAATAGAAAAAAGTTTTCGTTCTACGGGGCGAACCAAAGGCAATGAGAGATTAACCAAAGGTAATCGGTCGAGTAAGGTATAAAGCACGCCCCACAATTTGGGATAACGATTAGCCACCTGCACATAACTATCACGCTGTTGTCGTGCTTTTTCGACCCCATAAGCTTCAGTAAAAACATCATGAAATTCGGCCTGCAGTTTTCCCTCACCACGACGATTCAGCGCCTCAACCAACGAGCGTGCAGCGGCGTTATGTCCTTCGCCGAAACCAGCAGAAAGCACCGGAATGGTCTTCATTTTAGGCAACAGCTAATGGCACCTGAGCACTCTTGGCTTTTTCGTAGGCTGCTCGCTGAGCCGCAATGCGGCGGAGCAATTCCGCCTGATCGACCACCCGAATGGTTCCGTCCATTTCTTCCACGATTGCGGTTAACGATTCAACCCAGTCGCCGGAATTCAAATAGCGTACTTCACCCATTAAACGATCCTCGGCTTTGTGAATGTGCCCACACATCACCCCTTCACAACCTCTTCGGCTAGCCAATGTTTGAATATGCTCTTCAAACCGAGAAATGAAACTCACCGCTTGTTTCACTTTTCCTTTAATCGCTTGAGACAGAGAAAAATATTCTTTGCCACGCCACGCACGCCAACGGTTGTAAAAGCGATTAATGTTTAAGAGGAATTGATAACTGACATCCCCTATCACAGCCAACCATCGCATTTTTGCCGTGATGGTATCAAAAACGTCTCCGTGAATGCAAAGGTAGCGACGCCCATCGGCGGACTCATGGATATGCTCCTCGGCTAATTCGATGCGGTCCAGACTGATAGGGATTAAGTGGCGAATAAAGTCATCGTGATTCCCGCGGAGATACACGACTCGCGTTCCATCTTTCTCGGCCATTTTCAAAAATCGCCGTATAACCGCCGTATGAGCTGGGCCCCAATGGTTCTTACGCTTAAGAGACCACAAATCGATAATGTCTCCATTGAGAATCAATTTATCACACTTCAGGCCACGGAGAACATCAACGAGGGAGCGGGCTTGAGCGTCTTTGGTGCCTAAGTGTAAATCCGATAAAACAACCGTGCGAAAATGCACTTTTGCACTCAGGGTGGCGGGGTTTGCATCCATTTGTTAAAAGGTTACTTACAGAAAGTGACGATTTGATGCCAAAAATGCCCCAAAACAGTTACTAAAAAGTTACTTTCCCATAAGTAAGGATAATGAAGCGATTAAAAATGGGCTTTTTTCCCTTCACACTTGCACCCTCGTGAGGCGCTTCTAACTTGCGACTTTCCCATCATGGTGAAATCCGAATTTGGCTATAACAGTAAGGTCGAGGGCGAGGTCATCGTCACCCGTGCCGATGCCGTCGTCAACTGGGTGCGCAGTCACTCAGTTTGGCCGATGCCCATGGGCCTCGCCTGCTGTGCAATTGAGCTCATGGCCGCCGGCGGTTCTCGCTTCGACATTTCTCGTTTCGGCATGGAAGTGATGCGCTTCTCGCCCCGTCAAGCCGACTGCATGATTGTTTCCGGCACGGTCACTTACAAAATGGCCGAAGTGGTTCGTCGTATTTATGATCAAATGGCTGAACCCAAGTGGGTCGTGGCCATGGGTGCCTGTGCTTCGTCGGGTGGCATGTATCGCTCGTACGCCACTCTTCAAGGCGTGGATAACATTGTGCCCGTCGATATTTACATTTCCGGTTGTCCACCTCGTCCTGAAGCTTTGCTTGATGGCATGATGTTATTGCAGGAAAAAATTCGCCAAGAAGGTGGCTCACTTCGACGCACTTTCCGCGGCCGTACCATCGATACGAAAATCGTCAGCTAAATTAAAATGGACGCTGCTGCCTTTACGCAAAAATTTCCCCAGACCGAGACTTTGGCATCGATTGACATGCCTACCTTCAAGGTGGCCAATGCTGAATTAGTCGAAGTCGTACGCTACCTTCGCGACACCCAAGGCTTTGATTTATTAGCCGATTTGTGTGGCGTCGATTGGCCACAACGCACCCCTCGCTTTGGCGTGGTTCTGCACCTGCTCAATACCAGCAAGTCCGAATACGTGCGCTTGCACGTTGCCTGCGAACAAGACGCGGTTCCTTCGGTGAGCGCGATTCACCCCGGAGCCAATTGGCACGAACGCGAAGCCTACGATATGTTTGGCATTCGTTTCGTCGGTCACCCTGATCCCCGCCGAATCTTAATGTGGGAAGCTTATCCTTTCCACCCACTGCGCAAAGAATTCCCCCTCGCCGGCATTGAAGTCCCCTTCCCTGCGGCTGACGTCGCCGCGGTTACTGGACAGAAAGTAGAGCCTGCTCCGATGATGGGCGGACCTTTCGTCTCTGGCGGTGGTCACATGTCAAACGCCGAACCCCAAGCCCTCGACCAATCGTGGAACGAGGAAAAACCCAAATCTTAATTTTGTGAAAACCACCAAAGAAATTTCTCTCGGTGATATCGCCGCACGCTCGGAAGAACTTCGAGGTGAAAACATGACCCTGAACATGGGTCCCTCCCACCCTGCCACCCACGGAGTACTCCGTTTATCCCTCGAACTCGACGGCGACAAAGTTGTAAAATGCGATCCCGTGATTGGCTACCTCCACCGCGGAGATGAAAAAATTGCGGAGAACATGACCTATAATCAATTCGTTCCGTACACGGACCGACTCGATTACCTGGCGCCTTTGGCCAACAATGTGGCTTACGCAATTGCAGTTGAAAAATTAGCCGGACTAAAAATGCCCGAACGTTGCGAGGCCATTCGCGTGGCTTGTTGCGAAATGGCACGAATCTCTTCTCACCTTCTCGGGTTGGGCGTTTATGCGATGGATACGGGCGCATGGACGGTGTTCATGTACACCTTCAATGAACGCGAAAAACTTTACACTCTCTTTGAAGAACTCACCGGAGCTCGTTTCACCACTAGCTATACACGAATCGGTGGATTGACTCGCGACCTACCCGAAGGCTGGTTGCAACGCGTTGAAAATTTCTGTGATGGGGTGCTCAAAACCATCGACGAAGTCGATCGCTTGCTTACCCGTAACGGCATTTTCCTCGAACGCACCGAAGGCATCGCCCCCATTTCCAAAGAGTTAGCGCTGGCTTATGGTTTAACTGGACCCAACTTACGCGCATCGGGAGTGCCCTTTGATCTTCGCAAAGATAAACCTTATTCGGGATACGAGAAATACGAGTTCGACATTCCTGTCGGCGTCAAAGGCGATTGCTTTGATCGTTACCTCGTGCGCATGGAAGAAGTCCGTCAATCCGTACGCATTCTTCGCCAAGTAATTAAAACCATGCCTAGCGGACCTTGGTATGCAGAAGAAGCCAAAAAGATTTTCCTGCCACCGAAAGCCAAAGTGATGACGAAGATGGAGGAGTTGATTCAAAACTTCATGCTCGTCACCGAAGGTCCGCAAATCCCCGCGGGTGAAGTTTATTTCGAAGCTGAGAATCCCAAAGGTGCCTTAGGCTTTTACATCGTTTCTAACGGCGGTGGTGTTCCCTACCGCTTGCGTATTCGCGGACCGAGCTTTGTCAGTCTCAGCATCCTTCCCGCGATTGTTCCTGGCAATTTCTTAACCGACATCGCATCCATTCTTGGGTCTCTCGACTTCGTGATGGGTGAATGCGACCGCTAACCATGTCACTCCAACCTTCTACTCTCACGAAAGCGGATGCGATTATTGCGCAGTATCCGCAAAAACGCAGTGCGGCTTTGCCCCTCTTGCACCTCGTGCAAGAAGACCACGGCTACATCACGCAAGAAGACATGGCTTGGGTCGCCGAAAAAATCGGAGTCACTCCGATGCAAGTTTTGGAAGTCGTCACCTTCTACCCGATGTTCCGTCAAAGTCCTGCTGGACGTCGGCACATCAAGGTTTGCCGCACGCTCTCCTGTGCTCTGCGCGGTTCCTATGCCTTAATGGAGAGTTTAGAAAAATCTCTAAATTGTCCCCGCAGTGAAACTTCGCCTGATGGCAATTTCACTTTGGAATTTGTCGAGTGTATCGCCGACTGTGGTTGTGGTCCAGTGGTACAAGTGGATCACGCGCTTTATGAAAACGTAAAGCCCGAGAACGCCACTGCCTTTGCCGACCAAATCAAGCAAAGCCTGCAAGATCCGCAGTACGGCAAAAATCAACCCCAACCCGGTACACCGGAGTGGAACGGATAACTCAAATACTTTTAAAACATGCCTGCTGTAGAACGCCCACTCATTTACGCCAATCTTCGCAAACCTGGCTACACGGTTGATATCGATTGTTACCTAAAAAATGGTGGCTACGAAGCTTTGAAAAAAGCGGTGGCCATGAAGCCCGAAGAGGTCTGCAAAGAAGTCGAAGTCTCTGGTCTGCGCGGTCGCGGTGGTGCGGGTTTCCCCACTGGCATGAAGTGGAAGTTTCTCGACCGTAAATCGGGCAAACCTTGCTACTTAGTCGTCAATGCCGATGAATCCGAACCAGGCACTTATAAAGACCGACAAATTATTTACAAAGACCCGCATCAAATGCTCGAGGGGATTGCGATTACTGCTTGGGCGATTCAAGCCAAACAGACCTTTATTTACATCCGTGGAGAGTTTCAACACGGTGCAAAAATTTTAGAGAACGCTATTGCTGAAGCTAAAGCCAAGGGCTTTTTAGGTAATAATATTTTAGGCAGTGGCTATTCCTGCGAAGTCGTCGTCCACCGTGGTGGCGGTTGCTATGTTTGCGGTGAAGAGACTGGCCTCATCGAATCACTCGAAGGTAAGCGCGGTTATCCTCGCATCAAGCCTCCTTACTTCCCTGCAGTGTTAGGGCTCTATAATTGCCCGACCATCGTCAACAATGCCGAGACCATGGCGCAAGTGAAACATGTCCTCGCATTCGGTGGTGCTGAATTCGCAAAAATCGGCATTCCCGGTGACAGCGGTACCCATATCTGGGGAGTCAGCGGTCTGGTGAAACGTCCTGGACTTTACGAAATCGAAGCTGGCAAAGCCACCTTTGGTGAATTGCTCTATGATTTTTGTGGTGGACCGCTCGATGGCCGAAAATTCAAAGCGATTATTCCTGGTGGATCTTCGACGAAGATTTTGAAATTCGGCGAGCGCTTCAAAGGCAAGCTTCCGAATGGACAAGAATTTGATTGGGCATTGGAAGACATCCCCCTCGATTCTAATAGCATTGCCGCATGTGGCACTGGACTCGGAACTGGCGGAACCATCGTCATCGATGACTCCGTTGAAATGATTCAGGCGCTTTCAAACCTCAATGCCTTCTACGCTCATGAAACCTGTGGGCAGTGCACGCCTTGTCGTGAAGGCTCCTTGTGGTTAAGTCGTGTCTCTAAGCGCATCACCACTGGTGGCGGATTAGAATCCGACGTTCCCTTATTGCTCGATATCGCCAACCAAGTGGCCGGACGAACGATTTGTGCTCACGGGGAAGCGGTGGCTTGGCCCGTGCAATCTGCGGTACCTAAATTTAAAGACGAATATCTCGACTCCATTCGTCGTCGCCAAAAAGGCGAAACTCCCTCTCCCCTCAAACTCATCTAAGCTCATGGAATTCCCTAACGTTAAAGCGGTCGCTAAAGCCAATGTTTACTTCGATGGCAAAGTGGTTTCGCACTCAATCTTTCTTGCGAACGGCGAAAAGAAGACCCTCGGATTAATCTACCCTGGCTCTTATCACTTCGGCACCGAAAAGGCGGAGATAATGGAAATCACCGACGGCTCCTGTGTCGTTACACTCGATGGTTCTTCGGAAGCCAAAACCTACAAGGCAGGCACTCAGTTTCATGTACCAGCACGTTCGGGCTTCACGATTGCTGTCCCTGCTGGTATTTGCCAATACATCTGCAGTTTTATTGCGTAAAGGTTGATTCTTTTACTCGCGACGAAATTGGTTCCGATCTGAATGCTAGACTGTTGATTTTATGTCAGAGCCGTCTAGCCGTTCAGCCCTTGGTGATGCCTCTCCCGCTAAAGAGAGACCCTGGGTGCAACTAAAAACATTCACCTCCAAGCCCAACGTTTTTCGTTCAATGATTGGCGATGTTTCGTCCGACGCACGTCAGGGCGATATCGTTGCCGCTTACGATAAACAAGGCTCACATCTCGGCTATGGGTTTTGGAATCCAGGGGCACCCATTGCCCTGCGTATCGTCAAATCCAGCCCAGGAAAACCCGATGATGCTTGGTTCGAAGCCGCCATCAAAAAAGCCGTCAGTCTACGCAAAGATATTTTGAAGTTGGACGAAAACACCGATGCCTATCGCGTCATCAACGGCGACGGTGACTTTCTCTCTGGACTTGTTGTCGATAAATTAGGGGACACGCTCTCCATTGAAGTTTCCTCCATCGCCGTCATGCGTCGATTGCCACGCTGGATTAAAATTTTGCACGAAGCTCTTGGTACCAAAAAAGAACTCGTGCAAGTCGATGACCATGTGGCTCGAGTTGAAGGAATTATGCCTTCTGACATTCCTTCCTCTTCCGTACGATTTGTTAAAATTAAAGAACACGGAGTGATTCATGAAGTCGATTTTGCCGAGGGTCACAAAACTGGATTCTTTTGTGATCAAAGAGATAACCGCCGACGCTTTGCTCACCTCAGTCGTGGCTTACGCGTTCTCGAGCTCTGCTGTTATTCGGGCGGATTTTCTATCGCTGCCAAACTCGCTGGAGCCGCCGAAGTCACGGGTGTTGATTTAGATGAAAAGGCGATTGAGCGTGCGAAGCGAAACATGAACCTTAATCAAGTTCGCTGTGAATTCATTCATGCCGATGCTTTTAGTTGGATCCGACAAATGCAGAAAAACGGTAAAACCTGGGATATCGTTCTCTGCGACCCTCCTAAATTCGTCGACAGTCGCGATGAAGAATTACAAGCGGAAGGACTAAAAAAATATAACGATCTCAACGTCTTAGCGATGCAACTCGTCGCTCCCTATGGACTCTTTATCACCTGCTCGTGCTCTGGCCTGGTTTCAGCAGAAGCCTTTGAAGAATTAGTTAGTAAAGCAGCTCACCGTTATCAAAAACGTCTGCAAATCTTTGATCGGACTGGCCCAGGCAGCGATCACCCCAACGCCTCCAATCACCCTGAAGGACGATACCTTAAGGTTCTTTGGAGTCGTTTAGTCAGTTAAGGTTGCGAGCTTTAGATGTGATCTAATTTAGCACGCAGTGCCTCGGCTCTTTCGCGGATAGCCTTCTTATCTTCAGGCTTCATCGCCTTCGCTTGTCGAACAGCCATACCAATACGTGGATTATTCGAAAAGCGATGCTGATGGCGTAACCAAAAATCCCAATAGAACACATTCAACGGACAAGCGTTGGGACCCAATCGGTCTTTAGGATTATACACACAGTCTGAGCAATAATCCGACATCTTACCAATGTAACTGGCAGCACAAAGATAGGGCTTGCTCGCTAAAAACCCTCCATCGGCGTGCTGACTCATGCCAATGACATTAGGTAATTCTACCCACTCAAAAGCATCGATGTAAACACCCAGAAACCATTGCTCAACCGCACGTGGATGGATTCCCGCCGAAAGACAAAAAGTGCCGATAACCATAAGACGTTGAATATGGTGAGCGTAGGCAGTGGAGAGGGATTGTCCGAGGCAATGACGCAAACAATTCATCTGCGTTTCCCCGTCCCAAAACCAGCGAGGTAAGGGCATTTCGTGTTGGAGATTATTCCCGTCGCGATAATCTGGCATCTTGGCCCAATAAACTCCGCGGATGTATTCACGCCAACCGATGATTTGACGAACAAATCCCTCAATCGCAGCGAGTGAAATTTCTTTAGGATTAGCTTTTTGTTTTGCGATGGCTGCTTCAACCACTTCACGGGGTGAAAGCATTTTGACATTCAAAGCAAAGGAGAGACGTGAGTGAAAAAGCCGATCCGAGGTCGAATGCATTGCATCTTCGTAATCACCAAAATGGGGTAAACCTCGTTCAACAAAGGCTTTGAGTTGAGTCTTCGCTTCGCGTCGATTCAGCGGCCAAGGAAAAGAATCTGCCGAAGGTTCACCAAAAGTTTTAACCCCCGCTTTTTGAATTTCTTGCCAAAGACTAAGATGATTGTGCGAAAAATCCCATGACTTCGGCAAAGGAGGCGAACCGCGCCATGGCTTTCGATTCTCGGTATCAAAATTCCATTTTCCTCCGTTGGGGCTACCATCCTCATCCATTAAATAGCCCGTCTTTTTCCTGATGACTCGATAGTAAGACTCCATCAACCAGCGTTTGGCTTGTGGTTGAAAGTGCTGCGAGACTCCGAGTCGAGTATCGAGAAAGTGCTCGGATGATTTTACCTCAAAAGGCAAACCACAAGAACGAGCAAAGCGAAGAAGCTCTTCATCTAATCGATACTCATCGGGCTCTTGATACTCAAAGCGGGTCGCTTTGACTTTCGAAAAAATCAACTGAAGGTTCTCGGCAAAATTTTGCCGATTCAGGGCGTCGCTGATTTTGAAATAATGAACCGAGTGACCTTGCTGACGAAGGTGATCGGCCAAGGCTCGCATCGCGGCAAAGATAGCAATGACTTTCTGGGCGTGGTGCTTGACGTAATCAGTTTCCGAACGAACCTCCATCATCACGTAATGGATTTTAGGGTCAACGTGTTGAAACCAAGAGTGACGATCATTGAGCTGGTCGCCTAAAATGAGTCGCACACAAGCCATACCCCATCCTGCCTGCCTTCGTTGAAAAGGCAAACCGACCGACCGATGCGTTTTCACCAAGAAAAACTTATACCCCTACCAAGTAATTTTAACTCTCAACCCCTATTCTCAGCCCACAAATCGTTAAAATAAGCAAGGTGTCGTCTTTTCACCGCTCCGTCACCCCAATGACCCTCTCTTTTGTCCCTTTATTTTCCCTTTCCCACTTGCGACCATAGGTCGGCACCCTACGTTCCAGACATCTTTTTTGATTCATGGTAACGGACAATAAGCCTTCCTTAGTCACCATCAATGTCGATGGCGTTGAACACCAAGTTGCCGCAGGCGCAAACTTGGTCGATGCCCTCGCCAAAATCGGCAAGGAGGTACCCCATTATTGCTACCACCCTAAACTGCCCGTGGCAGGAAATTGTCGCATGTGTCTCGTCGAACTCGGCTCACCTCTGCGCGATCGAGCAACCAACGAAGTGATTTTAGAAAACGGAAAACCCAAAATTGGCTGGCAACCCAAACCCGCCATCGCCTGCGCCACCAATGTTTCTGCCGGATTACACGTCCGCCTCGAATCTCCAACGGTCAAATCGTGCCGAGAAGGGGTTACCGAAATGATTCTCCTCAACCACCCTCTCGACTGTCCGATTTGCGATCAAGCGGGTGAATGTAAGCTCCAAGAATTTTCTGCTGAATACGGTCGAGGCTACTCGCGTTACCTCGATGAGAAAAACGCTAAGCCCAAGAAAACAAAACTCGGACCTCGCGTCACGCTCGACGACGAGCGTTGCATTCTCTGCTCACGCTGCGTTCGGTTTTGTAACGATATCGCCAAAGATCCCGTTCTCGGTTTTGTAAATCGAGGTTCTTATAACACGCTAACCTGTTTCCCTGGTCGCGAGTTGAATAATAATTACTCACTCAACACGGTTGATATTTGCCCAGTGGGTGCACTGACGAGCACCGACTTCCGATTCAAAATGCGGGTTTGGTTCTTGAAAAAGACGCCATCGATTTGCACCGAATCCAGCACAGGTGTGAATACCACTGTATGGTCGCGCGAAGGAAAAATTTATCGAATCACTCCTCGACAAAACGATGCCGTGAACGACACCTGGATGCCTGACTCGGGTCGCGAATTATACAAAATCGTCGAAGAAGATAATCGTCTTACAAGCGCCATCGTCAAAGGCACACGCACATCGCTCGAATCTGCTCTCAACGTTGCCGACGCGATCTTACATCAAGGCAGTCTGGCCATCGTGGGCTCGGGACATCTCTCCGTCGAAGAACAATTTTTCCTCGCGCAATTAGCCAAGAGAACTGGCGCCAAAACCTACATGCCCGCTCACCGCGGTCAAAACGATGGCTTATTAATTTCGGAGGATCGCACGCCCAATTTCCGCGGAGCCTTGGTCACAGGGTTGACTGACCGCAATGCTGACCACGATTTAAAAACGCTCGCGAGCGACATCGAGGCTGGTCGTGTCAGCTCTCTGCTGATTTGCCGCGAAGACGTTACTCGTCTCGGCCTCTCTGCCGCTATTCTTACGAAAGTTCGTACGGTGGTCATCAGCACTCATGCCGACGCGACAACCTCGGCCGCCGAAGTGGTTATCCCTGGACTGACGGTCTTCGAACGGAGCGGTAACTTCATTAATTGCCAATTCCGTCTGCAATCTTTCGCACAAGCTATCCCTGGCCCTGCTGGCGTGTTGCCCGATGTGATGATACTCGCTCGTTTAGCGAAGAGCGAAACCACTGCTGTTTGGAAAACCCTCGCTGAACAAAATCCTGTACTGGCATCCGTTGCTCAAGGCCTCATCTCCAGCGAAGGTATCGCTCTCGATGGTAGCGCTTGGTCTCACCTCTCTTTTTGCGAAAGCAAACTGCTGAAGTTTGCTCCACAACCAAAGGCCTAAACCACCATGGAACAAATTCTCAACAATCTCGTCCTTTCTCCCGCTTGGTATTATACTGCTGCTCGCGGACTGCTGGTCATCGTCGTTTTAATGTCGATTGCCGCCTATTCCGTTTTATTAGAACGCAAAGCCTCGGCGTGGATTCAAGGTCGCATTGGTCCCAATCGCACTAGTCACCCCGTAGTCGCGTGGATTCCTTTTCTTGGCACTTTCTTGATGAAAGGCGGATTCATTCAACCCGCTGCGGATGGATTAAAATTCCTCTTCAAGGAAGATGCACTCCCGGGACATGTACGAAAGATTACCTACATCCTCGCCCCTTGCATCGCTCTCGCTCCCGCGCTCATCGCCCTTGTGATGTTGCCCTTTGGTGAATTACCGAACGGAAAAATTATCACCCTTTGCCCCGGTGCTGATGTCGGCGTTCTCTTCATGTTTGCGATTAGCTCACTTGGCGTTTACGGCATCGCCCTCGCTGGCTGGTCAGCCAATTCTAAATACCCATTTCTTGGTGCCGTTCGTGGCTCCGCTCAATTGATTTCGTATGAGTTGGCCATGGGGCTCTCCGTCCTCACGGTCTTCCTCGCTACCGCTACACCGCAGGAAAATAATGCGCTGAGTTTAGTTTCGATGGTTAAAGCTCAAACCGGCGCCTGGAATGTTTTCATGCATCCGATTGCCGCTCTCATTTTCCTAATCTGCATCTTTGCCGAAGCCAATCGCCATCCCTTCGATATGCCTGAATCTGAAACCGATTTAGTCGGCGGATTTCATACCGAGTATGGCGCCTTTAAGTTCGGACTCTTCTTCGTGGCAGAATACAGTCACATGGTCATTGGGTCGTCCCTATTCATCCTTATGTTCCTAGGTGGCTGGCACATCCTTCCTTGGGTACCCACCATCGGTACGGGAGTCGTAGCCTCGTTGTTAGGCTTAGCCGCCTTTTTCATCAAACTCGCCGCTTTCTTGTTCTTCTTCGTCTGGGTTCGTTGGACCGTTCCACGTTTCCGCTACGACCAAGTCATGCGCATCGGCTGGAGAGTGCTCCTGCCGGTTGCCGTGGCCAACCTTATCGTCTATTTCCTCTGGTACGCCCTCAAAGGCTAAACGCACATGGCTATTAAAGTTGTTCAACGTCGTCCTCTCTCCCTCGCCGAGAGAACCTATCTGCCGCAAATCCTCGCTGGACTCAAAGTCACTTGGGACAACTTGCGTCGACCACCGGTCACTCTGCAATACCCCGACGAACGTCCAACCATCCCTCAAGGCTATCGTGGCGTGCCAACTTTAGTGCGGGATCCACATGGTCGGGAAAAATGTGTTTCTTGCCAATTATGCGAATTCGTCTGCCCACCGAAGGCTATTCGCATCACTCCTGGTGAAATTTCTGAAACCGCCGAAAACACCCACGTGGAAAAGGCGCCTAAAGAATTCGAAATCAACATGCTCCGCTGTATTTACTGCGGATTATGCCAAGAGGTTTGTCCAGAAGAAGCTATTTGGCTGCAAAGCCAGTATTCGATGACCGGAACTTCGCGCGAATCCATGGTAAACAACAAGGCACGTCTTTATGAACTCGGGGGCACCCTTCCTGACTCCCATTACAAATGGGACAAGAAAAAGGCGGAAGCAGAAAAGCAGGCAGGCGGTCATCACTAAATCCTCTGGGCTGGAATCGAGGGTTTAGTTTTTCCTATCTGCTGCTTTCCTCCTCTGTCCCCTTGCCAACGGTGTTTGTCGGGTATTTATAGATACCCGACGCGCCAGCCTTATGTCAGTTCCTTCCTCTCTTTCCGCTACACCTAACCGATTGCCAAATCCAACCTATATCATCGGACATAAAAATCCTGATGCTGATGCTATCTGTTCGGCGATTGCTTATACTGCCTTCAAAGAAGCTTCGGGACAAAAAGGTTTTATTGCGGCACGTTGTGGAAATTCTAATGCCCGAATCGATGCCATCTTACAAAGATTTGGTGCACCTCTGCCTGAATTTATTGGCGATGTCACTCCCCGCGTGGAGGACATCATGCAATCAAGTCCGTTTGTCATTTCCACCGACGACACTTGTGCTCACGCCCTTGAACTACTGGATAAACATGATCTTCGTGCTTTACCCGTGGTTAACCGCGAGGGTCGCCTAGAGGGCTACGTCTCCATTTTTGGACTAGGAGATTACTTCATTCCTAAACCTAAACGCACGACCTCGATGCGCAAGGTAACGAGTTCGATTAAAGCGATTATCGAATCCATTCGCGGGACGGCGGTGACCACCTTTGATGCCGAAACAGTTTCCGATCTCTATGTGCGAATTGCTGCCATGGAACTCGCTTCGTTCGGAAAAACCCAAACCATCGAAGGCATTCCCGATAGCAAAAGCATTATCGTTGTTGGCGATCGCGATGATGTGCACCGTCGCGCCATCGAAGTAGGCGTGCGTTTAATCATCGTGACTGGAGGTCATCGAATGAAGGAAAGCACCCTCGCGACTGCAAAAACAGCAAAAGTTTCTGTCGCTTACGCCGACACCGACAGTGCGACTACCGCTTGGTCGGTTAGAGCCTCTACCCTCATCAGTGGGCTCATCCAAAAAGATGCCCCTCAATTTCACCCTCAAGAAAAATTATCCGTTGTCCGTCGCCGCATCATTCAATCCAATGCACTTATCTGCCACGTGGTGGATGAAGACGGCAAGTTGATTGGAGTTTTCAGTAAATCGGACATTTTAAAACCCGTGCGCACCCGACTTGTTTTGGTCGACCACAATGAGCTTTCTCAAGCAGTCGATGGTGCGAGCGAAGTAGAAATTACCGAAGTCGTCGACCACCACCGTCTCGGCAACCCACACACCGCTCAACCAATCCTATTCCTCAATCGTCCGCTCGGCTCCACCTGCTCCATCATCGCCGACATGTTCCGCACGGCTGGCTTAAAGCCCAGCCCGCAAATTGCTGGGTTGATGATGTGCGGAATTATTTCCGACACTCTTCTTTTACAAAGCCCAACCACGACTCCGCTGGACTCCGATTTGCTGAATTGGCTATCCCGTTTAGCCGATACTGATGCACGGGCTTTAGCCGATATGATGTTTAACGCCGGATCGGTCCTCGCCAACCTCTCGCCCGAAGCTGCGGTACGCGCCGATTGCAAACTCTACCACGAAGGCGAACGTCGCTTCTCTGTCGCCCAAGTCGAGGAACTTGGCTTTAATAACTTTTGGAAATGCAGTGAGAGCCTCTTGGAGGCTCTGGAGAAATACCGCAAAGAAAATGGTCTTAATTTCTCCACCCTTTTAGTGACGGATATCGATACCCAGAGCTCGCTGTTGCTAGTTCGCGGAGAAGCCGAAGTCATTCAAACTATTACTTATCCCCAAAAACAGCCACCTTTTATTTTTGATATGCCAGGAATTGTCAGTCGCAAGAAACAACTTCTGCCATTTCTCACTAGCTTACTCGGACAAACCTCGAGCACCTCATGAACGTCGAAGAAGCGATGTTGTCTTTTTTGGCGCGACCCGACTACGTGCCAATGAGCCTCGAGGCGATCATGCAAGCCATCGGGGGAGACAAGTCCGACTTACGACACTTAAGGAAAATCGTTCCGCGTTTAATTAAATCGGGAGCGATTGTGGTAAAAAAACGCAACCTCCTCGCTTTGCCCGAGGGAGAATCTCTTCCCGAGGGCACGATTCTTTTTCGTTCCAGCGGATCAGCTCGGGTGGTCTTTACGGCTGAACCTGGACAAAAGCCACGTGACCCGATTCATATCGATGCGAAGGACACGGGCGTTGCACTTCACGGGGATCGCGTCGTCATTAAACTACAGCGCGGACGACGTGATCGCGATGACTGGGGCTCGGGCATCGTCATCCGCGTCACAAAACGCGCCAATACTATTTTAACCGGTACCGTGCGACGCACTCGTCTGGCTTGGTATGTTATACCCGATGATCCAAGAATTTCTCGCGAGATTGTCGTCCGCGATCCGCTACGCTCCAACCTCAAGGCATTACCTAAGGAAGAGGATAAAGTGGTGGTTCGGCTCGATGCTTGGGAGCGAAGGCATCTTAGTCCAACTGGCAGTATTACCGAAGTTTTGGGAGCGACCCACACCCCGATGGCCGAATATCTGGCCATTCTACGTCGCTACAACCTCAATCCCGATTTCCCTCAAGCCGTCGCCGAGCAAGCACAGGCTTACGGAGAACGCGTCACCGAGGACGACCTGCGTGGTCGCGAAGATTTACGCAGTGTTTCCACCCTGACTATCGACCCCGATGATGCGAAGGATTTCGATGATGCCCTGTCGCTCGAGCACCTGGCTAATGGAAATTATCGAATCGGCGTCCATGTCGCCGACGTTTCGCATTATGTGAAATCAGGTTCACCACTCGACCGCGAAGCTAAAGAGCGAGGCAACTCGACTTATTTAGTCGGCACCGTCATTCCTATGCTACCCCATGCGCTTTCCAGCGGACTGTGCTCACTGGTGGAAGCGGAGGATCGTTTAGTCAAAAGCGTGCTCTGTGAATTCACTTCCGATGCTAAGTTGATTAAAACCGAATTCGCCAATGCGGTGATTTGCAGCAACAAGCGACTTACTTACAAGCAAGCTTACGAATTTCTCCAAGGAAAAGACAACGACTCCATCCGTGCCCTTCCCGCACCACCGCCACACCAAACGGGTTCACCCGGAAAGCCACTCGCTTCATTAAACGACGCTGAAATAGATCAATTACGGGCAATGATTCAAACGCTGTGGAAAGTCGCTAAAGTTCTTCGCACCGAACGCTTCCGCGCTGGATCGCTCGACCTCGAGATGAAGGAAATTAAGATTTATTGTGACAAAAACGGCTGGGCTGATCGCACGGTCGTGGTTGAACACGATGAGTCTCATCAATTGATTGAAGAGTTCATGCTCCTGGCGAATGAGACCGTTGCCAAGAACCTCGACCAAACGAAAGTCCCCCATGTTTGCCGGGTGCATGATGAGCCAGACCCCGAGAAATTGGAGGCCTTACGCGATCAATTAGCTGCCGAGGGAATTAAGGTGGGCGATCTCACTCACCGTCAGGAGATGATTAAGTTATTGGCCAGCGTGAAAGATCGTCCCGATGGCTACCCCATCCGCGTGCAGCTACTGCGCTCACTCAAACAAGCTTGCTACCGCCCTTCGGCCGATGGTCACTTTGGCTTAGCCAAACGTCACTACTCTCACTTCACTTCACCCATTCGACGTTACGCTGACTTGGTCGAACACCGCATCTTCGATGCCTTTATTGCTAAACAAGGCGTGCCCTCAGCTCCCTCTCATCCACCGCGTTCTCCAGGAATCGGTGAACTCGTACAGATTTGTGAACACGTTTCGATTACCGAAAGAAATAGCACCGAGGCCGAACGTGATTCAGTTAAAATAAAACTCCTCGAATTGTTTGAACGGGAAGTGGAAAGAAAAGATAAGCGACCTTTCGAAGCCGTTGTGGCCGAAGTAAAACCTCACGGACTCATGGTCGAACTCACCGCCTCGCAGGCTTATGGCCTCGTACACATGTCCACTTTGACCGATGACTTTTATCGAATGAATGATGCAGGCACGATGCTTCGTGGCAGCCGTACGGGAAGAGTGTTCATGCCTGGAACAATTATCCAGGTTACCGTTGATCGCGTTGACCGCTTCAAACGGCAGGTAGATTTCCGACTTTACGACGAAAAAGGACCTTCAAAGCCCCGCCATCCTGAAAAAAAACGAAAAGATAGAGGTTTTTATTAATCGCTGTTTATAAATTACTTAGTCAATAATAGGTCTGTTTTTGAAACGATACTGAGACTCAATCTCAAATAATTCCTTGCTTCATGAGACGCTGTCTCATTTACCAATCTGCTCTTATCTAACATTATGCGTATTCCTTCTCTTGTTTTGCTAACCTCAGCAGCCTCCGCCTTGGCCTGCGATAACCCCTTTGGCTATTCCTATCTTCCGGAAACCTTAAAGCCTGGAGAAGTAGAATTCGTCCAATGGGTTACCGCCCGCGTCGGACGGGACATCGGATCAGGTTATGACGCGCGTTACCGTGCTTACGATTTACGCACGGAGATTGAACAAGGCATCTCGGCCAACGAACAAATTTCTTACTACGTAAACTACCGTTACTTCGATACAGCAACACGCGAGGGGCTACAGTTTGATGGTTTTCAAATTGCTTACATGCGCATGTTAGCTGATCCCGATAAAAATGCTTGGGGACAATCCATCTACATCGAACCAGGCTACTCTCAAGCGAGCGGCAAGAATGGCAGCCTGCGCGATCAGTATAGCTTAGAGTTTAAATATTTACTGCAACACAACTTTGGTGAGGCCGAAGAATGGATTTATGCAGCTAATCTCGTTGCCGAAATAGAACGTACTCCATCTACCGATGCGGATGCCGTTTCTTTCAAAGTAACTCAAGGCATCGCCAAAGCGATTAACGCCTCATGGATTGCTGGGTTTGAAGTCATCGCTTCGGCCGAATGGGCGGAACTGAATGACTTCGAGTATGCCACCATTTTCGCTGGTCCAAGCTTACGCTACCAACGCGAAAACGGTTTCTACACGACATTGACAGCGATTGCCCAAGTTTACGGATCCCCCGCCAACAAAGGTAATCTCAATGTTTCGGAAAAGAGCCCTTACGAATTCCGTCTCAAAGCTGGATTTGAGTTCTAATACTTAAGGTCCGTGTTTTGCGGAGAGTTTTCTAAACTCGCCCAAGCCGTTTGCACCGTTGCCAACATCTGCTGAGGGGAAAGTCCGTACTTTTCCCTCAGTGTTTTTACATCGGTTGCATGACCAGCAAAGACATCAGGCCAACCGAGACGAACACACCGTGCCGTTTTCTTTATTTCGGAGAGCGCTTCCAGTACTGCTGAACCAAAACCACCAGTAACAACAGCGTCTTCTAAAGTAACAAATAGTTTAGCCCCTGTTGCTTGCTGAGCGAGTAAGGCTTTATCAATAGGCTTGGCAAAGCGTGCATTGACTACTCCAACCGAAAGACCGAGGGCGGATAATTTTTCGGCTAAGGCCAGTGCTTCTGGAACCATTGTGCCTAATGCCCAAATTTGAATTTCCTCTCCCTGACGTAAAACTTCAGCTTCACCAATTTTCAATATCTTTGGCTGATCTTTAATCTTAACACCTGCCGCAGGACCACGAGGGAAACGAATGAACATCGGCGCACCTGAATGCAAAGAGGTATACAACATATCCGAAAGTTCGTCTTCATCTTTCGGCTGCATAATGGTCACGTTCGGCACACAACGCAGGTATGCGATATCAAAGAGTCCATGGTGCGTCGGTCCATCGCTCGGTGAAACTCCCGCACGATCCATACAGAAAGTAACTGGTAATTTTTGCAAAGCGATGTCGTGAATGACCATGTCATAGGCACGTTGCAAAAACGTAGAATAAATCGCGCAAACGGGACGTAAATCGCGTGCCGCTAAACCCGCACCAAATAAGGCAGCATGCTCTTCGGCGATACCGACATCATGGTATTGTGCAGGGCATTCCTTTTTTAACTGGTTTAAACCAGTCCCCGAAGGCATCGCCGCCGTAATACCAACCACTTTTGGATTGGCCTTCGCCTCACGCACTAAGAGGGAACCAAATACATCCTGCCATGCCTTAGGCGCCCCCGGCTTACCCGTAGATAACGTATCACCCGTTTCAGGATCAAACGCCGAAGTGCCATGGAATTTTTCCGGGTTCTTCAGGGCGGCGGGCAATCCTCTACCCTTTTCGGTACGTACATGTAAAATAATGGGACCTTTAGCGTCTCGACAGAAAGCGAGATAGCGTTCGAGGGCATTGAGGTCATGTCCATCAATGGGGCCGATGTAACGAACGCCGTAATGCTCAAATAACGAAGAACTGCGTGTAAAGAGATCCTTTACCTCGCGCTTAAAAGTACGACCAAAATCCAAGAGCTTCGTCCCCCAGCGCGAGCGACTGAGAAAATTCTTTAAACTCTTTTGCGAATTATTGTAGGGACGAGAAACAATCAGTCGACTTAAGGCCTCAGCGACGGCACCTACATTTTTATCAATCGACCACTCGTTGTCATTGAGCACAACCACTAAGCGCTTGTTCGCACTCGCCACGTTATTTAAGGCCTCCATCGTCACACCACAGGTCAATGCCGCATCGCCGATAATCGCGACGACATGCGTTTCTTCTGCCAAACGATCCCGAGCATTGGCTAATCCCACTGCGGCTGAAAGAGCTGTTCCTGCATGACCTGCACCAAAGGCATCATGGGGACTTTCCTCACGACTCAGAAAACCGCTCAATCCACCAGTCTGACGAATGTGGTCAAACGACTCCTGGTTTCGCCCAGTAAGCAACTTGTGTACGTAGCCTTGGTGGGCGACATCGAAGACAAACTTATCTTGCGGGGTCTTAAATACTCGATGCAAAGCGATGGTGAGCTCAACCACACCTAAGTTGGGTCCGACATGGCCACCATTACGCGAAGTCACTTCGATGATTCGTGTTCGGATCTCCTGAGCCAACTCAGGAAGCTGGTCGGCAGATAAAGCCCGCACGTCGGCTGGGCCTTTAATCAAAGGTAATAATGCCATCTCAGGCTTGGTCCGATTCGTTAGCCTTCTTACCCCATTGCTCGATTCTTAATTCCGCCGCCTGCAGGCTCGCCTGACAGGATTTAAGCAACCGCATCCCCTCTTCGTATTTAGTTACCAATTCATCGAGTGAGACTGAACCCGATTCCAATGACTCCACGAGCTTCTCCAGTCGGGCGATATCTGCCTCAAAATTGTTTTTCCCATTGGAAGGGGTACTTTTCTTATCTGCACTCATAGGGTACTCTAATCTCATTCGAGATTGCGGTATCCTCAAGCGGATAGTGCAAAATCATGGCATCGTTCGGGTCAATAACCGAGGGCGCAGACCCACTTTCGCTACCGCATCAAGCACCCCAACCGCCGCCCCAGTCAGGGAACGCTCATCGGCCACAATCAGGACTTCTGTGTTCGGATTTCGGGCGGCCTTCGCAGCCAGCGATTTTTCTAAATTGGCCCGTGTCACCTCCTGTCCCTCTAAGAAAATTTTCCCTTGTCGATCGACCCCGATAACCACGGATGCGGAATGCTCACTGACACCACTGGCTTCTGCGGCAGGTGGAATAATGGATAATGTACGCGCTTCTTCAAAACGGCCAGCGAGCAATAAGAAAAAAACTAAAACTACCATCACATCAATCAGTGGCACCACATTGATGTCATTCCGGCGGCGACGAGAGACGATTAAACTCATGCCTGCTTTTGCTCTAAGGTCTCAACTAATAAATCTACTTGGGCGGATAATAACTCAACCCGACGACCAAGCCAATTGACACCCATTAAAGCTGGTATCGCAATACACAAACCAATCATCGTTGTACTGAGCGCCAAACCCACCCCGCGAGTCAATGTTTGCGAATCGGGTAAGCCATGCTCGGGAAACAACGTGGCCAATCCTGTTACCGTTCCCAGAAGACCTAGTAAAGGAGCGGCGGCGACAATGCTATCGATGATAAAGAAACCGCGTTGCAAGCGCACCAATTCGCCTCGGGCAAATGACTTAAGAGCTTCGCCCCTCAATCCTTCTTTCCACCTCAGAACAATCCGTCCAGCTAAAGAATCGGCCATGTCGCTAGTAATTTTGTCCGCCTGCCCCGCCTGCACATATTTTACAATAATCTCGGGAATGACACGGGAAACACGAAGCGCAATCGCCCTCTCCGCAATCAGGTAAACCACGAGAACTGAGCAAAAAGTCAGTGGCCAAAGAAAGATACCCGCGCCTTCAATCAGTGTGTTCACTCGGCCAGACTGATAAATATCCCTAACCTCGCAAGCCTTCTGTCGTTAAGAATCCGCCCTACAAAAGGGAAGCCGCCTCCGCATCGACTAACCATGTAACATTCGGCGCATAGGCTCGCAGGATCTGTCCAGGGTGAAGAGAGGGATTGTATTCATCTTGGATAATCGATTGGAGAGCCCGCGCTTTGGCCTTGCCATTTACCAGCACAACAATCGAGGCACATTGAGATAAGCCTAACTCGGTGATAGTGAGACGCCAACCTCGCCCAGGCCATTCTGTCGCAACAAAACGTGCGTCGATCTTCTTCCCTATCCAAGGACACTGCGGCCAGAGGGAAGCGATATGACTATCATCGCCTAATCCCAAAACACACAGATCAAAAGTTTTCCGCGGTGACCTTTCTTGCCAAGCACGCTCGTAAGCAGCAGCGGCCTCTGGTGGAGGCAAGTATACTGGCCAAGGAAAACGGCAGTGGGCTGGAACTTTTAGGGGATTTAATAAACCGCGCTCAGCATGGCCAAAATTGGAATCATCGGAGGCCAAGGGCACACAGCGCTCATCGCTTACATGCCAATGTAGGTTTTTTAAAGAGGCAGGAGAAAGCGCCTGATGAGCGACAGCCCAAGCGTAAAAGGCTTTCGGCGTAGACCCACCACTAAGCCCAACGCTCGACTCACCTTGCGCAGCTAAAGCATTGAGACGTCGGGCCAACTCCGCGAAAGACTCATTAGGAGATAAGACATGAATTTCACCTGCGATGGTTGAGAATCGATTCGCCATGAGCAGAGGATAAATGGCAATGCGAGTGGGAACGCAAACCTCGACTAGCGAGAGGGATTTAAGCCAAAAAAAAGGCGCCCGCAGGCGCCTTTTCATCATACGTGGCAATGCCTTTTATTGACAGGCCTCGCAAGTGCCCCCGTTTCTCATCGCTTCGATTGAACAGGCATTTTTCTCCTCTTGCGTATACTGCTTAGGCTGAGAGGTAGGTTCGGCTTTCTTTGCATCAATGGTGGCTTTTTCGATGTTCGAAGCACCAAGCGTACGGAGATAATAGGTAGTCTTTAGACCCGTGCGCCAAGCGTATTGATACATATGAGAAAGTACACGAATGTCGGCAGTAGGCAGGAACAGATTAAGCGACTGAGCTTGATCAATCCACTTTTGACGACGAGCAGCCGCATCGATGAGCCACTTGTAATCAATGACGAAGGCAGTCATGTACTTTTCCTTAATATGCTGAGGGATTTCGGCGATTTCTTTCAACTCACCATCGAAATACTTCAACTTATCAATCATATCAGCATTCCATAGATTGAGTTTTCTTAAGTCGCGCACGAGTGAAGCATTGAGTTCAATAAAGTCGCCCGACAAGTTACTCTTAGCGAAGAGATTCTTGTAAGTGGGCTCGATACAGGGAGAGCTACCGACGATATTGGAAATCGTTGCAGTGGGAGCAATGGCCAGAACGTTGGAATTACGCATTCCTTGCTTCGCAATTTTCTCACGCACAGGCGTCCAGTCCATGCGACCACCACGTTTAACTTCAATGGGCTCGCCACGCTCTTTTTCTAAGAGATCAATGGTGTCTTGAGGCAACAAACCGCGGTCCCACTTTGAACCTTTATAGGTGCTGTAGGTTCCGCGCTCGGCTGCGAGATCCGAAGAGGCTTCGTAAGCATAGTAGGCAATCGCCTCCATGATTTCGTCGTTGAATTCCACCGCTGCCTCGGAGGCAAAAGAGGTCTCACGACGATAAAGACAATCTTGCAGACCCATCACACCCATACCAATAGGGCGGTGACGAAGGTTGGAAACCTCAGCTGGCTTCGTGGGATAGAAGTTAATATCGATCACGTTATCGAGAGCACGTACGGCGACGCGTATGGTCTCAGCGAGAAGTGCGTGATCGATATTGCCATCGGCATCGAGGTGGGAATCGAGCACCACCGAGCCGAGATTACAGACGGCAGTTTCATCTGCGCTGGTATTCAGTGTAATCTCTGTGCAAAGGTTGGAAGAGTGGATAACACCTGCGTGATCCTGCGGTGAACGTACATTGCAAGGATCCTTAAAGGTCATCCAGGGATGGCCGGTTTCAAAAATCATGCCCAACATCTTCTTCCATAGCTCAATGGCGGGAATGGTTCTGCCGAAAATCTTACCTTCCTTCGCCTTCTGTTCGTACGCTTCGTAGCGTCGCTCAAAATCAGCTCCATAGGTTTCATGCAAATCAGGCACTTCATTGGACATAAAGAAAGTCCAATTACCGCGTGCCTTGAGGCGCTTCATAAATAAATCAGGAATCCAGCTCGCCGTATTCATGTCATGCGTACGACGGCGATCATCGCCAGTGTTACGACGAAGTTCGAGGAAGTCTTCGTAATCGTTGTGCCAAGTTTCGAGGTAAGCACAACCTGAACCACGACGCTTGCCACCTTGGTTAACCGCGACCAACTGGTCGTTGTGCAATTTCAAGAATGGAATCACCCCTTGGGACTCTCCATTGGTACCTTTAATGTGTGAACCCGTGCCACGTACGGCTGTCCAAGAACCTCCTAAGCCACCTGCCCACTTGGAGAGGAATGCATTTTCTGCAATGCCACGAACCATAATCGACTCAATGGTGTCATCGACCTTGTAAAGGTAGCAGGAAGAAAGCTGACTGTGTAAGGTGCCAGCGTTGAAAAGCGTCGGGGTAGAACTGCAGAAACGACGGGATTTATAAAGAGCGTGGAGGCTGATAACCCAATTTTCCGCGTTCTTTTCTTCGCGCAGGAAGAGACCCATGGCCACCCGCATCCAGAAGAATTGAGGGGTCTCGAGACGGCGACTAGGTTTAACGGTTTTATCGATAATGAGGTATCGATCGTAAAGGGTTTGAATACCGAGAAACTCAAATTCCATATCGGCTAAAGGATCCAACGCCTCGGCCAATTTGCCTAAATCATAACGACGCAACTGGGGAGTGAGTCGACCGATTTCGATGCCACGCTCGACATAAGAGCGGAACTTTTCGCGATGGAATTCTTTCAGTTTGGCAACGCCATCACGTACAATGTTCCATTCTAAAACTTCTTCATAAATGTAAGTAAGCAGAATCCGGGCAGCAAATTTTGCAAAATCCGCATCGCGCTCAACCAAGGTTTTGGCGTTGAGCTCAATCGTCTTACGTAATTCAGATTCTTTAACTTCGTTGTATAAACCACGACGCAATTCGGTTTCGATGGCTTCAACCGACATCGAGACATCGAGTCCAGTCAGAGCAAAAGAAATACGCTTACGTAAATCTTCTCCATTCCAAAGGTAAGTTGATCCATCGGCCTTTTTGACCAAGATCATCGACTCTTGACCATCATCCACAGGACCAGGCTGGCTGGCTTCGATTTCGCGATCACGTTCGCGCTCCTTGCGATAAAGAATGTAAGAAGCCGCCACGCGGTAGTGGCCTTGCTTCATCAACTCGTCTTGTACCATATCTTGTACTTCTTCGATGCCGATGATAGCGACATTGAGTTCGGCCACGCGACGCGTTACCCCAGCCGCAACTAAAGCTGCTGGCTCGGGATTATGCTTCATCGCCAGAAATGCTTTACGCACTGCCACTTCGATTTTTGCCTGATTCCAGGGCACAATATGATGGTTGCGACGCATCAAGCGTGTCTTGATTGGCGTCGTTCCCGCCGGATTATTGATTTCAACGTTATAGATGTAGCTCGTCGCTAAATCGTGACGATTGTAACGAACGAGATGGTCAACAACGATATTGGCGATCTGTGCATCCAAATTGTACTCACCGCGCTCCTCCTTCACTTTCATCACTTGGCGAGCCACTTCCATTGCCACCGTAGCGACAAAGTTCTTGTTTTGTTCACTGAACATTTTGTCTTCGCCTTCTTTGCGCGAGAGGTAGAGGTCAACAAGCGCTCGTCCGATTTGTTCGGCGAACGTTGCGGAATCGGTGGCACCATCGACGACGGATGAGGATGCTCCTACCTCCGTCGTGGATACTACCCCACGCCAATTAAAACGCGGCTTAGCACTCGCTGGAGTGCGAACGGCGTTTTTTAAGGCGATGTCTTCGCGGTAGATGAGGTTATCGTGATTCATGGTTGGGCAAAATAGTTGGTGTGGTTAGAAAGAAAAGAGAAGGAGGGGTCGCTTTGGCGTAGGCCAGAGCACTTGGGGAAAGTATAACGGAGAGGATAAGGAGGGTAAGAACAGGAAGCGTGCCAATGAGTCGTTAAGCTTTGTAACGACTCATTTTGCACACTGACTTTTTAAAGGTCATCATCGCTGACCTTTTCGAGGGCACCGGCCTTTTGGTATTCGGTGACACGACCTTCGAAGAAGTTTTGCTCCTTCTTGAGATCCATCACTTCGGAAAGCCAGGGGAAAGGATTGGCGGGAGGTGTTGCCAATAAAGGCTCAAGCCCGCAATTGCGCAAGCGACGGTCGGCAATGTAATCAATGTATTGCTCGAACTCTTTCGAGGAGAGACCGAGGCCGTTGAGCGGCAAGCAATCGCGGATAAAGTCTTTTTCGAGAGTAACCGCATTCGCCATTAACTGACGAAGCTCGGCACGGAATTCATCTGTCCAAATGTCTGGGTTTTCGCGCACCAATTCGAGCAAGAGATTTCGGAAAAGATCAATGTGATTAGACTCATCACGCAGCGTGTAACGGAACATTTGTCCGATACCAGTGAACTTGTTTTGACGGTGCAACGAAAGCACCATGCCAAAGAGTCCGTAAAACTGAGTGCCTTCCATGCACTGACCGAAAAGGAAAATATTGTGCGCGAGGGCTTGCTTGTCTTCGAGTTTAGTTAAATCGAGCTTACGTCGCAGTGCACGAGAGTTGTTAACCACGAACGACGCCTTCTTTGCAATCGTTGGAATATCTTCGAACATCGCTTCGCACTCGTGTGGATTGATACCGAGCGAAGAAATCATATAAACCAATGAGTCGGCATGAATATTTTCTTCATGTGCGTGACGACCGAGCACGAGTTTTAATTCAGGTGCTGTCACCACTTCACGAACCACGTGAATGATATTATCGCCAACAATGCCTTCAGCGGCAGAAAAATAACCGATGGCCATTTTGATAATCCAACGATCGATGTCGGTAATGGTGCCCGAGGTATCGCGCCACTGTTTGCAGTCTTCCTGCATGGGAATATCCTCTGGCTCCCAGTGGTTATTCTTCATGGTGCGATACAGTTCGTAGGCCCACTGATATTTTAAGGGCAGGATGTTGAAGAACATCGACTCGCGCCCATTGATTACGCGCTTGTTGGCGAAAGCTAATTCAGCCTTCTCCTTATCTAGGATGAAGGTCTTAGGTCCGACTTTGATTTCGATGGTATTCATTGGGCTAAAAGGCGTTAAATGTAAGGGAAATGGGGTATTTAGAGGCCATGAGGGCCGCTTAATGGGTGGTATTGTGAAGAACTTATACTAGGGATAGGGTCTGTAAACAAAATTTAACACTAGATGTAGTGTTTTATGCAACTCACTGTCATTTGGCTACTTGAGATGATTTTAGGGGGTTAATCTGGAGTGTTTATGAAATTTTTTACGAGAGATCATCCTAGGGGGATTTAGTGGAGAGAAAATAGCCTGAAACTAGGTGAGCAAACGCCACTTATTAATCTTGCTCACGCTGTTCACTGAAGATGCATCACCGGTGTTGCCCACGGATAATCCTTTCACTAGAAATACGTATGAAAATAGGGCCTAAATCGACTGAATCGCTGACAGCTTCGACATTTTTTTTACGCGATTGTTGGTCTTCTCAAAGTTTAGCTGAAGGTGGTTGGCGTGGAAAAGCCAAGTCGGCTTGGCGAATCCTTGTTACAGCTTGGTATGGGCTTTGGGATAATCAATTGCCTCAAAAAAGCGCTGCCCTCACCTACTATACACTGATGTCAATTGGGCCTGTTCTGGCATTGGGACTAACGGTTTCTGGATTCATTCTTTCACGTCAAACTACCACAGGTGGAGAAAATCCTGCGAAGCGTGCGATTGTTGCGGCCATCGAATATATTGCACCTCAAGTTTCTGCTAACAGCGGCAACAGTCATCCTAAGTTAGCCGAAATCAATCGCGACTTAGATGTGTTAGTCGATCGCTTGCTCGCCAACGCCGCCGACAGTGGCGCTGGAGCGATTGGCCTAGCTCTCGTGATTGGTTTAGCCGTGATAATGTTATCGCGCGTGGAAGATGCGCTGAATGGTATTTGGGCAGTGGCACGCGGAAGAAGTTGGCGGGATCGTTTTGCTAACTACTGCTTGTTCTTAATTTTATTTTTCCTCGTCGGTGCTGCCTCACTCACGATTCTTTCTCTTGCTGAAATCATCGATCGCGCGGGAGCCGCGGCACAAGGTATCGCTTCTTGGTTTGAATTAATACCCGGCGGGCAAAACCTTATTAACTTCCTGCGTGGCTCAGGTCCCGAGTTAGTGACGATTGCACTCTTAGCTGGTGCCTTCACTTGTCTTTATCGTTTATTACCTAATGCGCGTGTGCGGTGGTCTTCGGCGGCAGTCGGAGGAGTTGCCACTGCTGGACTCGTTTTGGGCAATCATCAACTCGGGTCGGCCTATGTTGGCAAAGTGGTCGAATTTCATTCTCTCTATGGGCAGCTCAGTATCGTACCCGTGATGATGTTCGGTTGTTATGTCTCTTGGTTAATTGTTTTAGCGGGTGGACAAATCGCTTTTGCGTTTCAACACCGCAGAGCACATGCCCGTCATCGACATTGGGAGGGGCTGAGTCATCGCATTAGACGGAGCATCGCTTTCATCTGTGTCACCGAAGCGCTGCGATGCTACCGAAATGGCAAACCTGCTCCTAGCACTGAGAGTCTTGCCGAAATTGCGCATGTGCCCAGCTCGGTTGTTGAAGTTTGTTTGCATCGTTTAGCCGAGTTAAACTTGGTTTTACCGGTAGCTGTGAAAAATCAAAAGGCTGTCGGACATACTCCAGCCCGCCCTTTAGAAAATATGACTATGGGCGAACTATGGACCAAAGTGGATAGCGCCAGCCAATCAACTTTAGCGGATCCCGATTTACTAAGCATTCCCGTCGCACGCGAACTTGAAGATCTAGCAACGCGCTTAATGGACTCGTCAGAAGCTCACCGCAAATTAGGTGAGATTGTAAGCTAGAAAAGATACTCCAACTTACACTTACACCGAAATTTCTCCAGGAGGCCACGCCACTGGAGAACTCCGTAAAAAGGACGACCCCAGTCTCCTTTCGGAAACTGGGGTCGTTGAACCTGGCGATGACCTACTCTCGCACAGCAGCGTGGCTGCACTACCATCGGCGGCTGCATTCTTAACTTTCGTGTTCGGGAAGGGAACGAGTGTTTCCATGCGCCCATGATCACCAGATTGTTTTCCTCGGGTCGCTCTCAAAAGGTGATCATGAGATGGTTGTGCCAGGTTACGGCGACCGTCATAGGGTAAAATTGCACAGTTTGCGCATAGTATAATTACTTTGATGATATCATTGGCCTAGACGTCCTTTGAGACGGCTAAGAAGCCAATTGCAGATCATTCGAACATTAGTATCGCTAAGCTCAACGTATCACTACGCTTACACCTGCGACCTATCAACCAGGTAGTCTTCCTGGGTTCTATAGGGAGATCTTATCTTGGGAAAGGCTTGGCGCTTAGATGCTTTCAGCGCTTATCCGTTCCATGCTTAGCTACCCGGCGGTGCCACTGACGTGACAACCGGAACACCAGAGGCATGTCATTTGCGGTCCTCTCGTACTAACAAATGAACCCCTCAAATCTCCTACGCCCACAGCGGATAGAGGACCGAACTGTCTCACGACGTTCTGAACCCAGCTCGCGTACCACTTTAATCGGCGAACAGCCGAACCCTTGGGACCTTCTCCAGCCCCAGGATGTGATGAGCCGACATCGAGG
>CANIUQ010000015.1 GCA_947470855.1 Opitutia bacterium | reverse complement strand
CGGCGTAGAGTTCCTGATAATTTGGAGCACGCTCCGTGGTCGTCAAACTCAGCGTTGAAGTCCACTGAGGATTTAAATCTTTAACAAGAGCGAGAGAGAAACTTAGAGGCACAAAGTTCGCTTCACCAGCTGGGTGACTTAGATAAACTCCCTCGTGGGTCCATTCGCTGGCTTTTACCTGGGCAGATTCAATACGAAAACCGTAGCGAAGACGTAATGAAGGATCAGTCAGTTTTTGGATGAAAGATCCAAAGGCTGCACTCGTACCATTCTCGGTATCGGGGAGAAAAGCTTCGTCACCTGAGACCAAAAAATCAAACTGTCCAAACTGCAGTCCCACCGAGCCGTCAAATGATTCTGTCTTGGCTAGTTTCAAATCGATGCGACTATCCCAACCCTGATTTTTGAACGTCGTTCCCGCTAACCCTGCTTCAAATTCGGTATGAGTGTAGTCAGAGCGACTGGCGTTGAATTCAATCGACCGAAAAGAATCATTCGGACGAGAAACTGAGCCGGCTAACTCCCAGCGACGCTGGCGTAAGCCGATGCTGACATCGGGCTCAGCCACACCGTAGGTAGAGTTAATTCCTGAGTAAGAAAATCCGACATAACTATCAGCACTAATTGAAGAAATACCAAAACCAGCACCCTTGTTCTTGCTAGCGGTATCTGCAATACGACCGACGGGGGTCATAAGATCGTCCGTACTCTTTTTAAATCCATCGAGGTGAAAAGCAAAGTTTGCGAATGAACCCTCGGCCAGAAGAGAAGTTGCACGCAACCCATCAACAGAGCCCATTCGACCATTCAAAGTTAATTGTTGTGGCAGTCGCTCTACGGGAATGCGATTATCCACGACATTCACAATACCTCCAAGGATACTTGAACCATAAAGCAATGCCGCAGGTCCACGTAACACCTGTAATTCACGAATCGTTAAGGGATCGATGCTAACGGCATGATCAGGACTAGCGCTCGAGGCATCAAGAGAGCTCGTCCCATTCTGAGTAATCTTTAATCTATCACCATCCAAACCACGAACGATAGGTCGACTCGAGTTAGGTCCAAAATAACTAGAGGCGACACCAGGAATTTCTGCCAAAATAGTGGCTACAGAGTTCGATGACAAAAGAGCGAGGGCTTGATCGTTTAAAACTAAAGTCGGAGCCGTCGGGTTTTTTTCTTCACCAATCGCTGTTCCCCTAACCACAACAGGGGGAAGTTTTTGAGTAGGGGCTTGGCTCTCTTGAGCCCAGAGGAATACACTCGATGCGAATGAAACCATGACCCACTGATATTTTGGAATTATAGCCATTTGATAGATTTATTAAAATGCAATAGATTTGCATTAAAAGATATCAAGCCAAAATCCAAGGGTTGCAGTAAGAACTAAAATCTCTTGTTTAAACCCATCCCTATGAAGGACACATCCTCCCCTGACTACATCCATTCGGATGGGTTTTTGGCTCGTTTGATGCGCGACCAATTAAAACTCTCCATCGCTTGTGCGCTCTTTTTCTTCGCCGCACTCGTCGCACTTCCACTTTTAAATTATTATCAGCCTGAATTCATGGCGCAACGAGTCGCTGGCTTCACACTGACGTGGCTGATTTTAGGCGTACTCTTTTTCCCTTACGTTTGGATTATTTCTTACATCTTCATCAAGAAATCAATCGCCCTCGAAGATGCCGAAGCTGCCGCTGCCAAGGAGAGCGCTAAAAAATAATTATGTTAACTCCACTTGCTTCCATCATGGCTACTGCGGGAATTGATCCGTGGATTGCTATCTTTTCTTTGGTGACCGTGGTCGTCACCGTCGGCATGGGCTTTTGGTCTGCTGGTAAATCTAAGAGTGCAGGCGACTTCTTTGTCGCTGGTCGTTCCGTGTCGGTTGGCTGGAATGCTTCGGCTATTTCTGGTGAATACCTCTCGGCGGCCTCTTTTATGGGAGTCGCAGGGATGGTCATGGCCACGGGTTATGATGCCCTTTGGTATCCTGTTTGTTATGCCTGCGGTTACCTCTTCTTGTTACTCTTTATCGCTGGTCCCCTCCGTCGTTTCGGCGCTTACACAATTCCCGATTTCGCAGAAGGACGTTATGATTCGCCTCTCTTTCGTAAAATTGCCGTCTGTTTCGTTCTCTTTATCGGCTTCTTCTATACCATGCCACAAATGAAGGGTGCGGGAACGACCCTCTCTTATATTTTCCCTGGTCTCCCTTACTGGGTCGGTGTGGCCGTAGTCGGTGCCGTGATTACCCTTAATGTTTCCCTCGGTGGCATGAAAGGCATCACCTTGGTTCAAGCTTTTCAGTATTGGTTAAAAGTTTTTGCCATCACCATTCCCGTTTTCGTTTTGGCTTCAGTCGTGGGACATTACGAAGATCACTTGGCGGCCAATAAAACTTCCATTGAGCAAACCGCTGCTAAACCTGCTGGAATTGAACGTAAAGCATTGCCAGAAAAAGCTCCCAAAGACGAACAGTGGATTTCTCCTTTTGGAAAACTCACGACCAAGGCGATGGATGCTTCGATTGCTGCAGCTCCCACGCCTCAAGCTAAAGCAGAACTGGAAGCTCAGAAAAAACCCTACTCTCTTCTCTATACCTATTCGCTGATTATTGCCTTGGTCTGCGGAACCGCTGGTTTACCTCACATCCTCGTTCGCTTCTACACCAATCCTGATGGTGTGGCTGCTAAGCGCACGACGATGTGGGTTATGATTCTGATTGGAGTTTTCTATGTCTTCCCTCCGGTCTACGGTGTGATTGGACGTTCCCTCTCGCCCGAACTCTACGCCGCCGTGGGTGCTAAGGGAACGGATAAAGTCGTTCTCGAACTTCCCACCCTGCTGGCGGGCAAAGACCATGCACTTTTGGGGTCTATTCTTTCGGGAATCACCTGTGCTGGTGCTTTCGCTGCGTTCATGTCTACCTTCTCGGGTTTGCTCGTCTCGATGACTGGTGCATTAGCACACGATGTTTATGGTCGAATCTTAAAACCTGATTCCACTCCTGAACAACGCCTGCGCGCCTTCAAATGGGCAGCCATTCTCATTGGAGCGGTTTCTATTTTGTTGGGTATGCAAGTCGAGGCCTTGGAAATTAACTTCATGGTTGGCCAAGCTTTCGCCATCGCTGCAGCGAGTTACTTCCCTCTACTCTTCATGAGTGTTTGGTGGCGCGGTATGACCATGAAAGGTGCAGCATCGGGAATGCTTGGTGGCGGTATCACAGCCTTGATTGCCATCTCATTTACTTCGATTTCCGATGTCGCAGCAGCGGGTGCGAAAAAATTAACCGACGCCTCGCAAGTGACAGCCTATTGGGCAGAGCGTCCTCTCGCCAATAGCATCAAGCAGTTCTGGATTGATCACCCCCTCGCTCGAATCCTTTGCGAGCAACCAGCGATTTGGGCCGTACCTCTATCTATCATTCTCATGATTATTGTTTCGAAGGCGACCGCTAAGACTATTCCGAACGATGTTCGTATGAAGATGCTTGTTTTGCACGCCCCTGAAGCCCTCGGACTCAAGCAGGAGTATATTAAAGAACACGAGGGTTTAGGCCACTAAGGTCTAATAACCCTCTGCTCGGCCGGAGATATCCGCGCCAAACCCAAACTTGAAACTTGGAAGTCTCAAGCGGTGGGTCTTTGCTATTTGCGTGAACAAGACCCAAAGAGAAGACGACTACACCAGCCGACCCTCGATTCCGATTTTTGCCATCGCCTTGGCAGCTGTCGCACTGGCCTCAAGCATACTCATGTCTTATCGCGGTGCCTCCGTTTATCTAGGTTTAGCAACCGATGCCTACGGTCGGGATATTATGGTCGGAACCTGGGTTGGCATCCCCACTGCAATCGCTGGCGCCTTGAGTGCTTATCTTGCCGGACAAGATCGACCCAAAGGATTACTTCGCAACCTCGCGTACGGTCTTATCGTGGCTAACTTACTCATCCCTTGTGCTTGGGGTATCGTTGTCTTGATGAAATAAAATGTCGAAGCCACTTATCATCGTTACACGCGGTAGTCCTTTAGCTTTACAACAAGCGCAAGATGCCGCACGCAACCTCGAGCAAACTTTACATCTAAAAACAGAAACGCGCATTCTTACAACGACGGGAGATCGCCAAGCTTCTTGGTCGCTCGAAAAACAAGGCGGTAAAGGCCTTTTCACGGCAGAGCTAGAGCAAGCGTTGTTAAAAGGAGAAGCTGATGTCGCCATCCATAGTGCGAAAGATTTGCCAACAGAAATGCCCGCTGGCTTAGCCATTGCCTCCTGCTTGGCTCGCCAGGATCCACGCGATGTCTTGGTCAGACAGAAAGCAATCCTTACTCCGCGAATCATCGCCACAGGGAGTCCACGTCGACGCGCTCAAGGTGCGAATCTTTTCCCACAAGCACGCTGGACTGAACTCCGCGGAAACGTTGATACCCGCCTTAAAAAAATCGCTCAAGGTGAAGCCGAGGCCTCTTATCTTGCGGCCTCTGGGCTGAATCGTTTAGGCATATCAGAATGGGAGGGTCTTTGTTTTGAGCCTGTAGAGGTAAGCAAAATGGTACCTGCAGCCGGCCAGGGTGCTGTCGCAATCCAATGCCGAGATAGCGAGATTGCTCGCTTTTCATCCGTGGGTTGTGCGCAAACCTTTTTCGCTGTTTCTGTTGAACGACTTTTTCTTCGGAAATTAGGTGAAGGATGTCACACCGCTTTCGCCTGCCACTATGCTCAACAAAAAGTTTTTCTCTATCGTGCCGACTTCGGCTATCGTGAGTTTGCTTTTCCTGCGAAGGATTTGACCGCGGCCAACTCTCTCGCAGATTCAATCTTAGCCCAAGTGTTGCCACGTTAATCATGTCTAAACTCCCCCTTCGCGATCGTCACATCATTCTCACTCGTCCCGAGGGACGAAGTGCCGAATGGAAGTCAGTTTTAATGGAAGCGGGAGCCTCGGTGGCGGAACTTCCCCTCATCGAAATTTCATTTGAACCCGATGCGATTGTTCTCACCGAAGTTTTTGAAGGAATCGGTGAATACGATTGGCTGATTTTTACTAGTCCCAACGGCGTTCGTGGTTTCTTTGACCGATTCTTCGAACGCTTTGCCGATATTCGTTCGATTGGTGGCATGAAGATAGCCTGTGTAGGGCCTGCTACTGAAAAAGCGGTGCGCTCCTATCATTTGGAACCCGATGTCACTTCCGAACAAGCCGATGCACTCTCACTCGGACGCAAACTCGCCAGTACTTTTGATATCGAGAATCAAAAAATATTGTTGGCGACGGGTAACCTTAACTCCCCTGAACTCGCCTCGCTCTTACTCGACCAAGGTATGGCCATTGTTGATACGCTGAAAGTTTACGCGACCGAGGAACGTCCCGTTTCCGAATCCCCTGAGGCAGCGGAATTTCGACGCCGAGGAGCGGATGCGATTGTTTTTGCCAGCCCTTCAGCGGTTGAATCTTTTATACATCAAGCGGCTTCACTTCGACCCGAAGCGGGGGCACGCCAACCACGAGCCGTTGCCATTGGTCATACCACCGCTGACATGATTAAACGTTCGGGCATCCCGCTGGCAGCTGTAGCCAACGCCCCCACGGCCAAGGCGATTCGCGATGCTATCATCGAAGCTCTGCAATCATGATTGGTTCTACCAAAGTCAAAGTCTGTGGCATAACTCATGTAGCCGACGTAGCCACGGCGATTGATTGCGGCGCCGATTTTATTGGCGTCAATGTTTGGCCAGGTTCACCACGCTTTGTTAAACCCGAAAATCGAAAATCTTTATTACGAGAAATTCCTACAGCCAAACGCGTAGCGGTGACAGTTAATCCTACCCTAAGCGACGCTACTTCGCTTATCGCAGAAGGATTTTCCATTCTCCAAATTCATTTCGATCCAGCCACCAAAGCCTGCGACATCGCGGCCATCTCTCAAAAAATTGGCCCCTCTCATCTTTGGTTAGCACCTAAACTTCCCGATGGTGCAAAGTGGCCCGAAGAAATCTTACCTTTAGCCGATACGTTTTTACATGACGCCCACGCCAAAGACTCTTTTGGGGGTACTGGTAAATTAGCCGACTGGAATCGCTTTAAGACGCTCAAAAACACACACCCAGACAAAACCTGGATTCTGGCAGGGGGCTTAAGCCCACAGAACCTTAAGGGGGCTTTAGAGGCTTCAGCCGACTTTATTGACCTAAATAGCGGGGTTGAAATCTCTCCAGGGCTCAAATCTGCCGAAAAACTGGCCGAAGTTAGGGCCCTACTGCTTAATAATAAGCAAACATAAATTGTCACAGGGGTGTCTAAGACTTGGCACGCCCTTTGCATTAGAGGACTTGCTCAACCGCAAACCCAAACCAAACTAAATTACCACTACTATGAAGCTCGTCGTTGCCATCATCAAACCCTTCAAACTTGAAGAAGTGAAGGACGCTCTCGCCGAAATCGGCATCGAGGGTATGACCGTCACTGAAGTCAAAGGATTCGGCCGTCAAAAAGGACACACGGAAATCTACCGTGGTTCTGAATACACGGTTGATTTCTTGCCCAAGGTTAAAATCGAGGCCGCCGTGGCTGATGAACAGGTTGATAAAGCCATCGCTACAATCTCGAAAGCGGCTCACACTGGTAAAATTGGTGACGGAAAGATTTTCGTAATCGGTTTATCCGATGTCGTTCGTATCCGCACTGGCGAGCGTGGCAGTGCTGCAATCTAAGTTTACAACCTAGGTTGAACACGAAGGGCGTCCCGATGGGCGCCTTTTTTGTTTTAATCCAGCACATCCACCCTCAACGGCTTGCCTTGCCCTCTCGCTTAACAAGGGCTATAGGCTATTCATGCAAGGAATCCGGCTACATTTATCACTTTGCTTGATGGGTCTAATTGTCTGCTTGGCTGGCTGTGGTCCGCAGGAAGACACCGCCACTCGTAAAGCACGTGAAGGTATTCTGGTCATTAATAATTCGGCGGAGCCCTCCAGCTTGGATCCGCAGCAAATCACTGGTCTACTGGAAGCCCGAATCGTGTCAGCCCTGTTTGAAGGTTTAGCCATTTACGATCCTCAGACCTTGCAGGCTATGCCAGGGGTCGCCGAAAGCTGGTCAAGTTCTGCCGACGGCAAAGTATGGACGTTTAAGCTTCGGCCTACGGCACGCTGGTCGAACGGCGACCCGGTTCTTTCTTCCGATTTTCTTTTTAGTTACGAACGCATGCTCACCCCGAGTTTTGGAGCCGAATACGCTTCGATGCTCCACGGAGTTCGCGGAGCTAAAGATTTTAATACCGGAAAAATTAAGGATTTCTCTCAAGTGGGATTTAAAGCACCCGACCCGCACACCTTTGTTATCGAACTGGAAAACCCTATTCCCTACTTCTTGCAATTAATATGCCACAGCAGCTGGCTACCCGTACACCCCTCGACCATTTTAAAGTTTGGGAAAATGGATACGATGAACACTCCCTGGACACGGCCTGGCTCACTCATTGGTAACGGCGCCTTTCAACTAAATGCATGGGAGGTCGCTCGCCAAATTGTCATTAAGAAAAACCCCTATTATTGGAATGAAAAGCAAGTGGCTCTTCAAGGAGTAGAGTTTCGCACCATTACCGATATGTTCGCCGAAGAACGTGCTTTCCGCGGCGGTGAACTACATCTCACGGGTTCAGTGCCTCCTTATAAAATCGTTCAACTCAAAGAACAGAACTCACCCTACCTTCGCTTAGATACTTTTTTATCTGTTTCATTTATCCGAATTAATACGGCGGTTGAACGTAACGAGGCCGTGAGAAAAGCACTCTCCGATTCTCGTGTGCGTCAAGCGTTGGGCATGGTCATCGACCGGCAAAAAATTGCGGAAAGAGTACTCAGAGCGGGAGAAATACCAGCCTATCATCTGACTCCTCCAGGAACGGGAGGCTTCACGGCGCATTCGCAATGGAGCCAAGATGTCAAGGAAGCTCGCCGTCTTTTAGCCGAAGCCGGTTATCCCGATGGTCGAGGATTTCCCAAATTGGAATACCTTTTCAACACTTCTGAAAGTTCGCAATTAGCCGCTCAAGCCTACCAAGAAATGTGGCGACAACAACTTGGCATCCAAGTGGAGTTACGGAATCTGGACTGGAAAGTTTATTTGAGCGCCCTGCACAAAGGAGACTACCAACTCGCCCGTTCAGCGTGGACTGGAGATTACAATGACCCCAATACCTTTTTAGAAATGTTCATTACGGGCAATGAACTCAATCAAACGAATTGGAGTGATCCAGAGTACGATCGACTCATTGGTGCCGCTGCGAAGGAAACCCGCCCCCTCGAACGCCAGGAAATCTTCCAGCAAGCTGAAATTCGTCTTCGTGAAGGGGCCCCCATTATTCCCATCGTTTTTAATAAAAATAAATTCCTGATTCGACCCGAGGTACAAGGATGGTATCCCAATCTCCTCGACGAACACCCCCTGCGAGCGGTACGACTCGTCCCCTCCCCTTAATTGATTCCTTCCATGAATTTTTTCCGTCGATGGCAAGGCCGAGGACAGCCCCTACCCGAGCCTTATCCAATCAAATCCATCATCACAAGTTCAGTCACAGCTGGCTTAGTCATTGCTGGTTTATTTTTCCTGACCGAAAAAATCGATCGTCTGCTCATCATGGGATCTTTCGCTGCCAGTTCCCTTATTGTTTTCGGTCTACCCGAATCCCCCTTTGCTCAACCACGTAATGTGATTGGCGGTCACTTTATTGGATCTACCATCGGCTTAATCGCTTTCACCTATCTTAGTTCACACTGGTGGGCCGCTGCCGTCGCCGTCGCACTCACGATGGCTACGATGAAATTTACCCGAACCGTTCATCCACCAGCCACCTCCAATCCCCTAGTAATCTTCATCGCCTATCAATTAAACCCTCTCCACAAACCAACCTGGGAATTTATTCTTTTTCCTACTCTCGTTGGTGCCTGTTTGATTATCCTCGTTGCCTTGGTTAAACATAATGTTCGCCGCGCAAAGCCATGGCCCCTTTATTGGTATTAATTTATGCATCCAGAATTACGTCTTCAAGAACTTGGTTTTACCTTACCCGCGCCTCCTGCCGCAGCGGGGGCATATGTTCCTGCAGTAAGCACAGGGAACTTATTATACCTTGCTGGAACACTTCCCATTCGGGATGGAAAAATCACTTCCTTCGGTAAAGTTGGAAAAGAAGTCGATTTAACCCAAGCCGCAGAAGCCGCACAACTTTGCACACTCAACGCACTCGCAAATGCAAAAGCCCATTTAGGCTCTTTGGATCGAGTTACCCGCGTGGTGATGGTTAATGGTTTCGTCAATGGGGTTGATGGATTTTCCGATAGCCCCAAAGTTTTAAATGGTGCTTCTGAGTTCCTACTTCAGATCTTTGGAGAAGCTGGCAAGCACGCACGAGCAGCTGTTTCTGTCAACGGCTTGCCCTTAGGCGCTAGTGTCGAAGTCCAAATCGTCCTTGAAGTACGGTAAACCTTAACCGTCTGAAAGACTGACGTTAGGGAAGTCGATGTAGAACTGTCGACGTCCAGGAGGAATGCCACAATTACCGATTTGTGCACAGGCTTCTTTGACGAGTTGTGCCATTTTGGGATCTCGAGGTTTCGTTATCCAACTCGCAAAAGTAACATTACCAGAGGCATCGACTTTTACGACAACACCACAACTGCCTGAACTTGCTTCACCTTCGGCAGCGACAATGTTTGTCCAGGCAGATTTGAATCGAGCCAAGACCTCACCTGCGTAAATTTGTTGTTCCGTGGCACTTCCACCCTGGCCGCCATTATCACCTTTTCCATAATTTCTACCTAATTTAACCGAAGCACCACTGATACCAGCCACCTTGCCTTGACCTGAACTTTTGCTCGAGCGCGATTGGTTAAACTCACTGAGCGTCGTTCGATTGCCATTCGATGATTTAGCATTTTTTTTAATGGAATTTTTATCCCGCGTGACAGACTCCTCTCGCGAATTTTGATTTTGAGCAGAGAAATCGATTTTTTTTATTTTCACCGTGGTAACCACTTTACGTTCACCATTTTCTTGGCCCTGCGCGACACCTTCCGCTTTACCAATTTCCCCTGGTTTGCGACCTGGAATTCCATTTAAATCAACCAACAAAGGGTCTACTGGCTCCAGTGCTTGGCCAGAACGATGCGAGGCGTACCAAGAGAAACCGACCAAAGCAGCAACAATACCGAGATGTACTGCTAAAGATCCAATCCATCCTTTGTTATTACCACCCATTAGCGAATCTCCGTATCGAGTCCTACTTTGGTTAAACCTTTAGCTTTAGCCATCGACATAACATCAATAATTTTTTGGTAAGGCAACGAGGCATCACCGCGAATGCGCACCACTGGTTGATCGTTTTCGGGCATTTTGGCAATCATACCAAACTCGGACTCCAATTGATCTTTGGTAACTGATTTACCGCCGATGGCAAACGTCCCATCACGCGCGATGGCAACAAAACGATACTGTTGTTTGGTGTCGGGAGATTTACCTGAACCTTTTTCTGCTTTGGGCAAATTAACGTTGGTGGTTTGTTCCAAAACCGGCGTCGCAATCATAAAGATAATCAATAAACAAAAACAAAGGTCGAGCATCGGCGTGACGTTCAACTCGTTCATCACATGCAACCGATGAGGTTTGGCAAAAGAACGTGCCATGGTTACTGCGCATCCTCCCATCCGGGGATTGAAGTGGGAGGAGAATCAAAAGTCGATTCACCAACAGGAGGATTTGTTGATGAGTTTGGTGGCTGAGCAGCACGACGAAGAGCTTCCAATTGCTGCTGCTGTTCAAAATTAACTCGGGCTTCGCCCTCGAGTTCTAATTCAACCCGATCAGCCAAACTACTCGCAAAGGTTTCCAGCTCCGTCGTCATAATTTTCACTTGGGTTAACAAATAATTGTAACCAAAAGTCGCTGGAATAGCGACGAGAAGCCCTAATGTGGTCGTAACCAAAGCTCCCGACACACCTGGGGCAAGTTGTGCAATGCTCGCTTTTTCGGTTAATGCACCAAAAGTAATCATCACTCCCCAAACCGTTCCCAAAAGACCTAAGAATGGACCGCCCGAAACCAACGAGCTAAGTAAGACCATCTTATTCTCATATTTCACCATGGTTCGTGAAACGGCACGCTGAATAGCATTTTCCACATGACCCATGCAAAGACGAACATCCGTCTTTTTTGTCAGACGGCCCTTGTGACGTTGTACGGCCAAAACGGCTTCCGCGACTAAGTATTCATAAGGACCCAAATTACTTCCACTGGGAAAATTAAGCGAGATTACCGAATTCTGATCTCGCAAACGTCGATCGAATTGAAAATTCCGACGGCGAAGTTCTTGAATATCGGACCATTTTTGAATCATCGCCCCCCAACCGATGAACGAGCAAATAACAAGCACGCAGGCAACCGCCATACCTGCCGAGTCCATTTGACGAAAGTACCAGACGATACCTTTTTCAGCATCGGCTAAAATAACTGGTAAGACAGATAAAATCATGCTCCTAAAGCAATCCACTCGGAGCCGGGCTTCAATCTGAAAAGGTCAGCGAGGTACTTGAATATTATCAAAATCGTGCATATCATAGAGGTTAATGTTTTCACGCCCCCCCCAGTGCCATCAATGCATCCAAAACTGCACGGTATTTTTTACCTTGGTTGCGGATGGAAAGGCACAGACTTTTGGTTGCTGTAAGCAATGCCCCTTATTGGAAAATGCAGAAAAAACGGGCTCTTTACCCTCGGAACTCCTTCATATCAATTTAGCCGTTCCTACCCCTTTAATCCGAGAAAAGTGCCCTGCCTGCGGTTTTCGTTGGGAGGATTTTGAGCGCACACACCGCATGGGGTGTCCCGTGTGCTATCAAATTCACTCCAAACCCTTGGCCGAAACGATTGCCCTGATACAACCAGGTCCGAGTCACATTGGGCGACACCCTTCCCTCCACGAAAAAGACCGCCTCGAACGACTTACTAGAGCCAAGATATTACTCGAAGAAGCGATTCGCGAGGAGGACTTTGAATCCGCCGCTGCTCTCCGCGATCAAATCAGCGATTTAGAGTCAAAGAAGTAGTTCTGTGATTTAACCTTACGGATTGCTCCGCAAACAAGAACGCCCAGTCTACCGCATACATGAAGCCGAGTGTTTTAGTCACCAACGATGATGGCATTGATGCTGCCTTTATTCACGCTTTGGTGGCAGCTTGTGAAAGCGAAGGCTTCCAAGTATTTGTCGCTGCACCCTCCGGAGAAAGAAGCTGGATTGGTCGAGCTTTTAGTCGCCATCGCGAAGTTACTGTTTCCGCCCACCCCCATCTTGGTCATCAGGCTTGGTCCATCGACGGAACTCCCTCTGACTGCGTTAACATCGCACTTGGCCACCTTCTATCCACCAAACCCGATGTCGTACTTTCGGGGATGAATATCGGATTTAATGCTACAATCCCCCTTTGCTTAAGTTCGGGGACTTTAGCAGGTGCGATTGAGGGAAGTGCTTGGGGACTACCAGCCGTGGCTTGCTCACTCGATTTAGAGCAATCGGTTTTTGAAAAAGTCCATCGCACCTCCGCCGTTTGCCCCCCAACCCTTCGTCCCCACCTCGAAGCAGGATGCAAACATGCTGCACGTTTTGCCAAAAGTTTGGTCGGAAAACCCCTACCTAGTATGCAAATCCACAGTTTAAACTACCCTTCGACTGTTACAGCTGAAACGAAGGTGGAAAAAAGTTTTCCCGCGATTGTTCGTCACGGATCCCTTTTTAAGCCTTCCGAAATGGGTTATCGCTTTGCCTGGAACGATGGTGAAATTGTTACCCACGAAAAACAAACAGACCTCGCTGTATTAGAGCGAGGCCTGATAAGTCATACGATTTTTGACTTTGGCCAAGCTGGCCGAAGTTAAAAATTAATGATGATCATGAGCTTCGTGGCTTTCACTTTTTAGGAAAACAGGAAGCATTAAAACAAAACCAACAATCGGAGCCACCAGCCACGATTTTGCAATTTGGTGGTGAGTTAAATAAGGTTCAAACGCGATAAAGATAGCGTAAGCCCAGCCTCCAACGTGACCAAGAAAAACCAAGAGTCCCTTTAATCCAGCGGCATTGGCGCGACGTTGTAAGACCACAGAAAGAAATCCGCTAAAGAAAATACCAGAGATAATTAACAAGAAAATGGCAAAAGGAGCCCATAAAGCGGAAGCTTCATGGTGAATCTTCTTGTACTCTTTTTCCGCCGCAGCCAAACCCTCTGCTTTGGATGCTTCTAGGGCAGCTTTTTCATCAAAGACTTTACCCTTTGCAGCCGCTTTTGCTTTAGCGAAAGCTTGATCCTGAGCCTTCTGAGCAATTTGTGCCGTCTTTTTATGTGTACTCGAATTGGGTACAGTATTGGTCATTAAACCGTAACTCAACCAAGAGAAGCCGGAAAAGACCACCGTGAGAAAAATAAGATTAACCACAAAGCCAACGCGGCTTAGAGGCTTATGGATATCAAGCGAGAAGGTCATAGGTATCAATTCGAACCCTAGGCCGACTGGCCTTATCTGCAAATCCAAACTTGGAAAGCTGCCTCAGAACCGTCTGATTAGGTAAAGCCATGCCAGCCAACCTACCTGAAACCGTTCTTTTTGACCTCGATGGGACATTGGTAGATAATTTTGAGGCCATCCACCAGTGCTTTAATGACGTAATGTCATTAATGCAACTACCGGGGGCTACCTATGAGCAAATACGCCAAGCAGTGGGCGGCTCTCTCAATGTCACGGTAAAAACCCTGGCGGGAGAAGAAAATGCCCCCACGGCTACCCGCCTTTTTCGAGAGCACTTTCCTTCGGTTATGCTAAAAGGGGTGCGGACTTACCCTGGGTGCTTTGAAATCCTGAAAGCGCTTCGTGAACAAGGCGTTCGCACCGCTATCTACACCAACAAGGATGACACGAATTCCAAAAAAATCATTTCGCACCTTGGTATCGATTCGTGGGTCGATGCCGTATTCGGCACCAATATCCATCCTTGGCGAAAGCCCCAAGTCGAATTCACTCACTATGTTCTATCAACGCTCCGGTCTGAGCCCGCTCGAACGGTCATGATTGGAGATTCTCCCTTTGACATCGAGACCGCTCGGCTTGGCCGATTATCTGCCATTCATTGCGTAGCTACTGGAAGTCACACTCAAGAGGAGTTAAAGCCCTACCAACCCGACTCTGTCCATCCAGGTTTAGTTGAACTACAAAAAACGATTTTTAATCTTTGAGATTTTGTTTCGCTCTTCGAGATCGAGGATGATTGACTTAACTTAAGTATGGCGCCCCCACGCGAAGAATCACGTGGCCCAGAAATTAATCTTTCGGGCGTTATCGAACGCATTGTTTGGCTCGATGAGGATACGCACTTTACCATCGCTGAGTTGAGTCAAGAAAACGGAGAAAAAGTCATTATTCTCGGTAATTTAACTGGCGTCCAATGCGGTGAAACAATCGATTGTGTGGGCTATTGGGAACGACATCCGATGCACGGGCCACAATGTCGCGTCAAAAGCTTCACCTCTCGCCTCCCCTCCTCGGTTCACGGTATCCGAAAATACTTGGGTAGCGGCCTTATTAAAGGAATTGGCAAGACCTATGCTGAAAAAATTGTCGCTAAGTTTGGTACTAAAACTTTTGAAATTATTTCTCACCAATCCGCTCGATTACGAGAAGTTGAAGGAATTGGGCCTGGCCGGGCAAAATCAATTAAAGTGGCATGGGAGGAGCAAAAGTCCCTCCGCGAAGTCATGGTCTTTTTACAGACCTACGGTGTTACCAATGCTCTGTGTCTACGCATCGTTAAAGCCTACGGTGAAAATGCTAAAAAAATCCTAACCACCGAGCCTTATCGAGTCTGTCGAGAAGTCGAAGGAATTGGATTTAAAACAGCCGATAAAATCGCCCGCAATTTAGGACTGCCCACCGCTGGTTCACAAAGAGTCGACGCTGGAATCATCCACACTTTAGAAGAATTAGAGGGCGAAGGCCATAGCGCCTTCCCAGAAGAAGGATTGCTAGAAAAAGCAACCAACCTACTCGGAGTGGATCGAGCGGTTGTTCATGGACGACTGAAAGAGTTAATCAAAGAAAATGCTTTGGGAACTTTGGATACAAACGAGGTGCGTCTCATTCAATTGCGTCCGCAAGAAAACGCCGAACGTTCTATCGCCTCTTCCATCAAACGTCTGCTTTCCACGCCACATAGCCTTCCACCCATTCATGCCGAAAAAGCAGTCACGTGGGCTCAAGAACGAGCGGGCTTTGTATTTTCCGAAGCCCAAAGTCAGGCCATCTTAATGGGCCTAAGTCATAAGGTCTCGGTTTTAACAGGTGGGCCTGGCACAGGTAAAACCACCATACTTAAGGCACTCTGTGATATCTTAAATGCCAAGAAAGTTAAAATGGTGTTGGGGGCTCCGACAGGACGTGCCGCGAAACGTCTACAAGAAGCTACGCGAATACCTGCAGCCACGATTCATCGTCTTTTAAAGTTCGACCCCTCAGCAGGAGGATTCACCGCTAATGCGGAAAACCCCTTAACCACTGATTTTGTGATTATCGATGAATCAAGCATGCTAGACACAAAGTTGGCTGCAGCCCTGCTCCGCGCCATTCCCAGTTCAGCCCATTTGCTTTTAGTCGGAGATGTTAATCAACTTCCCTCAGTCGGCGCTGGAAACGTACTCCATGATTTAATTCGATCAGAAAAGACAGCCGTTACACGGTTAGATACTGTTTTTCGACAAGGAGCTCGCTCAGGCATTGTCATGATTGCTCATGAAATATTACACGGCAATGCCCACCCTCCAGCACCAGAAGATAATCTGGCTCAGTTAGACTACCACCGTGACATTCATTTTATTCGTGCCGACGAGCCCGAAGCTTGTGTGCAATGCGTCACCCAACTTTGCAGTGAGATTCTTCCACGTTCCTTAAGACTCGACCCCTTACGCGACATTCAAGTTTTAGCACCTATGCACAAAGGTACCGGGGGCATTCAGGCATTTAATCAAGCTCTGCAGGATAAATTACGCGGAACCCAAACTCGCTCCGCACGAATCACGGTCGGCGATAAAGTCATTCAAACCCGCAACAACTACGACAAAGGAATTTTTAATGGAGATTTTGGCGTGGTACTCGAAAGCAATCCAGAAACGGGCGATTGGTTAATCGATTTTGATGGGACGAAAGTGGAATTTGAACGCAGCGAACAGGCCGATTTACAGTTAGCGTATGCCGTGAGTATTCATAAATCACAGGGTTCGGAATTTCCTGCCGTGGTCATCCCCCTCCTCCGTCAACACAGCATCATGCTAGCACGTAATCTCATTTATACCGCTATTACCCGAGGTCGAAAGCAAGTCATTCTCGTCGGCGACCCGAGTGCTTATGCCATGGCGGTTAAAAATATTCAGGACTCAGGTCGAGTCACAGCACTACTTCCACGGTTACAAAAATTGGATTAAAGCCGAGCTCGCAAAGTACCGCGAGTAACGCCGAGCTGATTGAGAACCTTAAGATCACTCCATAATTCAGAACCCGAAATCTCGCCGTTCAATAGAGCTTGGTACTTTTCGAGAGTTCTCTTCACAGTCGATGAATCCTCATCGACAAATTCGATACGAAAACGCCGAACTCCTAGAGCCAATAATTCTTGAGCATATTCTGCACCTGTTTGTGCTCGAGAGTTAAACAAAGTATTCCGACAACCCGCATCGGCCTTCAAAATATGCTCGGCCCCGACTCGATCACGCAATTTCACTCGGTGTTTTTCGCAAGGCCGACCGCAGTCTCGGTAATCTTTACCTTTCGATAAAAAGGTACAAAAAACACAGTGCTCCATATGAAACATGGGCATGTGTTGGTGAAGAGTTACCTCAAACCACGAAGGGGGCGCGGACTTGAGTAAGGCGGCCAATTGGTTAGTATCGCAATCGTAGGAAGCTGTTAAGCCCTCGAGGCCGTGTTCCTGCATCAACCATTCCGCGGTCAATCCATTGGCCACATTAAGCGAAAAGTCGCCACGACGACGCTGCCCTGCAAAAGCTTTTAAGTTTTCGTGGTTACGCACCAAGTAACCATCGGCCTGACAAGATAGGACAATCTCTGCAAGACGATCCTCTCCTGGCTTGTGGATGCGTGGACCCATTGCCCAAAATTCAATTTTCCTTCCTGAAGTTTGAGAAAACTCGCGCACACGAGACACTGCTGTACGAAAACGCTTGGGATCTTCAAATTCGGCATAAATCACGCGAGATCCCCATTCTAAAACCGCTTCTAATTGCTCGGGCTCACGAATCACAACGACGATTTCTGGCTTTTCCGCTAGAGAAATTGTCGAAGATTTTACCTCGGTGGCGGAAACATCATAAGGAAGCAGGGCCCATCGAGGTGGTTGCTCCCGAAGTTCTTGCAGGCGCTCGATACAATCACGACGCAATCGATTCAGTTCGCTAACGGGCACCATCAAAGCGCCTTCGACATCATCCTGTAACGATAGCAACTCAAATCCTGTATCACCCAATCGGCCTAATTGATCTTTTAAAATAACTGAATCGAGAGGACGTTTTTCTGCGGCAACGCAAGGCATCGACGAGTCGGCAGCAACGACATGACCTTCGCCATCGTTAAATTCGACTCGTAAGGGCTGAGCGATTCGTCCGATGACTTTAACTGAAAGAGGACGACGATAATTAGGGCGCTCGCGATCCCATGATTCGCGAAGACGTTTATCGAGTTCTTGGTCTTTCGTTTTCCATAAATGTGCTCCGATTTCGACTTTATCCCAATCAATATCATCGCGACCAAACCGCACAAAACTAAGTCCTTGGCGAGCCGGCTCAAGTCCATGGACAAATCCTCCCTGTTCACGCTCGGCGGGTTTACCTTGGTCAAATACCACACCATCCCCTGCTTTAAGTGGACCTTCGAGTTTCAAAGTCACTCCTTGCGAGGTTACATCGACAACTCGACCGAGGTAAGCACCACGTTTCTTGCCAAATCGGGCGTGCACTAATTGCTGATTATCAATTCCACGTAACCAACCCGTGTGCAGTCCGCGTGAAAATGTCATTTGCATCGCATAATCTTCTTCACGTCGAATCTGCTGTGCGGCGGATTCTGGATTGCCCCCCCACTGCAAAGCCTGCCAGGAGGCATCAACTGCTCGTCGATAGGCTTTCGTAATCGCCGCGACATACTCGGGCGTTTTTAAACGGCCTTCAATTTTCAAAGATTTAACACCCGCTTTGATGAGATCGGGAATGACATCGATTCCAGCCAAATCCTGAGGCGATAAAAGATAAGCGCGATCACCTAAATCTCGAACCTCACCATCGACGACGAGTTCATAAGGGAGGCGACAAGCTTGGGCACATTCACCACGATTGGCTGAGCGACCACCGAGCGATTCACTGGTTAAGCATTGTCCTGAATAGGCCACACAAAGAGCACCGTGAACGAAAACTTCCAGATCAAGAGGCTGCCCTTGTGCAACTTGTTGAGTTTGGATTTTCTGAATTTCGGGAACCGAAACTTCCCGTCCTAACACAGCAAGAGAAGCACCCAATGTTCTTGCGTAATCTACTCCCGCCGCACTCGTGACGGTCATTTGCGTTGAGGCGTGAATGGGAAAGTCGGGAGAGATTCGCCGAATTAATCGACAAATTCCGGCATCCTGAACAATCGCGGCATCGACCCCTGAAGCGATGATGGTGCGCAAGGTCCGTGCTGCTTCCGCTAATTCATCGGAAAAAATGAGCGTATTAAAAGTGACGTACCCTTTGACGCCTCTGCCATGCAAGTAGGCCATCAGGGCAGGCAAATCGGCCTCTTCAAAGTTGTTGGCTCGAACACGGGCATTGAATCGCCCTACCCCAAAGAAAATAGCGTCAGCACCGTTTTCAACGGCGGCTTTGGCACAATCCCATCCTCCTGCTGGTGCCAGAACCTCAGGTTTAGTAAGCGGGATGGAAACAGGAATCGCCACTGTGACACAAAGACAGGAACTTTTACGGAGTGCAAAGAGCAATTATTGCAGGTACCGACTTGCTTCCGGGATTGCCCCTTAGGCCAAGACCGCCTTTAGTGAAGTATGGCTGATAAATTCGAAGAAATCTTTCAAATGCAAGCAGCGCTTAACAAGCGCATTGGTGTTATCACCGAAGGGATGTCCGATGAGGAAAAGATTAAATGGACCCTCAATTACCTTCGGGCGATGCAACAAGAGATGGCCGAGTTAACCGACTCCGTACCGTGGAAGTGGTGGGCCAAATATCAAAAATTTGACGAGCAAAATGCCCGCGTCGAAGTGATTGATCTCTTCCACTTCCTGATTTCCATTGCCCAAGTTTTAGGAATGTCGGCCGAAGATGTTTACCAGGCCTACTTGAAGAAAAATGCCGTCAACCATCAGCGACAGGACTCTGGCTACATCAAAAAAGACGAGAACGACTCTCGTCATATTTAATTTCCTTTCTGATTTATGAAAAATACTTCCTCGGCTCGTCGTGGGTTCACTCTTATTGAACTTTTAGTCGTTATCGCGATTATCTCGATTTTGAGTACTCTCATGTTCGCTCTTTTTAAGGCGGCTAAAAACGGCAACAACAAGGGCAAGGCACGAGGCGAAATTCAAGCACTAGCCATGGCCTGCGAAGTGTATAAGAAAACTTACGGCGATTATCCTTGTGGATCATCGAGTGCCACACCGAGCAATAGCACCCAATTTAGAAAAGATTTCTTCGATCAGTTAATCGGTCGAAAGCGCCTTTTAATATCCGCTATCGCTGCTGGCGGAACTTCGGTTACCTTGATTAATTACAATGACAACTCACTTCTTCAGGCCAGTTCTCGAGTCATGAAACCCATCATTAGTCTTGGCTCCGTTCCATCCAATGATGACAAACTTCTTAGTGCCGACGCTGGCAAATTGGATGCCTACGAATTCCGTGATCCTTGGGGCAATGCTTATGATTACCGCTATCGTATCGTCAGTGCGACTGCTATTTCCTCAACAGGATTTATGAATTCACCTTATGGTGATTGGACAGCTCCTGGATTTCTCATCGTTAGTTGCGGTATTAATTACGTCGAACCAGCGACAGCTGAAACCTCTCCTGGCTTTTCTGATTATTGGGATAGTGCCACCAAAACTCCAAAGACAGGGCAAGTTTCATCCGATTACTTCCAAGATGACGATGCGGGTAGCACTTACTTCCGTGCGGACAATATCGTGAATTGGACAACCAATTAAACCAGCTTTAGGGTTGGCTTAATCCACTGTGCTAACAAGGCACAGATAAGCCATGCGAGTGCAGCCGTAGCGAGGGTATGGGATAAGAAATGTTCCCCACGTGCGATTTGGTATAAACCCATCCAACTGCCTAAAGCCAAACCAATGGCCAAACCCCAGCGACGATAAGATTGATCTGCCCAAGCCCAATAGAGACAAATCAAAGCAAAACCTCCACTCGCATGCCCAGCAGGAAACGCCCGACTGGGATAGCCCGCTGGTTTCGAATCAAACAAGAGTAAATGAGGGTGCTGACCGCCATAGATAAGAGTGTCAGAGGGAGTGGCCATGCCGCTGACCGCACGCAACTGAGTCGAAATAATCGATACCAGTGCCATGCACGCCAGAATGTAGAGCGCCTTACGACGATTTAACCACGACGGTGCTTGAGCTGGGCGAAGAGCAATAAAAATGAGATAAAGTGCAAAGAGAATTAAACACGCCTTTGCTCCATCGTAGGCCAGAAGATTACCCAAACGACTATCGTGTGGAATGAGCCACGCCTTTCCCTGCCAGAAAAAATTTTGAAACCAAAGGTCTAGTTTTTCTCCACCCGTAAAAGAAAAGCCAAAATAAAGTGGAACCGCCAAGACGGCCAGAATAGGCCACAGCATAAAAGGTGATTTAACGGAGTGGGTTTTTAAGTCCGTCATGATGGAAAAGTTCGTCGGTTCCTTGGTAGTAGAACAAAGCCTCATCAACTGCCTCTTGATTGATTTGCTTCAAAGGAGTGAGTGATCCCGTTTTTAAATCGGCTTGATACTGCACAGCTTGTCGAACGGGTTTTAGAACCGTAAGCAGGCCATTCTCTTGTAACACAGCAACCTTTTGATAATTACTAATGAAGGCACGCGGGCGATAGCCAGGCTTGAAAATATCATCGCCGACAAAGTTGGATAGATAATTAACGTTCATCAAACCGAGCAGAGTAGGAACGAGGTCGATTTGACCCATCATGATATCGACTTGCCGAGCGGGAATTTGGTGAGGCGACCAGATAAAGAGGGGGATTTCATATTTTCTGATTTCCAACTCACGCTTCCCCGCCACCGAAGCACAGTGATCGGCCACAATCACAAAAATAGTGTCTTTAAACCAAGGCTTGGATTGAGCGGCTTTTAAAAATTCCCCAATAGCAAAGTCGGTGTAAGCCACTCCACCCTCACGACCCGTTAGCCGTGGGTCAATTTTACCTGCCGGCCAGGTATAGGGTCGGTGGTTGGAAGTGGTCATGATGAAATGATGAAATGGCTTACCCGCCGCATAAGCCTTGTCCGCCTCACTCATGGACCATGAATAAGAGTCCCCATCGCACGCACCCCAAGCATTATGAAAAGTATCTTTGATGCCAGCCGCCTCTTGTCGTGGCCAATCCACCACGCGATAGCCATTGGTGGAGAAAAAGTAATTCATATTATCAAAGAAACCATCTCCACCATAAATGAAAGCCGAGTCATAACCCTGTGCACTTAAAGTTGATCCCAAAGTGGTTAAATTTTCGCATCCCTTTCGACGCAAAACGGATTGACCAGGAATAGGCGGAATGGAAAGCGCTAGAGCCTCCATACCTCGAACCGTGCGTGTGCCACTCGCATAGCAACGTTTAAACCAAAGCGACTCACGTGCAATGCGATCCAAATTCGGAGTTAGATTTTTGGGAGCGTAAACAGGGTCGCCATAACACCCTAAAAATTCCGCACTTAAACTTTCAACGGTGATTTGAATCACGTTTAAACGACGAACGGGTTCAGTCGTTGCGACTTTGCGAGTGATACTGCCAGATAAACCCACCAAGGGGGCATCGGGACGAGCCAACCTTTGAGCCAAAGCAGAAATCGCATCGGAATGTGTGGGATAAAACCGTTTCCACTCTAATTGATTCGTCCAAAAAGCTGCCAAGAAGGAGTACTCACCATTTTTCGCTAATTCGGAATCATAATTGTTAGCAAAAGCAGGCTGAATATCACCCATGTGTCGTAAGCCAGCCACGAGTCTTTCGCCAAAACCAGAGTGGGCATCAGAAACAACGCGGAGGTCGTGTGTGCCAACAAAGTAAGCGTAAGTTTGGATGACTAAAAGTGGAGCCAAAGAAAAAACTGGGGTTCGCCAATGGGGCGGATGATCCTCCGCCGAACCCTCCAACCAAAGCTTGGTCAGACCCACCTTTCGCCACAGAAAAAAGAAACCGACAGCGATGAGAAAGACGCCACTGAAGATGAGTGGTAGATTGTACGATTCGCGGATATTTTTAACAACCTCACTGGTATAAACCAGATAATCAACGGCGATAAAATTAAAGCGTACGCCAAATTCTTCCCAGAAAATGATTTCAGAAATCTTCCAAAAAGTAATCAAGAAAGCACCAAAGCACCAAAGAGGAACAAGAAGATAGTGGGCCCACTTTCCACGGCAGAGACTACTCAGTAATGCATAAGGCAAAGTGAGCAACCATGCCATAAAGGCATCGAAGAAAAATCCGATGAAGAGAGAGGAAAAAGTCGCTAATCCCCATGAGACTGAACCTGCTGAGGCCAACAAGAGACCAATCCGTAATAGCGTGCAAAGAATGAGGTAGGTAAAAGCGAGTAACCAAGTGCCACCCTGACGAGACTGAATTCTCTCTAGAAGCCACTGTCTCGCTCTGGGTATGGTGTCAGCAAAAGTCATCGTGGAGTGAGAAGGTTGGTGTTTGGATTATTGATTAGGTACTTCATCGATACCTTGTCCACCCCAAGGGTGACATCGAATGAGACGTTTAAATGTAAGGCAAGTTCCCTTAAAAAGTCCAAACCGTGTATAAGCAGTTACCGCGTAATGTGAGCAGGAAGGATGAAAACGGCAACCCGACCCAGGAATTAATCGATGTAAAAGTTTCGAAATAAAACGCTGATAGAAGAAAATAGGCCCTAAAGCCAGCCAAGTCAGCCAATGTGGGCGTTCTCGACTCATCCCTCGTGCTTGGCTAACACCCCAGCAATAGCGGTCGCGTAGAGGCGCTTTAGTTGAATCAATGGCTTTTTCAGCATGCTCGGTCGGGCAATCAAAACGACCTCCCAACCTACCGGCACAAGATGGGGATCGGCTCGAAATATTTCTCGAGCTAAACGCTTAGCACGATTTCGATTCACCGCCAAGGGAATCGACTTTTTGGCTACGACAACAGCGAATCGAGCTGGGGAATCGCTGGTGGCTTTACCAAGATTCAAAAGAAAAGGCCCGCAATCCAAACGCGAGCCTTCAAGGCGGAGGCGTGAAAAATCGGCTGAAGCACGAATTCGACGCTCCCGCGGGAGACGCATAAGCTTAGGAAGCGCCGAGGCGCTTACGTCCAACCTTGCGACGGTTAGCTAAAACCTTGCGACCGCTGGAAGACTTGGAGCGAGCGCGGAAGCCGCACTTACGTGCGCGGGCAATCTTAGAAGGACGATAGGTGGGTTGCATGGCTTAAAGGGCATAGCCAAGGGCACCCCGCCTTAGGTGTCAAGCCCCACACTTCCCTCCTTGGCAGAAGTCAAAAGTCTGTGAAGATAGACCTGCCCAGCTCAGCCACCATGCGTCCACCTCCCCCCAAGGCCTATCTCAACCAAGAGTTCATGATGAGCCCTCAAGCCCGAACCCTGCGGGTGATGGCAGAACTCAGTGAGCCTTATCAAAGATTCAAGAAGTACGGTGTCCGCAATACCGTGGTGATGTTCGGTTCTGCACGCACCGTCTCATTAGAAAAAGCCCGGGCCAAGATGACCGAGGTACAAAATGCCATCGCCAAGGGTGAGTGCACTCCTGCTGAAGCCAATGCGCGCTTAAAAATGGCGGAGTTAAGTTTACGCACCGCCCCCTACTACGAAGCTTGTCGCGAACTTTCACGAGAGATGACCAAATGGTCGATGAGTCTCCCAGAATGGGATCGCTTTTTGATTTGCTCGGGAGGAGGACCTGGAATCATGGAAGCAGCCAATCGCGGCGCTCACGAAGCGCATGGTCGATCGGTTGGACTCGGCATCGCTCTACCTTTCGAACAAGAGCATAACATCTATGTGACTCCTGAATTAGATTTAGAGTTTCATTACTTTTTCGTTCGAAAATATTGGTTCCTCTATCTAGCCAAAGCTCTGGTCGCCTTCCCTGGCGGCTTCGGCACTTTTGATGAATTGTTTGAAATGCTAACACTCATTCAAACAGGTAAAACGAAACGACATTTCCCTATTTTGCTCTACGGATCCGATTTTTGGCGCAAGGTTCTCGATTTCAATGTTTTCCACGAATGGGGAATGATTTCCGACGAAGACCGAGACCTCTACCATCACGTCGATAGCGTGACTGAGGCACGTGACCACCTCATTCAAATTATCACCGAGAAATACCTTAAACACGACGACTAATCCGTTGAGGACATTCAGTCATCATGTCATTTGCCACCCTCCAACCATTTCTCTATTTTTTATTAGGAGCGGTTGTCCTCATTGCTTGGGCTAAGGAAGTTCAACAACGAAAAATCAAAGCATCCGCAGAAGGCTTTTGGCCTGGAACAACCTCTAGTTCACTGGCTTCAGTTCTCCTTTCCGTCAGTGGCATCCTTCTCATAACCCTCGCGGAAAGTTGCGTCGAAATTCGCTACCATGTGGCTCACGAGCAGACGAGTTTAGCAGCCATTGCATTATTATCATTACTCGGTGCAGCAGTCGTTGAAGAAATTGTTTTTCGTGGCTTCGTCGCACCAGCCCACCTCACGGGTCTTAAATTGCTGATGGTCGTTCTGATTGGTTCTGCCGTTTTCGCTCTCTTTCACGGATTTAATATTTCAACAACCCAAGGAAAAATCAGTTTCATTTTCGCTTTTTTAACTTCGGTTTGGCTCTACTTCGCCCGCTTTAATCCACTGAATCCACAACGCTCACTTCTACCCTGTTTAGCAGGTCACTGCGTTCGGAATCTCGCTGTCTTTGGCATTAAATGGGCTCAAGGATTTATCACTTTCCACTAATGGGCATGAAAGAGAATGGACTATTCAGCCAATGGGAAGCAGGTGTTATTACCCATTCAGCCAAAGAAACAGAAGCTGTCGCAGCGACTTTTGCCCAGAGCTTACCACCAGACCTGATCTTAACCCTCGAAGGCGATTTGGGAGTTGGAAAAACAACTTTTGTTCGTGGTTTGGCTCGTGGCCTAGGCATTGAAGAGGACATTACCAGCCCCTCCTTCGCCCTCCTTCATGTGTACCAAGGAAAGCGACAACTACTCCACATCGATGCCTATCGTCTAAAACAATCCACAAGTTTTGATGATTTAATGGTTTGGGATATCGCTCAATCACCCTGGAACATGGTTATCGAATGGCCTGAAAGAGTCGCCGACCGCCTCCCCGCAGATTACTGGAAAATGAAAGCTACCATCCTTGCCGATGGTAGCCATCGTTTCACACTGACTCGACCCTAAGGATTACTTATCGAAACGCTTTCGCTCGTTCTCGGTTAAGTAACGCTTGCGCATACGAATGAAGTTAGGCGTCACTTCAACCAATTCATCGGACTCAATATACTCCAAGCAAGCTTCGAGTGACATCTGACGGGCTGGTTTGATTTTGGCTAAATCGTCAGAACCCGCCGCCCGAACATTAGTCAGTTTTTTATTAATCACTAAATTAATAATTAAATCATTATCTTTACAGTGTTCACCGACAACTTGGCCTTCATAGATTTCATCGCCAGGCTTAACAAAGAAATCACCGCGGTCGTAGAGTCGATCGAGGGAATAGGCCGTTACTTGACCTAAATCACCCGAGATCATCACGCCAGAAGCTCGTCTAGGCGCTTCGCCCTTCACTGGCTCGTAACCCAACAAATTGTGATACATGACCGCTTCACCGCGCGTGGTGGTTAACATTAGAGTTCGCAAGCCAAAGAGAGAACGTGAAGGAATCTTAAATTCCATATGAATCCATCCGCTGGTGCCTGCTTTGGCGTCCATCGAACGTAATTCACCGCGACGGCTCAGAACCAATGCCATCACATCGCTTTGGGAAGCTTCAGGACAATCCACCGCCAAAGTTTCGACAGGCTCGCATTCGACACCATCGATGGTCTTAAGAATGACCTGAGGTTTGCCAACGGAAAGTTCGTAGCCTTCACGACGCATGGTTTCGATTAAGACACCCAAGTGCATTAAGCCGCGACCCGAAACCTGAAAAGCCTCTGCACCAGGCTCGCGCTCAACGCGAAGAGCAACATTCTTTTCGAGCTCCTTTGTCAAACGTTCACCGACTTGACGACTGGTCACAAACTTACCATCGCGACCAGCAAAAGGAGAATCGTTTACACGGAAAGCCATCGTCACGGTTGGTTCATCGACCTTCACGGGAGGCATCGGACGAGGATTTTCGATATCGGTAATCGTGGCACCGATTTCAACATGCTCCAATCCAATCACGGCACAAATATCGCCCGCGGTAACCTCTTGGGCTTTGATGCGACCGAGAGCTTCAAAAACTTCGACCTCGAGCGTGCGTTGTTTAAATTGTTCGCCCGTACGATTAATAAGCATGACTGGCATGGAAGGACGAATCCGGCCAGCCGTGACTCGACCCACTGCAATTCGACCCACATAATCACTATACAAAATCGCCGTGACCATGATTTGCAAAGGATTAGCCAAGGCTTCTTCACGACTCTTAAATCCAGCAGCAGCGCCACGCGATGAACCTTCGGCGTAAGGCTCAGGAATGTGGTCAACAATGGCGTAAAAAAGTTCAAGTAAGTCTTTTGGTCTTTTCCCTTCTTCGGTTTTGGCTCGATCGACCGTTGCCCAACCTTCACGCCCTGAAGCGTAAACGACTGGAAAATCGAGTGCCGACTCGGGAGCATCGAGAGCCACTAATAAATCGAAGACTTCGTTAACCACGGCATCGGGACGAGCGGATGGTTTATCGATTTTGTTAATCACCACAATAGGCTTGAGACCCAGAGCGAGGGCTTTCGAAAGAACGAAGCGAGTTTGTGGCATCGGACCTTCGAAAGAATCTACGACCAATAAACATCCATCGGCCATATTCAAAACTCGCTCCACTTCTCCGCCAAAGTCGGCGTGGCCAGGCGTATCAATTAAGTTAATTTTGTACTCCTCTTTGTTGCGGGGATCCGTCCAGCGAATCGCACAATTCTTTGCCGTGATGGTAATTCCACGTTCACGCTCGAGATCGCCCGAATCCATAATGAGTCCGTGTTGACCCCCCGCTAATTTATCGAGGTCTTCAGTGCGGAACATTCCAGACTGGTAGAGAAGTCGGTCCGTTAAAGTGGTTTTGCCATGGTCGACGTGGGCAATGACTGCGATGTTGCGTAATTTCATCTGTAAAGGCCTTACGCATAGGAAAAAGCCCTTCCCTGCAAGGGGAATTAACGTCTAAAGCTTGGAAATAGTCCTTAAGCTAAGCCATCGCGCACTAAAACCGCCTCAGGATCGAGGTCGCGACCCATAAAATCATGGAAAAGTTTCTCGGCTGGCTCGGAATTGCCCTTCGCGAGGACCTTTTCTCGTAATTCACGACCCACTCGAGGATTCAAGACCCCCTCTTTGAGAAAACGTGTAAAGGCATCCGCCTCCAAGGCCTCGGCCCATTTGTAAGAATAATAGCCAGCAGCATACCCTGTCGCATCGGCGAAAAGGTGCGTAAATCGTCGGGCCATGGAAGGCAGACGACGAGTCGTGCGAACCTGCCAATGTGCTAAAGCATCATTCCAATGTGCATCCAGATCAGCATCTTTCAACTCTTGAGCCCGGATGTGTAAATCTAAGTCCAGTTTCGAAAAACAGAGTTGTCGCATGCAAGCGGTCGCCGCACGGAAAGTCGAAGCCGAATCGAGTTGTTGCAGAAGATTGGAAGGCAAGGGTTCGCCCGTTTGGTGGTGACGAGCAAAAAGTGACAGCGACTCTTCTTCCCAACACCAATTTTCCAAAATCTGAGAGGGCAACTCCACAAAGTCCCAAGCCACTCGAACGCCCGACAAAGACTCAATTTCAACTTCGGAAAGCAAATGATGAAGTAAATGTCCAAACTCATGGAAAATGGTGGTGACTTCATCGTGCGTCAGAAGTGCCTGTTGCTGATTAACGGGTGGAGTAAAGTTTCCGCACATTAAACCAAGGTGAGGAGCGAAACTTCCATCCTGACGAGGTCCACCGGTTCGTAAAAAATTCATCCAAGCACCACCGCGCTTCGATTCACGGGGAAACCAATCCGTATAAAAAGATCCTAAATGATGAGAGCCGTCACGAATTTCGTAAAACCTTACCTCGGGATGCCAAACCATGACAGGTTCAGCTTCGACTCGCGGTTCAGCGGCTCGTGTGACGGTTCTTTTACCATCGGCATCAATGAAAACTGTATCGCGAGCGACGACTTGAATGCCAAAGAGATTTCCAAACAAAGAAAACATACCCGAGATAACACCATCAATCGGGAACCAAGGACGAAGAGCCTCGTCATCAAAACCATGTCGTTCTTTGCGCATTTTCTCTGCGTAAAAACCAAACTCCCACGGGTGAAGAATTCGTACGGAATCCTTTGCACAAGTCGCACGGTAGTTTTCCAATTCGACCACCTCTTTCTCAAATTGCGGACGAATACGCTTAGCCATATCCTCGATAAAGGCTAAGGCTTTTTCCCCTCGACGAGCCATCCGTCGGGCCGTCGTAAAATCCGCAAAATGATTTTTCCCAAGCAAACGAGCTTTCTCATCGCGCAAAGCTAGGATGGAAGAAACCAAAGCTGTATTATCCCAGGGCTCACGTAAGCCCACCTGGGTTAAGGCCTCCCAACACTGCTGACGCAACGAAGCATCCTCGGCGTACTGCAAAACCGGAAAAACCGAGGGTTGATGTAAAGTGAAACGCCAAGCCTCAGGTCGATTTTTAGCTTTAGCCAATTGTTTAGCGGCGGCTAAAGCACTGGCGGGCAATCCAGCTAATCGTTTTTCATCCTCAACGAACAATTCCCAAGCATTCGTGGAATCTAAAACATTCTCAGAGTACTTTTGGGTTTTCTCGGCCAATTGTGCATTCACCTCGGCCAAGCGTTGTTTTTGCACAGGGGGTAAATCCGCTCCATTCTCCTCAAAATCAGCCAAGGTTTCTTCTAAAAAACGGCGGCGGACACCCGCGAGAGATTGAGCCTCAGCCGTGCGCGCATAAGCTTTAAAAATTTTCCAAATTTCTGGATCGAGCGTAAGCGAGGTGTAAAAGGCAGTCACCTCCGGTAACAATTCATTATAAACCTTTCGTAGTTCGGGAGAGTTTAACACCGAATCTAAGTGACCCACTAAACCCCAAGCACGAGAAAGTTCACGTGTACTATTTTCAAAACCTAAGAGGACATTCTCGTAGGTTAATTCCTTCGGCGAAAGAGCTTTAAAAGCAGCGATATTTTTCTGAGCTTGGCTAAGGGCCAGACGAATATCGGGCTCAATGTGGCTAGGCTTCAATTGGCTCCAATCAAAATGAAAGTGATTCTGCAGAAAAGGGTGCACCCTTTCATGATGAAGGTTTAACAGAAGATTTCAAGGGCACTTGCAAAAATCGCTTAACTCTATCGCAAATCATCACTCAGGCTTGCGCCTAAACCTAAGTTGAGGATGATGAACGGATGAAGGAAGTTGAACCCATTATCGTGCAAAGTGTGGAAGTTGTTTCCACAAAAGGTGGGACTGCTCTGTTTCTAGTTACCAAAGAAAAAACGATTGTAATCCAGGTCGATACCACCATCGGCGAGGCGTTACTCGCAGCGCAAAATGGTAAACAACCTGAGCGTCCACAAACTCACGATTGTATGGTCAATCTCTTGGTGGGCCTTGAGGCTAAAGTCAGTCACATTGTCATTGTTGATGCCCAAGACGGGGTTTTCTTTGCCCGTATCGTTGTAAAGCAGGAGAGTGTCGTTGCTAAGAAAATCGCGGAGATTGATGCACGCCCCAGCGATGCCCTCGTCTTGGCGCTCAAAACAAAATGCCCTATTTTCTTAAATCGCAAAGTTTTGGATGCCTGCGAGGATATGTCTGATACACTTGCCCGGTTGCGTAAAAAGTCGTGAATACTTTCACTCCTCCACTCCTGCAACAGGGAACACGTCCATCGGTTTTAGCACCGATGCAAGATGTCACAACCACTGCCTTTATGCAAGTGATTGGCCGACGAGGTGCACCCGATTGGTTTGTGACCGAGTATTTTCGGGTTCACGAAACCTCCACCCCCGAAGAAGCCATTGTTGATTCCATTCTTAACCATGCCACTGGAAGACCTGTCTTTGCCCAAATCATTGGTGAAGACGTACCTCATATCGTCCGCACGATTCATCTTTTAACTCGATTGCCCATTGCTGGCATTGATTTAAATATGGGTTGTCCTGCTCCGAAAGTTTATCGAAAAAATGTAGGCGGGGGGCTTTTAAGAGATCCTGAAAAAATTGACCAAATTTTAGGAGCAATGCGGGCAGCCATTGCGGGAACATTTACCGTCAAAATGCGAATTGGATTTGATGGCATGCAACATTTCGACCGCATTTTATCTCTCATTGCCAAACATCGAGTCGATTTACTGACCGTCCATGGACGAACGGTTAAAGGAATGTATTGGTCGGAGGTTGATTATTCCGCCATTGCTCATGCCGTTCGGTCAGTGCCCTGCCCCGTCATTGCCAATGGCGACGTCACTTCAGCGCAAAAGGCGACGCACTTGCTCAAAGAAACAGGAGCTTGGGGAATGATGATGGGACGACATGCCATTCGCAATCCATGGGTCTTCCGACAATGGCGTGAACATCAGCAAGGCCAACCGGTGTATCAACCGACCCTGCAAGACGTACGAATTTATATTCAAGAACTTGCCGAGGTTTGCTGCGATGCAGCTAAAGCGACGGAAAAACAGGCCGGACGTCTCAAAAAGTTTTTGAATTTTATTGGGTTAGCCGTGGATGCAGAAGGTAAATTCCTGCATGCGATGCGACGCACGGAAACCATGCGGGATCTTTTACAGTGCTGTGACGAATTTTTACTTGGTGCACAGGCCTCAACCCATTACCCCGTCGAACCTTATCGAGGTTTAGTGGCAAGACCCACCCGAGAAACCCAACAAACTTGCGAATTTTAATGGATTTTCTGGGTCACTTGACTCTACCCACGGCTGAGTAAACTATATGTTATGATTTTATTAACCGAACCCGCGGCAGCACAAATTCGTCAACTGCATTCTCAACAAGCCAACCCTGAATCTTTACTGAGACTCCTCGTGGAGACTGGTGGATGCTCAGGTTTTGAATATGGCATGGCCTTTGATGTTCGTAAAGAAGGCGATCACGAATGCGAAAGTCAGGGACTTAAAATTTTGGTCGACCCCGTTAGTTACGCCTATCTCAAAGGCTCAACCGTGCACTTTGATGACGGATTACAAGGTAAAGGATTTGAAATCCGTAATCCGAATGCGTCACAAACCTGCGGTTGCGGTAAGTCGTTTAGTTAATCCTATTAATACTCAGAAGTGAGAATACTTTCGATTCTTAGTCTCTTACCCTTTTTGGTTTTTGCCTCATCTTCCACTATGCCCTCATCCCCAAAAGTTTTTGTCGCACTCGAAGAGTCCTCCGGAAAAATCGGAGCTCCGCAATGGGTCGATAAAATTATCAAAACCGATGAAGAATGGGCTAAACAACTAACCCGTTCGCAATACGTAATTACCCGAGCCAAAGGCACGGAACGACCTTTTTGTGGGACGCTTCTCGATAATAAAAAAGAGGGAATTTATTTCTGTGTTGGCTGTGATTTGCCTCTTTTTTCCTCTTCGGCAAAATTTAATTCAGGCACAGGATGGCCGAGCTTTTTTCAGCCTGTGGCTGAGCAAAACGTGGCGACACTCGAAGATCGTAGCCATGGGATGGTGCGAACGGAAATTCTTTGTGCCCGTTGTGACAGCCACTTAGGTCACGTTTTTGAGGATGGACCCCGTCCGACTGGCTTACGCTATTGTTTGAATTCTGAATCACTCACTTTCCGTGAAGTGAAATCAGAAAAGAAATAATTAGCGTTTCGCTTTTTTCTTCGAGACAACCTTCTTCGCAGCCGGTTTTGACTTCTTTGGCTTCACGATTTTAGCCCCTTTCTTTGCCACCGAAGATTTCGGTTTGGCTGAACTTAAAGACGAGCGCTGTTGAGGTGAAACCTTAACCGCCTTCCAGAGGACAGCCTTTAAATCATCAAGGCCAGAACGTGCATGACAAGAAATCGGAACAATTGTCTCCTTCACTTTCTTCTTAAAGAGTTGGAGGTTTTTTTCGGCAGCTGGTAAATCCATTTTGTTCGCTACAATTAATCGCGGTTTGCCGACTAAAACCGAAGAATAGAGCTTTAACTCACGGTCGAGAATTCGATAATCTTCCCAAGGCTTACGATTCTCACTGCCTGCCATATCGATAATAAAAACTAAAAGAGTACAGCGTTCGATATGACGTAAGAATTGATGACCGAGGCCACGGTTTTCATGCGCTCCCTCGATTAACCCTGGAATATCGGCCATAAAAATCCTGCCGTGATAGTGCGGGTATTCAATAACCCCCACGTTTACATGTAAGGTCGTGAAGGGATACGGGGCCATTTTTGGCCGAGCCGCCGTTAACACATTGGTTAGCGTCGATTTACCTGCGTTAGGAAAACCGACCAACCCGATATCGGCGATAGTTTTAAGAACAAAACGAAAGGTTCCGGATTCTCCGGGGTAGCCTGGGGTGGTTCGACGAGGTGCCTGGTTTACTGAACTTTTAAAATTCATATTCCCCAACCCTCCTTTACCTCCCGCCAGTAAAATCACTCTTTCATTATGTTCCGTCAGTTCTGCAAGCAAACGACCCGTTTCATGATCGAGTACCTGTGTTCCAGGGGGAACACGTAAAATCAAGTCCTCACCATTTGGTCCAGCACACTGCCGTCCCATACCTGGTGAACCATTGCGAGCGGAACGATGAGGTTGCCAACGGTAGGACTCAAGATCGCCCTCGTTTTGATCACAGAGTATAACAACGTCGCCCCCCTTACCTCCGTTGCCTCCGTCAGGCCCGCCTTTGGGAATGAATTTTTCACGACGAAAACTCACGCAGCCATGGCCACCCGCCCCTGACTTTAAAATGACTTTGGCTTCGTCGATAAACATCGTCCCGAGTGTGGTCGGCGAAAAACAAAAGAGCGAGGAGGAAACGAACTTAACGTTCTAAACCACGTGAACGACGCAACCAACGTTCAATCGGAGCAAAGAATATCAAATCAGCTAGCAAGCCCACGGCAACAACAACAACCATCACCCCCATGACTTGATCCATACGGAGCAACTCTCGACCTGCGTGCAGAAGAGAACCTAGGCCAAAACCTGTGAGGATAACAACGAAGATTTCAGCGGCCATCAATGAGCGCCATGCAAATGCCCAACCTTGTTTCATGCCACTCAAAATCCCAGGCAATGCAGCGGGAAAAATCACGTGCGTCCAAAGATGCGTGCCCTTTGACCCCATCGTCATCGCTGCCCGAAGATACAAAGGATGCACGCTGAGAACAGATTCCTGAACAGCAATAACGACCGCCCACACGGTACCCATCACAACAACGAAAAGAACCGCTGACTCTTGCTGGCCAAACCACAGTAAGGCTAATGGCACCCAGCATACTGAAGGAAGGGTTTGTAGGCCTAAAGCGAGCACTCCTAACGTATCTCGCACCCATCGCACCCGAGCACAAAGAGCTCCGAGCGGGATACCGAGCGCGGCACCAATGGCAAAACCGATGAGCAATCGACGCATGGTTACGAGAGTGGCAGAAAGAATTTCGCCATTACGCAAAGACTCCCAGAACCAACTTAAAATATGCGAGGGAGGGGGAACGAGTACTTCATTCACGTGGCCAAAGCGCACAAACCACTCCCAACCACCCACAAAAAGAAGGGCAAGCAAAGTGGGTATGACTGAACGATGTAACTTCATCTTAAGAAATCTTCGAGGAATCGAGATGGGAGGAAAGTGCGGCGGTGACTTCCGCCGCCAAGGTGGCGAGAGCGGGGTCATTCATCCGCCGTGGTCGAGGAAGTTTGATATCAAAAATTTGTTGGATACGCCCAGGGTGGGGAGAAAGCAAAACAACCCGATCACCCAAACACACTGCTTCGCGAATATTATGTGTGACCAAGATAATCGTCTTCTTCCGGTTCATGAATATCTTTTGAATGTCACCATAAAGTTGATCCCGCGTCAGAGCATCTAAAGCTGAAAAAGGCTCATCCATGAGAAGCACGCGTGGATTCGGAGCAAGGGAACGAGCTAAAGCCACGCGCTGACGCATTCCTCCAGAAAGTTCATGAGGACGAGCTTTTTCCTTATCTCCCAAGCCAACCAAGGTCAGGTAATAACGCGCAGCCTCGAGTCGCTCCTCTTCCGTTAAGTCAGGCTTTAAACGCAACCCAAACATGACATTCTCCAAAGCATTTAACCAAGGGAACAAGGCATCTTGCTGAAACATGACCAAGCGATCGCGCCCAGGAGAACGCACAGGCTCTTCGCCCAACTGAATTTTACCCTCATCGGTATGCTCTAATCCAGCGAGTAGATTTAACAGGGTAGATTTCCCACAGCCTGAGGGACCTACCAATACCAAGAATTCCCCTTCGCGAACATCAAGTGAGATATCCTCAACCGCTGTGACGTGACCAGCTGCACCATTGAAGTGCTTGGTAACATTTCGCAGAGTGAGTGCGGCGGGCGTAGCCCTATCTTTAGAAGATGACATGGATTTTAACCGAAGGGTAAAATTGCACTTTGTTTGAATGATTAGGCAAGTGCACAGATAAATAAAAAAGGGTTCAAGGGAGGAATAACCCCCGTAAACCCGCTCATTCTCCAAACCCTTAATTGGCTAGAGACGGATTCGTTGAAGTAGCAGGAGCGGGATCTGGTATCAACGATTCCAGAAGAGGTTCGATAGGAGCATCGCCGTTGAGTAGTCCTGAATCTTGGGAATCTTTGATGGCGTGCTTGAATGAATCAAGCAAACGCTGTTGGCGAGTTGGACCATCTTCGCGTGCGTCTAGAATGACCCGACCCAGAGCTGGACCGATAATTTCGGCTTTGGGTGCGGCGGAGCGAGTCTCGCCACCGATACCATTACGTACGAGATTTTCATGCCAAGTGCGATTGGCTAATAATTGATCTCTTAACAAATAATGCGAACGGACAAAGGCTTCAATGCCACGCTGATTTTTGGCAAGAGCTGATTTCGATGAGGCTAGAATGGTGATTAGCGATTCTTTATTTTCGAGTAGAATTTCTCCACCAAACTCAGAAATTAAACGAGTCACCCAAGGTTCAACCGTCCAGGCAGCATCCACATCACCTCGCGAAAACAACAGAACTAACTCAGCATTGGCGGCGGGAATAATCTGTGCATCACCTCCGTTTACATTCACCTTTAATCCGCCTTTTTTTAACCACACGCGGGCGTCGATATCCTGAGTGTTACCCAATTGTGGAGTGGCCAAGCGACGTCCCAAGAAATCGAGTGGCTTCTTTAACCCTAATTCTTTACGGACGACGAGTGCGTTACCACCACGAGCCACAGGAGCTAAAACACGGATTTCTTTTCCTTTCGTTCGCACGTGTGCATTAATCACTGGCGAGGGTCCTACGTAAGTGAGATCGATGGCTCCCGCTAAAAGAGCCTCCATGGCCGAAGGTCCAGCGTTGAAAGACTTCCACTCAATCTTTGAACCAGGTGGAAGGTGGGCAAGGTGCCAATCCTTGCCTTCACGTTCTAACTGACGGGCAGCCAGAGCAGGTGAATGAGTCAGATTGGGGAAAAATCCAACTCGTACGACGACCGGCTCCTCGGTTGCTCCGAAAAGATTGGCCGTCAAAAGCAGAGCGATGGTTAAGGGATATCGCATAATGTACGGTGAATGCTAGGGTTTAGAAGTTCAGTTGTAAACGAGCGAGAACAGCGTCTTCCGAATTTTTAATGACCGCAGTACTAGCAGGATTGGCTCCTGCTGCTAAATCAAACTTGGTGTGAGCGTAGTTCAAAGAGAGTCGAGTGACTTTACTGAGATACCAATTCACTCCCACCGAGTATGAATTAGCCTTCGTTGCACTTTTATCGCGATCAGCAAACGTGGTGAAAGCGCTATTGTCGACATCAAGAGAAGCGATTCGTCCTACCAGTTCGACCGCACCCGTGGAGCCCGAGGCACGATCAAAATCATTAGCTGGCACAACACCTTTATAAGAAGCTTTCTCTCCCGTGAGGACATAACCAGCAGCCAACTGCCAAGCATCATTTTTTAACTTGGTACGTGAACCAGCCGCTAAGCCTACATCGGTGTGAGAAATAATATATTCTCCTAACAAACTAAATCCTCCGTTGTAGTAGGAAAACTGAGGAGAAACTCGGCTAACACGACCTGTGGATAAAACAGTATCTCTCCAAGCAAAGAAAGTCTGTTGACCGTCTGTTCGATAGGTTGACCCTACTTTAGCATTCGTATCCTGCAATCCATAAGAACCGCCCACACCGAAGGAAAGTCCAGCAAGAGAAGAACCTTCATCGTTTACCCAAGGTTGGAAAATGACTCGTGCCGCGATATCCTTGCCATCGTTCGCATCTTTTTGGTCGCTGTTATTTCCTCCATCTTGG
>CANIUQ010000014.1 GCA_947470855.1 Opitutia bacterium | reverse complement strand
CGATGAATCCATATAAACGGCGATACGGTTAGCGAAAATTCTCGCACCCATCACTTTAAGTCCGACGAAATTCTTACCTCCACCGACGCCCGCACCAATACCCGATCCAATTCCTCCACCCGAACCACCTCCAAAACCCTTGGAGGCCCCGCCACTGGTTAAGGCATTCAACATCGAAGACGAAGTCGATACCGGCATATCAGGGAGAGCGATCGTAGCGGTAGTGCTCTTGGAAGTTATCCGTGCGGCATTTTTGGCTAAAGCCTTTGCGTTCTTAGGCTTAATTTTGTGCTCATAGTTCTTGGCTTTATCGCCATTGGATCCACCACCAGCCCCCGTCGCAAAAGTTGTGGGATCTTTTTTGGTCTTCGCTGATTCGGTCATCGTGGAAACGACCCAAAAAAGTGCCAAAATAACTAAGACGCCGTGAATCGCTAAGGAAATGGTAAAACCTTCACCGCCGAAGCGCTTCCAAAATGGAAGCTTTCGACGCTGCAATGGCTCATTAGGATTCACCTCGGCTTCAACAGGGACAATAATCTCATCAGGCCGAGATTCGTCGCCTGGAGGCGGATTTTGAGACGAATTTTCACTCATGAATAAAAGTTTAAAGATTATTTACTCTGAACTCCAGCATTCAAACTTATTCAAGCAACAGCACCAGTTCTTCATCAATGTGTACACAAAACTCACGATTTTAAAGAGGGCAAAAAAAGGGCTTGCGGAGGCACTTTTAGCCCTTTTGCTCTCCCCTTCCCACTGATTGCAGGGTGGAGCAGCCCGGTTAGCTCGTCAGGCTCATAACCTGAAGGTCGTAGGTTCAAATCCTACCCCTGCACCCAATTTTAAGATATTCTTGTTCAGTTAGTTATAAAATTTTTTTAAAATTGTAATTAATTCTCTATTGCACTGCTCTACATTTTCACGACAATTTGAACTGTAAATTTGTCCTACGGGGCAATGGGGTAAGTAAGTTAAAATAGTAAAAAAAGCCGGCTTGCATAGGGGTATGCAAGCCGGCTCCTTTTTTGGTAACTAAAATAAGACTAACCGCCTGTCATCTTGGTGATGAGTGCGATGAGCGGAAGGAACATCGCCAAAACAATCGCTCCAACCACCACAGCAAGAAACACAATCAGCACAGGCTCGATAATCGAGGTCAGCGCACTGACGGCATTATCAATTTCTTCATCATAAATATCAGCAACGCGATTTAACATTTCGGGAAGCTGACCTGTTTCTTCGCCCACTTGGATCATTGAAGTTACCATCTGAGGAAACACTCCCGCCTGCTCCAACGGCACAGAAAGAGGCTCACCATCACGTACTCGGTCATGCACACGTCCGAGAGAATTCGCAATGACCACATTATCTAGAGTATCACGTGTGATCGTAATCGCCTGGAGAATAGGCACGCCCGAAGACATCAACGTACCAAAGGTACGAGCGAAACGTGAGACTGAGACAATTTGAACAAACCCACCAACTTTAGGAATTTTGAAAAGAATTCGGTCGAAAATTTCCTTACCTTTAGCTGAGGACAGCCAAGCTTTACCACCGATATAGATACCAATAATTAAAAACGGGGTCACATACCAAAAATCAGTTAACAGCTTAGAGACACCGATAACAAACTTGGTTAACGGGGGCATTTCAGTCTTTTGGTCAGCCAAAAGTTTCTGGAAAGAAGGAACCACCTTCACCATCAAAATATAAACGATGATAACAGCGACGGTTACCACAACCCCGGGATAGACCATGGCAGATTTAACTTTCTTCTGAATACGTTGCGCCTTCTCACGGAATTTAGCCAAACGATCCAAAACCTTATCCAGCACCCCACCGGCCTCCCCTGCTTTAATCATATTCACAAACAGTCGGTCAAAAACCTTGGGGTGAGCAGCCAGAGCTTCAGATAAATTATTACCCTGAGAAACGCTTTCAGCAATGCTACCCAGAACGAGTTTAAATGCGGGATTACGCTCCTGTTTATGAATAAGTTCTAAAGCTCTGAGTAAAGGTAGGCCGGCCAAAATCAGTGTAGCCAACTGGCGAGTCATAATCGTGACGTCTTCAGGCGATACTTTAGCACCAAAGGTAAATTTTGTTTTTTTGGAGGCGGGTGCTGCGGCTGTTGCTACTGGTTTGGGCGCAGCTCCTTCTGCGGCCAAGGTCGTCACCATCAAGCCGCGTGCCATCAATTTCTGCCGTGCTTGATCTTCATTCGGGGCTTGTATTTTACCCGAGGTTTGAGCCCCTGTGCGGTCAATGGCGCTGTATTTATAGTCAGGCATAAAAAAGATTAGGTATATTTCAGAACTTCTTCAATCGTTGTATAACCATCGAAGATGCAACGCAGACCATCCTCGCGCAGAGGACGCATCCCCAATTCTACTGCTTTTTGCTTCAACACTAAAGTCGGAGCTTTTTGGGTAATGAGTGTTCGCAAAGAGTCATTAATCGTCATTAACTCAAAAAGACCTTGTCGACCTTTATAACCCGAGCGATTGCACTCGGTGCAACCTTTGCCGAAATAAAACTTCTTGTTGGAAATTTCGAGAGCATCAACGTCCAACATAGAAATAACCTCTTTATCGGGCTCGTAGGCAGTTCGGCAATTACGACAAATTTTACGCAATAAACGCTGGGCTAAAACGCCTTCCAGCGAAGCGGAGATTAAGAAAGGCTCTAAACCCATATCAATCAAACGAGTAACCGCACCGGGAGCATCATTGGTGTGCAATGTGGAAAGCACAACGTGGCCGGTAAGAGAGGCCTGCACCGAAATCTGGGCTGTTTCAATATCTCGAATTTCCCCCACCATGATGGTGTCAGGATCTTGACGAAGGAAAGAGCGTAAAGCGGCAGCAAAAGTAAGTCCGACTTGGTGATTGATGGGCACCTGCATGATTCCTTCCACTTCATATTCAACAGGGTCCTCTGCCGTTAAAATCTTAATGTCCTCAGTATTAACCTCACGCAAAGCTGAATAAAGTGTGGTGGTCTTACCTGAGCCCGTTGGCCCTGTAACAATAAAAATACCGTTGGGCTTATTCACCATCTGGCGTATACCCTCCTTAATGTCATCCTTCATGGAGAGGGCATCCAAACTTAAATTCACGACTGTCTTATCGAGAATACGCAAAACGACCGATTCACCAAACTGGGTAGGTAAAGTAGAGACACGTAAGTCAATCGCTCGGCCACTAATGGTTGTTTTAATACGTCCGTCCTGGGGAACTCGGCGCTCGGCGATATTAAGTGCCGATAAAACCTTAACACGAGCAATGACCGCGGAAGACAAATTTTTAGGGGGCGGTGCCATCTCGTAAAGCGAACCATCGATTCGATAACGAATGCGGAATTGGTCTTCGAAGGGCTCGAAGTGAATATCCGAAGCCTTAGCCTTAACCGCTTCTTGTAAAACGAGATCAACAAAGCGAATAATCGGGGCCTGATTCGCAACATTGGCGACATCCTCTTCGGTGGCAACAGTTCCATCAATTTGATCAAACTCACCCAGAAGATCCTCGATGGAAGAAGCCGAAGGTTCACCGTAAACACGAATGACGCCCGCTTCCACCGCTTGCGGATCAGCAACCGCAATTTCGATATCACGTTTAAGGATAAACGTAAGTTCGTTCACGGCCGACGAGTTAAACGGATCTTTAGCAACTAAAGTCAGTTTTCCCGCTTCATCTGAAACTGGAACAACCATGTACTTATGGGCCTGGGCGGGCTTCAGTACTTTAACCACTTCATCAGGCAAGGTTGCCGGAATAACTGAATAATACTGCACTCCAAGATGATCGGCGATCGCCTGTAAAATAGAAGGTCGATCCGCTAATCCAGCATCCATTAAACCATCGGCAAAAGACTTGCCTGTAGAAGCATGCGACTCCCAGACCTCGTCGGCTTGCGTCTGGTTGATTAATCCAGCCTCAAGGACAATATCTCGAATTAAATCACTGTGGTCGTCGAACATGGTCGCAAAAGTTTAACGCTTGGTTTGCAAACGACCCCGCATCATCTCAGGATCTTGACAGTAAGTCACCACCTCTTCTTCACTAACTTTACCCTGTTGGAATAGAGCCAGTAAATCGCCATCGAGCGTGCGCATACCACGCGCCGCTCCGGTTTCGATATCAGAAGTAATTTGGAAAGTCTTATTCTCACGGATCTTCGCTGCAATACCATCGGTGCGAATCATGATTTCATAGGCAGCAACACGCTTACCCTCGACCGTGCGCAGTAAGCACTGAGAAACAACGGCGAGAATCGAGGAAGCTAGTTGTACACGAATCTGATCCCGGCCTCCCGCAGGAAAAGCATCAAGAATACGATCCACGGTGCGAGCGGCCCCCGTTGTGTGCAAAGTGGCAAAAACCAAGTGGCCCGTTTCGGCGGCAGAAACAGCTGCCTCAATGGTCTCTAAATCTCGCATTTCACCAATGAGAATGACATCGGGATCCTGACGTAAAGAAGCCCGAACGCCCTCGGCAAAACTGGGGACATCATTATGCACTTCACGTTGCGTAACGACGCAACCTTTGTGCTCATGGTAATACTCAATCGGGTCTTCAATCGTAACAATATGCCCATCACTATTTTCGTTCACCCAATTAATCATCGAAGCTAGGGTGGTCGACTTGCCCGAGCCTGTGGGACCAGTGACAAGAATCAGTCCGCGCGGACGTTTTAAAAGGTCCTTAATCATTGGCGGGAGACGCAACTGCTCGAGCGTGAAAATATGAGCCGGAATCAAACGAAGAACCATGCCAAAGACTCCTTTACCACGATAAACATTGACGCGGAATCGAGCTTTCTTGCGGAAAGAAAAACCAAAATCGCAACCACCATCGCGCTTAAGTCGCTCGATGTGATCTGGTGGCGTGATTGCCTGAACTAAATCCTGGGTATCTTCAGCTGAAAGAAGCGGTCCTTCAATCGATACCACACTACCACTCACGCGTAAACTAGGAGGACGACCCACGTGGATGTGCAAGTCCGAGGCACCATTTTCAATCATTGCTTCGAGCAACTGGTTTATGTCGTAGGCCATAATAAATTAAATTGCATCATCAGCGACAGTAGCGCCCATAACCTCTTCGATGGTAGTCATTCCAGAGGCGACTTTTCGTTGACCGTCTTCGCGCATCGTGCGCATACCCGCCTCACGGGCTTTACGACGGAGGGTGACCAAAGTGGCACCTGAATAGATGAGTTCCTGAATCTCTTCAGTGATTACAAAAAGTTCAAACACGCCGCGACGTCCTTTATAACCACGCTCATTACACTTCGGACAGCCCGCCCCTTTCATCGGCGTTGCTCCCGCTAAATCTTTTTCCGTCATCCCAATCGAATAAAGTTCTTTGACGGTGGGCTTATAAGGCTGGGCACAGTTTTGACAAACACGGCGCACCAAACGTTGTGCAAGGGCTCCTCGCAATGCAGCAGAAACTAAGAATGGCTTAACCCCAATGTCCACGAGACGGGTAACTGCGCTAACAGAATCGTTGGTGTGTAAGGTAGAAAATACCATATGACCCGTAAGCGCAGCGTTAATCGCAATTTCGGCGGTTTCTAAGTCTCGAATTTCCCCAATCATCACGATATTGGGAGCTTGTCGCAACATAGCGCGAAGCGCGGCAGCGAAAGTCATACCCACATCGCGCTTCACCTGAACCTGATTGATTCCCGCCATCTGGTATTCAACTGGATCCTCAACGGTAATGATTTTCCGGTCGGGCTTGTTGATGTAGTTAAGAGCAGAATAAAGCGTGGTGGACTTTCCTGAACCAGTAGGACCCGTAACCAAGAAAACACCATCCGCACCCGTAATTAAACTTTGGAACTTCGCTTGGTCATCAGCAAAGAAACCTAACTCAGGTAAACCCAACTTAAGTCCCTCTTTATCTAAAATACGCATGACAATCGACTCGCCATAGACAGTGGGTAAAACCGAAACACGTAAGTCGATATCGCGACCACCCGTGCGAGCCTGAATACGTCCGTCTTGCGGAATGCGTTTTTCAGCCAAGGAAACTTCGGCCATGAGTTTAAGTCGAGAAATCACCGAAGGCTGTAAACGCTTAGGCGGGCCCTTCATTTCTTGCAAAACACCATCGATTCGAAAACGAATACGAAATCTTTTCTCGAGCGGTTCTAAGTGAATATCGGAGGCTTTTCGACGAATAGCATCAACAATGAGAGAATTCACGTACCGTATAATTGGTGCATCATCTTCTTTGACTTCTCCAGTCTGAGGTAAGTCGACGGAAACCCCATCCTCATCAGTCTCTTTGCCAAAGACTTCTTCGTAAGAAACATTTAAAGCCCCACCTCCATAACAGCGATTAATCGCCAGTTTTAAATCTTCAGGGGTCGCGAGTTTGGGATTAATCGGTAACTTAAGTACCCGAGAAAGAGAATCGAGTGTCTCAGTGTCCAAGGGATCAGCAATGGCAACCAAGAGCTCAACGCCGTCCATCTGTAATGGAAGAATTGTCGCGCGCTCAGCATGCTCACGGCTGATAAGTTTTAAGATATCCTCAGAAGGTGTTACCTGAGAAACGTCCACCACCTCCATGTCAAACTCCTTACCCAAAGCTTGGGTGATTGCCATCCAGGTAACCTTGCCTGTTTCAACTAACTTCGCGATGGCCAGGGTATCCGCATTTTGACCCTCAGGGATTTCTCCTAAAGATGAGCGGACTTCAGCAACCTCTGCTGCTGAGACAAGACCCTTATCTTGGATGAATTGAATGACGAAATCGTCGGCGGTCGTCACAGTAAAAGTAGATCCGTGGAGGGATGTTTGATAGTTAGCAACTCTCCCAGAATGAGAGAGCGTTGAGTGTCAAAAGAACGTAAATCGACCGCCTCTATCCGCAACCGCAAACTCATGCCTCAACGCCCTGAAGGACGTACCCTAAGACATTCAGTTAAACGACTGACTTCAGATCGAAGAAAATCATGACTTCCGTCATTAAAAATCACATAATCTGCCATCTTAAGCTTCTCATGGAGAGGCATTTGTGAATTTATAATCAATTGAGCCTCCTCGCGGGAAAGACCCCGGGATTTCAATCGGCCAAGTCTAACCTCATCCGAACACATCACGCAAACAGTGGCATCGAATTGGTTTTGCATGCCTAACTCGAAGAGCAGAGGGATTTCCACAACATAAGAGCGACTCTTATCCTGTATCATTTCCTGACGCATTGAGGCGATGCGCGGATGAAGCACCGATTCTAAAAACTGTCGCTCCTTAGCGTCTGCAAAAACTTTTTTCCCAATCCATTTTCGATCAGGTAAGCCTTGAACGCCCAGACAATCCCGCCCCCACCGCTTGACCAACTGAGCGACAACATCGGGCTCATTGAGGGCTTGGTGAGAGAGTTGATCGGAATCGATAACAACGAACCCCTGTTCTTTGAGCAAAGTAGCCACGGCGGATTTTCCGCACCCAATGCCTCCAGTTAAACCAAGAACCATAGGGTGAAGTGTGCGTAAAAATCCAACCAGAGCAAACCTCAAGCAGGACTGGGCGCCGATTGGGTGTCAGACTCGGGAGAGTTAGCGTCTGGCTCGCGATTCAAGGGAGGAACAGGCGTTCCGACCACTGGAGTCTGAATCGCACCCGTCTTAAGAATCTCCATGACGTGAACGCCATCAAGGGTTTCGTGCTGTAAAAGCGCTTCCGCGATTTTGCGATGCGCATCAGCGTTTTCCGCAATAATCTTTTCAGCACGAGAATACTGTTCGGAGACAATCTTGGATACCGCTTCATCGATGCGGCGAGCTGTCTCATCACTGTGCGTCTGATTGCGAGAAATCTCGCGACCCAAGAAAATAGTATCTGAGTTTTCGTTGAAGGCAATTGGACCGAGATCGCTCATACCCCACTCACAAACCATCTGACGAGCCATGCGTGTGGCTTGCTTGATATCAGAAGACGCTCCATTGGAAACATCGCCTGAAACTACTTTTTCTCCGATCCGACCTGCCATTGCGGTGCAAATATATCCAAGCAAACGAGCCTTGGTGTAACCGAGAATGTCTTTCTTTGGCATGAACATCGCCATACCTAAAGCACGACCGCGAGGAAGAATGGTAACCTTATGCACAGGCATTGTTCCGTCATCGACCACCGCTTGGACGAGGGCATGTCCTGCTTCATGATAAGCGGTATTACGCAAATCTTCTTCATCCATCGCTCGACGGCGCTCACGACCATAAGCAATCTTATCACGGGCCTCTTCAATATCGGACATTTCAACCTTATCGCGATTGCGACGACCAGCGTGCAATGCGCCTTCATTGAGCAAATTAGCTAAGTCAGCACCCGACATACCGGTGGTAATGCGTGCAATGCGATGAAGATCAACGGAAGCACCCAGCTGAAAACGTTTCGCATGAACGGCAAGAACGGCCTCACGTCCTTTGAGGTCGGGCAAATCGATAAAGACTTGGCGGTCAAATCGACCAGGACGTAAAAGAGCTTGGTCTAAGACATCGGCTCGATTGGTCGCCGCGATGACAATAACACCCGATTGACCGTCGAAACCATCCATTTCCACCAGCAGAGAATTAAGCGTCTGCTCGCGTTCATCATTGCCTCCCCCGAGACCAGCACCGCGCTGACGTCCTACAGCATCGATTTCATCAATAAAGATAATGCAAGGTGCCATCTTGCGTGCTTGCTCAAAAGTATCGCGTACCCGAGCCGCACCTACACCGACAAACATTTCCACGAAATCGGATCCGCTAATGCTCAAGAAAGGAACTTTAGCCTCACCGGCGACGGCGCGGGCAAGTAAAGTTTTACCCGTTCCAGGAGGACCAACCATTAAAATACCCTTGGGGATTGTTGCACCCATTTTGGTGAAACGCTTTGGGTTACGAAGAAAATCAACAATCTCCTTCACCTCTTCTTTGGCTTCGTCACAACCGGCGACATCTTTGAAAGTCGTCGTTTCCGTTTCCGACGTATTCAAACGTGCACGCGATTTACCAAACTGCATCGCTCCGCGATTAGCATTACGCAGAAAACGATACATTAAATAAATCACCAATCCCGAAATCAGTAACGTGGGGAGAACGTTATAGAGGAACATGGTCATACCCGTCTGTGCAGGCACTTCCTTAAAAGCATCACGAGCCACCGAACTACGTAAGGCTTCAAATTCTTTTTCAGTCACACGACCAGCAGCGGCAAATTTTGATTTCTCGTCGGCGGTAGCGCCTTTAACTTCAAGTTCTCCAGTAATTTGATACCAATTATCAGAACCAGCAGTTGGATCGGGTTTAACGGTGAGATTTTTAATCTTCTTCTCTTGCGCGAGAGAGAGGACTTGGCTCACGCCCAGTTGCTGCACAGAGTTGCTTGCTGGTGCACTATAATTCACAAGCAGGGCGACTAAAGCGATTAGAACTAACCAGACGACTAAAGGCTTCAGGTTGATTCGATTACCGTTGTTGTCTTCGTTATTATCTTGGCTCATTAGGTGACGGTTTAACTTAAGCAGGGGGTAAGCCAAGTCAATCGGAGAGCCCCTTTCGTGGGTCCCTTTAATCGAAACAACTCCGAAGGTGGAACCGAGGGAATCCAAACAATTTGCCCATCTAAAATGACCACGGGAAGGTTTTCCCTAAGTTCCAAGGGAACTTTTCGGTTGATTAAGAGGTCTGAAACTTTGGTCGGACTACTTAATCCAAGGGGTTGATATCGATCACCCTCAAGTCTTCCGCGCCAAAAAATTTCCCCAATGACAGGAGGATTCAGGTAAACTTCCCGAAGCGGGGGAATGTCACCGCGTGACAACCTTTCCCACAGTGCGTCATCGACATCAACACGTTCGACGAGAAGTCCCACTTCCTCATCCATCTTATTCAAAGCCAACTCGCGCAATTGAGAACCCAAAGGAGTCAACGGAGAGGTCGCCAAAGAAAGCTGGCCTTTTTTTAATTTAATCAAACGGCCAAGAATCGAAACTTGGGTATCCTGTCCAGAGACAATGGCATGAACCATCACATCAACCGAAGAACCACTCGCCGCACCGAGTCCGTGAAATTGTAAAAACTGACCAAACAGCAGATGCGCTAAAATCGCTGGTTGATTTTTAAGTGCACTGACGTCGGCTACTCCTTGGGTATTGAGTTCAGCACCTAAATTTTTGGCCCAGAGCAGCAGGGCTTGTTCGGCCTGATTGATAATCTCAGCCGAACGAGCAAATCCCTTTTGATAATGGGCTCCTAGGGCATACTCTGCTCCTTCACTCAACCAAGCTCGCACCCGATTTCTTTGCGTGGTTGGTTGAAGATTAGTGGCATCTTCGCGCCAAATTACTCCACAGGATTTTAAAGTATGAAGGATTGCTTCTTTATTTAATCCAGCGGACAGCAAGGGACGGTATCGCTGATGACCATCGCGAAATTTTTGCCAAACTCGTGGGGCTGACAAACCCGTCAAACCTGATCCTCGCGCTAAGCGCATAAGCAACGTCTCAACCAAATCATCATAATGATGAGCGGTACAAAGAGTTTGGATTCCAGAATTTTTCCGTTGTTGCGCAAAAAAAAGATTTCGCGCCTGACGTAATTCGCTTTCCGAAGCAGGCCCTGACTCCGCGCGCTCACCAACGGCACAAGGAATTTGCAAACTTTGACAAACCTCGCGGACAAATTGGGCGTCCTGATCCGAAGCCAAACCTCGTACGCGATGATTAAAATGCCAGACTTGCAAAGATGAACGATAATCTGGATTAGCCCATAGGGCACAGAGTAAATAGATCGAATCGGCACCCCCAGAAACTGCCAGAGCCACTGTTTGCCTTGCGATGGATGCGGGTAAAACCAAAGCCGGCACCTGAGCGGCAGCTCGAGAAAACGAAGCTGAATCCAAGGGCGAGTAACTCACGAATCGCAGTATGAGTTACTCCACTAACTCTGCCAACCTAAAGGCCATTAAAATTGTAAGGTCTCTTTGCCATACCAGCGGCGCAAAGCCTCTGGTATACGCACTGAACCATCTGGCTGGAGGTTGTTTTCCAAAATCGCCGCTAAGACGCGCGGAAGACCTAAGCCAGAACCGTTTAAGGTATGAACATATTCAACCTTACCCTCTTTAGGGCGGAATCGTATACCCGCACGACGGGCTTGGAAATCAGTGAAATTAGAGCAACTGGAAACTTCTAACCAGCGCTTCTGTCCACCCGCCCACACTTCTAAATCATACTGCTTGCTGTGAGAGAATCCAATATCGCCTGCACAAATTAATAAAACGCGGTAAGGCAGATTTAATTTTTGAAGCAAACGCTCGGCATCACCACGCAATGATTCTAATTCCTCGAAAGATTTCTCGGGGTGAACCCATTTAACGAGTTCCACTTTATCGAATTGGTGGAGGCGATTCAGCCCACGCACATGGGCACCCCAACTACCCGCCTCGCGACGGAAACAAGGCGTGTAACCCACTCGTTTAACGGGCAGACTACCTTCATCTAAAATTTCATCGCGGAAAAAATTCGTTACGGGAACTTCCGCTGTTGGAATGAGATAGAAATCATCGGTTTGAGCATGATACATCTGGCCCTCTTTATCGGGCAACTGCCCTGTCGCCGTAGCACTGGCTGCATTGACCAGTAGTGGCGCATGAACCTCAGTGTAACCCGCGGAACCAGCTTCTTCTAAGAAGAATTGGATGAGGGCGCGAACCAATCGTGCCATATCACCGACATAAAAAGGAAATCCCGCTCCCGTAACCTTAACCCCACGTTCAAAATCAATCGCTTTGCTGAACCAAGAAATATCCCAGTGTGGTTTCGCCACCGTGGAAACGAGTTTTGTCTGATCTCCCCAGGTTGAAACGACTTTGTTGTCGGCTTCGGTGCGACCCTCGGGAACTGAGTCATGAGGAATATTGGGGACACTGAGAACAATCTGTTTCCAGACCTCTTCTGCTTCACTCACTTTTTTTTCCAACTCCTTAACGCGAGCCGACGCAGTCTTCATCTCAGCAACTTTTGCCTGAAACTCTGCCGAACCTTTGGGCAGTGCGGCCATCTCTTTATTGGCGGCATTTTGCGTGGAACGTGCTACCTCAAATTCAGCGACGGCGTGACGGCGTACTTCATCGGCGGCGATAACGGCATCGAGATCGACTTGAAATTTTTTACGGGCAATACCAGCACGGACGAGTGCGGTTTGTTCGCGAAGTAACTTAGGATCCAGCATAAGATAACTTATGCCGAATTTACCTAGGGGAGGGCAACGGGGAAGTCGTGATTGACCTAAAAAATTTAAAAAACTTCGGCCGCACTGAAGAATCGACGAATCTCTGCAGCCGCAGCTTCGGGACTATCGGAAGCATGGCAAACGTTGCGCATCATTTCGGTGCCAAAATCTCCGCGAATTGTACCTTTAGGTGCTATCTTAGAATTGGTTGGACCCAAAAGTTCACGCACCCGAGCAATAACGTTGTGACCGCTGAGAACGGCGATGATGACTGGACGTGAAGACATGAATGCTTCGATGTCTGGATAAAAAGGCTTATCGGCGACGTGCGCGTAATGCTCGCGTAATTGTCCAGGGGTCAAACGAGTCAACTTGCAGGCTTGGATATCAAATCCTGCAGCTTCGAAACGCGATAGCACGGTGCCATAAAGTCGGCGCTCCATGCAGTCAGGTTTAAGAATAATGAGGGTTTGTTCCATAATGGTTAATTTCTCGTAAAGGTCTCTAAACCTTTGTTTTGCAAAGGCTTTTGACAAGTCTGAAAGGCACCCAGAGTAACCTAACCCCGATAAAGTAGGCAAATCGCTTGTACGGCGATCGCTTTACCCTGCCCCAGCGAGTCCATACCTTCGTTCGTTGTCGCCTTAAGACCTACTTCTTCGGGATTTATTTTTAATAAATCAGCCACCGACTTTTTAATCTCAACAATCTTCAGCATAATCTTAGGTCTTTCACCGATAAGAACGAGATCCACGTTTCCGATTTTCCAACCCCGTTGCGTTACCTCATCGAGAGCTTTTTGCACAATCAAAGTGGAGCGTATCCCCTTTATTTTGGGGTCCGTATTAGGAAAATAGTGACCAATATCACGAAGACCCGCGGCCCCTAAAATCGCATCGGCTAAAGCATGTAATAAAACATCAGCATCGGAGTGACCTTCTGGACCAACCTCGGAAGGAATCGTAACACCTCCCAAAATGCAGGGACGACCCGATGTCAGAACATGGATATCATAACCAAGTCCGATGCGGAATGGGGGTGAAAGGGACATAACCTCGGTTTTAACCTTATTTTCAGGAAAGGAAAGCCCTCGCATTAAACCCTTGAAAGAAAGTCCACAAGGGGCAGGATGCACCCTTGTAGGAGATAGGCGCGGTAGCCAAGTGGTAAGGCCGGGCTCTGCAAAAGCCCCATGCGTCGGTTCAATTCCGACCCGCGCCTCCAATTTAAAAACAAAAAGGGCGTCCAGTGGACGCCCTTTTTAATAAAGGTATCTTCAGTTAACGGACTGTTTTACTGAGATTCTGAACACCGTTAACTTTTGAATTCACACGGAGACGCAAACCATTCAAACGAATGAATCCGGTCGCATCGTCCTGATTGTAGGCCTTGGTTGGATCAGCCTCCATCGTTGCGATGTGTGGATTATAAAGCGAACGAGGACTCTTTCGTCCAGCGACATAGATGTTACCCTTATACAATTTTACACGCACGGTGCCAGTTACATTGCGTTGAGATTCGGTAATCAGTGCCTGAAGAGCTAAGCGCTCGGGAGCATACCAAAAACCGTTGTAAACCAAAGTCGCATAGCGAGGCACTAGGGAATCACGCAGGTGCATAACCTCGCGATCCATTGTTAACGATTCAATTTGACGATGAGCAAAATGGTAAATGGTGCCACCGGGAGTTTCATAAACCCCGCGGCTCTTCATCCCAACAAAGCGATTCTCCACCATGTCAACGCGACCGACACCATGACGACCTCCAATTTTGTTGAGGGTTCGCATAACACCGAGAGGATTCATTTTCTTTCCATTAACCGCAATGCAATCGCCTTGGCGGAATTCTAATTCAACATACTCAGGCTTATCAGGAGCATCCTCAGGGGATACAGAAAGCTTAAACATCTCTTTATTTTTCGGAGCAAAAGCATCCATCCAAGGATCTTCCAAGATACCAGCCTCATAAGAAATATGCAGAAGATTACGGTCAGAGGAATAGGGCTTCTTCGCACTAGCTTCGACAGGGATTTTGTGCTTCGCACAATAAGCAATCATTTCGGCACGACCGGGAAAATCTTTGCGGAATTCTTCATTACGCCACGGTGCGATGATTTCCAAATCAGGAGCCAAGGCAGCGCAAGTTAACTCAAAGCGTACTTGGTCATTACCCTTACCCGTAGCACCGTGAGCAATGGCTGTGGCACCTTCCTTACGAGCAATCTCCACCATGCGTTTAGCAATGAGCGGACGCGCAATCGAGGTACCTAGATAATACTGCCCTTCATAAATCGCCCCAGCTTGCATCATCGGATAAATAAAATCGCGGGCAAATTCTTCCTGCAAATCGTCGATATACAATTTTGATGCACCCGTCTTGAGTGCTTTGGGCTTCAGCCCTTTCAATTCATCCTCCTGTCCAATGTCGGCACAGAACGCAATCATCTCAGCGTTATGCTTTTCCTTAATCCAAGAAAGGAGGACCGAGGTGTCGAGGCCGCCCGAATAGGCGAGAACGATTTTTTTCTTCTTACTCATAATAGATAGATAAATTTTTAATTACGGTGGCGGGCAAGGTGGGCAAGAATCGCTTTCTGGACATGCAGGCGATTTTCCGCCTGATCAAAAATAATACTCTGCGGACTAGCCAAAACTTCAGCCGAAACCTCCTCGCCAGGATGAGCGGGTAGGCAATGCATAAAATAAGCATCAGGCTTAGCTAAACTTAATAATTTCGCATTCACCTGGTAAGGTTGCATGAGCTTGAGTCTTTCGGCCTTCTGCGACTCCATACCCATACTAACCCAAACATCCGTATAAACCATATCTGCCCCTTTGACGGCAGCCGTAGCATCGGTCGTGAAAGAAAATGTTTCTTTCAGCCCATCCTCCTTAAGTTGTTTTTTAATTTCAGCACTAGGCTCAAAGCCCTTCGGTCCAGCTAAAGCGACTTCCAAGCCCAAGGCCGCACCACCGAGCACAAAAGAGTTAGCCATATTGCAGGCTGTATCACCCAAAAAGGCAATCTTCCGACCTTTCAGAGACTGCACATACTGCTCAGGCTTCCCTTTCGCCCACCGCTCAGCGAGCGTGAACATATCCGTCATGAACTGACAGGGGTGGAGAAAATCAGAAAGCGCGTTAATCACGGGCATCGTACCACTTTGAGTAAATTCCTCGAGTAAAGCGTGCTCGTGGCAACGAATGACCATACCATGCAAATAACGTGATAAAACTTTTGCTGTATCCGCCACCGTCTCACCTCGTGAAATTTGCATATCATCGGCATTGAGCATCACGGGTAATCCACCCAACTCATGAACTCCTACCTGAAAAGAAACACGAGTCCGCGTGCTCTTTTTGAAAAATAATAACCCCCACGATTGCCGAGCGAGATCTGATGTATGACCAGAAGCACGACCAGCCTTCAGCGCCGCAGCCTGAGCAAAAACAGTAGCGGTTTCAGCGACAGTTAAATCGGTCTCTTTGAGAAAGTGACGCATGAAAGAAAGAGACGAAAATACTCAGCAGAACGCTTTTGGACAGCGGAAAATTAAGTCAAGGAGAGGGGTTTTAAGCAACCTTCCATTGACCCAAGACACGATCCAAGATTTGCACCGACTCGTCTAGTTCGGCGACAGAAGCGTTAAGCGGAGGTAACAATCGGACTGCAACCCCACCCGCTGGCACCGCCAACATCCCCGCCTCGCGCAAGGCAGCAACCACAGGCAGTGGATCCACATTTAAAGCCACCCCAACCATATAACCAACTCCACGAATTTCGCGGATAATGGCAGGATATTTTTTGACTAACTGATGGAGCGAGGCGTGCCAAGCAACCGACTGTTTAGCCACACGCTCAACCAATTGTTCACTTTGAATCACCTCTAAAACCGCCAGAGCAGCGGAGGCGGCTAATGCACCACCACCAAAAGTCGTCCCATGTGAACCCGCCTGGAATAATTCATCGCAACTCGGGGACATCCAAATGGCCCCGATGGGAAAACCCCCACCAAGTCCTTTGGCCATCGCAATCGCATCTGGTTTTATACCCGAATATTCGTAAGCAAAAAATTTTCCCGTACGCCCAATACCACACTGAATTTCATCGATTAATAACAAAACATTTCGCTCGCGACAAAGTGTTTGCAATTGTTTCAAGAATTCAGGCTGCGCCACAAAAACTCCACCCTCTCCTTGAATGGTTTCCAATAAAACCGCAGCCGTTGTTTTTGCATTAATCGCTCGATCCCACGCACCAATATCGTTTAACGGTGCGGTGGTGAAACCAGACAATAATGGACGAAAACCACTTTGAATTTTTTCCTGTGGCGTAGCCGACATGCCACCGAAAGTTCGACCATGAAAAGCGCGCTCGGCCACGACAACGCCAATACAATCTCCCTCTTGGCCAGATTTTTTCTTACCATGTAAGCGGGCTAATTTCAGCAGAGCTTCATTCGCTTCTGCCCCGCTGTTACAAAATAAAACGCGCCCTAACCCACAATACTGAGAAAGCGAAGCAGCCAATCGGCCTTGGGGTTCGTTGCGGTATAAATTACTAACATGCACTAATTTTGCTGCCTGCTCGGCGACACGCTTCACCCAGACAGGATGCGAGTGTCCGAGTGCATTTACCGCAATACCCGATGCAAAATCTAAATAACTTTTACCGCGAGCATCCCAAACTCGCGTACCTTCTCCACGCACCAAAGTAATCGCAGCCGAAGCATAATTACGAGCGACATACTGCTCGTAAAGCTTAGCCGATTCGTCGGAGGATGGCGAAAGTGAGTCGCTCATTAGCCGTGAACAATTTCCGTACCGACCCCTTTATCGGTAAAGACTTCTAAGAGTAGTGCATGAGGTACACGCCCATCAATAAAGTGAACACGACGAACGCCTTCTTTGAGTGCTTTAACCGCACTATCAACCTTGGGAATCATACCTCCAGCAATAACACCTTTTTTCTTAAGGTCATCAACTTCACTGACTTTAAGAGTCGTAATCAATGTCGAGGGATCTTTCGGGTCTGCCAACAAACCTGGTACATCGCTCATGAAAATCAAACGCCGAGCCCGGAGCGAATCGGCCACCGCAGCGGCGGCAACATCGGCATTGGTATTGTAGGCCTGATCATCGGCATCGAGTGCAATCGGAGAAACCACGGGAAGAAAACCATCAGCGAGGGCTTTCTTAATTAACTTTGCCTTAACAAATTTAATATCACCCACATAACCAATATCGACTGGGTTACCCGCTTCGTCAGAACCAAAAAACTTTTCGCAAAGATTAACCTGATTGCCAGGCATGCCCAAAGGATTAGCCCCCCGGGCCCGCAACGACTCGCAGATTTGGGTATTAATTTCTCCGTTCAGAGTTTGTTCGACGATTTTAACGGTATTGGCATCGGTTACACGCATGCCTCCACGAAACTCGGATTTAATTCCTGCGTTATCCATCGCACGGGTGATGGCCTTGCCTCCACCATGGACAACCACGACTTGAATTCCGACAGCGGCTAAGAAAGCGATATCGGTGGCCACCCGATCACGACCTTCTGGGTTTGGATCATCCATAAAACTTCCGCCGTACTTAACCACGAAGGTCGAGCCACGGAATTTTTGGATATAAGGGAGCGCCTCGAGTAAAACCTCTGCTTTATGCTCAGCGTGATTATTCATCTTTCTGGTTAAAGTTTTAGCGGACGAAGCCAGTGGGCAATGAAAATTACATCACTCACTCTTGTTGTAATTTACATACCCGTCTGTCAAATCGGAGGCCAACAAACGGAATTTCGCGTCGCCCAGATGCAGGTTAAGACGAACGGTAAACTGGCGGGCTTTGACGATTTCCTTCCAGCGTAGCTTATTTTCAGGCAAAGGACGGCCGGCCACCACGGCTGGCACATCATTGTAGTAGATATCCAATTTCGCTTCATCAAGGCCCGTTCGGGCATAGCCAGCAGCATCAGCCAAGCGACCCCAATTAGGGTCCTCGCCAAACCAGGACGATTTAACCAAAAGCGAATTGCCAATCGCTCGGGCAATCTTCTCGGCATCGGCACGCTGGCGAGCGCCTAGAACTTCGACCGCAACAACCTTCGTTATCTTCTCCCCATCGCCGACAATTTTCTCGGCAAGCGCAAAACAAACTCGGTCAACCGCCTCTTGGAAGAGTTTTTTTAGAGTCGCCTCTGACGACTCATTTAACACCACCCCAGAAACGCCCGAAGCGAGTAATATCACCGTATCATTGGTAGACATATCGCCATCCACACTCACACAATTGAACGACTGATCCGCAGCAGACTTGAGCGAGGTTTTAAGATAAGCCGACTCCACAACTGCATCCGTGGCAATAAAAGCTAACATCGTCGCCATATTCGGCTCAATCATTCCAGCTCCTTTCGCAAAACCTGCCACACTGATTTTTTTACCCTGCCATAAAAAACGTGCTGTCGCTGTTTTAGGTCTGGTATCAGAAGTTAAGATAGCTTCGGCCGCACGCATTCCTTCGCTAGCTTGATTGGATAAGCGTGCTGCGGCAGTGGCAATGCCTGCCGCAACTTTGGACATCGGCAAAAGTTCCCCGATTCGGCCAGTAGAACAAACGACAAAAATATCGTGAGGTGAACCGACTGCCTTGGCCGACAATTCAGCCATTTTCTGAGCATCGCTATCCCCTTGAGTGGAGGTGCATGCATTCGCATTGCCACTATTGGCCACCACTCCGCGCACTAAACCTCGGGAGGAAAGCAAAACCGTTTGCGAATAGCGCACGGGTGCCGCTTTGACATCGTTCGTTGTAAACACCCCCGCGGCTGCGCAGGGCTGGTCAGCCACAATCAAAGCGAGGTCTAGGCGATCCCCATTCTTATTTCTGATATCGCAACCCGTAGCGCCCACGCGAAAACCAGGAACATCCGTGATACCTGGGGAATCGTGAATAAACTCGATAGCCATAAAATAAAATTAACGGAGACCGGCCGTTTCTTTCCAGCCCATCATTAAATTCAAAGCTTGGATGGCTTGGCCGCCCGCCCCTTTCAGTAAATTATCAATCACGGAAGTGATAATTAAATTACCCGTCCGAGTATCAACCACTGCCGACATGGCGACCCGATTCGTATGAGCGACGTGAGCGGTATCGGGAAAGTCGCCCGATTTCAAAATCGTGACAAAGGGCCGACCAGCATAGGCTTTTTGCCAGCAATCTTCAACCTGTGCAATGGTAGTACCTTGAGCAGGGACCACGATGGTCGAGGCAATACCACGATGCATGGGTGCTAAATGTGGATTGAATTGAATCAGCACAGGCTGCCCAGCCGCTGCCGTAAAGGCTTCCTCAATCTCAGCAATATGCCGATGTTGAGGAATGCCGTAGGCTTTGATTGAACCCTCACGCTCGCTAAAGAGGAAATGAATATCAGCCTTCTTCCCTGCCCCCGAAACACCGCTACTCGAATTAATCACTAACCGACCTGGTTCAGGCTTAATTAAGCCAGCCCGCAAGAGCGGAACCAATGGCACTTGTATGCTCGTGGGGTAACAACCTGGACAAGCGATTAACTTCGCTTTTTTCCAAGCGTCGTCCAACTGCAACTCGGGGATTACATAGTGGGCTTGGGCGGCGAGAGCAGGCGCGGGATGATCATGCCCATAATATTTTTTGTAATTGGCCAAATCCCTTAATCGAAAATCAGCCGATAAATCTAAAACCCGTTTACCTGCAGCAACGAGTGGCTGGGCGTACTCCGTCGCGACACCGTGAGGTAAAGCAAGAAACCAAACATCCACATCGGAAGCAGCACAGTCTGCGGGTGACGACGCCGTAAAAGTTAAAGAGGCATCGAGTATTCCCCGCAACCGAGGCAACTCATCGACCACAAATTTCCCAGCTAAGGAACGCGAACACACTTGGGCTAACTTCACATGAGGGTGCTGTGCGAGAACACGCACGAGTTCTTCGCCAGTGTAGCCAGAGGCGCCCACGATACCGACTTTGGTCAGTTGCTCTTTCATAGAGGAGTGAAATAAGAATTATACGAAGATTAGGCGATTGAATACAGAAATCTAGGTAACAAAAAGGCCCCAAAACTGGGGCCTGATACATTCCAATAAGTCTGCGAATTAACGCTTGGAGAACTGGAAACGCTTGCGGGCGCCAGGGCGACCAGGCTTCTTACGCTCGCGCATACGGCCGTCACGGGTCAGTAATCCACCCTTCTTCAAAGGAGCACGATGTGCAGGGTCGAACTTTTGAATCGCTCGAGCTAAACCATGAGAGATGGCACCAGCTTGACCATTAGGACCACCCCCGATGACATTGACGGTCACATCGACTTGCCCCTCAATACCAGCAGTACGGAGAGGAGCGGTGGCCGACTTAACAAGAGCCTCGGTGTAAAGGTATTCCTGAAGAGGTTTACCGTTAATCGAGATGGCACCCGTACCACGAGAAAGGCGGATGCGAGCCGAGGCAGTTTTACGACGACCGACGGCAGTGATGGCTGAAGACTTTGTAGCGCTCATTTAGAAAAAATTAGACCTTAGGAAAAGCTGGGAAAGGAACGGGATTCGCTGCGGCATGATCATGCTTTTCTCCCGCGTAAACGCGAAGTTTGAGCAACATATCATTAGCGAGACGATTCTTAGGAAGCATTCCTTTCACAGCATGCTTAATAAGAAACTCTGGACGACGCTCGCGCATAGCAGCAGCAGAGCGACGGTAGGCAGTGCCGACCCAACCTGTGTAGAACATATAGGTCTTGTCGGTTTCCTTGGATCCAGTGAGGAGGACTTTGTCAGCGTTAATCACGATGACGTAGTCACCCGTATCGACATTGGGGGTGTAAGTGGGCTTGTGACGTCCACGGAGGACGTTAGCAATTTTTACGGCGAGGCGTCCGAGAACTTGGTCCTTGGCATCAATCACATACCAGGTCTTGTCCTTGAGTTGGACGTTCTTAGCGAGAGTGGTCTTCATAAAGAGGGAAAGTCGGAAAATGAGACTTCAGCCCCCTCCGTCAACCCCGAATATGCCTAAAAAATGGCCATCCAAGCTAGACCTAGGGGGCATTCCAAAACGGAGAGATTCAGCCCCCTGTCCTGGTCGAAAGAAGCAGAAATGAGCCTTAAAAACGGAAGGCGGTGTAGACTTTATACCAGAATGTTGAGCCCTCAGTTTGGGGCAACTTATCGGTATTATAGGCCCAGTTTACGCCGAGACCGATTAAACCATTGGTGCCGACAGGTCGTGTAATGTCAGCCGAAGCACCAAGATAGTAGTAGGAATTCGCGCGGTCAAATACCGTAGTCGAAGCGTGGTCAGCACCAGCGTAGAACTTAGTCGTCAAATCAAAGCCAGGAAGGCCAATCTCCGCACCAGCAAAGTCTTTGCGCCCAGAGAGAACAACATTGGTCTCTTGTAAGTCGAAACTATAGAAGACGTAAAGAGAGGGACGCAGGACAACGTCTTTGGTTGAAATGTAACCAAGGTATGCTTCGCCGTTGGTGGGGATTTGGGTAAATCCGTCAGTGGCTAAACGTGCGGCACCACTGTGAGCCGTTGAATGCTGGTAACCTAAATCAAAATTCCCCAAGCTGGAATCATTGCGGACACCGAAATTATAAGTGCGCTCAAAAGCGTCGGCACTGTAAGCACTGGCATACACACTGTAACCAGCTTTGTTGGGGATACTGGACTCAAGAGTAACTTGAGCAGCGAATAATCCCTCGCCATCGGAACGCTCCTTACCGCGGTAAACGTTTTTAAGAGACCAGCTGATTCCGCCGCGCACGGATACCTCTGAAAGAATCACGGGCGAAGGAGCATCGGTGGGTGTATTTTGAGCGTAAACACAACCAGTACTAAAAACCGCAAGAGCCAAAACATTAAGAGTGGATTTCATAGGTAGGGCGATGAACTCGTTTTTGGCCTAAAGGGCAGCAAAAGCAAGCCCCAAGAGGGGCTTAGCTTTTGCAATGACCCGTTAAGACGGCTGATTACATAGCCGCGATAATCGCATCACCAAACTCGGAGCACTTAATTTCTTTTGCGCCCTCCATCTGACGTGCGAAATCGTAAGTGACTCGACCAGCACCAATAGCTCCATTCAAGCCTTTGAGGATTAAATCCGCAGCTTCTGTCCAGCCGAGATATCGCAACATCATTTCTCCCGAGAGTACGACCGATCCTGGATTAACAACGTCTTTGCCTGCATACTTAGGTGCCGTACCGTGCGTCGCCTCGAAGATGGCATGACCTGTAAGATAATTGATATTACCTCCTGGAGCGATACCGATACCACCGACTTGTGCAGCGAGAGCATCAGAAAGATAATCGCCGTTCAAATTGAGCGTCGCAATAACGTCAAAATCCGTCGGACGGGTAAGCACCTGTTGGAGAGTGATGTCTGCAATGGCATCTTTAATGACGATACCAGCGCCAGGCTTACCTTCAGGAATCTTACACCATGGACCGCCATCAATTTCCACCGCACCAAACTCGCTCTTTGCCAAATCATAGCCCCACTTCATGAAAGCACCCTCGGTATATTTCATGATATTACCTTTGTGAACCAAGGTAACAGACTTACGCTTATTATCGATAGCGTATTGAATCGCCGAACGAATCAAACGCTCCGATCCAGGACGCGAAACGGGTTTAATACCAATACCAACGGTGGTTGGCTGTTCACCGCCAAAACGGATTTTCTTAAACTCTTTAGGGAAGTTAGTCTTAATGAAATCTAAAGTCTTCAGAGCAATTTCTGAACCTGCTTCGAAATCAATTCCCGCATAAATATCTTCCGTGTTTTCCCGGAAAATAACCATATCGACTTTACCTGGATTTTTTACTGGCGAAGGCACACCCGAGAACCATTGCACAGGACGCAAGCAGACATACAAATCGAGTTGCTGACGAAGGGCGACATTTAACGAGCGAATACCTCCACCTGTAGGAGTTGTCAGAGGTCCTTTGATACCAACTAAGTAATCGCGAAAAGCGGTTAGCGTCGCTTCAGGCAACCAATCACCTGTAGACTTAAAAGCTTTCTCACCGGCTAAAACTTCCTGCCACTGAATCTGTCGCTTGCCCGAATAGGCTTTTGCCACTGCCGCATCTAAAACACGAACAGAGGCACGCCAGATGTCAGGACCTGTGCCGTCACCTTCAATAAAAGGTATGATGGGGCGATCGGGAACATGGAGCTTGCCGTTGGAGATTGTAATACGACCAGCCTGGGCAGATGAAGAACTCATAGAGAATGAACCGGGAGACAAAAGGCCAGAGACGACTTTTTCAAGCCAACATCCATCCATGCCCCAGCAAAAGAAAAGGACCCCCTTGCGAGGGTCCTTGTTATACCAGTAATTACTGGTGGCCTCCGTTCAGGGAACGGGAAGTCCGAGAAGAATTACTTCTTCTTGGATTTGGCCTTCTTGGTCGCTTTTTTAGCGGCCTTTTTCTTCTTTGCCATAGTTTTTTCCTTATTTGGGATCGTTGTTGGGTTTGAGGGTAATGCCTGAAGGGCCACCCTGACGATTCGCCCCACGCTTACTCTTGCAGCACGTGCTTGACGAGTAATGCGATGACGGAGCTCCGATGGAACACGGAAAGAAACTTGGCGAGAAATTGTCGGCTCTACGTTTGGACGATGATCCACATAACAGTCGAGAGCATGACGAATCACTTCACTCAATGTCGAGAAACCAGAACGTTGCTGAAACGCGATTGCTTCGGTGTGTAGCTTTTGAGGGAGCGACACAGTCATTAAGCTTTCGCTAGGGGTTTCGGTGCGGTTCGTCACGTTGCGGTTAACTCTTGATGACGATTGATAACGATTTGCACACGTTGCGCAAGAGGAATTTTTCTCAGTCTCATGGTGAGCCTCTTCACTCATCAACTCACCTTAGAAAAAAATCGTAAAGAGGAAACTGATACAAACATCCTTTCTGATTTCTATGCGCAAGATTGACCCACGAGAAAAGTAACGCAGTGTTTCACGTATGAGCTCACACAACGGCCACAACGAATGGAAAAAACTCGCTGTGCTAAGTGCCATCAGTGGCATCACGGGCTTACTCTCGCAGTTCTTGCCTTGGGATTTTCATTTCGGAGCTTTCACGATAAAACTCTCCCATGTCTTTCTTTCAGTTTCTTGCCTAGCGGGCGGATGGGACGCAGCGATTGATGCGTGGGAGGCTCTTCGAGGAAAGCGCATCGATATCCACATGCTCATGATCCTTGTCGCCATCGGTGCGACCTCAGTAGGACATATTGATGAAGCAGCTCTTCTCCTCTTCTTATTCTCGGCGGCTGGAGCAATTGAGCATTACGCCATGTATCGTACCCATGGTGCCATTGATGCCTTATTAGATCGTGCTCCCAAAAAAGCCCGATGCCGTCAAAGCGATGGAACGGAGATTGAAATCAACACTGCGGACATTCAACCAGGTCAACAAATCATCGTCCTGCCTGGTGAGTTGATCCCCGCCGATGGTATTGTGGAATCGGGTCAAAGTTCGATTGATGAGAGTACTCTTACGGGCGAGGCCAAGCCAGTGGATAAACACCCGGGTGATTTAGTTTCCAGTGGCACGCTAAACAGTTGGGGACGCCTTATCATCAAGGTTACGAAAGCTGAATCGGATAGCACACTTCAGCGTATCATTAAGTTGATTCGCGAAGCCCAAGAAAGCAAAGCTCCAGCTCAGCGTCTCATCGATCGCTGGGGAGATTGGTATGCCATTTTTGCCATCCTTGCTACCCTCACCTTTTTTGTTATACAAATTTTCTACTTCCCTCGCCCGATTTGGGGAGGAAGTGAATCCTCTTTTTATCGCTCGATGACCCTGCTCATCGCCCTCAGTCCCTGCGCTCTCGTTTTATCGGTACCTTCAGCCATCCTTGCATCGATTGCTGCAGGAGCTCGCCAGGGAATTCTTTTTCGCGGTGGTGCAGCCATCGAGAAACTATCGCAGGTTGATTACATCTGCTTCGATAAAACGGGAACCCTGACCTACGGTCAGCCTGTAGTGGCGCGAATCGATGTCTCACCCTCTTCCGCGAATCGCGTCGAGGCTTTATCGGCGGTGCTGTCTTTAGAGCGCAATTCCTCTCACCCTTTCGCACAAACCATCACTAAAGCATGCCGCAATGAAGGAGCTAAAGAGATTGAGGTCATTGATCTATCCAATGTTCCCGGTCATGGCATTAGGGGTATCGTGCACGGAAGTTTATGGAAGGTCGGGTCAAAGGAGTTTACCAGCGGAGATGGCTTAAAAGATAACCCCATCCCAAGTGGCTCGATTGTGAGCGAAGTTTGGGCATCCAATGGTTCTACTTTTGTCCGTATCACCCTCATTGATGAAATCCGAAGCGAAAGTGCTCCTACCCTAAAAACGCTTCATCAAATGAACATCCAAACGATGATGCTCACTGGTGACCATGAGGGTGCCGCCACGGTGGCCGCAACGAAAGTCGGCGTACAAAGTTACGCTTCATCGCAAACACCTGAGGCCAAGATGCTCACGATTCGAAAAATCTCCGCCCAAGGTCACATCGTAGCCATGGTTGGTGATGGTGTAAACGATGCGCCAAGCTTAGCTGCGGCTGATGTGGCTATTGCGATGGGCGGACGTGGAAGCGATGCCGCCCTCGAATCCAGCGATGTCGTCCTAACCGAAGATAAAATCAGCAAACTTCTGGGTGCGATTGAACTCAGTAAAGCCTCTCGCGCAGCAATCTGGTTTAATGTCATCGTATCCATTAGTGCAGCCCTCGGCATGGCTTTGGTCGCTGTCTTTAAAGGAGTGCCTCTCAGTGTTGGAGTTCTTGTTCATGAAGGAAGCACGGTCATCGTCTGCCTCAATGGACTTCGATTACTGGCCCACCGAGCACGCAGACCCCACACCCCCTCTTGAGCAAAAAGCTAAGAGGCTAGAGTGCGGGATCTGGCTCGTTGTGATTAGCGCAACTCGCGACCAGCCCCATCGAAAAGTTTGAAGGCTTCAATGCTGCAACTCGAGTCAGGCTTAGTCCCCAAGCGGACATTACATGACTTCATGAGATCGCGGAAATAATCTCGGTCCTCCTTGATAATTCGATCCAAATTGATGGGGTGAAGGAGAATATTAATTTCAATCTCCTTGTCAGGACTGGTCGATTGGCGAAGACGGCGAATAACACTAAGCAACTTGCGCTGGATTTCGACCGATACCGTTCGAGGATTCTTCACAATACCTCGGCCCTGACAATGCGGGCAGGCGGTATACATTGAAGTGGTGTTCGACTCGGTATGCCGCTGACGCGTCATCTGTAAAACTCCCAATTGCGAAATGGGAAGAATCTGATGTTTCGCCCGATCACCCTCCATCTTTTCGCGTAAAGTATCGTAAACTTTTTTACGATCCTTGGGGTTTTTCATATCGATGGTATCAATCATGATTAACCCCCCTAGATTTCGAAGTTGAATTTGCCGAGCCGCTTCGGTCACCGCCTCGATATTGGCCTGCACGATATAATCTTTGCCATCTTTGGTCGCCCCACGGTGCGAGCCTGTATTGACGTCAATGGCGGTCAGAGCCTCGGTCTCATCAATGACAATTTCACCGCCACTGGGCAAAGGCACTCGGCGTTGGAATAATTGCTCAATCTGACGTTCAATATTGTATCGCTCAAAAACGGGAATGGGATCGCGATAGAGTTCAACGCGCGAGCGAGAGCGCGGAGAGATTTCTCCAACTAAATCCTGCACGACTTTAAAATCCTCAGGATTATCCACTAAAATTCGGTCAACCTCCTCGGTTAAGAAGTCACGTACCGTTCGTTCAATCAGAGCGGGCTCACTGTAAAGTAAGACGGGCTTTCGATCCGGTTGATTAATTTCCTCAACGATACCCTGCCAGCGACGAAGTAGCATATGCAAATCGCGCACAAACCAACGCGCCTGCTTCCCTTCTCCCGCCGTACGAATAATAACCCCCATTCCTTCGGGAATGGTCAGCGAACGAAGAATGTCCTTAAGCCGATCACGTTCGGCGTTATCTTCAATTTTTCGTGAAACACCACAAGCACCACTAAAGGGCATGAGTACAAGATAGCGACCCGGCAAAGCAATGTTGGTCGTCGATCGCGGGCCTTTGGATCCAATTTGGTCTTTCACCACTTGAATCACAATATCTGAACCCGCTGGGAAAAGTTGAGGGATGTCTTTCGCTTGGTAGCGTGCCTTACGCTGCTTCTGTTCAGCCGATTCATTATCACGGATAAATTCAACCTGCGAGTCATTCGCCGCTGGCAACATATCCCAATAGTGCAAGAAAGCATTCTTTGATTGACCGATATCCACGAAAGCAGCTTTCAATCCTGCCTCTAAATTTTGCACGCGCCCCTTGAAAATTGAGCCGACCATTCGACTCTCTCCTGCGTGTTCAATTTCAAATTTTTCTAAAACCCCATTGGTCAAAAGTGCGACCCGTTTTTCCAATGTTTCGGAGTTAATAACCAACTCGCGATATTGATCGCGGTCTTTCGAGAAGTGCTTCACCACGCGTTGCAAGAGGGGCAACTCTTTGCGACGGCGAGCCGCTTCTTCGGCTAATTTCTTTTGATTCACTCCCGCTGAAGAATCAGCGTTTTCTTCAGGAAGGTCATCAAGAGGTTCTTCAGATTCGTTTGTGTCAGACATTTTCGGTTAGGCGTTAAAAGTCGCAGCCGAAGAGCCTTTGAGTTGGCCGTCATCAACCGAGTGTCGATGAATGCTTTGGACTAATCCAAGAAGCAGAAAACAGCTAAGCACAAAGGACCCCCCGTAACTGAGGAAAGGTAGTGGAACGCCCGTAACGGGCATTAAATCGATATTCATCCCAATATTAATTAATACGTGAGCACCCAACACCGCGGCTACACCCACGGCTAATAAGGAACCGAATCGGTCCGCAGCTTTAGCTGCAGTACGAAAGATACGCCAAAATAACAGAGCAAAACTGCCAATAACCAAAGAGCCCCCGACGAATCCAATCTCTTCGGCCATTCCTGAAAAAAGAAAGTCATTGTGAGCTGCAGCTTCGGGCAAGTATCCAAACTTAGCTTGCGTTCCCATTCCCACCCCTTGACCGCTGAGGCCCCCACGCCCGACTGCGATGACCGCTTGACGGACATTCCAAGTCGCTCCCAACCCCCGAGGGTCAATCACGGAAGGGGCAATAAAAGACAATAAGCGCTCGCGCTGATAATCCTGGAGCAAGAAAAACCATGATTGTTCCTGGTATTTGCCACGCACAGCTTTGGCTGGATTCCGATCATCGGGATTTTCCTTGGAGTAATTCGAAACCACCGAAGCGTAAGAAACTAAATCGACTGCAACGACAGCGGATAAAATGAGAGCACTGACACCTGCTACCCAAAAGAACCTGAGACTCAGGCCGGCAACATACAGCAAGGCAAATGACAGCGGAAGGTAGATAAGAGCAGAACCTAAGTCAGGTTGCACAAAAATCAAGAAAAAGGGCACCATCGCTGAAGCCATCACCTTCAATGTCGTAAACCAAGTAGCACGGAATGAACCGACATGATGCAGTGCCAAGAGATGGGCAATAAAAACCAGAGTTGTTACTTTGGCAAACTCCGATGGCTGGATGGAGAAAGGACCGAAATCCATCCATCTTCGTGCCCCGTAAACCCCACGAATGAAATTCCCTAAATCAACCTTGGCCAAAGCACAGAGAGAGACTGGTAAAAGTAAAAGAATACCGATGATAAAAATCCGCCGAGCATGCACTCGCAGAATGCGATAATCTAAAGAGGATAGACCCCAATAAGCCACCCATCCTATACCCACAAAAATCATCTGAGATTCGGCGTAATTGGACTGACGATAACTTCCCGCTGAATTGATTGCCACCACCCCCAGAGAACTAAGGAAAAAGATAATCAAAACCTGCGTCCAATCCGTTCGCCACGAAAAGTTAGCGAATTTGTCCCACCAAGCAGAGGCTTGGGAATTTGACTCTTTTATCATAGGGGACATGGTGTAAAGAAATGGCTAAAAACTTATTGTGCAAGGCAAACTCTGGAAAGGGCTTGCGACTAAAGTCGATAAAATGCAAGGGTTCTAAAACGATAACCACTCTTTAACGATAACTTCCGTGGCTGTTTCAACCGACCTCAGTATTCTTGCCTCTGTTGCCTTCTCTTCTGGTGCGATTGTGGCCTACGCGGTCGCAAAGTGGCGCGAGTCAACCCTTGGAGATTTACGAGAGGCACGGTTAAAGAATGAAATCGAGCTCGCTCGCCGTGCTGCTTCCGTTGAAGCGGCAGAAATCCAAGCCCAAGCCCACGATGCCAATCGTGAAGCTCACCGCTTACTAGCAGCCGCTAAAGTTGAAGTTGCTGCCTTACAGGAATTAAAATCTGCGAACGAAAGACAGAGGGAGTTTCTCCAACAAGAGTTACTTCGTCTCTCTGGCATCAAACCTGAGGAGGCTAAACAAAAAGTCTTAGAATTCCTGCAAAAAAATTACGAAACGGAAGCGAGGACTCTAAGACACGAAAAACTCGATCAAGCCGAACAAGAAGTTGCCGATGAAGCTCGACGCATACTTCTTTCAACGATGCAACGCCTCGCCACTCAAACTTCACAAGAGGCAACCGCTGTTTCAGTAGAAATTCCCTCGGAAGAAATGAAAGGGCGCTTAATCGGTCGAGAGGGGCGAAATATTCGTAGTTTCGAACAAGCGACTGGTACCACGCTAATGATTGATGAAACTCCAGGGATTGTGGTGATTTCTTGCTTCGACCCCGTCCGCCGTGAAATCGCTAAAATCGCCCTACAAAACATCGTTAAAGATGGTCGGGTCACCCCCACGCTTATCGAGGATTTAACGCGAGTTGCCACCGAGGAAATGAATCGACGCACGCAGCGATTAGGACGCGATGCAGTGAGAGATTTAGGCTTGGCCCCAATGGATCCGCGAGTCGAAGAATTATTGGGACGCCTGCACTTCCGTCTTTCGGCTAATCAAAACACTCTCGCACACTCCATCGAGTGCGCACAACTTTGTGCGATGCTGGCTTCGGAAATCGGCATCGATCCTGTCCCCGCTAAGAGAGCAGGTCTTTTACATGACTTGGGTAAAGCCATCGATGCCGAACGTGGAAATAGTCACGCCCTAGTCGGAGCTCAACTTCTCCGTCGCTTGGGAGAAGACGCTCGAGTGATTAATGCTGTTGCCGCTCACCATCGGGAAGTTGAAGCGGAAAGTCTTTACGCTCCTCTTGTCATGATTGCTGACGCCATATCGGGTTCTCGTCCTGGAGCAAGGACATCGACGATTGAAAGTTATGTTCAGCGAGTAAAGGGTCTCGAAGAATTGGCTCTACGGTTTGAAGGTGTTCGAGAAGCTTACGCATTCCAAGCCGGTCGAGAATTTCGTGTCACGGTGGATCCTGGTAAAGTCGATGACTTTAAAGCGGCTGAACTTCTCCGCCAAATAAAGGCAGCCATCGAAAAAGAACTCTCATATCAAGGGGCGGTTAAAATTACCTTGATTAGAGAGCAACGTTTCACCGACGAAGCCAGATAGGAGCCCCCACCCCTCCTCCTCAAAAACGCTCAATTTCATCCCTTTTAAGCCTTTATTAGGACAAAAGGGAGTTTCTTATTGTTAATTCGAGAGGGGGGATTTATTCACAAAGGCCCGAAACCAACGTTTCGGTATTAATCGGTCCCTAGATTAGGCCCAAAGCCAGTAAAAAAACCGATTTTTCAGCCTTACTCCACAACGGAGAAATGGCCCTCAACAGGAGGGTACTTTCTGTATCCTCCACATCCTAAGATAAAAAATGAACCAAGAAAACAATGGGCAGGAAACAAACTCCGCCCCCTCTGCTGCCTCTCCCGCAGCACCCAGCAATCCAGCACCACGCATCACCGAATCAAAGCTTGAATCTGCTCATGCAGACCTTCCTCCACTTTCTGTGATTGGTGCTTCATCCGAACCCACCGTAAAACCTGGATCTCCCACTCAGCCCAAACAATTTGGTCGTCGTGGTACTCCAGCAAAAAGTGGTTTTAGCGGAAAATCCGAAAACTCACGACCCTCCATCGGAGTTATTGAAAACCCATCCCTCGCCACCGAAAACATCTCGGGCGAATTAGCCAAAAAACCTATCGCTGAAGCTAGCCCGCGACATGAGCCTACACCAGCATTGAGCAATCAATCTCCTGAAGGATGTGAATCACGCGAGCCTCGACGAGAACGCTTTGAACGTCCTCGCCGCGAGCCTCGTGAACCAAGACCAGAGCGACCACGTTTACAGGTGGAGCAAGTCGTCATTCCCGTCCAAGCACCGATTGGTTTCTGGGCAAACTTAAAACGTAAACTCGCTTCACTCTTCGGCATTCCCGACAAAGCTGTTTTCGTTGCCCAGTCGAAAGGCGAGCAACCTCGTCGCGGTCATCGTCCACCTCGACGCGACTTCCGCGGGCATCGTCAGTCTGGTGGTCCCAGTCGTGATCGTGGTCCTCGTGGTCGCGGTGATTATCGACGCGACCGCGGCCCTCGTCACCAAGGTCCTCGCGAAGGCTAAATGGAAACGGGGGCGCCAATGGCGCCCCTGCTTTTGGTCAAGATGTTGCAAGTTGCACGCATTCGAGGTGGTAAAAAATTGATGGGCACAGTGGAGGCCTCGGGCTCCAAAAATTCTGCCCTACCTATTTTAGCCGCTACACTACTTACCTCAGAGGAAGTCACGATTCGCCAGGTCCCCGATTTAAGCGACATTCGCTTTATGGCGGAAATTCTTCGCCACCAAGGAGCCGAAGTTTCGCATCCCGAAAAAGGAACATGGGTCATTCGAGCTCAAAAAATTCATCACCAAACTCCTTATGAACTCGTCCGCAAAATGCGGGCCTCGGTTTGTTTATTAGGAGCTTTAGTTGGACGATTACACCAAGCAGAAATCGCTATTCCAGGTGGCTGCGTTATCGGAGCCCGTCCGATTGATTTACATTTAAGAGGCCTTGAGGCACTGGGCTGTCAGGTAAAAGTTGAAGGAGGTGTTGTTTTGGTCGATGCCCAGCAGGCTCGAGGTAATCGAGTCAATCTTGCTGGACCAATGGGGACGACGGTTACTGGCACGGCAAATCTTATCATGGCGGCAGTGACGACTCCTGGAACCACTCAGATTGAAAGTGCCGCCCAAGAACCTGAAATCGTCGACCTCTGCTCTCTTCTGATTAAAATGGGGGCGCAAATCATCGGACAAGGAACCGACACCATTACGATTACGGGGGTAAAAACTATTCATGGATGCGAGCACTCCGTTATTCCTGATCGCATTGAAATAGGCACCTATTTAGTCGCTGGAGCCATCACCGGGGGAGACGTCACCGTGAAACGAGCCGAGCCGAAACATCTCAAAGCCTTTTTAGAAAAGTTAAAAGAAGCAGGAGTCGGCGTGGAAGTAGGACCCGATTACATCCGTGCTTTTGGCTATCCCCAAAATGCCGTTTCTATCACTACGGCACCCTACCCTGGATTCCCGACCGACCTCCAAGCGCAGTTCACGGCTTTGCAATGCTTAGTGAATGGGCGAAGTACCATCACTGAAAAAATTTACCCTTCACGGTTCATGCATAACGCTGAACTCCAACGTATGGGTGCTAAAATTTCTCACGAGGGAGCCACAGCAATCATCACAGGTAATCAACCCCTCTCGGGCGCACCTGTCATGGCATCGGATTTAAGAGCCTCGGCAGCACTCATTCTCGCAGGTCTTGCCGCTGAAGGCGAAACTTGGGTCCAACGTCTCTACCACCTTGACCGAGGTTACGAAAGATTTGAAGAAAGGCTTCAAGCATTAGGAGCCGACATTGATCGTCTTCCTGCTTCGGCAATGCCTAAAGGTTTTGCCGAGGACTGAGGGTTGCCAAAGTCGTGGTTCTCTACACGGTAGAGGCTATGGCGAGCGCCAAGGATCCATCCTCATCATCGGCAGCATCATCTGGAAAATCCAAGATGGCTGAACCTAATCGCCATCTAGACCAGTCTCTCCGTCCACCTAAGTTGGACGACTTCGTTGGTCAGCCTCGCACCATCGAACGATTACGCGTTATGGTAGGTGCAGCTTTACGCGAAAATCGCACCCTCGACCACATTCTACTTCATGGACCTCCTGGCTTAGGTAAAACCACTTTAGCCATGATTCTCGCCCAAGAAATGGGTCGACCAATTCGGGTTACTTCTGGACCCGTGGTGGAAAAAGCCTCTGATTTGGCTGGCCTGCTCACCAGTCTACAAGAAGGCGAAATTCTTTTCATCGATGAAATCCATCGCATCCCTAAAACTGTTGAGGAATTTCTCTACTCAGCGATGGAGGATTTTCGTATCGATATTATGATTGATCAGGGACCAAATGCCCGAAGCGTGCGGCTCGACCTTCCTTCGTTTACGCTCATTGGAGCAACCACACGAACGGGGCTACTCACTGCTCCACTAAGAAGTCGTTTCACCCTCCAAACTCGTTTAGATTACTACACTCGAGAACAATTGCTTTCGATTGTGCAACGTAATGCAAAACTGCTTAATCTCACATTGGACGAAGCAGGAGCCAAGGAAGTAGCCCGTCGAGCACGAGGAACTCCGCGTATCGTAAACAATCTTTTACGATTCACACGCGACTACGCCTTAGAAAGAGCTGGCGGAAAAGCCGATGCGGCTATCACCGCGGCCGCTTTAGAATTACTCGAAATCGATCAAAACGGATTGGACGAGATGGATCATCGATTCCTCCGTGCGATGGCCGAAAAACACCAAGGCGGACCAGTTGGTTTAAATAGTATTGCAGCGGCCATCGGCGAAGACGCCCATACACTGGAAGAAGTCCATGAACCATTCCTTGTCCAAGAAGGATACGTTTCGCGAACTCCCCAAGGCCGTGTTTTAACCGAAAAAGGCTGGCGCGCCCTCGGTTTACTCCCCCCTCAACAAGAAGGTTCATTACTCTGACGCTGGACAGGGGCGGATTTCATCCGCAAAGTTTCCTTTCTGCTTATGGCTAAACGATGGGTAATTAAATTAGGTTCTGGTTTGCTGACTCGCAAAGACGGCAAGGTTGATCGTGCACAAATCGCACGCATCGCCAATCAAGTGGCAGCTTTAACCAAACGTGGCATAGAAGTGGTTCTCGTCTCCTCGGGAGCAGTTGCAGCAGGCATGACGGCAATGAAGCTCAATAAACGCCCACGAGATGCCCGCGAATTACAAGCCTGTGCCACCGTTGGGCAACCTGAGTTAATGTCAGTCTACGGAAAAAATTTCGCTAAACACCGACTTCTTAGTGCGCAGATGTTGCTCACTTATTGGGACCTCGATAGTCGCGCCTGTACACGCAATGCACGCGCCACACTCGACTTACTTCTTTCTCGCAAGAAATTCATCCCCATCATCAACGAAAACGATGCCATCGCGGATGAAGAAATTAAAGTTGGCGATAACGATCGCCTGTCGGCCTATGTCGCTACGCTCATTGAAGCCGATTTATTGATTATTCTCTCAGGCATCGACGGATTGATGACCAAAGCAGATGGATCAGGTAAACTCATTCCTGCGGTCAAAAAAATCGATCACTCCATTCGCTCCCTCGCTGGTGGCGCAGGGTCGGAACGCAACGTCGGTGGTATGATTACAAAACTGCAAGCCGCTGAAATTGCCGCTGAAGGCGGTGTCGATACGATTATCGCCAATGGTCGCCGCAAAAACGTGCTCTTGGATTTAGCCGCCAAGAAAAAAATTGGTACACACTTCTCTCTGCAATGAGTGAACTTTTAACCACTGTCACTGCTTTAGCCGTCGCCGCCAAAAAAGCCGCTCGTGAGGTCGCCCTTGCGAGCAGTGAAAAACGTACCCAAGCACTACTGGCCGCCGCTCAAGCCATCCGAGCCGATGCGGAAAAAATTCTCGCAGCCAATGCCCAAGACTTGGCCGCTGCTCGCCTGAAAGGATTGACTGAAGCGATGGTGGATCGACTGCGTTTAGATGGTTCGCGCTTGGAGGCAATCGCCTCTGCCTGTGAAGATGTAGCACGATTACCGGACCCCGTCGGAGAAATCACCGAGTCGTGGAGTCGGCCTAATGGACTAAAAATCGTGCGCCGTCGTGTGCCTCTCGGTTTAGTTGCCATCATTTTCGAGTCGCGTCCTAATGTAACGATTGATGCGGCAGCCCTATGCCTTAAATCAGGAAATGCCTGCATTTTACGCGGGGGTAGCGAAGCGTTGCAGACCAACCTCGCCTTAGCTCAATCTTTTTCAACGGGATTAAAAGCCCTAGGACTTCCCGCTGCTGCTGCTACACTGCTGCCATTCACTGATCGCGAAGCTGTTCCTGCTTTAGGGTCTTTACGCGGAATTGTTGATATAATCATTCCTCGAGGCGGGCCTGGCTTAATCGAAGCCGTCGTCCAATCCGCTCGCGTGCCCGTCATTAAACATGATGCAGGAATCTGCCATGTGTATGTGCACGCCCAAGCTGACCTAAAAATGGCCCAGGAAATCATCCTCAACGCCAAATGTCAGCGTCCCAGCGCCTGTAACGCAGCCGAAACGGTATTAGTCGATGCCGCCATTGCGCCGCAATTCTTACCGCAGTTGGGCACTGCCCTACTCGCCAAAAATACCGAAATCCGAGGCTGTCCCATCACTCGACAGTACATCCCCTCTGCCAGAGTAGCCACTGAGCAAGACTGGCAAACGGAACACCTCGCTCTTATTTTAAATGTTAAAGTGGTGAGTGGACTGGACGAAGCCATCAAACACATCGAATCCCTCGGCTCCCATCATTCGGACGCAATCATTACCGCCGATGAAAATGTCGCACGCACCTTCCTCGCTCAAATCGATAGCGCGTGTGTTTATTGGAATGCAAGCACCCGCTTTACTGATGGTGGCGAATTTGGTTTTGGGGCTGAGGTCGGAATCAGCACCGACCGCCTTCATGCCCGAGGCCCCATGGGCTTACGTGAATTAACGACTTGGAAGTTTGAGGTTATTGGGACCGGCCAGATTCGTTCATAACTCGAAGGTTTTCCGTTTGACAGGTGAGCCCAGCAGGGGCTTTCTGAACTTCCTTTTGGCTGTCTGGGGTGGTAGCTCAGTTGGTTAGAGCGCCTGCCTGTCACGTAGGAGGTCGCGGGTTCGAGTCCCGTCCATCCCGCCAGCCAAAAGGTTTTTTACAGCCATTCGGGTGACCATGGAGTGTATCCTAGGTTACGCCCTCGCAATGTTTATGCTTTTTTCTTTCCCCGCCCACACTTGTCGACAGAAATCAAAGCCCCCCTTATGAGTAAAAAAGTCCTGATTATCGGTGCTGGCGGAGTTGGCAATGTCGTCGCTCACAAATGCGCGATGAACACCGTGGCGTTCTCCGACGTTATGCTCGCCTCACGCAACGAGAATAAATGTAAGGCCATCGCGGCGGACGTGAAGCACGCCACAGGAAGAACCATTCGCACTGCGGCCATCGACGCTGATGATGTCAAAGCCACCGTCGCTCTCATTAAGTCTTTTGGCGCTGATCTCCTCATCAATGTTGCCCTCCCCTATCAAGACTTACCGCTGATGGATGCCTGTTTGCATGCCGGGATTCATTATATCGATACCGCCAATTATGAGCCTCCTCACTTGGCCAAATTCGAGTACTCTTGGCAATGGGCCTACCGCGAACGTTTTGAGAAAGCGGGGCTCATGGCATTACTCGGCTCAGGATTCGACCCTGGAGTGACTAACGTTTTCTGTGCTTACGCACAAAAGCATCTCTTTGATACCATTGATACCATCGATATCATGGATGCCAATGCCGGCGACCATGGACATCCCTTCGCCACTAACTTTAATCCTGAAATCAATATTCGTGAAATCACTCAACGCGGACGCTATTGGGAAAAAGGAGAGTGGAAAGAGACCGAGCCATTGGACCCTAAATTACGCGTCGATTATAACTACCCCGTAATTGGCCCCAAACCCAGTTACCTTCTTTTCCATGAAGAATTAGAGTCGCTCGCTAAAAATATCAAAGGCCTAAAACGCATACGCTTCTTCATGACCTTCTCGGACAATTACCTCAATCACCTTCGTGTTTTACAAAACGTGGGCATGACACGAATCGACCCCATCGAGTTCCAAGGTCACTCCATTGTCCCGATTCAATTCTTAAAGGCTCTCTTACCTGACCCCGCTTCACTGGGTCCACGCACCAAAGGAAAGACCTGTATCGGTTGCGAAATCACGGGCACCAAAAACGGCAAGCCACGTAAAATCTTCATCTACAATGTTTGTGATCACCAAGAGTGTTACGCTGAGGTTAAATCTCAGGCTATTAGTTACACCACGGGTGTTCCTGCAGCTATCGGCGGGGCGATGATTGCGACTGGAAAATGGTTAAAACCTGGAGTTTGGAATATGGAAGAATGCGACCCCGATCCCTTTATGGCAGAACTCAACCAGTGTGGGCTACCTTGGCAGATTCAAGAACTCCCTGTTTAAGAGACTTAAACCCCGCCGAGAAAAGCCCGCAGACTGTGGGCTTTTCATTTGCACCCGCCATTGAGTCCGACAATTTCTTTTTTGTGTCTGACCCTCTCACCGAAGCCTTTAGAAAAGTCGACCTGTCGCAAGTGCCTAGCCCTTGCCACGTCTTACACCGTGGATTACTCGAAAATAATTTGCGCATCCTCCGTTCAGTCATGGATCGCTCAGGGGCAAAAATCCTTTTAGCCCTCAAAGGCTTCGCTCAATTTAGTGAGGCGAAACTGATTCGCCACTATCTAGCTGGAACCACCGCCAGCGGTATTCATGAAGCATTGCTTGGACGTGAAGAATTCGGAGGTGAAGTACACGCTTACTCTCCCGCCTTTAAAGACGAAGAGTTCTCGCGCCTCTTGCAGGTCGCTGACCACATTTCGTTTAATTCACCCAATCAGTGGAAACGACATCGAGCGACTGCCCTCGCTTCGGGAAGAAAAATTTCCTTCGGGTTACGCGTAAACCCCCAACACGCGGAAGTTGAGGTAGCTCTCTATAATCCTTGTGCAGCAGGCTCTCGCCTAGGCACGTTGCGTTCTGAAATTAAAGCAGCAAGCGACCTCGACGGGTTGGAGGGGTTACATTTTCACACCATGTGCCAACAAGGTGCTGATGTCCTCGAGCGCACCGTCAAAGCTTTCGAAAAAAACTTTGGCGAATTTATTCCTCAGATGAAGTGGATTAACTTTGGCGGAGGTCACCATATTACACGCCCGGGCTACGATTGTGATTTATTGGTCAAAATTATCACCGAGTTTCGCGCATGCTGGGGCCAACATCTACAAATCTACCTTGAGCCTGGTGAGGCTATCGGCATCGGCACAGGCGTTCTCGTAGGCACCGTCTTGGATATCGTCCATAATGAAGTCGATATCGCCATTATCGATGTTTCAGCCACCTGCCATATGCCAGATACTCTGGAAATGCCTTACCGCCCTGACATTATGGACGCTGATTTGCCGGGCAAACTTCCCCATACTTATCGATTGGGTAGCGTCACCTGTTTAGCGGGCGATGTCATCGGTGATTATTCTTTTTCAGCGCCATTAAAAATCGGACAACAACTGATTTTTATGGACATGTCCCATTACACATTCGTCAAAAATACGACATTTAATGGAGTGCCCCTACCAGCCATCGCCAGCTACGATCCCACTTCAAAACAAATCCAAATCGTTAAGAAATTTGGTTACGCCGACTATAAGAACCGACTGTCGTAAAGGGGCGTCTGGCTAGCGACTTGACCCTTTGGGTCAGTAAATTAGGCTTCTCATCCACCAATAAACGATGAAGCCACAAACCGTTATTCTCAGTTTAACCATCGCCACTTTACTAGGCGTAACCGTTGTAACCACCCTATCCGAGTCCGAGGCCCGAGCCTCAACTGACCAGGCAAAGAAAGAGGCTATCGATCAAATTCGCGAAGCAGGAATCAAGGTAGCCACGGCCGAACGTCGGGCTTTCGACGCTGAAGCCAAAGCTAAAGCAGCAACCAGTAAGTTAGACTCTTACATTCAATCGGTCGAAAACCTCAAAGAGGCCAATGAGACCATTGCCAAAGCGAACACCAAGGTTGCTGAATTGGAGAAAGCACGTGAAGATGCCTCTCTGCGAATCAATGAGCTGAATGCTGAAATCGCTCGCTTGCGCGATGGCTCCGAGGTCAAAGAACTCTCTGAAAAGACGAAACGTTTAGAATTAGATTTAGAAGCTTGCGAAGCTAACCTTAGAGAAGCCCAAAAAGCTCGTGAAAATTTACAAGATGAGTTGATAAGAGTACGAAGCCGATCCATCAACTCGGACTCCACCTCAACGCCTGATTTCCGTCCTTTTAACTAAGCTCCCTGATTCCCCTTCCAAGGGAATAGTGATTTGATAAAATGAAAAGGGCCCGACTTACGCCGGGCCCTTGAGTGCTATGAAACGTAATATAAGTTTAGAACAGAATCTGTGCTTGGACTCGATAGATATCGGCCTTGGCTTTGCCGGTACCTATAGTTCCACCCATTGCCGACATAAGTTCACTGGCATTACCTTGCTCATAACCGATTCCAATTTTAGCATTATGTTCTACGAAGTAGTAGTTTAATCCTACATATACGCTGTCGTATTTATTGTAGACACTCGAGGTAGAAGCATCGCGATAGAGACCGTTAAATCCAGCACCATGGCCATCGGTGTCCAACTCCGAATAACGCACTACGCCTTCGAGTTGATCGGTTAACTTGTAGGCCACAATCACATTATAACCCGCAGGCTTGCGCTCAACGGCATTGGGTGTACTACCAGTCACTGCATCGTTAGTGGTAGTCATGTACTCAGCTTGAATAACAAGTTTATCGAATTGAGACTTAATGTAGGGATTGAAGCCTGAGATAGTCGCATCATTTACGCCGGCACCCGTGGCTGTTCCTGCTGCATTTCGTGTATCACGCGCCGTACCATAATTAACACCAATACTATGTCTATTGGTGTCAGAAATCTTGTAAGTGTAGATTAAGTTAGCAAAAACAGCCATGTCATTAGAGGAACTGGCAGATTCGCCTTGAATTGCATTGGCTACAGAGAAACCGTAATCGAGGGTCTGAGCGGTATCGATGACATTTCGATTTGAGTAATGCAAACCAGTGTGACGAGCACCAAAACCAAGTCGACCTAAACTACTAGAACTTACAGACTCGTTCCAGAAACGATTGGAAGCTGAACGCTCGATGGTGTATAGTTTTGAAGAGGATGTATTTTCTTCCAGACCCCACTGCACTTTTTGGTAACCGAGGATAAATTTACCATAAGTTGTATCGGCAGTCCAAACAGCTTTATCTAAGGTGTCATCAGCGAAGTTGTAGACGATTTCACCCGACATACCCTCACCCATGTCGGCTTGAAAACCGAGATAAAGACGACGCATAAACGCTTGGCTAACAGAAGTTGCTTGGGTTACGGTTCCACTATTAGCAGTAGTTTCAGCATCGATTGACTCATACTGAGTTTGGACGCGTCCACCAAACGTCAGACGCTTTGTATTGTCCTCTTTAACGAAGACTTTATTGAGACCAGAAGTGGCACGAGCTTTGGATGCTTCATCCAAAGTCTTCGCGCGCTCTTCGGCGGTGATGAGGCCCTTCTTCACAAGAAGATCGAGCGTGGCTTTATCTTGCGCGTAGGAGGAAACAGCGGAGAGTGCTGCTGCCGCTACGAGCATGGATTTGAGGGTAGTATTCATAGGTAGTTGGAATGCGTTATAGCGATAGCACTATGGCATGCCTATGTGACAGAATGATGGCGGTCGGGTTAACTGAATGTAACTCTCCCGTAACCCAGAGATAAAAAATCCTCAAAGAAACGCCCTTAATCCCTCAAAAACCGAGCGATACAAGGGGTTCCAGCCTAATTCCTGTCTAATTCTCGAATTGTCCACGATGCGACTAGGCTGTGGAAGTGCACCTCGTTGCTGACGAGGACCTCCAGGGGCTTGCTCATCAAAGACAATATTCCCTGCACCCGTTTGTTGTGCAATCCACAAAGCCAAATCTGATTTTTTAACAGGAGAACCATCGCACACATT
>CANIUQ010000013.1 GCA_947470855.1 Opitutia bacterium | reverse complement strand
GTGATGACTCCTTGACGAGGTTCGATATCTAACTTGGCCGCCAACTTCGGGCTGATTAAAATGACATTTTCCCAAACTGTTTTAGACATCGGGTCAGGTGCTTCAGCAAGCCATCCATTATTCGCATACATTCCATCGCCCGTGTGAACACTTGGTAAAATACGAACCTCCAAGGCATCAAAGGAAAGTTGGGGAGCTGGGAAAGGCTTTAAACCATCGAGATTAACCAATGGATTGATAATTCCATAACCACTCTTATGTAAAACACCTTCGGCTAACCAGGCGGCAAAAGCGGAATCAGATTTATCTTGGCTAATCTCTTGGAAAGTCTCGCGAACCAATCCATGAGCATCCTTGGTTGAACCAGCAAAAGGAGCCAAAACATCAAGGTCTGAAAGCGAAGGGAACAAAGGCTCAATCATCGGTTGCACGGGGACATAAGTGCCATCCACAGTACGACCATCTGACCAGCTTTCTAAATAATGTGAGGCAGCGAGCACAATCCCGCCGACTGATTTTACCAGAGCTGAAGTTTCGTCAAAAGCAGCGCCATGATAGCCAAAACGTACTACTTTTTTGGCCGCTTTAACCAACTTAGCAAAAGGAACATTCGCAGGAGCGTCGTAAGCTGGGTTGCCACCAAGAATTACCAGAGTGCTAGGCACATTGCTGACGAGATCGGAAAGCTGATGCTTCGAAACTGCAGGAACTGTTGCGTAACGCACTGCAGCACCGAGTGCAGCATTGGCTAAGAATACAGCACGATGCGCATCGGCCGAAAGGTGTGCACCGGCGACAATGAGAGATTTATCCTTCGCCTTAACTAAGTCGGTAACGCACTCTTTGATCCAATTTTGGTCAACATTGACCCCAGAAACTTTGGAGAGAAGCAAAGTCGCCTCATCGTTATTACCCGTCTGGGCTAAGACCTCCGCTGCAAACAAAGCAGCGAGAGCAGAAATGTGAGATGTCGAAGCACGTAAACGGTGATCAGCCGCTGCACCTGTGAGAGTGAAAGTCGACTCAACCACGTAGAGACGTGTCATTTGCTCAGCCTCATCAGCATTGTCTGCACGACGACCTGAAGCGTAAGCACGTGTTGCTTCAACGGAGGCATCACCTGAACCTAAAAAGTCAGCATCCAAACTAAGGATGCGTCGCGCTTTTGCATAATCAGGCAGAGGGCGAGCCCCCAAGGCCAATTCTGCACCGTTTTGTGAAACGGGAGTATATTCGACAAATCGCGACTGTGGCAGGGCTGATTGAATCAACTGCACCAAACGTGCTCGAGTGGGAGATGTGGATGGACGAGCAACAAAAACCAATCCTTCTCCGCTATTGGATTTCGCCTCACTGGCTAATTGTACAAGAGCCTCACGAGCAGCTGCAATCGAAAGAGTTGCACCGTTAGCGCCTACTGAAAATTGTGCACGTTCGGGATCATACAAATCGAGCACGCTTGCTTGGGCAAATTTGGAAGAAGCTGAGCCATTGGGAGCATGACTGGTATTACCTTCAACTTTGGTTGGACGGTGTTGATGCGTCTCAACAATCAGTGGCTGATTAGCCCACTCACCCGGAAAAGAACTAGCGTAATAAGTGGCTACGCCAGGAATGGTATTTTCCGGCTGTTTGCTGTAAGGCAAAGTATGATTACGAGGCTCTCGGCATCCGGCTAATCCTAATCCTGCTAAACCAAAAGAAGCCCCCATGAGCATTAAAAACTCACGGCGTTCAACGGTATTAATCGTGGAAGCTCCATCCAAGAACTCACGCTCAGCACGGGTGCGGAATTCGGGACTCTTGTTACGTTCATCAAGACTACGCCAGTAGGAAGGACCAGTAGGTTCTCCTTCTTGCAAAGTGGGATGATTAAAAATTTTCTTACTCATTGAGATAAATGAAGCTTAGCGGTGACAGCCTGAGCAGCTTTGTGGTGGGTTAACTTTCCAATCGTGCACAAACTTTGTGCCTTGGGCGGCTTGAGCTGCAGGAGATTCAGCCTTCCAAGCGAGATCCGTAACTTTATCCAGAGGACGAAGCACTTTCTCGGGATTGCGGTGGCAATCGAGACAGAAAGACATGTTTAAAGATTTATGCTGACCCACGACTTCTTGTTGGTCCACTCGACCGTGGCATTCAACACAACTGACGCCTCGGTTGATATGTACCGCGTGATTAAAATAAACGTAGTCGGGAACTTTATGCACCTTAACCCATCGGACTGGCTCACCCGTTTCAATACTGCGACGAATCAAGGCAAGGGCTGGGCTATCTGGCTTAACCTGACTATGGCAGTTCCAACAGGTATTGGTGCTAGGCACATTGGAGTGACCCGAGCGATCGACAAAATTATGACAGTAACGACAATCCAAACCCAAAACAGAATCCGGTCCGGAGTGGAAAGAGTGATCAAAGGCAACCGGCTGGTCAGGAGTATACCCAACATTTAAATACTTATTGGTCGCGTAGTGATTAATGGCAGCGATAACCAGTAAGACAGTAACCGTGAGACAAACGAGAACCTGAAATGGCACCGTGTTGGCTGAACGACGGAAAAAATTGCCGCGCGGTGCAGGTCCTTTTAAAAATTCAATGAGTTTACGCATCAGATTTTCGAGCGAGATAAATTATTGCTTGGAGTTACGAGGAATAGCCCGCTTTTCGGGCTGAGCAGAGAAAGTTTCAGATTCAGATGAAATCGAAGAAGCAGATGCCGGCGTTAGAGATGGAGCTTTGGACAAAAAACCGAGAGTCAAAACCGATGCCACGGCTGCACCGGCTTGGGCTAAAAACTTCTCTCGGGAGGTGGGTTGCTCGCTCATAGGAATTTACCATACAGAGGCACGAAAACGAGAACCCCTTCGCAACCCAATTTTAGCCCGTTTTTTGGTCATTTTATGGAGTAACCTGTGCCCAAAATAGGGATAAACTGTTAATAGAATTAAAAATAAGTTCTTAAATTACTGATATACATTAACTTATAACACCAACCAATAGTGTTGTTTGTTAAAAAACTAACAAAACGGCACAAAATGGTTTTGTGAACTATTAGTTAAATGCGTGATTAGCCCTTGTGGGACTAATCACAGACTGAACTCTCTAAAAATCTGATTAGTCGCGAAGAGATTTGGCAGCAATTTGAACTAACTCGACAAAGCTTTTGGCTTCCAGAGAAGCACCGCCAATGAGGCCTCCATCGATATCCTGCTCAGCAAGAAGAGCATCGGCGTTATCAGGCTTCATTGATCCTCCATAAAGAATAAGGATACGCGATGCGGTCTCTGCTCCAAACTGTTGTGCTAAAAGCTTACGGATAAAGGCGTGAACCTCTTGTGCCATGGCAGGGGTAGCAGTTTTGCCTGTGCCAATCGCCCAAACAGGTTCGTATGCAATAACAACATTTTCTGCTTTGGCAGCAGGAACTCCAGCAAGTCCTTGTTCAATCTGACGACGTACAACCTCCATCGTTTGATTAGCCTCACGCTCGGAAAGTAATTCACCGACACATAGTATTGGTTTCAGTGATGCAGATAATGCAGCCAATACTTTGCGATTAATAAAAGCATCATTCTCTCCAAAGATACTACGACGCTCGCTATGACCTAAAATCACGTGGGTTACGTAAAGATCGCGCAACATCGAGGCAGAGATTTCCCCCGTAAAAGCACCACTTACCTTATCGTGCATATTTTGAGCACCAAGGCCCAAGTGGGTCCCCTCTACGGCAGAACCGACTGCACTCAAAGCAGTAAAAGGTGGGCAGAGCAGGACATTGACAGAGGACTCCGTGCCAACAGCAGCGGCGATTTCTTTAACTAACTCGACGCCCTCGGTGGCCGTCTTGTTCATTTTCCAGTTACCAGCAATGAGAGGTGTGCGTTTTGACATAGTAAATAAAAGACGAGAGTTATTGGGAAAGAGCAACCACGCCAGGCAAGGCCTTTCCTTCTAAATATTCCAGCGAAGCGCCACCACCCGTGGAACAGTGAGTCACTTTGGTGTCGACGCCGAATTTCTTCGCTGCGGTTGCAGTATCGCCACCTCCAACAATGGTAATAACACCTCGCGCAGTCGCTTCGGCCACAGCCTGGGCCATTGCTTTGGTACCTTGGGCGAACTTTTCGAATTCAAAAACACCACAGGGGCCATTCCAGATAATCGTACCCGCTCGACCGATCGCTGCTTGATAAAGTTTAATCGATTCAGGACCAGCATCCATTCCTTCCCAACCTGCGGGAATACCCGAAGCCATCGTCGCTGGTTGTGTATTTGCATCGGGGGAGAATTTGTCGCCACAGATAAAATCAACTGGCAAGGTTACCTTAACGCCACGTGCTTTCGCTTTTTCTAAAAGCTCAGCGACAATTTTAGCCCCCTCAGCGTCAAACAGAGAGTTACCAATATCCATTCCATCACAAACCTTTCGGAAAGTGTAAGCCATACCGCCACCGATGATAATCTCGTCTGCTTTTTCGATAAGATTACGAATGAGAGGAATCTTATCAGCAATCTTAGCTCCACCCAAAATCGCCAAGAGAGGACGCTGGGGGTTGTGCAACACAGTATCGAAGGCTTTCAACTCAGCCTCCAGTAAGAAGCCCGCTGCCTTTCGGGGTAAATTAACTCCCACCATCGAAGAATGGGCGCGGTGTGCCGTGCCAAAGGCATCGTTCACATAAACATCGCCCAAACGTGAAAGGGAGGCCCTGAATTCAGCGACACGAGCAGGATCGGCTTTCATCGAAGTGCCGTCTTCGAGTTTTACTTTTCCTTCTTCTTCGATGTGAAAACGTAAATTTTCCAAAAGTAAAACCTCACCAGCCTTGAGTGCTTTCGCCGCAGACTCGGCTTCAGCGCCGACGCACGAGGAAATAAACTTAACGGGGCGACCTAAGAGTTTTTCTAATTCAACGGCTACAGGACGAAGGGAAAACTTTTCCACCACTTTGCCATCAGGACGTCCAAGGTGAGACATCAGAACCAGAGAAGCACCTGCTTCGAGCAAGAATCGAATCGTGGGTAATGCCGCAGCAATACGCTGAGTATTGGTAATGGCCCCGGTTTTTTTATCTTGCGGGACATTAAAGTCGACGCGGACAAGCACGCACTTGCCAGAGAGGGAACCGAGGTCGCGAAGGGAGAGAGCAGGCATGGTGGTAAAGGATAGCAGAGAAAAGAGTTCTCCTGTCCGTGGGAAGAATAAAGCAACTGTAATGCCAATTCTACCCTACTCTGCCCCTTTTTATTCCCTAAAACAAAACAGGCGACCCAAGGGTCGCCTGTCGCAAATCAATCTCAGTAAACCTTAGAGTTTTGCAGAAACTTTGCTGAGAAGTTCCACAACGCGGTTCGAATAACCCCACTCATTGTCGTACCAACTAATGAGTTTGAAGAAGTTCTTATTCAATTCGATTGAAGAACCTGCATCAAAAATGGAGGAGCGCTTATCGTGGATGAAGTCAGAAGAAACGACCTCGTCTTCAGTGTAAGCAAGGATACCCTTCATATAGGTTTCCGAAGCGCTCTTTAAGGCTTCTTTGATTTCGGCAAGACTCGTATCCTTCGTTGTCTTAAAGGTGAGATCCACCACCGAAACAGTGGGAACAGGAACGCGTAAAGCCATTCCAGTTAATTTACCTTTTACCTCTGGAAGAACGAGAGCCACGGCCTTCGCAGCACCTGTTGAGGAAGGAATGATGTTTTGAGCAGCGGTACGACCGCCTTTCCAATCCTTCTTCGAGGGGCCATCCACCGTCTTTTGTGTAGCGGTGTAAGCATGAACGGTAGTCATTAAACCTTCAGCAATACCAAAACCTTCTTTAATCAGAACGTGCACGAGAGGTGCTAAACAGTTGGTCGTGCAAGAAGCGTTTGAAATGATATTATGTTTCGTTGCATCGTATTTGTCATCATTAACCCCCATGACAACGGTGATGTCTTCATCTTTCGCAGGAGCGGAAATAATAACTTTCTTTGCACCAGCTTCCAGGTGACCCTTGGCTTTAGCAGCTTCAGTGAAAAGACCAGTGGACTCGATGACCACTTGGACACCTAATTTAGCCCAGGGTAATTCAGCAGGAGTCTTAGCCGAAACGACGAGAATTTCCTTACCGTTTACAACGAGAACATCGTCTTCGATTTTGTCGGGGGAAGATTTCTTGGATGAAACCGTGCCATTGAAACGACCTTGGGTAGAGTCGTATTTCAAAAGGTAAGCTAAGTTATCCGCTGGAACAACATCGCCCACAGCCACGACATCAAAAGTCGAACCGAGGTGACCTTGCTCTACGAGGGCACGGAAAACGAGACGACCGATGCGGCCGAATCCATTAATTGCTACTTTGGTTGCCATAAGTTTGTTTGAATAAAGGGATGAAAAAGGGTCACCGACCGCCTTATGGCAAGCGGAGAATGCTTTTAAGTTTTCACAACCCAAACTCCACAGGCTAAAGGCCCTAAAGTGAGCATGCCTTGTTCAATTTGGGGCATTGCACCAGGAGCGTGAGGACAACGAGGTTGAGGGGAAAGGACAATGGGCTTCCATTCAGCCTCTAAAGGAAGACTCAATTTAAGTGTGGAATGATAGGGATTACAGGCCACGAGAACTTTTGCTGAACCTAATAATCCATCGGCATTCATCACCGCCACAAAAGCATCCCCACCCTCTTGATGGGTTACTTTCATCCAACCAGGTGAAACGGTTTCTTTAGGTCGTAAAACAGACCCTTCGGGCGAAAGTCGAAAATGAATTAAACGTGAAACAAAATCATGCTCGGTCTGGAAACGTTCCCAGCGTTCAGGACTCAGCAAATTTAAATCACCACGTCGCCAAGTATTACCGACTCCTCGTTTGGTCATTAAGAAATCCTGCCCCGCCGAAAGCATAGGAATGCCTGCTGAACACAACAAAATCAAATGCATTAAACGTGTGCGCAAAATATCAGTAGGCGTGGGGTTAATCGCATCGGCATCGGCACACTCTGTAATTCGGTCAAGCCAAGCCATATCATCATGTGATTGAGCGTATCGTAAACGCGCAGAGGGACGAAAAGCACAGGCCGCCATTTGATGCAATAAGTCAGAGGCCCGGGCGTGACCTCTTACATAAGCAGGTAAAAACTCCCGAAACGCATCATCCCAACTCGTCCAAGTCGTGTGATCTAAATCTCGAGCGATGTGCCCCCGGAAACTCCAAGGCTCTGCGATGAGAATTTTTTCTGGGCGATGAAGTCGAAACTCTTCTTCAATTTCATGTAAAAGCGGGGTTCCTAATAACTCTGCTAAATCTAATCGCACACCATCAACCCCAAGAATACTTGTCCAATGATTCAACGAAGCGAGGACCAAGCGACGAAAGAGCGGTGCTTCTGCACGAACATCATTACCGCAACCGCTCCAATTGGAAAGTTCACCATACGCATCGGTCCGGAAATAATAACTCGAATCAATCATCTGCAAACTATTGGGACTGCCGAAGTGATTCAGAACCATATCCATAATCACAGCTAAGCCCACCTCGTGACACGCTCTCACACACTCGCGAAAATCCTCAATAGCTGTAAGTCCATATTCATCCTTTGCATAAGCCGTAGCTGGAGCAAAGGCCGTGATAGGCATATAACCCCAGTGGTACTCATCCGCCGAACCGCGCTCATAATCAGTGCAAGGAAGCAACTCGATAGCATTAACCCCCAAAGACTTAAGATAAGCTCCATCTTTTCGTATCCATTCTGCCAAACCGCGAAAACCCTTGGTTGCATCCAGGCCAGCCATGCCCAATAAATCGCGCACATGGGCTTCAACAATCACCAAGTCCTCAGGTGCGGGTGGCACAAATCCATCCTGAAAAGGCAATAACTCATGCGGAGGACAAACAATCGAAACTGGCGCAGCTGGATGAACGTGAGCCATTTTTCGTGCCCATGGATCAGCCAACTCCTTCCCATCGATGACAAAATGATAACAATAGTGAGATAAATCTCTTTGTACGATAGCGACCCATGCACCCTGACCCTCTGGTTTTAATTCCAACCCCTGTGCGGATGCCGAAGGCTCAATCTGTGGATGGCTCCAATAGTTAAGTAAAACTGATTTGGCCCGTGGTGCAAAGACGCGAAAAGTGGTGACTCCTTGTGCAATCGTAGACCCAAACGGACCGGGTGGCTCCAAAACATCGAGGGGATCCGAGGCTAAAATTTCACAAAACTCCACCAAGTCCTCTCGCTCATACAATAGTCTTACCGGGCGGAGGGTGGGGTCAGCATTAGCCGCACGAAAACGATAGATGTGCTGATGTGTCCGATCCATACTAAGGAGAAGATTACGATTACCGTATTCATCTCTCTCGATATTGTCTGCGTCATGAGGCGGCTCCAGCCAACGTCCGTCTTTACGATAAAACTTAAAAGGCATCGTCAGGGCACCGTGCATCACTTTCTCGATTGGCAAACTTAACTCATAGCCCTCTGCTCCAAGCAGACAGACAGGATGCAGAGACCACTCTTCCAGGGTATCAATTTGACCCCATTGATTAAAGGGACCAACCACACAGAGAGAATCAACCGACGACTCTGGGCATAGAGGTTTCCATAAGAAGAAATGCACTCTACCCTCTTCAATCCAGTATCCCGAACGTGTCGCCCAAGCTCTTACATCGGCTCGTTCAATAAAAATCAACTCGGCAGGTGGACTAAGTTCCAGCTTGGGAGGAGAATCGTAGTGCCAGTCGTGGGTTAAGGCGACTAGACCTGAAACCATGGTCTCCCATCGTGCACTGGCGAGCAAACGATACATCGACAAAGATTGATGAGGGCAAAGAAATCGTTGGCGAGCAAAAGCGGGCTTCACTCCGAGCCGACTATGGCTCACATTGACGTTGTGGATATCAAAGTTCTAGTCAGTGAATGGAAAAACCATTGTCTCTTGGATTCGGGTGATGGCCTGAAACTAGAAGAGATTGGTGGCGTGCGCATGGTGCGGAGCGAGCCCAAGGCTTGGTGGAAAAAGAGTCTACCCCCCGCCGAATGGAGCAAGGCCGTGGCAGTGCATGAAGAAGGAGGCCGAGAAGGTCGCTGGAAATTACATGCCCACTGTCCGCGCGAATGGGAAACCCAACTCGGTAAATTAAAATTACAACTACGGTTCATGGACAACTCCAAGCAATTCGGAGTTTTTGCCGAACAGTCACCGCATTGGAAATGGCTGGCTGAACAAAAGCATACGGCAACTCCACGCCCTCGATTGCTCAATTTATTTGGTTACACAGGAGTGGCCTCCTTGGTCGCCGCCCAAGCTGGTTGGAGTGTCACTCATGTCGATGCCTCCAAGCCAGCGGTCGCCTGGGGTCGTCGTAATCAAGAGATTTCTGGAATGAGTCAGGAGCCCATTCGATGGATTATCGAAGATGCTCCGACATTCGTAAAACGTGAAATTAAACGCGGTAATCAATACGAGGCCATTTTGTTGGATCCCCCTGCTTTTGGTCGGGGTCCCACTGGTGAATTTTGGAAAGTGGAACGAGATTTAGCCCCCCTCTTGCGTAGTTGCAGGGAACTACTCTCACCTCAGGCAAAATTTATTCTATTAACCGTCTACACCATCGATGCCTCGTCCATCTTGTGCTATAATTTATTGGAAGAAAGCACTCAAGGATTAGGCGGCAGGATTGATATTGGTGAATTGGCTTTACGACAAGAGGACTCCCGACGCCTCCTTCCCCTGTCACTCTGGGGGCGCTGGCAGGGTAAAACTCAAGGGTAATCCATTTAAAATTGAACTTTTATTCTATCGTTAGGTTAATGGTTTCCCTTTACCGTTATTATTGCCCATCTTTCTAACGTGAGTCTCATTCCCGACGCATCGACTTTTCGTGAGTTAGCCCGCAACGCTGACGTTGTACCCGTGTGTCTGGATTTAATGGCCGATTTAGAGACACCCGTTTCGGTCTATGCACGATTACGCACACTGGGGGCGAGTTTCCTTTTTGAATCCGTCACTGGTGGAGAACATATTGGACGTTACAGTTTTTGTGGAGCAGCTCCGGCCTTAACCATCACCGCCTGGGAAGATCGAACAGAAGTAACGCATCGAGATGGTAAAAAAGAAACCTTACCCACACCCAGGGACCCATTGGAGCTCATTAAAAAACATGTTTCTGGACTTCGTGTCGCCAAGGTTCCTGGTCTTCCTCCTTTCGTCGGCGGAATGGTCGGTATGGTTGGATACGAGTATATTCATCGTATCGAGCCAACAGTTCCTTGTCCTAAAAAAGATTCTGCAGGAACGCCTCTTCTTCATTTTCTCTTAGTGGATCGATTGGTAGCGTTCGATAATGCCCGCCAAACTCTCCGGTTAATCGTCAATGCTCATATTTCTTCACCCGACAAAGCGGATGAGGCATTTGCCGTTGCGAAAAATGAACTAGAAAAACTACGCCAAGTCGTGACTGGCCCTAGGGCTGCCGTGGCAGCGGAGTTACCCTCTTCGGCCGATTTCGCACAAGGCAAAGCCAATATCAATCAAGCTGATTTTGAGGCCGCTGTAAAACACACCCAAGAATACATCAAAGCTGGAGACTGCGTTCAAGTGGTTCTCTCACGACGCACCGATGTCCCTTTCCAAGGCGAACCTCTCGACCTCTATCGCGTACTTCGTCAGGTAAATCCCTCGCCCTACATGTTCGTCATTGAGACGAAACTTGGTTTTGATGTCGTAGGTGCCTCGCCCGAAGTGAATGTTCGCCTAACGGGTCGACGTTGTGAAATTCGTCCTATCGCAGGTACACGCCCTCGAGGCCTCGATGAAATAGCTGATCGCAAGCTCGAGGCCGAATTACTCGCCGACCCTAAAGAACGTTCCGAGCATTTGATGCTCGTAGACCTTGCCCGCAATGACCTTGGACGAGTTTGTATTCCTGGTTCAGTCAGCGTTCCAGATTATGCCATCGTTGAACGTTACTCTCACGTGATGCACATCGTCTCTCAAGTGGAAGGCGAACTCGCAAAACCATACGACGCCTTTGATTTGTTTCGAGCCACCTTCCCTGCTGGAACACTCTCGGGTGCACCCAAAATTCGCGCGATGCAAATCATCTCAGAATTAGAAGGCGAACGGCGAGGTATTTACGGTGGCGCGGTAGGTTATTTTGGGTTCGATGGAGCTCACGATTCGTGTATCGTGATTCGCACCGCTTCTTTGCGTAAAGGAGTGGCCAGTATCCAAGCGGGCGCTGGAGTCGTCGCTGATTCGGTTCCTCAACTGGAATATGAAGAAACCATAAACAAATCCAAGAGCGTGCTACGCGCTTTAGGGTTAGCCTCTGGGTTAAAATCTTAATTTCATGGCCAAATCCAAGCACTCCAAAAAAGATAAGTTGCTTGGTTCTCCTGTTAAAAAACTAGAACCACAGTCTCCCGCTGTGCCCGCATCGACAGATGACCCCCTAGAGCCCGGAGAATCTTGGGAAACCCTTTCGCCAGACGAGCGCTCACCGATTCGTAGTTATCTCGATCAAATCGGTAAAACTCCCTTGCTCACCCTTGAACAAGAAACAGCTCTCGCTCGACGCATTCTCAAGGGTGACGAAGCGGCACGCCAACAAATGATTCAGGCGAATCTTCGTCTCGTGGTGCGTATCGCCAAAGACTATGATAATTTTGGTCTGCCGCTGATGGATCTCATCAGTGAAGGCAATTTTGGTCTCATTAAAGCCGTGGAGCGTTTCGACCCCGATAAAGGGGGAAAGCTTAGCACCTATGCGGCTTGGTGGATTAAACAGGCGATTAAACGCGCTCTCGCTTCGAGCGGCAAAACCATTCGCTTGCCCGTTCATATGGTGGATCGCATCTCACAGATGCGTCGCGTCATCGCACAATTGACCAAGGAACTAGAGCGCGAACCTTCCAATGAGGAAATCGCCTTAGCGATGGAAATTCCTATCGCTAAAGTCGTGCACATGAAATCCGTCGCCAATCGTGCGGCCTCACTGGATCAACCCGTGGGTGAAGAAGGCGAATCCACCTTAGGCGACTTGGTTAAAGATGAGAGTGCGCGTACGCCCTTCGAAAACTTGCGTGGCAAGTCCGACGTTTCCGAAATCAATGAAATGCTGGCTAGACTCGACCCACGTGAAGCCGAAGTGATTACCCTGCGTTTTGGCTTAAGCGGAGAGAGCCCACTGACCCTCGAAGAAATTGGAGAAAAATTTAAACTCACCCGTGAGCGCGTTCGCCAATTACAACAGAGCGCCTTGATGCAATTACGTCGCATTTTGACAGAGCGGCAAAAATTACTAACCCCCGAGGATGTGCGAAAAAACAAGTTGGCAGATGCCCGGGCTGAGGTTTTAAGCGAATTTTTCCGCTCCAAGGGTGCTAAGGTTCCCGAAAGACCTCATCGCGAAGGACTTTAAGTCAATTGACCAGTTCTAGTCCTCGGTGCTCAAAGTTAGTGAGATAATCTGCCTTTTTTTAGACACATTGGTGACCTAGACTCGGTGGCAAGGACTATGCTCAGAAAAGAGCATGCTTCTCAAGGACTATAAGCCTAACAAACTTTTCGATGAATTAATGGATGAGTCAGGGAAAGTGAGACCCTACTACAAAACCATCGTCGATCGACTCTCCTCTCTCTCTCATGATGAGTTAAAAACAAAGATTCGAAGCCTAGAACTTCTTTTCCTTAAACAAGGAATCACTTTTACCGTTTATGGTGATGAAAAAGGGACCGAGCGTGTTTTCCCTTTTGATCCCTTTCCCCGGGTTATTCCAGCCCCTGAATGGGAAACGATTGAGGCAGGATTGGTTCAACGAATAACGGCTCTAAATCTTTTTTTGTACGATGTTTATCACGAGCAACGCATCATCAAGGATGGCATCATCCCCAAAGAAGTCGTTTACAGTGCTGCCCATTTTCGACCTGAATTCATGGGAGTTTCGATTCCTAAGGATGCCTATATTCATATCTGCGGGACTGATTTAATTCGCGATATTGACGGAAGATATCTGGTACTTGAGGACAATGGCCGATGTCCTTCTGGTGTTTCATATGTCTTAGAAAATCGTGCCGCAATGAAACGAGTCTTCCCTCACCTTTTCGGTGGGGGCGTTCGATCGGTTGATACTTACCCCGCTGACCTACTGGCGACCCTTCGACATATCGCCCCTCGCGAAAACCCCAATCCGAACATCGTTCTTCTTACTCCAGGCGTTCACAATAGCGCTTACTTCGAGCACTCGTTCCTCGCTCGACAAATGAGTATCGAAATAGTCGAAGGCAGAGACCTGATTGCTCTCGATGGGTTCGTTTATATGCGTACCACGCGGGGCTTGCGCCAAGTCGATGTTATCTATCGTCGAATCGATGATGACTTCCTCGACCCACAAGTTTTTCGCAAGGACTCCTGCCTAGGTGTCCCAGGATTGGTCGATGCCGTACGTCGAGGAAATGTCGCTCTGGCGAATGCGATTGGTACAGGCGTTGCCGATGATAAAGTCACCTATGCCTACGTTCCCGAGATGATTCGATATTATCTCTGCCAAGAACCCATTCTCGACCAAGTGCCAACCTACTTAGCTTGGAGAGACTCAGATAAAAAATATATTTTAGATAATCTGCCTCAATTGGTTGTTAAAGCGGCCAACGAGAGCGGTGGTTATGGTATGCTTATTGGGCCTGCTTCAACCAAGGAGCAGATTGAAGAGTTTCGTCAAAAAATCATCGCCACGCCGCGAAACTACATTGCGCAACCCGTGGTAAACTTTTCTCAACATCCCACGCTCGTCGAGAGTGGCATTGAAGGACGACACGTTGATCTCCGTCCCTTTGTTCTTTGGGGTGACACCGTAAAAGTTCTTCCAGGCGGATTAACCCGCGTGGCTCTCAAACGTGGCTCTCTCGTGGTTAATTCCTCGCAAGGAGGGGGCAGCAAAGACACCTGGGTTTTTGCCACTTAATTTTATGATGCTTTCGCGCGTTGCTGATCACCAGTACTGGATGTCCCGTCAAATTGAACGGGCCGAAAACCTTGCTCGGCTGGTTCGAATCAGTGAAGAGATGTTGCTCGATGACGAAACTCTCGGTCGTGGTTCGGCTCAGGAGTACTGGACTCCTGTACTCCAAGCTACTGCGATGGAAGAATCCTTTAAATCTCTTTACCCTCAACCACGACAAGGTGATGCCGCCCGCTTTATCACTTCGGATTTACGTAATGCCGATTCAATTATTTCGTGTATTCGACAAGCTCGAGAAAACGCCCGTTCAGTCCGCGATAAAATTTCAGAGGAAATGTGGACCGAAATTAACGCCCTAAACATGCTCGTTACTTCTCCTGAAGGTATTGATTTACTCGAGGTGGCACCTCAGGCTTTTTATGAGAAAATTATTTCCTCCTCGATGCTTTTTGACGGAATCACCGAGGCGACTCTCACGCGAGATGAGGGCTGGAACTTTTTACAACTCGGAAGGCTTCTAGAGCGTGCGGACATGACGAGTCGTTTTCTGGATATTTGGTCGCAATCGACGAGTCAGGACGCTGCCGAAGAATCTCTTAAATGGGGTGCCGTCTTGCGTGCTTGTGGGGCTCATGCAGGATATCGCAAAGCTTACGGTGGCGAGATTACCATCGAAAAAGTGGTGGATTTATTACTGTTTTCGAACGAGTTTCCTCGTTCCATACGCCACTGTCTAAGACGGGCCGATGAAGTGCTTCATGATATTTCAGGCACTCCCACGGGTGGCTACAGTAATCAATGTGAGAAACTAACTGGGGCTTTACTCGCCCGACTCAGTTTTTCGGGTCCCACCGAAGTGATGGCCAAAGGCCTCCATGACTATATCGATGATCTACAAAAACAGCTCAATAGCTCAAGCCAAGCGGTCTTCGAGAGTTTCGTCTTACTGCCTTCCGAAGTAGGACGACACTTCACTCGACATAATCGCCCCGAATCGATGTCCGATTGGCAGCGGGAACAACAGCAGCAACAGCAACAATAATTATTTGCATTCGACGCTATGAAGCTCCGCATTCTTCACCGCACCGAATATCGCTACGCCCTACCTGTTCGAAATAATAACAACGAATTACGCGTTACTCCGCTCGATAATCAAAGACAGCGGACCATTCTGCATCTCGTTCGGGTTTTGCCTGTCGTAAAAATGCGCAGATATCACGACCTCCATCGTAATACGGTCTCTTTTTTCGAGGTCGAAGAATCCCACAAAGAACTAATTATTGATGTATCCAGCATGGTCGAAACCAAGCCCACGCCGTTGAAGGCTATCCCCTCCGATAGTCCGATGGGTGCTTTGTCTCTCCCCGAGGTAACGGAAAGTTTTCAGCCCTACCTTCAATCAGATGGGCCCATTCAGATTACGCCTCAAATTTGGCGAACCGCGGTCGATGCTCGAGGTGATAAAAAAGACGTCTTTGGAGTGGTTATTTCTTTAATGGAGATGGTGCATAAAAACTGCAAATACGTCCCCGGAGTAACGAACGTTAATACCACCACCGAACAGTTTTTCAAAAACCCTGAAGGTGTCTGCCAAGACTTTGCTCATCTCTTACTGGCTATGTGTCGGTCTTTGAGCATTCCCGCTCGCTATATCTGTGGCTATGTTTACGATCCTAAACGAGGCGAGGTGTTAGGCAGTCACGCTTCTCATGCTTGGTGCGAGGTCTGGATACCTAGCTATGGATGGTTGGGGCTAGACCCAACCAATAAACGCATCGTCAATGAATCCTATGTGGCATCAGCCCTAGGCAGAGATTACCGCGATGCCACGCCGATTCGCGGTAGTTATTGGGGTACGGGAGACCGAGAAATGAGGGTTACCGTGCATGTTGAGGCTAAATAAACAAAAAGGGCCCCGTTTCCGGAGCCCTTAGTGTTAAACTCTAATCCGAAGATTAGAAGTTATAGCGGAGGCTAACTTGGTTAACGCTTTGAGCGGTGCCGTTAGGATCGGTCACGCTGTAAGCGATAGAATACTGCTTAGTGAAGTTGTAAGAGAGCTCGTAAACCCATTGGGAATCATAGTTGGTACCAATGGTGCGGTTGTAAGCAACGGCTACTTCGAGACCAGAAACGATTTCGTTAAGGGCACGACGGAGGTTGATTCCGTAAGTGTCGTTGGAACCGATGGATACGGTAGCGTCAACGCCAGCAGCAACGTTCTTGAAAACGTATCCGAGGGAAACGGAATCGTCGCCAGCAGCGGTGAGATCAGCAGTGCCGGAAACGAGAACATTGGAAGAACCAATGAAAGCGGAGGCGCTGATGGAAGTAGGGTTCTCGCTACCATTGGTTTGGTAGTTCAAACCTACACGGTTGTAGGAGAGACCAGCAGGAGCGGCAGCAGCCGTTTGAGCGAAAGCAGCAGCGCTGAGGGTCGTTACGGTTAGGATAGGGAGGATATGCTTCATAGCGTGAGCAGTATTGTTACGGTAATGTTTCGAAATCAAGCATAAAGTGCTATTTTTAAGCACTAATGACCCTTATTACGCATTATAAACACTCTATTAACACCCTCTGTTAATAAATCATAATAATCATAAAAACCCATTAAAACTGGGCTTTTTTTAATTTTTAAAATTTGGTGACCCACTTATTCAATTCCATACTAAAAATAAGATAAAAAATCGTTTAATTTACTTTTTTAGGCAAAAAAGCCTCAACGCAGTTCCATCGCATTCCTTAAGTCATCGTCCTTGGCGGGAGACCAACAAAAAAGCCCGCTGGAAACCGAGCGGGCTTTTGGATCATTTCTGAACCTAAAATTATTTACGACGGAACTTGGTGTTGAACTTCTCAACGCGACCAGCGGAGTCAACGAAGCGCTTTTCACCAGTGTAAGCAGGGTGAGAGTCCATCGTCACTTCTCGACGAATCACGAAGTGCTCAACCCCACCAATGGATTTGGTTTCTTTCGACTTCATGGTCGAACGCGTAGGGAATTCGCGGCCGGTAGAAACGTCCACAAAAACGACTGGTTGATACTCGGGATGACCTTCTTTCTTCATAAAAACAGGGGTTTATAGGGATTAACCTTGGCGTGCTTTGTAACGTGGATGGGTCTTATTGATTACGTAGATACGACCTTTGCGACGTACAACTTGGCAATTAGGGTGACGCTTCTTGAGCGATTTGAGTGAGGATGAAACTTTCATGGTCTTAGGGCCTTTAAAAGGGCAGGTCGGCCAACAAAGGCTTCTCTGCCTTAACTGTCAACGGGATTTCCTATTCTTGTCCTAAGTAAAAGCTGTGTCTAATTTTACCCCCACCATGGATACCTGTATCCGCCTAGCCACCGAGGCTGATGCCGAAGCCATCAACGGTATTTACAACTATTATGTAAATAGGAGCACCTGCACCTGGCATTTATCCGAGGAAACCCTAGATGGACGTAGGAAATGGTTCAGAAACAGAAAAAACTCCCACCCAGTCATGGTCATCGAATTAGGCAGTAAAATTATCGGCTGGGGGTCTATTTCCCCCTATAATGCTCGGGAAGGCTGGTCCAAAACGGTTGAAGATTCTATATTTATTAACCACCTCTACCACGGAAAGGGCTACGGGAAACAACTTCTCCAGGCCCTACTCAATCGAGCCGAAGCATTGGGACATCTCTCGGTCGTCGCTCGAATTTCAGGAGAGCAAACGGCAAGTATTAAGCTCCACGAGAGTTTGGGATTTAAACAGGCAGGGCTCTTACAGGGCGTCGGACAAAAATTTGGCCAAGAACTCGACTGCGTCTATATGCTGAAGTCACTTCGCAAGCCCTAACCTTGACACCCTCCCCTCACCCTCTTTGCTCAAAAGTTTGTCGGTAAATGCTCAGGTGGTGGAATGGCAGACACGCTAGATTCAGGTTCTAGTGCCCCTAAAGCGTAAGGGTTCAAGTCCCTTCCTGAGCACCCCTTTTATCCTCGATCCACACCATCACCCAAGTGTAGGCGGTGCAAGACGCGGTGTAAGACAGGAGCGATCAAAATCGAAAACGTGGTTAGAAAAGCCACGCCACTAAAGACGGCATAAAATGAAGCGAAGAGCTTGGCCTCATTCGTCGTCAAAACCGAAACCGGACCCATGCCCGCCAAAATCATGCAAGCATCGAGCAAGGCATCAATCCAAGGAAGCCCCGCAATCCAATGGTAGCCGACGACTCCAACGCAGAGTGAAAAGGTTAAAAAGCCTAAAGCATAAAGAGCGAATCGCCCTAGGCGACGGAGAAACTTTTCGCGCGTTGCGAGGGGCTGACGATGATGCTCGAAATGCATATATTTAAACCGAATCTAACCCCATTCGCCTAAAAGTGAACATTTTTATTAGAGAAATTCTATAAAGGAAATACCTCAGTAAGATTTTTGTATCCAAAAATCGATTCACTACTTAAAGGAGAGGCTCTGCTATGGCGGAACTCGTGATAACTCGTTTCACCACTCAAGCATTCGCTGAGAATGGAATGACTCCATGAGCCAACAAACGATCTCTTCTTCCCACTATGTCTAAAGAAAATCCTGATTTCTTAATTGCGGCCAACTTGGCTCACGAAATTCAAAATCCCGTGCAGGCAATTTTAGGTTTATGCGAAACAAACTTGCCTACGCTGAACTCACCCGAGTCAGCCCAGGTTTTACAAAAAATAAAAAACTGCGCCGAGGAGTTATCCAACCTCGTTCAAGACGTCCTTGAATTTGCCCAGTTCCAACAGGGACAGGGCAAACTCTCGCTAATCGCTTTCGATCCAGTGAGTGCTTTTCATGAGACACTCGCCTACCTTTATCCCAAGGCACGAGCTAAAGGAATCGAACTCTTAGGATTTACTCCCGCTGACGCACCCGAACAGGTCATGGGAGACAAAATAAAGTTTAAAAGAATTCTCACCAATCTCCTACACAACGCCGTAAAGTTTACCGCCAAGGGGACAATTCATGCCTCTTTAAACTTTCGAGAATCGGCCACAGGCTATCGAGTCGAAATGAAAGTCAAAGACACTGGAATTGGCATTGCGCAACAACGTTTGGCCTTCCTCTTTCAACCTTTCACTCAAGCGGAACCAAACACGGCTGAATGCTACGGAGGCTCAGGACTAGGCTTAGCGATGGTTCAATCTCTGGCCAGAGCGATGGGAGGAGATGTTCTCGTAGAAAGCGATATCGGCAAAGGCACTTGTTTTACGGTCAATCTGAATTGTGCCTTCGTTCATTCACTCCATGCCACGACTCCTAAGACCCTGAAAGCAAAGAAGATTCTATTGCAATGCTCCTGTCCCCATCTCCAACCGTGGTTGAGTCAAAGCCTTCAATTCTGGGGTGCCAAAGTGGTAACCGCCAATAGCACCGAGGAGGTTGAGAAAATAAACGGTAATGAAAATTTTGACTACCTCATTATCGATATCCCCGCAGACACTTCTCCACAACTACCTCAAACCAGTTCAACTTCGATCATTTTGTTGACTGATTTTGATTACCCTTTTCACGGCTATCGAGTCGCACCTAAACCTTTAAATCTTCAAACTTTACGCAACCTCCTTGAAGACAAAAAGCAAAGCACGGAAGTCATGCCTTCTCTCCTAAAACCTAAAGAAAAAACGGAACGTGCGTTGCGCATCTTGGTTGCAGAAGACAACGAAGTAAACCGTGAGGTAATTTCTTTACAGTTAAAACGGGCTGGTCACGAGGTCAGTGCCACGGTCGACGGGGTGGCGGCCTTGGAACTCTGGCGAATTAAAGAATTTGATCTCGTTATTTTAGATTTACAAATGCCGCTTATAGGAGGCATCGAGGTGGCAACAGCCATACGTCGAGAAGAGAAACGCTTAAAAAGAAAACCCATCCCCTTGATTGCATTAACGGGAATGAATGAACCAGGCCAACGGGCCAATTGTAAAAAGGCCGGTCTTGAAACCTATTTGGTAAAACCACTGCGTGGCGCTGATCTAGTCAAAAAAATCAAGGTCGTTAGCCAATCCAATGAATTACCCGACAACATCGATGAGTTTACTAAAAACCTTCGACTTGCCGATGAGCAGGAGGCCGAAGACTTAAAATGTGCTGCGCGTGTTTTTCTCAAGTACTCCCATTCCTTTATTGAAAAACTCCAAACAGCCTTGGCTAAAAACGACCCCAAGGATATTCGATTTCAAGCCCATGCGGTTTCAGGCATGCTGGGCATGATGGGCTGCACAAGACTGGTCAATCTTGCCGGTCAAATCGAACACAAACCCCGCGACCCCCAAACGATAAAAAGAACAAAACAACTCATCGATGGCTTGCGAAGGCTCGAGGAATTGTTACGCTCCTTGGGAGATTTGACTGCCGATGGCCAAACCTAAAATTAAACCGGAGATTGGAACCGAAAAAGTTGTCTCAGTCAGCCCCCATTGGAATGTCGTCGTACTTAATGATCCGGTAAATTATCAAGATTACGTAGTTATCGTTTTAACCAATGTTCTGGGTATCTCTCACACCCAAGCAAAAAAATATATGCTAATAGTTCACAATGAGGGACGAGCCATTGTGTGGACAGGCAAACTCGAAAGAGCAGAAATGATTGTTCTCGAACTTCAACAATGGCACCTCAGTGCACGATTAGAAAAAAATGGCTGAACTCAGACTAACCATGACGGCTGAAGCACGCAATGTGCTGACTGATCTTTTACGCCTTATTGCCCCAGCGGCGGCACGAGTTTCGGTAAATCGGGCTCAGATTCCGGATGGCGATAAAGAAGTCGCTTCTTTTTGGACGGAGAGTCTTTCCGCTCAGGCGGGAGAAGAGGCACGACTCTTGGCCGCTGCCTTTGCCAATGCCAAAGGTGAACCTGCGGTCATCATCCTTAAAAATGAAGCACAGTCTCTCGCCTTTCTACGTGCCCTTTCAGCGGTTCGTTTTGCCCTACGTGAACTGGTTTTTTCAGACATTCCTGATGATCAATTGGAAAGGGCTGAAGATTTAGACGATGACAATCTGCCCAATGAAAAACGTCACGCTCTGGCCTGCTACTCCTGCTTTGGGCTCTTACAGCAATCCTTGATTAGTCAGATTGATTCCGAAGCTTTCGATTAATCTAAAAAAGCATTTGAGTGATTCCACGGCTTCAGCAAAACAAATGAGGTGAGTTCTAGCCCTGCTACTTTCTTTTCTCGCCTTCGCCAAGTTACCCAACAAATCGGCCAAATTCCTCGACCACGGTTTTTCCCGATTAGTCGAGCATTTACACAAACAAATCAAGACTCTCTCAAGGCAGATTTAATCGCTGGGTTAAATGTTGCCCTTCTCGCCTTCCCTATGTCGATGGCTTTTGCGATGAAGGCTGGCTTACCCGTCTGGTGTGGACTGGTTGGTTGCGGAGTCGCCGCTCTCGTTTCAGCCATCTTCACGGGCTCCATCAATCTTTCTGCAGGCCCAACCAATGCTTCGGCGGCCATGCTTTTAGGTACATTCGCGACCTTGGGCGTGCTCACACCCGATCAACGCGTTGCCGCTTTGCCGACCCTCATACTCATGACGGGAGTCTTCCTCCTGATTGCTTCATGGCTTCGCCTAAGTGGATTTGTCGATTTCGTTCCGCGCACCGTTATCTCAGCCTACATTGCTGCTGCTGCCTTAAAAGTTATAGCCCTTCAACTTCCCTATGTGGCAGGTATGACAGGTGAACACGCAGGAGAAAGCTTACCCGAAGTTTTTTGGTATTTCATTAAAATGGGGCGACAGTTGATTAACCCTGAATTGGGTTTCGCTATCATCACGGGAATCGCCTACTATCTTTTACGAAAAAATTACGGCACAGGGAAAGCCATCCTTGGATCAGTCGCTCTTACAACCTTTGGTGCCATGTTGGCGCAAAATGTCGCAAACAACCAAGGAAGCACGCATGCTCTGGTTCAATATGTTGGTGATGCAGCTCGCTCAGCCACCACGTTGTATCAGCCCGACTTCTCTTTACGGACTCTTTCTGTACTTTTTTCTCCTGCCTTAGCTTTGGCAGTTCTTATTATTATCGAGGGAACCGCTAACGCACGAGCCTCAGCTCTTAAAACAGGTCACCCTTCCGACCTTCATCAAGAAGTTTTTGGGCTCGGCATGGCTAATCTCGTTTGTGCATTTACCGGCGGAATGGCGGCCTCTGGTTCAATCAGTCGCTCTGCCCTCAACATTTCCAGCGGTGCCCGCACCGCACTCGCCTCTCTCTTTTGCGGTGTGTTCATTTTGGCAGGTGCCTATTTGGCTAGCAATTGGGTAGCCGTGGTTCCTTTAGCTTCTTTGGCAATTATCGTTATTTTAGTTGAAATCGAATTAGCCAATTTCCCCACGATTAAACTCATTCTCAAATCAGGCCTGCAAGATCGTGCTGTTTTCTTGACCACTCTTCTGACAGCCCTGATTGCACCTCTCGATGTGGCTATCTTTTTCGGGACAGCGATTGCCATCGCCTTTTACCTCAAAAAGACTTCTGAGCCAGAAGTGGTCGAATACGATTTTTCAGAAACGGGAGAAATTAAACATCGACCCAAGGGACAAAAAACGACGGGTATTTCAATTCTCCATGTTGAAGGCAGTCTACACTTTGGCGCCACACAGGCTTTTCATGAACACCTTCGCCGCGCCTCAGCCGACCCCCATTTAAAAGTGCTTATTCTTAAATTCCGCGAGGCACATCATCTGGATGCCAATGGAGTTTTATTGCTTCAAGATTTAGCCAATACTTTAAAATCCTCCAGTCGTCATCTTATTCTTTGCGAGGCCAAACCAGAAACGATGCGTATCTTTGATAAAGCAGGTTTGGTTAAAACGATTGGACCAGAGAATGTCATACCCTGGGACACCACCAACCCTACCTCTGCTCTTGCGCAGGCGGTGAAAAGAGCTCGAGAATTAACAGGGAACGCTCAAGCCGTCTTGCACATTGTAACTGCCCCCCATCCTGTTCTACCAAAACCGGCCTCCGCAGCAGCCGAAGATTGGCAAATTTAATCAAGTTCAGCCCGAATCTAGGCAAGAGACGCTACTTCCTAAACCTTTTCGGGGTGAAACTAAATTATGGCTTGATGCCTAAGCCTAGAATCCACCTTTTGTAGATAGTATCGACACACTCTTACTATGAGCAACTACAGCGAAATCCAAAAACTTCTCGGCAATGAAGCAGAATCCCTCCTCGGATTCAGCAATCCGAAGATTAATAAAAACCAAATTCATCACCCTCGTGCCGACTGGGTTGAACACGCTTTCGGTGCCTCCGATCGGAACAATCGTGTACTCGCTAACCTGCAACGTCTGTATGGCTCCGGTCGCCTCGCTAACACTGGGTATGTCTCCATTCTCCCCGTTGACCAAGGTATCGAGCACTCCGCTGGCGCCTCATTTGCTAAAAATCCTATTTATTTCGACGGTGAGAACATCGTGAAGTTGGCCATCGAAGGTGGCTGCAATGCTGTTTGTTCAACCTATGGCGTCTTGAGCAGTGTATCGCGTCGCTACGCCCACAAAATTCCTTTCATGGTAAAGATTAACCATAACCAGTTACTCACCTACCCCAATGTGGGAGACCAAGTTATGTACGGCACCATCAAGCAAGCCGCCGATATGGGCTGTGCCGCTATCGGAGCCACAATCTACTTCGGTTCCGCCGAATCCAACCGCCAAATCATCGAAGTTTCGAAGGCCTTCCAAATGGCTCACGAACAAGGTATGGCGACTGTTTTGTGGTGCTATACTCGCAATAACGCTTTCAAGAAAGATAAGGATTATCACGTTTCGGCTGACCTCACAGGCCAAGCCAACCACCTCGGCGTAACCATCTGTGCCGATATCATCAAACAGAAGCTTCCTGAGAACAATGGTGGCTACCTCGCTATCCAACAAACCGAGTCCTCCTACGGCAAAATCGACAAGCGTATGTATACGGACTTAAGTTCCGATCACCCGATCGACCTCACTCGCTATCAAGTAGCCAACTGCTACATGGGCCGTATCGGCTTAATTAACTCAGGCGGTCCCTCTGGAAGCAATGACTTCGCTGAAGCCGTTAAAACGGCCGTTATTAATAAACGAGCAGGTGGCCAAGGCCTCATCTCGGGTCGTAAGGCTTTCCAACGTCCAATTGAAGAAGGTGCGAAACTCCTGCACACCATTCAGGATGTTTACCTCTCCAAAGAGGTTACCATTGCTTAAACGGAAGCACTGTTACCAAACAAAAAGCCCCAGAACCCTGGGGCTTTTTTATTTAACCAGCCTTAATGAGGTTATGCAAGGCTCAGGCCCCCACCTTGACCCAAGGAATAACCTCCCTAACCTAGAACAATGAAAATCGACAAGCACTGGATCTGGGCAACAGGCCTCGCAATTGTTGCCCTGTTTATCAATCTCAGCGTCTATTTTTATTTTAAATCAAACACGCCTTCATCAGCCAAAGTTTTAAAAGGCGAAAAGCTGGAGCGTTTTTTTATCATCAGCAAAACCCTTGGGCCACGCTACCTCATTATCGAAAACGAAGCTCAATTTGATCAACACTTTCACCCCGCAGCACTTAATGGATTAAATGCTATCAAGCCCAACTTTTCTAAAGAATGGGTCATTGCCATCGATGATGCGGATACCGCTTCTGCCACAAAAATCACGATTGTGAGATGTGAGATTCGCCAGCGCTCCCTCCGCGTAGTCAGTCAAATCACGCGAGGAGTAAAACAAACCTACACGATGCATCCGCAATGCGCTATTATCCTTCCCCGTCTTGATAAAGAAATCGATCAAGCCATCGAACGGATTGAATTTTATGATGAAACTGGGAAGGCTTGGGCTAACCACATTCGAAGACCCTAAAAAAAGAGGAGTGCCATTATGTGGCACCCCTCGTTGAGATTCTGATGAAACTTTAGTGGATTACTTAGTCGGAATTAAATCCGCCTCGGTCAGCATCGGTTTACCCACTTCACCGCGAAGGGCTTTGACCTCCTCGGGCTTAACGGCTGAAGCCGAGTTGCCAAAACTATTGCGAATATACGTCAACACCGCCGCAATTTGATCATCAGTTTGATGAGCCAAGGGCATCATAGGCATAGGAGGCGTATATTTCTTACCCGAGACCGTAATAGGACCTTGGAGACCACGTAATTGAATACGGATTAAGTTATCAATGGGGCCATTGACCCAATTAGAATTAGCTAACGGTGGTGCAATGGCTGTTCCCTCGCCATTAGCACCGTGACAGCCAGCACAAGTCATATAAGCATTTTTACCTGCCGTCATCATGGCCGGATCGATATTAGAAGCCACAGTAACAGGTGCCACTGGCTTGATGGTAGAAATATCAAGCGGCTTGGGGTCGGGTAGTTTTTCTTTTTGAACACCTTTATCTAGGGTGGATAACCAAGCGACGAGATCACGAACCTCATGGGGGGTAAGAGCATTCTCCAAGACTGGCATACCTGACACAGGAGGCGTCATGGACTTAATATCACTACGCGCAACACGCCAACGATTACCAGCGACATCCACATCGACAAAGTTGGGGGTGTCTTGAAGCAAAGTACCAGTCAAAGCACCTCCATTAACCAATTCGATATTTACGGCGCCATAGCCCGATGCAACAGCGGCGTTAGCATGAACAATCGATTCAAGTAAGTAACGACGATCACCACGTTTGGCGACACCAGCAAGATTAGGTCCAGCTTCACCGCCAGCTGAGTGGCCGTCAGCAGAGTACTTATGGCAACGCATACATTGCCCTGCCGGCAGTGCTTGGAAAAGAGCAAAACCATGAGAAGCATCGCCACCCTCAAGCGAAGGCATCCACTTCATCAAAGTGTCAGGATTGCTGTTCAGAGAGGTCTTTAATGCTTCCAAGGCAGTCTTTATGGATGCTTCCGAACGGGCTTGTGCCGCTTCCATTAATTCAATCGCCGCTGAAGATACACCTTTCGATGTTTCAATAGCCTTAATTTGTTCAAGGAAAAGAGCCTCTACTCCTCCCGCTTGGAATGTAGCCAGGGCTTTCCAAGCCTGCTGACGACGATAAGCGGAAGGCGCAGTTACGGCTTTGCGATATTCAAGCAAACCAAGTTCGGGCTTCTGACGAGCCAGCTCGGCGATGGCAATTAATGCCACATCATCCTGCACATCTGAAGCATACTTTTTAGCAATTTCTAAAACGTCATCCGATTGACGAGCCAACAACATCTCCAGGGCCTTGGATCGAGCAGTCCCTGTGAGGTATTGATTCGCAACCAAGTTTACTAAGGTCTGATTTGGCAGTGAATCAGTATTCAATTGATATTTGCCAACTAAATCGAGGGTGGCACGGATGAGTTCGGAGTTACCCTTAATCAACTGAGGTAGGGCTGCGCTGAGAACTTTGTGCACTTCGCTCGTTGCTCGCTTAGGTAAAGGCGACCAATGACCAGTAAACTGATTAACGGGGAATGGCTCCACCCAAAGGCTCATCAGACGTAACGCCTCTAAACGAACCTCTTCAGGTGCACTTTCATCCACCGCGACTGCAACAACGCGCGCTGCATTTTCCTCACCGCCAACACGGTAAGCATTATGAATTAAGCGACGGAGCATGAAAGGACTCCACTCCCGCTTACTTCGCGAATCAATCAATGCTGCGACAGCTGGTCGAGCCGACTTCAGATCTTTATCGTTGATTGTTCGAATGGCCTCGTCGGCGACAATCGAAGAGGAATCTTGTACCAATCGCTCAACACTGGCATCAGCACGACGGCGTAAAGTAATGACAGCAGCTAAGCGCACCGAGGCCGACTCGTGTTTAATGGCAGCATCCAATTGCTCAGCGGTCTTACACATTCCATCCAAAGCCATGGAACCAGAGTGACGCAAAACTGGATCCACGTCGGCATTCTCCTGCAACATCTTGAAAACCTCAGGTAAGAATTTGTCTGCTCCCATTCGACCAGCGGCAATAGCCGCAAAAGAACGAACACGCAGAGAAGGGTCGAGTATCAGTTTGCCCAGTGGCAAATCGTTACCTAAGAGAGGAGACTCAGAGAGCGCACGCACGGTTTGAGCACGCACTTCGACATCGGCATCAGCGAGTAAAGGGATGAGGATTTTTGCAGCCTTCGTCCGATCCTCGACCGAAGCGATGGCTGGAGAAGTATTATTCCAAACATCATTAGGGGCAATCGCAGGACCGCGACGAGATAAAATCCCCAATCCCCAAATACTGTGTAAGCGCTCAATTAGGTTCTTCGACTGCGTTGCTTTCTCAAACACCGCTAGACCTTCTGGACGGCGAGTTAACTCCAACTGTGCACGTAAACGAATACGCTGGTCAGGATGACTTAATAACACAGCGAGTTCGGCTGATGTCTTTTTATTCAAACCTTCACGAATGAATGAGGCGACTTGTGCACTGGCCTCGGGCTGGTGAGGTTTTTCAGCGGTTAAACTCACAATGCGACCAGCTTCATGAGACTCCCAGCCACCAATAAAGTCCGAAATAAACAAACGCCCTTTCCAATCATACTCGATATCCGTCGCAGCCAACCCCCAAATCAGTTGATGTTTATCAGCCATGCGCATACCTCCGCCTAAGGGCTCGATCTTAAACGACCAAATACCTGAGGCACTGGAAGAACCACGGTAATCGCAAATATGGAAATGCCCTACCTCGGACTCCAAAAAGCCTGCACCAGGATTGTAAGTTAACCCCGAAGGTCCTGCACAGATATAATCGACAGGGGGCAACATGAAAGCTGGCTGTGAGGGATTCTGGGTCTCCCACATACGCTCATTCATCCATCGAGAAGGAGGACGTCGCTCGAGCCCGATTTCACGGTGGAAGGTATGCATCGCTTGGTGCTCCATCTCCCAACCTGAATCCCCACCCTCAACGACGTAGACCAAACGTGCTTTATCACCTTGGTCGGAATTATTATCAATGGTCACCGCGTTACCAAATTGATCAAAGGCAAATTCTTTAGGATTTCGCAGTCCTTTGTAGATAACTTCAAACTGGGTGCCATCGGGTTCAAAACGAAACACGGCACCAATATCAGGGTGATCATATTTACGACCTTCCTTCGTGTTTAAGTTGAAACCGCGGTCACCGATGGTTCCATAGAGACGACCATCGTAACCTAAAACAAAGCCGTTCATATCGTGACCCGAGAAAGAGACGCGAACGCCAAATCCATCTTCGATTACTTTGCGCTCATTTGATACACCACTTTGGGCGGGATTTCGTAACATCCAAAGCTTTGGAATACAGGCAAAATAAACCGTGTCATCCCAAGCAAAAACACCTCCAGCAGTGCCATCGAGTGCATCACGGAAATTATCCGCAAAAACCGAGGACTTGGCATAGGTGCCATCGGACTTTTCCTCGGAAAGAAGACGTATCACTTCCGACTTAGCTGTAAAATAGTCCGAAGATTTCTTGCTCGACCATTTTTCATACATCGCCTTGCGCTCTTCATTGGTGCGATTGGATAAATCCTGCAAATACCAATAAAGACAGTCGCGATCGTCCTCGACGCCAAAACGGAAGCGGTGGGTTTCCGCAATGAACAATTGCCCTTGATTGCCAAAAGCAATCGAGGTGGGAGAGGTAATCTGGGCGGATTTATAGTCGGCGACCTGCTTAAAATTTAATCCAGGAAAAACAGCAACCGAAGCTTCGCTAGGCACACGAACGAGATGATCAGCCATCTCATCATTGCCCAACACAGCAAAATCAGGTTTGTCGTTCGTCGAAAAAACAAACTGATCCGCAGCCATAAAACCCCAAGAGCCTGTAGCATCATCGAGCACACGAATGACTACCTTCTTGCCTTTGTACTCTGAAAGATTCCAGACCTCTTGGCGTAAAACAAAACTATTATTTCCTGTTGCCGATCGCACAACCTTACCATCAACGAGTAATTGCACCGCCAACTTATCTGGCTGATTGCCACCTCCAATCAAAAATCCTAAATAGAAATAAGGTTCGACGATAGGGATTTCAGGAGAAGTGATTGCCCCAGTAGCCAAATTACCTGAGGTGGCAGAACAAAGTAGAGCCTTACCCGCAAAACCTTGTAACTCGCCTTCGAGTCCATCGACCTTGCCATGCACAGGAGCGAGACCAAAAGCCTTCCCTCCAACTTGCCAGTCGCCAAAGCCATCGCCCTCGAATGACTGGATGACATAGGTCTCAGCCCGAGCACTCAAGGTGCCAATCCAAAGGCTGGCCAAAAGAAGGGAGAATAACCGCATAGCTTGTCGTTGTAACAGTAAATACAAAGAGAAGTTCCTAGAAGGTCGAGAACGGCTTTCAAAAACAGCCTCAAATTAGAGATTTTTAACGAATACCGAATAAAACCTGAAACTTCGAACCGAAATGAGCGGGGTGCGTCAAGGCACGCAAGCGACCCCTACTTTCCCAATCTCCCCCCCTTGCCATGCGCTCCATTTCTTTGCCAGCAAATTTAACAAAAAAAACTTCCTGCCTCTCCAGGCCAACCTTTTCAAAACCATGTTTTTTCAACAAGGGTTCAAGTTGATCCCATAGCACGTGACAGGTAATATCTTGAGACCCTAAATTTTGGAGAATGTCATTCGAAAGCTGGTGTTTCAAATAAGCTCGGGCCGTACCAGCGGGAGAAGACTCGAGACACTGAGCCAGAGTCTTCCCATAATCAAAAAACATCACCGCCCCAGACCACTTAGGTGAGAGGAGTTTTTCTAACAAGTTTTCCGCCGCCAAAGGCACATCCAAAATCCATCCTTCAGAAGCAGGAGGAAGTTTCTCAGCCCACTGGGCAATCTGGACAGAAGAAAATTGAGGCAATGTCTCGAAACACAATTCATCTCCATCGACTCGCACTCCAACTTCAACCCATCGACTCTGTTGAAACTGTAAGCGATAAAATGGCTGGGCATCAAACAACTCATTCGCAACCAGAACCACTCGCGAAGGAAAGGATAAACTTTCTCCGTAGCGGATTGGTTTAAAACCTGCGAAACGACCTGACACCGTAGAGAAATGAGACTGATTGGGCTCTGCTCCAATTTCCACCAGAGTATAAGTCGAAAGATTACCCAAAAAAGTTTCAGCAGCACTCGCGACTAATTCACCAAACATAGGACCAAGTGCAGCAGCAGTCGTAAAATCCGTCCCGGGCAATTTACCAACTCGCGTGTTTGTCGATGTGTAATAACCCAAATTCGGCCAGTAAAGTGCGACCTCAATGAGACGGACCAACGGCACAACTCCCTCCCGTGCCTCGTGGCGAAGCACTTCCACCAATGCAAGATGACGAGCAGAGGGATCCATACCTTGAGCGATAACCTCAGATTTAAGTATCGCGAGACGAAACGGGATTGTGCCAGAGAAGAATTTCGTCTGAATCTTCTTATGATTCTCGCCATCGAAAGTTCCTGCGATGAATCGGCTCTTGCCTTCTTTGAGCCGAAAGCAGGACTGCGTCGCGAGTTAATCAGTTCACAGGCTGCTACCCACGAGCGATTCGGTGGCGTGGTTCCCGATTTGGCCAGTCGAATGCATCTTTCAGCTTTACCTCTTTTACTCGAAGATTTCCGCGACGAACTCGCTCAGGTTAATCAAATTGCCGTCACCCGTGGACCTGGACTTCTACCCTGCCTATCCATGGGCATTAGTTTAGCTCGAGCCATTGCTCTGGCCACCGGGAAACCGATTGTAGGAGTTAATCACCTCCGTGCCCATGTTCACTCGGCCTTTATCGATCTCCACGCCCAAGACCCTCATCATTTTCTCGCTCACCGAAAAAATCTCTTACCGCATCTCGGTTTAGTGGTTTCAGGAGGAAACACGCTTTGTGTTAAACTCGATAAAGATGGCAGTTTAACAGTACTCGCAAGAACCGTCGATGATGCAGCTGGTGAAGCCTTTGATAAAGGTGCCAAGCTTCTCGGCCTACCCTATCCCGGAGGTGCTTTGATTGAAAAATACGCACAAAACGGCCAAGCTCATTCTTTTCATTTTCCTCGAGCCGTTCCCGACCACACGGATTGGCGATTCAGTTTCTCGGGACTTAAAACTGCCCTGCGTTATCAATTAGAAAAAATGACTGATACAGAGGTAAAAAAAGCGTTACCCGATTTATGTGCGAGCTACCAAGACGCCATCTTGGGACAACTTTTGGCCAAAGTGGAAGCTATCTTAAAAGTCGAAAAATTTGCGTCTATCGGACTTTCTGGAGGCGTCGCCAACAACCTCTCATTACGTCAAAAACTCAAAGAATGTGCTCAGTCTAAGCACCTTCCGTTGCTAATCGCTAAACCCCAACATTGCGGTGATAATGCCGGGATGATTGCCTTCACGGCATGGGCCGAACACCACTTGCCACCCCATCAAAACATAACACCCGCCCCACAATTAACCATCGACTGCCCTTAATCACCAAGAAAACAAAAGGTAGCGAGACGATACAAATAAACCCAACCAGAAAGACCTTTGACTTCTTTTGGAATCAGGTTGCCCGACCCATAGAGATTGGCTCATTTTAGGACATGGACTGGCAGGTTAAACCTATTGCTCATACTTGTGCCGCATCTGGCCAAGAACTTAAAGTTGGCGACACCGTCGTTTGCTTCGTTTACAAAACTCAAGAAGGAACAATCGAACGTCGTGATGTCTTAAAAGATAACGCCGAAAATTTTAAAACCGACGGCTTACTCCTAGGTCGTTGGACCCGCGAAGTTAAAGAGCGAGGCGAAGAAGAAAAAGCTCTCCGCGCCCAGTTACTCGCTTCACGCGAAGAATTTTTCCTGTCCCTCTTTGATGACCCGCAAGACCCAACCGGTGATAAGGCATTACTTAAACATATTTTAGCGATGTTACTTGAGCGCAAACGAATCGTTCGTGCCACGGGGCCAGCAGAAAATGGTTTCATTCCTTACCAGCATGCAGAAACGAAACAAATTCTCCTGATTCCAGCCCTCGATTTACAGCCAAGCCATATTCAACAAGTCAGCCAGTCTCTGGAACTTCTCGTGGGATAACTTTATGAATAAAATCTTTCTCTCCATCCTCGGCAGCAGTCTTTTTCTTTTTACTGGCTGCGAAACCAATAAAGTCACGCACATCACCTCTATTTTCATCGAGGCTCCAGCCTCGGCGAGTCAAAGTATGCAGCGCACGGTAACCCTTCCCGTCAGCGGCATTTCCATTCCTGTCATGACCAAAGAACTCACTTTGGCCGAGGATTTGCTCAATACCGAAGTTGTGGAAATTGGGGAACCAGGTCTTCGTTTAGTGTGTTTACTTGTCCAAGTTGACCGCAAAGCAGCAAAAAACATCATGGAGGTTTCTCGTCACGCTAAAGGTAAAAGTTTTGTTCTTGTAGTGAATGACCAAGCCGTGGGGATTATGCCAATCAGCGAACCTGTGGTAGACGGTAATCTCTTTTTCACGGTTGAGCAAAAAGGAAAGACAAACAAGCAGGCTGCTTTGGATTTAAGTAAAGATCTCAACACATCCATTTTAGCGATTCGTAAGCTACAAGAATAAACGTGTGGTACTATTGGTGCACTTTAATTTGGCTGGGCGGATGGTGTGCTCCACTTTTCGCTACCGAAGTAGCCTGGCCAACCTCCATGAATCGTCAGACGATTCAGTCCTTCGAAGATTTCATTCAACCCACCGTCTCTGGGAAAATTTCATCGGGCACTTTTGGTATGGTTCGCGAAGACGGAAAACGATTTCACGAGGGGTTAGACATTCGCCCCTCTCGAGTTTTTGCCAATGGTGAGGCAGCCGATCGTATCTTCTCTGCCATAGCCGGAAAAGTCGCCTATCTCAATCACGGGACAAACGGGCCCTATGGAAAATACATCATCCTCGTCCACCCTGAGGCCGAAATCGAGGTCTACACACTCTACGCTCACCTCGCCACCATTGATAAAAATCTTCGCATCGGAGACCCTTTGCCTCGAGGGAAAGCCATCGCCCTAATGGGACGATCTTCAACTCCCGATAATCCCATGCCACTTGAGCGTTCACATTTACATTTTGAAGTAGGGCTAAGGCTGTCTGATTCTTTTAATCGTTGGTACAACAAGAAGAATGACTCTCAAAAAAACCCTAATCGTCACGGCGTTTGGAATGGGCAAAACCTTGTTGGTTTCGACCCCTCTTACATTCTTAAAAGCACACGAGTCAACTTACTCGAAGTCGTACATAATCTACCCACCGCTCTCGCGGTTGTGATGCGCACTCAAACGGCCCCTGATTTTGTTTATCGGTATCCTGGCCTAACGAATGGCGAAGCAAGTACGGCTGCCGGATGGTACATCGAATTTACATGGCATGGTTTGCCCAAACACTGGACGGCCTTACCAGCTGACAGTAAACAATTACCATCGAATGGTTACAAAATTGTAGGAATAAATCCCCAGATGCGCGATCTCATGATTCAGCGACAAATGTTGGCGAGCGATGGAAAAAAACCTGGAGAAATTCTCATCCAAAATTTGGAAATACTTCTCTCGAACTCGAGATGACTAGTTTAAGTCGGGACTCGAAGGAGAATCGCAAACCAAACGCCAATCTGGCCGATGAATGGCGAGTAAAGTCTTCCAAAAATCTCTTTCTTCAAGATGCGCTACTTCGCGGGTAAAGGGACAAACTAACCAGGCATTTAATCGTAATTCATTCTCTAATTGCCCAGGGGACCAACCAGCATAACCAACAAAAGCAAAGAGTTGGTAAAGGCCCTCTTTCGCTAAATCAGCTGCTTCTTCACGACTGATTCCATAGCGAATGGAAGCTGGACCTCGGGCAGGAAATTTCCACCCACCAAAAGCCATACGATTAGTGCTCACTGGACCTCCAAGATGAAGGGGCAACCCAGCTAAAAGTCCTTCAGAAAAATCAGATTGAGATTGGGCTAAGGTCCGTCGACAAGGCCGATTAAGAATAACGCCCATCGCACCTTCTTTTTCAGAATGGGCATGCAAGAGAACAACCGTTTCCGAAAAAGATTCCTCCTTTTGCAAGGGATGTGAAACTAAAAGCTTTCCCGCAAAAGACGGAGATTTCCCCTTCATAGATCCTCTAATTTTTTTACCAGGACTCCCGCTTGAGTAAATAATTCAGATACCAGAGGATCATTTTTATAATCATGGCGGTAACGAATTTCTGTGACTCCTGCCGAAGCCAAAATTTTGGCACAATTCACACAAGGAAAATGCGTCACAAAACAAATCGTGCCTTGTAAAGAAACTCCCCGCTTAGCTGCATCTGCGACAGCATTTTGTTCCGCGTGCACCGTGGCTTGCTCGTGGCCATCACGCACCTGAGAATCATGCGGTGCACCAGGAAGAAACCCATTATACCCCGCAGCCACAATGCGATTAGGATGACGTCCTGTGGAAACCACCACACAGCCAACGTGGAGACGTTCGCAACTTGAACGCGAACTCACCAAAACAGCTGTTGCCATAAAATACTCATCCCAAGACGGACGTTTTCCTCCTTGGACAAGGGCCTCTAATTGACCAGCGAGTGAAGCGGGCGTTTTCATCTCAGAAAAGACCCTCCGCAAGAGACCCAACCGAGGCAAGCGACAGTTACACACAACACCCCCGCCATCAGCAGTAACACCGCCGACTGAGTTAAAAATGGAATAAAATCAGCAGGTTTTTGAGCAGCACGAAAACCCCGATTTTGCCAAAGACCCCAAGGCAAAAGAACCCAGAGTGCCCAACCAAAAACGAAACTTAAACAGGCCAAGCCTAATAAAATATTAGATAAATGAGCCATTTTAGCGAATCCACGTCCCCAAAGAACAACGGTGGTTCGTTTACCTGCCTCCTGATCCACCTCTTTATCGCGCGCATTGTTCGAGAGTAAAATGTTGTCGGCCAAAAATCCGATACCCAGGCCAGCCAACAACGCTGGCTGCCAAGGAGTATCAGCCAACACGGCTCCACTCGAATAATTTTGCATAGCATAAGTAGTCAATGCTGTCGCCTGTAAGCCAAAACAAGTAATCACAAACAAGTCGCCCAATCCCCAGTAAGCCAAAGGGAAAGGCCCAAGCGTGTATCCCAATGCAAAAAGCAAAGCGAGAATCGCAGGAATAAATAAAATGGGATGATTCAACCCCAAAGGCAGTCCCGCTAAAAAAGCAAAGAGGCAGGCAAGACCGATGCCGATTTTCATCTGAAGCGGAGAAATCAATCCTGTTACCACTGCGCGTACCGGACCCACCCGGTGCAAGGAATCAGCCCCGCGTTGAGCATCGCCCAAATCATTGGCAAAATTACTCGCCACCTGTGCTCCAAAAGCAAAAAGCAAACAAGAGGTAAATGCGATGATGTGTTCTTGCGTCGTGCCCTGCGAAACATCCCCATAAACCTTCCAAACCGAAGCACCCACAGCCACAGGGACAACCGCTGCAACCAAGGTCTTAGGACGACACGCATCAATCCAAACTTTCATCGAAAGCATCTTGATACTGTGTCAGTAAATTCAAATTTCGAAAACAAAAAAGCCCCTTTTCGGGGCTTTTGTCACCAAACGTAAGATGCTTTAGTAAGGCAGAGGGAAACGCGCGCAAAGGCTTGAGGCTATGGATTTAGCTTCCTCAATCTTGGCAGGATTTTGCGGATCAGAAAGCACGATGGATATCGCTTTAGCAATTTCAGCCATCTCCGCCTCCTTCATTCCTCGAGAAGTAACGGCGGGAGTACCAACGCGAATGCCACTCGCTTGGAATGGACTGCGCGTTTCATCAGGAACGGTATTTTTATTGGTGGTAATATGCGCGGCATCGAGAGCCAACTGCGCATCTTTCCCAGTAACATTGGGATGGCTCTTCCGCAGATCGAGCAAACTGAGGTGGTTATCCGTGCCACCGCTGATTAAATGAAAACCGAGCTTCACTAAAGCATCCGCTAAAGCTTTGGAATTGGCGACCACTTGTCGTGCGTACTCTTTAAACTCGGGCGTTGCACACTGACCAAAACAAACCGCTTTCGCCGCAATCACATGCTCCAAGGGACCACCCTGCGTACCAGGGAAAACTGCCGAATCAATAGCCTTAGCGTGTTCTGCTTTGCAAAGAATCAAGCCTCCACGAGGTCCGCGTAGGGTTTTATGGGTAGTTGTCGTAACAAAATCTGCATGTGGGATAGGTGAAGGATGAACCCCCGCTGCCACAAGCCCGGCGATGTGAGCAATATCAGCTAAAAGTAGAGCACCATTTTCCCGAGCAATTTTACCGAAACGCTCGAAATCAATGGTTCGAGCATAGGCCGAAGCACCCACCGTAATCATCTTGGGTTTTTCTGAGGCAGCCATCTTAGCGACCTCATCATAATTAATCCGACCATCTGCCCCGACTCCATAGTGCACTACTGAGTAAAGTTTACCGGAAAAATTAGCCGAGTTGCCGTGCGTCAAATGGCCACCATGGGAAAGATTCATGGTTAAAATTTTATCCCCCGGCTTAATCGTGGCCAAATAGACTGCTGCATTAGCCTGACTACCCGAGTGTGGCTGAACATTGGCATGATCAGCATCAAACAAGGCTTTGGCTCGATCAATCGCGAGTTGCTCCACCTTATCAACCTCTTCACAGCCTCCATACCAGCGCTTACCTGGATAACCCTCTGCATACTTATTCGTGAGAACACTGCCCTGTGCCTCCATCACGGCAGGAAGAGTAAAATTCTCCGAGGCAATTAACTCAATATGTGTCTGCTGACGTTTTAATTCAGCCTTAATAAGTGTATCGATAGCGGGATCGAGTTGGGCGAGGGGGATACGGCTGATAGCGGTCATGATTCGTAATCGTTAAAGGGCAATGTGAGGCGGGACTCGAGGCAAACGAAAAGAAATGATTATTTTTTAGGCTCAATTTTAGCCACTCGGTTTTCATGCCTTCCCCCCTCAAATTGGGCCTTTAAAAAAGCCTCTGTACAGGCGAGAGCCAAGGGGGCATCGACATATTTTGCCCCAAAACAAAGCACATTAGCGTCATTATGGCGGCGACTCAATTCAGCTGCATCTACGTTATTCACAAGGGCCGCACGAATACCCTCCACCTTGTTAGCTGCAATCGAGATACCAATGCCCGTCGTACAAACCAAAATACCGAATCGTGCTCGTCCCGCGTTCACATCCGCAGCCACGGCTTGAGCATAATCTGGATAGTCGCATGAAGCGGAGGTCTCAGTCCCCCGATCCAAAATGGTATAACCTTTGGCTTTCAAAGCTGCCATCAATTCACGTCGGAGAGCGAGCCCACCGTGATCACTACCAAAAGAAAGAGTTAGGGGTGTAGTCATGATAATAAATTCTTTTTCAAAAATTCAACAATCCCAGGAATGGCTTCAATCATGGAATCTCGACATTCTTCATAGTCGCGATAACTTCCGCCAAAAGGATCAGGAACCGCACGTATTTCGGTCTCAGGCAAGACATCGCGTAAAAGCATGACGTGCTTAGGTAAACGATGAAACCTTTGTCGAAGAGCATCGAGGTGAGACTCCGTCATACCAAAAATAACATAACTTGAATCAACGTCAGCCTGCGTGATACCTCGACTGCGATGGCGCTGAAGATCCAACCCAATTCTTTGCATGGCTTTGATTGAATGAAGCGAAGCTCCATTTCCAGGAGTCGCAGCCAGCCCCAAGGAAACAACTTTTAGTTTCTCCAACCCTCCCCCCGCTTTTTGTAAAGCAGCACGCAACAAGGCTTCAGCCATAGGACTACGACAGGTATTGCCTGTGCAGACAAATGTCACGGTATCGCGCCCCTCGAGCATAAACAAACCATTGCTCAAACATGACGGACGTTCAACCCGTAATCAAAGAGCAGAATCGCGTTTTAACTGGCGGTAGCCGATATCACGTCGGCAATGACAGCCCTCAAAGCGAATCTTAGGCACGACCGAATAGGCTTTTTTAACCGCCTCCTGCAAAGTCGCCCCATGGGCTACCACGCCCAAGACACGGCCACCAGAGGTCACCACACGGCCATCGGCAAGTTTTTGTGTTCCACTATGCACGATATCAACTCCCGGTGGTAAATCCTTGGGAAACTCAATAACATCGCCTTTACGAATCTCGCCTGGATACCCTCCAGCAGCAAGTACGACGATAATCGTGGACCCTGCACGCAACTTAACACTGGAGGACTTAAATGTCCCTGCAGCGATAGCCTCCATGATTTCAATGGGGTCGGTCTCCAACATCGGCATCAAGACCTGACACTCTGGATCACCGAAACGTACATTAAACTCAACCACTCGAGGACCTGTTGAAGTTACCATGATACCGACGTAAAGAGTCCCTCGATAATCAATCCCATCAGCCTTAAGTCCGCGCAAAGTGGGAACGATAATTTCTTCACGCAAACGCCGTTCGACTTCAGGAGTGACAACCGTTGTCGGTGCATACGCACCCATCCCGCCTGTGTTTAAACCTGTATCGCCCTCGCCAACACGCTTATGATCCTGACTAGGGGGCAACATTAAATACTCTTCGCCACAGACCATTAACATAATCGAAGCCTCTTCGCCCTGCATAAATTCTTCGATAATCACCTCATCGCCCGAAGAACCAAAAATTTTCGTTTCCATCATCGAACGCAAAGCTTCTTCGGCTTCAGCGTGAGTGGTAGCAATGACAACACCCTTCCCTGCCGCTAAACCTGAAGCTTTAATGACAATCGGCAGCGACTGCTTCCGTGTATAAGCGATAGCTTCATCGAGTTGACGAAACGTTTCGGCAGCAGCGGTGGGAATTTTATGTCGAAAAAGAAAATCTTTGCTGAACGCTTTACTTGCCTCAAGTCGCGCACCCGAAGCCAAGGGACCGTAAGCTGGAATACCCGCAGACTCTAAAGCATCAACAACGCCATGAGCTAATGGAACTTCAGGACCAACAATAACAAATTGTGATTCCGTTCGTTGAACCAGAGCAAGGACTTCGGCTGGTTTCGTTAAATCAACAGGCAAGCACTCGGCTTCCATCGCCATTCCACCATTACCTGGTGCAACACACACTTGCGATACACGTGGACTGCGTAAACAAACTTTGAGTAAAGCGTGCTCACGACCCCCCGAACCAAGAATCAGGACTTTAATTTTTCCCTTTGAAGCCATGACCTTATTTGTGAGATTCTGATTAAGAATGGGAACACAAAACAGGAAAAGACCTAAAACTTAGGTCTTCCTGCTTAAAATGGTGCTCAGGCCGGGACTTGAACCCGGACACCTTACGGCACATGAACCTCAATCATGCGTGTCTGCCATTCCACCACCTGAGCGATAAAAGGGAAAGTGGACGCTGGAACACCTGTGGATAGGTGCAAGAAAAAAGCGCTAATGCCAACGCTTGCCAAAGTGGGTATCTTTCCCAACTCTCCAACCGCAATGTCACCCGATTCGGCCGAGTCTAACCCACCTGAAAAAGATTCTCCCAAGCCTTTAGACCTTAGTTTTTTGGGTCTAGGCCCCTCCTGGGTATCAGGCCCTGCCGAGAATGTTAGCTCGGGACGTCGCGAAAATCGCGACAAAGGGCATCGCCGAATTCATCAACACGACGACCAACGTCGACCCCCACGTCGACCAGAAGGCAAGCCAGGTCCATCCGATCGGCAGGCTCGCCATCACGGAAGAGGAACCTCGCGCGAAGAACGATTCTCTCACTCGCCAAGACAGGAAGAAAACTTCGCCCACTCTCCAGTCGTTAGTGTGGGATTCTTCCCTGATGATGCCAAGTTTGAGGTATTAGGCGAGGCGATGAAGAAAAGTCTCATCACTTATGAGCTCTTCAGCATCGCTCAATTAATTTTAGATAAAGAGGATCGTCTCTCCATTCTAATCAAGCCCGTACAAGCGGATAAAAATCCCGAGCCAACCTTGTCCTTATCGGTACCTGATGGCATACCCTTTTTGACGGAGGCTGAAGCGGTAAACCATGTCATGTCACGTCACCTCGATAAGTTTTTCGATACGGTTGAAGTCGACATCGAGGCACCGAAGGGAAGCTTTTCGATGGTCGCAAGATGCCCAAAGTCTGGATCCATTCTCGGCGCTCCCACTCATCACCATTACCAGAAAAATCTTCGAGAGCACCACGCTCGCTACTTCCCCAATGTTCCTTTCGAGCGCTTTAAAGCTGGGCTTGAAATGGTGCGCGACCAAGAAGCCATTGATCAATGGGTTAAATCGATGTCCAAACGCCTCGAATATGCACCCAAAGACCGAAAAGAAGGTGAACCAGAACGCCTCGAATCAATCGATGCCGCTCGTGGCTTTTTATTGGCTTTTCGACGCGAAGCGACGGTCATCACCCGACCACAAGTACGTTTCCCGGGGCGTCTGCTAGCTGAAATGCCTCCTGGACCTTTACGTGACTCCATTCGCCACGCCCTAGAACTCCAACGTCGATTCCCCCTTGATACGGCCAATGGTATCCGCGGTCGACTACGCAAAGAAGGCTTCCACCTCTACAAAAAAGGATCAAAAGGCATTACTTACGCCTGTGGCGTGAGAAGAAAATGTCGCGATCCAAAGTCTACCTTCAGTGATTCCATGCAGAAGATTTTAGACTGTCTCGACAAAACCTCAGGCCAACAAAGTAAGGATGTTGTTGCTCAAGTGGCAGGCGAAGGGGCCGATGATGCAGCCAAATCGAAGGTTCTAGCCGATCTTAACTTCCTCATTACCGAAGGGTATATTGCAAAGTTACACGACGGACGTCTTTTCGCGCAGCCTATTTTAAGTTCTCAGGCAAAGGCCAAGGAAGAGGCAGAAAACGAAGATTCGTCAGAAGAGACTAAATAGTTTTGGGTCTTCGAGATAAAAGGAGTAGCGGAACTATTTCCAATTATCCGCAATCCAAGGCGTTGGTAAAACACGTCGGTACCACTTACCGCTTCGACCCACTAAAGCATCGGGTGGGTTAGGCACTCCATGGAAAACAATAATCTTGGCACCCTCTGGAATGCTTGGCGTCTGGAATAAAGAGAATGGGAAATACTTTACACAGTGACGCTTAAAACTGCGACACCAAGATTCAGGCCAGTAGCTAACTTTACCCTGTCGATTTAAATAGGCTGTAAGAAACTCCTGCTCATTGCGATGTCGCTTCCGCACTTCATCGAGATTTTCACGAAAGTACTCCAAAACGTCAGGGTGCTGTCCAGCCGTCCATCGATAGACTGAAGAATTCCCTGTATAGTGACCTTTTTGCCAGTCGCGAATAATCAAAAACTCTCCGGGTTGCTCAAAGAAACTATCGATGTTGGAGACAATCACGATATCGATATCGAGAAACAAAACTTTTCCCTTTAGCTCAGGCCCACCAGGCGCAACGAGATCGGGAGAAAAGGAAACTAATTTTGTCCAACCTCGCTCGGGAGCACCCGCTGGAAGTTTTAAACTTGGAATAGAAAAAGTCTCAATACCCTCATTCAATCCGTCTCGATTATCGGTGAGACAAACAAAACGGTGTGGTATTGTCAGATGTCGCTTCACCATCGAGTGCAGTCGATTGACATACTCGGGGCCGTACTTTGTGCCCCACTTCATACAAATCACAGTTGCCATAACGGTCATGCTGTAAAACCAACTGCCCGCCTCCAGCCCAAACCTAAAAGAAAGAGCACAGGTATTAGACCTGTGCTCTTTAAATTCGAACGAGAGAGTTACCCAAAAAAGGATTATCGAGTCGTTACCACAGCCGCATTAGAGGAAACAACCTCACCAGGTGGACGAATACCTGAAACAGTATAATAAACCTTAACCCCACTCTTCAACATCTTGTTAGTAAATTGAAGGCCTCTAACACCCGTTGCCACGGTAGTGTAAGGTCCATTGGGCGAGGTAGCTCGACGGATAGTATACGAAGTAACACCCGATTGCTGCGTCCAAGTCAAAGTGACAGATCCTCGACTGCTTGAAACAGCCTTTAAGAAATCAGCTTGGCTGGCTGCCGTTGTAAAGGTGCCAGAGAGAGAGGCCGATCTACCAGCACTATTGAAAGCATGAACCCGATAATAGTAGACGACATTGGGAGATGTTGAAATATCGGAAAAAGTAGCAACATTGGATCCTAACGTTGCCACTGTCGCAAAATTAACATTATCCGATGAACGCTCCACACGGAATCCAGTCTCATCTGTTGCAGCATCAGTCCACGTAAGAACAACAGGCAAGTTAGCTCCTGACTGGCTGATTGCCAAAGGACCTACAGGGGCGCTGGGAGGGACAGAGGCTACCGCTGGACGTTCAAAAGCCCCAACATCAAACGACCCAGATTGAGGTAACGATGATCCATAGAAGTCGGTCAGATTAGTAATCGTATAACCAAAAAATGATAAACTGAGTCCGTTATTGATAAGAGGAGAACTGGAGTGGAGCTTAAAGGCGGTAATACCAGAAACATCGCGCATGCTATTTGATGTATAAACAGCAGCTAAAGGCCGAGTGTCATTAAACATTGGGTTAACAACAGAACCAACTGGAACCCCATTTAAGAGCTCTTGACTCTGTGCTGAGCGCCAAGCATCCAACGAAGAAAACCCAGCCAAATTAACTGCACCACCCGTCCAATAGTTGTTTCCTTGGAAGAGGCACTGCCCAACACTAGGAGTAACAGCAATATTATTAGGAGCAGGATTACTACTCGTGAAACGTATGAGAGGATTGGAGGGCGCAGTCACGAAAATGTTGTTACGCATCGTGATGCCAACCAAGGTGCCAAAGTTCAACCACACGGGCGAAGCATCGATTGAAAGAATCGTATTATTATAAAAATGGCTATCGCTCAGATAGCGATTGGGGCTAGGAGAAAAGAGGTGAATGGCACCCTGCTGTCTTCCTTTAGCATCGTTATAACTAATACTGTAGCGCACGACGTTACCCGATTGTGGATTGCCAGAAGTATCAGTCGAGGAACCTGCGCCAATAATGGCATAACCCGCACCCAAATTATCGCGAGTGTAGCAATTTTCAATGGTGGTTGAATAGGTCGAATCCAAGGCAAAACCAGCTCCGTCCTTGTAAGCAGCGTTAAAAATATTACCCGAGTTACTATAGGACTCGCAGTTCTTGAATATGATATTGCCTCCGCCAAAGATATAAAATCCAGCCTGACCCTTGGATCCAAAGTTAGAACCGTTACCGTATGCTTTACAGTAGTTAAAAGTAGAATTCACAACTCCATAGTCGAAGTAAACCCCAGCGCCTGCACCCGTGTTATTGTTAAAATTATTATAGAAAGACGAATCATTGACAGTTAAGTTAGTCAGGAAATTAGAAAAATTGGAGAGCGAAACGCTTCCACTCGTCGTTAAACTCGTTCCAGCAGTGTAGGTGAAAGTATTATTTCCAGAAACTGAAGCGACGGTGTAAGTACCATCAACCCCGGTACCGCTCGTTATATCGACAGCAATAGAATCGCCCACACTAAGACCGTGAGCTGTAGCCGTGACGGTAACGGTTGTTCCTGTTTGCGTGTAATTGCCAGAAAGGAAATTAATGTCTTTCTTAGCCCACAGACCATTATTGCTGTTATTGAAAAACTCGCAGCGATTAAATGTAATATTACGGATACTACCTGGACTTAAACCAGGCGATTCAAGCTTCACTCCATTGAGAGAGTCTGAAACAGAAACATTTGTTAGGACAATATCCTCACAACCGTTAGCTGTTTTAGTCGAAATAATGATGCCAGCTGTAAGCCATGCTGGCGTTGTTGTACGGCCAAGACCAGCAACTTTGATATTACTGATGCGAACATACTTCGTATCATACATGCCAATTCCTGCCCAAGCCGCTGCACGGATGATTGCTGGATTAGCGGGATCACTGGTTAAGGTAACAGGGTTTGTAGAAGTACCACTCGCAGGATAAAGCGACTCAGTAAAAGTCGCACCAGGCTCAAGGTAGAGTGTATCTCCCGCAACAACACGATTAGGATTGGCAGGAGCCGTTGCTTTGAAGGCCCATGCAAAAGTCTTCCATGGTCTAGCCTGAGTACCATCTCCCGTGGTATCGTTACCATTCGGACTGACATAACGAGTCGCGGCAGAGGCAGACTGAGCAACCAAGAAAGCCAGCGCAAAAAACGCTAAGAGTGACTTGGTAAACAAACGGTGGAGCTTCATAAAAAGTTGATCGATGTTTTAATCAAGCGATGGAGGTTCGCAACGAACCTTCAACATAAGATAGAAATGCTACAATACCACAAAAATGTGTAAAAAAGCCACGCCATCCTTAGGGGTGGCGTGGCTTAAATGCTCAAATCGTCCAATTACTTGGCCGTTGCACTAACTTTCAGGGAATTAGGACTTTCCCCACCTGCATTCACCGCTGAAACCACATAGAAATAGGTGGTTCGGCTGGTTAATCCTGTGTTTGTGAAAGAAGTACCGGTAACTGTCGCAATCGTCGTTGGTATACCCGAGCTGGTGGTGGCTCGTTTGATATTATAGCTCGTGGCACCTGAGGAAGCGACCCACGTCAATGCGACCTTCTTAATTCCAGCAGTCGCTTTAAGACCCGTAGGTGCAGCAGGAGCTGTAACATTGAGGGTCTTGCCCGAAACGGAAACCCAAGCTGAGGTACCGACGTTGTTGTAAGCACGAACACGATAATAATAAGTGGTGTTCGCCGTTAAGCCAGTGTTGGTGTAAGAAGTGACATTGGCACCTACGGTCACGAGAGGAAGGTAATTTACCCCATCCGTTGAGCGTTCGATATTAAAACCACTTTCATCGGTAGATCCATCAATCCAAGAAAGAACTAACGAATTAGTGGTAATGCTCGAAATACTGGGAGCAATCGGAGCACCAGGAGGTGTCGAGGTCACCGTGTAATACTCCATCGCACCAACATCATACGCACCAGCTTGAGGTAAGGCAGTGCCGTAGAAATCTTGCACACCTGGGTTGATAGCAAAAAGAGGGGATAGATTTAATCCGGCGTTAATCATCGGAGAGATTCCTTGGAGTTTGTAAGCGTCGAGGGTGTAGAACTTGGAGGGATCGTTGATGGCTATTCCACCGCCAGGCAAAGTAAGCATCGGATCCACATTAAAACCTACGTCTGTTAAACCGTTCTTCTCTTGCCCCCTGCCTGAACGCCATGCCGCCAGAGATGTATAACCGGCAATATTAAGAGGGAATCCAGTCGACCAATAGTTATTACCCTGGAATTGACACTGGGCTGTTGTCGGAGCTGTGGTTTGCACCTGATACTTAATGATAGGATGACCATTGGTGGTCACAAAAATATTATTTCGCACTTTCACGCCCGACATCGATGCAAAATCATAAAACCAAACCGCTGGACTTAAATTGGAATAGATGGTGTTATT
>CANIUQ010000012.1 GCA_947470855.1 Opitutia bacterium | reverse complement strand
GCAGAAGGGGCGACTCATGTCGGTGTTTCGGCTGAATCGATTCAACTTTTGAAATCTCTTTCTTGTTCAATTGCCAAAGATTCCTCTGTCACGAAACCATCGATAGCCGTCAAGGAACCTGTTAAAATTACTCCGAAAAAATCTCCTCCGTCTGGTACAACCGTATCTCAGTCGGTGCGTAATGAATCTTCAATTTCCGTTCCACCACCTCCAATTGTCGCTTTGCCCGCAGGAACGAAGATAGAGCAAATGCAATGGCTGCAAGAAATAGTTTCGGAGTGTGAGCAAACACGTCACCATTTAAAAAATGGAATCAAACCCCTGTTGGGTTTTGGATCGCTTGAGGCCAAAATCGTCTTGGTGGGCGATGTTCCAAGTATCGAAGAAATCGAAGCGGGTCGTCCCTTTGTTGGTGATGTGGCTGTGACCTTACAAAAAATTCTTAAGGAGACGGGGTTGACGGAGAACGATGTTTATCTCGTTAACTCGATGGTGTGGCGTCCAGCAACCCCCACTCCGCATGCCAAGGCCATGGCGAAAGAATGGGAAATTGCTTATAACAAACCCTATATCAAGGCGGTTTTAAATATCATTCGAGCTCAATGCGTCATGGCTCTAGGGCAACAAGCCGTCCATGCTTTGACGGGCACCAAAGAAACCATCAGTCATCTTCGAGGAGTCTGGCAAGAGGTGGAAGGTTTCCCGCTGATGTCTACTTTTCACCCCAACTACATTCTGAACAGTCCAAGTATCACGAATAAACGCAAGGTGTGGGAAGATTTTTTAAAGGTGATGGAAAAACTGAATCTTCCCATCTCCTCTAAGCAGAGAGATTACTTTTTAAAGTAGTCGAAAATGACCATCCTAACGCACGGCATCCTTTAATTTCCGCAAAGGGAATTGAAGAACCTGTGAGTTGCGACCACTTACTTTTAATTCTTTACGACGTGCGGCGGATAAATCGTGGAGTGAACCAGAAACGAATCCACAGGCCGACTGGAAGAATCCTTGGGTCTGGGTGGTAAGGGCGACTAATTTTTTCGCTCCACTTTCTTTGGCTTTGAGTTTGGCGTATTCGACAAGTTTTTTTCCAACCCCGCGACCGTGGTAAAAAGGCTGCACGTAAACCGCACAAACTTCCATGGTTTTACCATCGGGGTAAGGCTTCAAGGCCGCACAGCCAATAATACTGTCATCGATTTCGTAGACAAAAAATTCACTGATGGATTGCTCGATTTGCTGACGAGTTCTTAAGACGAGTGCATCCGTTTTAGCACCATGCTTTGCTAAATTATAGAGAGCTTGAGCATCTTTCTTTTTTGCCTGACGAATTTGGTCGTAATCATTGGCGTGAATCATCGTACCAAGACCGACTTTATCAAAGATTTCGGTTAATAAACCGCCGAAAACTCGGCCATCAAGGATGTGAGCCCGGGGTACGTTTTCATCCAGTGCTTTGGCTGCTTGCACCGCTTTACTCCGAATCCGTGGATCCAAAATAATCGATTTATCGGCCAAGATTTTTTTCAATTCATCTTCGGGTAAATTAACCCGAACCTGTCCATTGATTTGTAGGCCAGAAAAGGGAGTTAAGTAGATGAGTTTGGAAGCCCCCATCGCGGCGGCCAATTCCATAGCGAGGTGATCGCTGTTGACCCGTAAGGATTGGCCTTCGCGGTCACACACAATCGGTGTGACGAGTGGGAGAATGTCCTGCGCTAGCATCGACTTGAGAATCGCAACGTCGACTTTTTCAACTTTGCCCGTGAAGAGATGGTTCTTGCCTTTAATGACTCCCAGGTTGGTTGCCCGAACCGCATTGGTAATAGCGCACCGCAATCCTGCTTGCGAAAGGTGTTCGAGAACGGTTTGTGATACGAGAGCAGAAGCTTCACGAGCTAAGGACATCGTGGCCGCATCGGTTATTCCTTCACCTTGAACGTCGGAGAGAGGGACATTGTGTTCACCTGCCAACGAGACCAATTGATAACCAATCCCGTGAACGAGGATGACTTTAATCGAAAGACTACGCAGGACGGCGATGTCGGTGACGATGTTGGTGAAATTTTCATGACTGACGATGGAACCGTCGACAGCGATGATGAAGACGTGGTCACGAAACATCGGGACATACCGGAGGATGCCACGAAGGTCCGTGGGTTTCATTGTTCTCTCTCGCTGACTGGACATAGGGAATCTTTATGGACTCCTTTGGGCTCTTCGCAATACTGATGAATGCATGGCTGAGAGGCGACATCACACTCAAAAAAAGGCTCCGCCTGAGCTAATGGAGTCGGTGGACGCCTTTTTGGCCTACCTCGCCTTGGAGCGAGGTTTAGCAAAGTTAACGGTGCAGGCATACGAGGATGATTTAATTCGATTTGCCGAACATTGCGGTCGTGCTGGGCAAAAATCATGGGCGGAAGTCACTTTATCCTCAGTCGATTCTTGGGTGAAGTCACTTGACCGGCGAGGGCAGGCTGCAACCTCATTGGCCCGCCGCTTATCGGCCGTGCGTACTTTTGCCGCTTATCTTGTTAGAGTCGGTTTACGTCGTGATGATTTTACTGAACTCGCTCGTGGTCCAAAGTTAAAGCGGTCGCTTCCAGGAACGCTTTCACCCGAACAGGTCGCTAAAGTTGTTTCTGCGCCGGATACTTCCACGCCTCAAGGATTACGGGATCGTGCGATGTTGGAATTGATGTATGGTTCGGGTTTGCGAGTTTCCGAACTTTGCGGGTTGGAGATTCAAGCTCTTGATTTGGATTCAGCTCTCGTGCGAGTACGAGGCAAAGGATCGAAAGACCGCGTGGTCCCTTTAGGAGAAACCGCAATCACTACCTTGCAGTCCTATCTCAAGGAGGGTCGCCCTCGGTTGCTTAAGCCAAAAACAGGAAGTGCGCTCTTTCTCAGTGCACGTGGTCAGGCTCTTTCTCGAAAAACATTTTGGCTGGGCGTTAAAACCGCTGCGCGACGTGCTGGTTTAGAAGTGCCAGTAAAACCGCACTTATTGCGGCATGCTTTCGCAACTCATTTATTAGCTGGTGGTGCCGATTTGCGTTCAATCCAAGAGATGCTTGGTCATGCAGATATCGCGACAACTCAGATTTACACATCGGTTGAACGAACAGCACTGAGTGATGCTCACCGAAAGCATCACCCTCGTGGTCGCAAACTAGGCAGTTAACTTACTAAAAGAGCAGTCCGCCCAAGAGGGTGATGACAATCAGGGCACCGATGATAAATTGAGCCGAAAGCGGGACGCTGATAGGTTGGACTTCTTGGGACTCTTGTGAGGGCCGAATGACGGCCTCCCGCAAGATGGCGAAATAGTAATGAATACTGATAGCAACACTCAGTAGAGCGACGCCGAAGACCCACCAGAGTTTCGCTTGGGCGAGGAGAATTAAAATGAGCAGTTTTGCAAAGAATCCAACCGAGGGAGGAACTCCTGCTAGTGAACTGATGCCGAAACCTAAGGCACTCGTGAGAATCGGAGAGCGACGAAGCAGGCCTTTGAGACCGAGCAGTGGGCGGCGATGATCTTCTGCGACAGGAAGGAAGACTAAAGCCTGAGCCGTTAAATAAGTGCCCACGGTGTAAGCGAGGAGGTAAATCGAGAGAAGGTGACGATCGTAGTCTCCATTTTGTCCTGAAACCAAGATGCCTGTGATGGCAGCTAAAATAAATCCAGCATGAGAAACACCCGAGAGGGCCAGCGTGCGTTTAATGTCGGTTGAGGCTAGGGCACCGAGATTACCAACTAGTAAAGTAATCACCGCTAAACCAGCCAGCAGTGGTGCAATTCGGAAATCCAGAGGTTGGAAAGGTCCGGTCACGAGAAGGAATAAAGTGAATGCACCCGCAGCCTTCGAAGCAGTGGCTAACAGAGCAGTCGTTGGGGTAGGTGCGCCTTGATAAACGTCAGGAATCCAAGCGTGGAAGGGGAATGAACCCAATTTGAATGCGATACCGCCAAGAATCAGAGCGATTCCCGTCATGGTCAGAGCTGTTGTCTTGCCAGCATGAATGGCTGAAGCCACTTGATCGAAGTTTAGAGAATCAACTCCAGGTGCACCGAGTGACCCGTAAACTAAAACCATGCCCATGAGGAGGAAGGCAGAACTCAGTCCACCAGCCACTAGGTATTTAACTCCCGCTTCGAGCGAAGCCCCGCTTAGGCGAAGATAGCCTACCAAGATATAGAGACCGACCGCGGCGGTTTCTAGACTGACAAAGAGGGTAACAAAGTGATTCGACTGAGCCAAGAGCATGAAGGCAGCCGTGATTACTAAGAGTACGTGATGGTAATCGGTGATGGTTGCTTTTCTTTCTTCAAGAAATGGCGTGGCTAGGAGGCTGGTTAAGAAAGCACAGAGCAAGAAGGTTGCTCTAAATCCAACGGTCACGTCGGAAATTTGAAGTAAGCCAGCAAAGGTGGTGAGGGTGCCTTCGTGTGGATTCCAAGCCGTACCCGAAACTAAACACATCACCAAAACGAGAACAATACCTGTGCGAGCCGTAGAGGGGATGAGCCAGCGTAGGCTTTTTGGTAAAACCATCGCTTGGATGAGGCAGAAGAGAGCCAAGCCTGCGACGCAGATTTCAGGGAGGATGGACGCCCAATCAGCCCTTTGTGGAGCAAGGGCCTTGAAGGCGACGTCGATGGTGGAGAGCAGAGAAATCATCGGGCAGAAGGGGTCGAATGAGGAGAGTTAGCCTGAGTCAGTTTTGATAGCTTAGCTAAACCTTGAGCATCTTCGTTAGTATGCCGGGTAATTAAATGAGGAGCAAAGCCGATAGCGAGGGAGGCACCCAGTAAAATGAAAGTGGCTAATCGTTCGGCACCACTGAGATCCTTAAAGGGAGCAAAAGAAAAACGCTCAGTGATTTCCTTGGAGGGAGGACCGAAGAAAACATTGGCTACGGCGCGAAGCGAATAAACGGCAGAAATGACGACGGTCGATGCCACCAGAGCTTGTAACCAGAGTGACTCTCCTTTGAGCGAAAGGAAGACTCCGATTTCACCCCAAAAATTACCAAAACCAGGTAAACCCACGGATGCCATGGTTGCTGCGACAAAACACGCAGCGAGAATGGGTGTGTGTTTGGCTAAACCTCCCAGCTCATCAAAACGGTATGTTCCGGCTCGGGTACGCACAGCATTAGCCAATAAGAAAAGAGCAGCACAGGAGAGACCGTGAGCTACCATTAAAAAGAGTGCAGCGTCTAATCCTGCTGCAACTCCTCGACTTGTGCACACCCAAATACCCAAGAAGATGGGACCCATATGTGCCACTGAACTCCAAGAAATCAATTGTTTGAGGTCTCGTTGAGCGAGGCAAATCAGACCGGCAATAACGACATTTGCCACCGCACAAATTAAAAACCATTTACCAACTGTACCATGACCAATGTTCATCGAAGCGGCAGCGATGATAATGATACCGTAAAGACCGAATTTCTTTAAAGCCCCCGCATGAATCATAGAGACTGGGGTTGGTGCAGCAGAGTAACCTGGAGCAGCCCAAGAGTGAAAAGGGAACAGCGAGGCAAGAGTGCCAAACCCAAAAAGAGTAATGGCGGCGGTCGCTGTAGGTAAACTTACCTGTGGATTGTGTAATCCGAGGAAAAGTTGTTCAAAGGTGGCATCCATCAAACTCAGTCCAGCGGCAGACATTGCGATGAGAATTCCTGCCAACGAAAGCATGGCACCGACAGTCAAATAAATCGCCATTTGCATCGCTGCTGAGCGACGACCTTCACCTCCCCAATAGAGGGTTAAGATAAAGGTCGGAACGAGGGCAAACTCGTGGAAGAAGTAAAATCCAATAATGTTATCAGTGGCAAAAACTCCTAACGTTCCGCCGAGCATGAATAAAACAAGACCCAAATAAGCATTACGGTTTTCGACTTCTTGAATGAGGGCTTTAATGCCCGCTGCCAAGCCGACGACCGCTGTCATGGCAAAGAGGGGTAGACTGATACCGTTTAAGCCGAAGCTGAAACCCCATGGTCCAGTGAAGCGAAGTTTTAATGGAGAACCAAAAGCCTCAGATGAAGGAAGGAATAGCCACACTGCTATTGCGGCGGGGAGGGCAAATCCTAAGAAGGCGAAGCCTGATGAAAAGCTTCGGGGTAGCGTTTTACCAGCGAGGAGAATCAGTCCCACGATGAGTGGCGTAAATATAGCCACCAGCAAGAGAGTAGGATTAAATTGGCTAAAGGTTTCCATGAATTAGCGAGCGAGTAAGAACCAGATGATTAAAAGAGATCCGAGGGTAATCCAGAGGGCATACCCACGAGTCTGACCGCGATGAAACGTACGTGAAGTAAGTTGTCCAACAGCCGCCGTAAATCCTCCAGCAATCCAACGAACCGCCAGGCCATTGATGACCAAGAGATCGAGGAAAGCAATGAATTCGGCTAGGCGACGTTGGATATGATTAATATACCAACCATAGGCGTGGTCGAAATAACGATACTCGAGAAGTTTGTAGGTTTGGGGAGAGAAAACTTGTAAACTATCACGACCCGGGAAAATGGCGTAGAATTTCAAGCTACCTAACAAACCAAAAGTGAGGGCGAAAAATCCTACCCAGGTCGACGGAGCACTTAAATGAAAAGCCATTTCCTGAAGAGGCTTTTCAATAACTTGTCGGGAGGAGGCTGGTATGATGGCGTCAGCCGCAAACCCAGCGGCAATAGAATACCCTAAGCCGAGAATAATAATCGGCGTTGTCATGGTCCAAGGAGACTCGTGGGCTTGTTCAGCGTTCTTGGATTGGGGATGTCCGAGGAAAACTAAACGCAACATACGCCCGCTGTAGATACAAGTCGCCAAGGCAGCGAGGGCGAGAAAAGTAAAGATAGCGTAATGGTGTTGCTGCCAAGCTGCTTCAATGATGGCATCTTTAGAGTACCAACCCGCGAAAAATGGCACGGCGCAATTGGAGAGGGTCGCTGCAATAAATGTCGCTGCAGTGATGGGCATTTTCTTAAGAAGTCCGCCCATCTTGAGCATGTCCTGTTCGTGGTGACATCCGTGGATAACAGATCCAGCACCTAAAAACAGAGTCGCTTTAAAGAATGCATGCATTGCCATATGCAAGACCGCTAACTCGGGATGACCAAGACCGAGAGCGCAGCCCATGATTCCTAAGTGCGCGAGAGTTGAGTAAGCCAGAGACTTCTTAATGTCGGTTTGAGCGAGGGCACAGAGTCCTGCCAATGCAGCCATGCCCGCTCCCGAAACCGCCATCCATTGTAAGACTTCGGGTGCGAGAAGGAAACTCACTCTGGCCATGAAATAAACGCCAGCGGCGACCATCGTGGCGGCGTGAATTAATGCTGAAACGGGTGTGGGTCCTGCCATGGCATCGGTTAACCAGACATGGAGAGGGAATTGTGCTGATTTGCCTAAGAAACCGCACATTAAAAGAAGTCCAACAATGATGGGAACGCCTTGGAAGGTTGAGACAGAGGCTAAAGCTTCAAAATTGAGCGTGCCATAATGATGGAGACAAAAAGCGATACCGAGAATAAAACCTAAGTCACCGACACGATTGGTGATAAAAGCTTTTTTGGAAGCAGCCGCAGCAAAGTCTTTATCGAAATAATGAGCAATCAACATGTAGGAACTAAATCCAACCAGTTCCCAGAAGATGAAGGTCATCAATAAATTGTCGGCGAGAACGATGCCGAGAATCGAAAACATGAAGATGGAAAGTCCGCCAAAGAATCTTCCTCGAGCTTCGTCATCATGCATGTACCCAATCGAGAAGAGATGAATCCAGGCTGCGACAAAGGTCACCACGAACAACATCAAGCGAGCGTTGGCATCGAGAAGATAACCAAAGCCCAAAGAGATTTCTCCCAATTTTGCTAAATCGTGATGCCAGCCTATTTTACCATCGGTTGTTAGCAGTAGATTTAAGGCTAAGCCAGCGATGCTGAAAGCCGTAGCCGTTGAAAGCCAAGCGGCGATTGATCCATGGCGACGCAGGAATAAGGCAATGCAGGTAGCACTGACCAGCGGCAGGAAAAGAATCCAGTGAAGTGATTGGATAGGGTCCATCGAAAATTAGTCGCAGAGAGTGTTTAGTTCGTTGGATTGCACGGTTTTTTGCTGGCGGAATAGGGCTACAATTAGTGCCAAACCAACAGCTACTTCGGCCGCTGCTACTGTGATGATAAAGAAAACAAAAACGGCACCATCCATCGTTTGGTTAAAACGAGAAAAAGCAACGAGAGCTAAGGTCGCAGCGGTCAGCATGAGTTCGAGGCACATGTAAACCACGAGTAAATTGCGGCGGACGAGAACTCCAGTGAGGCCGATGACAAAAAGTAAACCAGCGAGAAGTAAATGATGAGCGAGAGTCGTGTTTTCCATGGTTGGACGAATTAGGGCACTTCGTTTTTAGGTTCTTTGCTTAAGGAGACGACGCCAACTAAAGCGACGAGAAGAAGGAACCCTGAAATTTGAAGTGGTAGTAAATATTTAGTGTAGAGTAAGCGCCCAAAAGATTTAGCGGAGGTGGTAAACTCTCCAGGGTTGGCTGACAGTTCGGGTGGCGTTGCTCCAGCCGCAGTGTGGGGGAGAGCTCCCGACCAAAGAAAGAGCCAAAAAACTCCAGCGGCTAAAAAGAAGAAAATCGCTAAACCTAGAGTCGCTTGTTTCCAGGGGTATGCCGTAGAGGACTCTCCACTGTCGGAGAGCAACATGATGATAAAGAGGAAGAGAACCATCACGGCGCCGGCATAAACCAGTACCTGTAGCACCCCGAGAAAGTAAGCATCGAGCAAGAAGAAGTCCGCGGCGACGCCCACGAGGGTTAGAATCATTCCCATGGCAGAAGTCACTGCATTGCGACTGAGAACCAAGAGGGAGGCGGCACCGAGAGTCAGTGCAGCAAAGAATATAAACAAGCCATCTGGCATGATGGGCAAGGTAGGAGAGGGGGGAATATTGGAAAGGAGAAAACGACCCAAAATGTCATTCTGAATAACTTTTCACCCGATTGCTTAGATGGGCTTATTCTTTATCACCCATCTGCACCTATCGGGGGTGCTTAGGCCTTGGGCAGGTGCCTTTTCATTATACACTGGGCGTAACTCTCCATTACTTTACCTTCATCGAAATAGGTCGACCAATCTGGGAAAAAGGCATCAGCCATTGGCTCGGCATCGACATGGGTGATTAGTAACTCAGAGCACCAGGGTAGGGCTTCTTGGTAAAGGGCTGCCCCACCAGCGAGAAAAAGTGTTTTGTCGGGTGCCAGTTGCCAGCACTCTTCCCAATTACGTGCCGTCAGAACTTGAGGAGCAGAAAAGCCTGAGCGACTTAAAACAATCGTGGTTCGTCCAGGGAGCGGTCGACCGATGGACTCGTAGGTTTTTCGACCCATCACTAAGGCTTGCCCCATCGTCTTGCGTTTAAAAAACGCAAAGTCCTCAGGAATATGCCAAGGAAGTTTATTTTGAATGCCAATTCCGCGATTACGGGCAACCGCTGCAATGGCAATGAGGGGTCGGGCGGGACGCACGAAGTTAAATGGCGACAGGTGCTTTAATGGCCGGATGCGGGTCGTATCCTTCAAGGGTGATATCTTCGTATTTGAAAGCAAAGAGATCAGTCACGGCAGGATTTAAAATCAAACGCGGCAAGGGACGTGGTTCACGCGAACATTGTAAATCGACTTGCTCGAGGTGATTTAAATAAATGTGGGCATCTCCGAAAGTATGAACGAAATGCCCAGGTTTAAGTCCAGTGACTTGGGCAATCATGTGCGTGAGGAGAGAGTAACTGGCGATATTGAAAGGGACGCCTAAAAATAAATCAGCACTTCGCTGGTAGAGTTGGCAACTGAGGCGATGATCGGTAGAGACGTGAAATTGAAAGAGCGTATGACAAGGGGGCAGGGCAACTTGGTCGGCTTCTAAGGGATTCCAACCAGTGACGATATGTCTTCGACTGGAAGGATTCTTTTTGAGTTGTTCTAAGAGGTTTTTGATTTGGTCGACTCCATCAGCACGATAACTTCCATCAGGATTTTTTGTTGCGCCAAATCGTCTCCATTGGTGTCCGTAAACAGGACCGAGTTCCCCAGCGGCCCGACCAAATTTCGCACATTGTTCAGCGGTGGCCCATTCATCCCAAATCGTTACGCCTCGCTCGGTGAGCCATTGGTTGTCAGTTCTTCCTGCTAGAAACCAAAGCAACTCTTGGATGATTGAACGGGTATGGACTTTTTTAGTGGTAACCAGAGGGAATCCCTCAGCTAAATCGAATCGCAGTTGGGCACCAAAAATTCCGATGGTGCCCACTCCCGTGCGGTCTTTGCGAACTTCTCCGGTTTGCCGAACATGGCGGAGTAGGTCGAGATAAGCCTTCATGGCTTCTGGTTATTCCCTAGAATGCGGGTTCGGCAATCCGGAAAGGCGATAAAACGGAAACCTTTCGCCCTTGCCAGCCCGCCCCCCTGTGGACACCCCTTAAGGGAGTCATTATGAGTGATAAGCCCGATTTAAATGCCATCTCCCACGACCTGCATGCGGTTCGTCTGGAGAAACTTGCCCAACTTCGTGCCACTGGGGAGGACCCCTATCGCGAAGAATGGCCACAAACTCATGTTTCTCAGGACTGCGCTAAACTTTTGCCCGAGGGTGTTGAGGAAGGTCCTGAAGTTTCCGTCGCTGGTCGGGTGGTTGCGGTTCGCGTCATGGGAAAGGCAAGTTTTGTGAAGATTCTAGATCGGGGAGGGGTGCAGCAATGTTACTTCACGCGGGATGCACTGACCGATTGCTACGATACGCATTTCAAGAAACTAGTCGACCTCGGTGATTTTGTAGGAGTGCGCGGTAAGCTTTTTCGTACCAAGACTGGAGAGGTAACCGTACGGGCTGCTGACTATAAACTGCTCGCCAAAGCTCTGCGTCCATTGCCTGAAAAGTGGGCTGGACTTACCGATGCTGAAAAAATTTACCGTCAGCGCTATTTAGATTTAATCGTTAACGAGGACTCTCGTCGTCGCCTGATGATTCGCAGTCGAGTGGTTGAATCGATTCGCAAGTTTTTCTGGAGTCGCCAATTTGTTGAAGTAGAAACCCCCGTTTTACATACGATTGCCGGGGGTGCGGCTGCGCGTCCCTTTGAAACCCACTCGAATGCTCTCGATTGTGATTTTTATTTGCGTATCGCACTAGAGTTACACCTCAAGCGTTGCTTAGTCGGAGGAATGGATCGTGTTTTCGAAATCGGTCGAGTCTTCCGTAATGAAGGTGTTTCGGTGAAACATAGTCCTGAATTTACGATGCTTGAGGCTTATCAAGCTTACTCGGATTACCGTGGAATGATGGAGTTGGTTCGTTCTTTAATTCAGACCGTATGTCGTGAAGTTTTGGGATCGACCACCGTCACTCGCCACGATGGCGTCGCGATTGAATTGGGCGGCAACTGGCGTGAAGTGAAATATAAGGATTTGATTATCGAAAAAACGGGTGACTCTCAGTGGTTCTCGCGAACCAAAGAAGAAAAAATTGCTGCCTGCAAAAAGATGGATTTACACGAACCGCGTTCGGACTGGGAAGATTATGAAGTAACCAACGAAGTTTTTGGTAAACTAATTGAGCCTACACTCATTCAGCCTACTTTCGTTACACATATTCCTAAGGAACTCTGTCCTCTGGCTAAAGTGACGGTGGGTGATGAAAGCACCATCGATGTTTTTGAACTGTGTATCAATGGACAAGAAATCGCTCCTGCTTACTCGGAGCAGAATGATCCTGGAGTTCAACGCAAGATGCTCGAGATTCAAGCGGGCGCTGAACAGCATAAGATCGATGAAGATTTCTTGCTCGCCCTTGAACATGGGATGCCTCCAGCAGGTGGTCTTGGTATTGGAATTGATCGCCTCGTCATCTTACTTACGGGTGCGGTTAATATTCGGGATGTCATTTTATTCCCCACTTTAGGTCCTGATAACAATCCTGTTTAACTCCTTGGCCTGGTTTTTCCATCTCGCCCTTCGACAACTCTTTCCACCAGGAAAGCGTTTTCCAGCTTTTGCGATGGTTTCGATTTTAGGAGTCGGTCTGGGTGTTGCTTCTCTCTTAGTGGTTCAGACGGTAATGAATGGTTTCGGGGAAGAGCATCGCCTGCGAATTCGAGAATCATTTGGCGAGTGCGTCGTAATAGCCAATCGTCCTATTGCTCAGGTTGATGAGTTAATTTCTTCGCTCAACCTACAGGAAGAAGTACTTTCCATCAGTCCTTATGCCGAGGGTCCTGCGCTAACTCGACGAGGGTCTTTCTCGGGCGTAGCTTTTGTTCGTGGGGTAGTACCAACGGACGAAGATTTACCAGCTCGTGGTTATGTTGTCTCGGGAGATTTTAATGATCTCGACGATGGAAGAGTGGTTCTTGGAATCGGTCTAGCTCGTGATTTACGGGTGAAGGTAGGAGACAAGATTGATCTGTGGTCACCGGTGATGGTGGACCAAGCGGGAAAAGGGAAAGCACCTTTGCCAGCAGAACTCGAAGTTTGTGCCATTGTTCGCACGGGTTTTTCCGAAGTCGATAATCGAGCAGCTATGATTTCTTTGCGCCGTTTTCGTGAGTTATGGTCTCTCGGAAATAAAGTGCACGGTGTGGTCCTTCGTTTGGATGACCCTTCTCAAGCACCCGCCATTGCTGCACGATTAAATCAAGGCAAACCTGATTTACGTTTTGTACCCTGGCAGGAAATTAAAAAGAACTTTCTTGAGGCGATTCGATTTGAAAAAACGATGCTTTTTTTCTTGATGTTTATCATCACGTTAGTCGCCTCATTCTCCATTGGTAGCACTTTATTCTCCGCCGTGATTCGACGTTCTCGGGAAATTGGAGTGCTGATTGCTTTAGGAGCTAAACCCTGGCAACTCGTTGGTCTGTTTGGTTTACAAGGTCTTTGGATTGGCGCTTTAGGCACCTCTTTAGGATTCATTCTTACTTGGACTATTCTTGCTTTTCGCGACGGTATTCTTGGAACCATTAATCAACTTTTCGGTGATGGTGATATGGTTGCCAATGTCTACCAGTTTGCTCACGTGCCACTCCATTACGAGCCGATGGATTTTTTTATTGCGGCTATATTTACTCTACTCGTCACCACCTTAGCTGGCTTGGTGCCTGCTCTCTGGGCAGCGGGACGTAAACCTTCGGAGGCAATGCGCGATGTCTGAAATTGTCTTACAAGCGAATGGGTTGAAAAAATCTTTTAAGTCCCCCACAGGTTCATTGAATGTTTTGCGTTCGATTGATCTTGAGGTTCACGCTGGAGAGTCTGTCTCCATTCGTGGTTCTTCGGGGTCAGGAAAAACGACCTTGCTACAACTCTTAGGTGGACTCGATGTGCCAGATTCGGGTGTAGTGAAATTACAATTGGCCAACCAAGGGATGATTTCTCCACATCGTTGCCTCGGTCAGGGAGTGGGTTTCGTTTTCCAAAATTATCAATTGATGGCCGAACTCAGTGCTTGGGAAAATGTTGCACTGGCTGCCCAAATTGCGGGGCATGGTGAAAGCAAAAAAGAAGCCCTAACCCTCTTGGCTTTAGTGGGCCTTGCCCATCGAGCTGAACATATGCCATCGCAATTATCAGGCGGTGAATGTCAGCGGGTTGCGATTGCTCGAGCGTTAATTAATCGTCCCGCGATTATTTTAGCGGATGAACCAACTGGTAATCTGGATGAAGTGACGGGCAAAGAAGTGATGAATCTATTGCTCGAAGTGGTCGCAGAGCGAAATGCCGCTCTGGTCTTAGTGACTCATAGCAAAGAGTTTGCCGATCGAACCCAACGGCGGTATTTTCTCTCTTCGGGAGTTCTTACGCCAGCGTAGTTTGACAATAGCTTCTGCGGGTTTAGATTCCTCGAATCTATGCAACCAGCGACTACACCTTCTCAATTGGTCAATGCCCTCGAATGGCGTTACGCGACCAAAGTTTTCTCGACGCAGAAAATCCCTGCTGAGACTTGGCAGGCAATCGAGAAGTCATTACAGCTCGCTCCTTCGTCTTACGGTTTGCAACCATGGAAGTTTTTCATCGTTTCAGATCCAGCCGTGCGGGAGAAGTTAAAGCCCGTTTCTTGGAATCAAACTCAAGTCACGGATGCTTCACATTTAGTGGTTTTTGCTCGTCGGACTGAAATGACTGAGGTCGATGTTAACGATTTCTTTAATTTGATGATTACCGAGCGTAATGCCAACGCAACGGCATTGGAACCCTATCGACAAATGATGTTGGGTGGAGTGGTGAAAGGAAAAGATGCGGTTGGTCAAAAGGATTGGGCGGCTCGCCAAGTCTACATCGCACTCGGTCAGTTAATGGCTTGTGCCGCGATGGTTGGAGTCGATACCTGTGCGTTGGAGGGGATTGACCCTGCTCAATACGATCAGATTTTAGGACTGAAGGGTTCGGGCTATGAAACCTTGGTTGCCTGTGCCGTTGGATATCGATCGCCCGAAGATAAATACGCTAAGTTCAAGAAAGTTCGTTTTCCCGCTTCGCGCGTCTTTGGACGAATCTAACTGTGCAGTATCCAGCGACGAAAATCATCGTCATCCGCTAAAACCTCTGGTTCGCCGTATTCGGCGGATAAGAGGTTTTTGTAACTTTCATCAGCAAATCGTCGGCAGTGTAAAAGCACCCGAGCCGTGTGTCCTGGAGCACGGACTAATCGACCGAGGGCCTGATTGACTTTGCGCATTCCTGGACGGATGTAAGCCAAAGCAAAAGCGTCTTCTATTCCCTCTTCCTGAAACATTTTTCGTCGTGCTTCTTGCAGAGCATTGACTTCAGGCAGGGCAGGGCCGATGACAACGGCTGAGCGAATTCGTCCTCCCAAAAGATCAACGCCTTCACCGAGCGACCCGCCAAGGATTAAACAGACAATGGCAGAAGGTTTAATGGCATCCTCGACAAATCGCGCAGTCCCCTCTGGACCTAGGCCACGGGGTTGTAGAGCCACATCAGCTTCAGGGTGTAATCGCTTGATTTCAGCCACAATCGTTTCGGCGTATTTGTAGGAAGGGAAGAAAGCTGCAACCGCACCCTCATGGGAAAGTTTGATGAGAGAAATTGCCGTTTTGTTGTGATGCGTTTCCCGGGCTTTTAAGCGGGTGTCAACTCGGCCATCGATGGCTACGGTATAGGCACCATGGCGCCAAGGTGCGTGGGCATCGATACGATAGAGCGAATCCGATTCTAGTCCGCAGTCATTTGCCAAAGCACCTTTGGGTCCAGGAGTAGCTGTCATGAGGAGCACATGGGAAAACGCTGTCAGTCTTTCTCCGATGGATTTCGCTGCCGATAGGCAATCAAGATTCAGCAGGCCAGCTTTGGGTGACCAAAGAAGCCAGCCGAGATCGGCTTCTTCGAGTCGATTCGACCACAGTGAGGCTTGCCAAACCGCAGCACGGGCCTCTTCAGGAAGTTTATCTGTATCAATGGGGAAGGAGATGCCGAGTGAAGAGAGTCTCTCGGCCAAAACCATGGCCTCAATACGATCATCAGGAGAAAGAATATCCGCTGGAGGTAAGCGTGTCAAAAAATCCGCCCAAAGTTGATAAGTTTGAACCCAAGGGGAGGGTGCTCCTCTTTGCGATAGGGTATCGATAAAACGAGTCGCGGAGGAATAATCGTCGCGCAAAGAAAGACATTCAGCAGCACGTTCAGGCAGGTTGTGAGCCTCATCAACGATGAGCATCGTATCACTTTCATTCCAACCGGGAATGGTTTCGAGCGCTGAGCGATTACGCGGAGAGAAAACATAATTATAATCGCAAACAATGACTTCAGCCTGAGCGAGCATAGCCTTGGTAATATCCCAAGGTGGCACGCCAGCGAGACGACCTAGGTCGCGAATTTTTTGTAGTTCAGCTCCTTCGGCTAAGAGAGAAGAGGGGTCGATGAAGGCTCGAGCCCAGTTTTTACGAATCTCCTCGGGATCATCGGGTAAACCATCCATCTCGTGTTCGGCTCGGGGTCGTAAGACCATGGCTCGCAATTCTTGTGCATTCGCTAAGCGTCTTAGTTCAGAAAGCACTTGGAGTTGTCCGGATCCTTTTCCAGTAACGTAGATGAGTCGACCGACCTTGCCGCTGCGTAATAAATCGAGGGCATGGCGAAGAGCAGCGGAGGTTTTTCCAAAACCGGTGGGTGCAACGAGCAATCGGAGTCGAGAGAGAGTGGAGGCTTCCTTGAGTTCGTCGCCAACCTGTAACCATTCTGGCCTTGGTTCAGCGAAAGGCAGTCGATTAGGCAGGTTTAAGAGACGGGCATGGCTGGCGCGTCTATTTTCAGCGTGAGCAGCGAGGACCTCAGCCTGTTTTAATAAATCGGCTTCAGCCGAATGAGGTAGAGGTAAGATTTGTTTAGACCCATCGGTTGGGTCGATGAATACCAATTCTCCTTTTACTTTACGAAGGTTGGGGAGGAATCGAGCAGCATGGCAGTAAACACTTAATTGTAAGAAGTGATGGGCATAGCGTTGATAGAGAAAGTCAGGCCGACGTGGCAGGCTGGTCATGACCGTTTTAATCTCTCGGATGTAAAGTGTACCATCGACTTCTCGCTGTTGATCAGTTCGCCCTGAGATAGCAATCGTCCAACCCAAGGTTTTGATTTCACAAGTCATTACTTGTTCAAACACCCAAGACTGTTTCTCTGCTTCGGCTTGCTGACGGAGGGTCTCATGCCACTGCCTTCCCGTTTCGGCTCGCCACGGTGAGGCGGAGACTCCGGCTCCTGGTCCAGGGCGAAATGTCGCAAATTCCTGAGCGCTCAACTCAATCCGTTTCGATTTAATATCGATGAGCATTAAGGAAGAACAAAATGAATTTCTCCTGCCGTCCAGCGTTCTAAGTCGGCGGTTAAAAGGCTGACCGTTTCTTCATCCGTTGTTTGGGCATCGAGAGGTTGCGAGAGAATGGCAGCGACATCGCTTTGACGGGGGCCGAGTCGGTTAAACCAGTGTTCATGAACGGGCCACCCTCCATCTTTAATCATTAGCCAAAGTCCTTTAAAGTAAGCACAATCAGCACGAGGACGTTCGGCCATGGCACGGAAAGTTTCTAAGGCGATACGATAGCAGACTGGTGCTGATTCCGGTGGTGGTGGATTTTTTCGTATGATGGCCGCCCAGCGACAAGCTCGCTCCAAGGTGCGATGGTTTTTGGCAATGCCAGCCTGTCGGGCAATCAGACGATAATCTCGAGCAAAACGATTTCCGCCTTCTTTTGATTTTTCTAAAACCACTTCACATTCGTCGAATAAATCGGGTGATGTGGTTTTGGGGTTGCGAGTTTGTCGAATCAAACACCGTTCCAATCCAGTATTTTCTTCCAAAAGAGTTAGTAGCCAATGCGATTCACCTGATGGGTCACGACCGAGAACAATAGCACGCAGGGCAGTGGACGACATGCGTCTTTACTTTTTTACTTTGGGGGTAGGTAAAACCGACCCAAAACTCATCAGTAAAGTGATAGCGTCGGGTACGGTTAATGAAGTTTCCCGAATCTCTTTTTCTGGAACTTGTAAAATAAATCCTGCGGTGGGAGCGGGGGCGTTGGGCACGAAAACATTAACCATTCTTTCTTGCAGTAGTTCGGAAAAAATTTCGGGTTGTTCGTGAGTCACGAAAGCAATACTCCAGCAATGAGGGTGGGGGAATTGCACCAAAACGACTCGGCGAAAGGTGTCTTTATTTCTTCCACTCAAGGCATCGACCATTTGGCGAATCGTGTTGTAGATGGCACCCAGTCCAGGCATGCGCTCCACTTTTTCGGCAAACCAACGATGGATAATTTTGCCAAAAATTCTCTTCGAAAGCCACCCGAGCGTAACTAAGATCATCGCCATAATGAGGGCGGAGATAATCACGAGAGCAGTATGGAGGGGGCCACTTTCGAAATTAATGACTTTGTCGGGATTATTGAAAACGAGTGGGAGGACTGCTTGCAGGATGCCTTGCACTGGTGCACCAATCAGTCCGACTAAAATGGTGACCACGTAAAAGGTCAGACCAAGAGGCATAACCAAAAACAAACCGGTCAAAAAATTGTGACCAACACGGGAAAGAAACGTCGTTTTTTCTGGAAGGTCGGACATTCCATTACAAAAGGCCTTTTTGGTGAGGAGGCAAGAGGTCTATCGCAGGCTAAAGTTTGCTATTCATTTTATCCCGCATAGACTGAAACGAATGAAATTAGCCTTTTTTTTGGTATTTATGTCCGCCTTTTTCCCAACATTTGCGAACGCCGTGGAGGATGCCTATCCGCGAACGGCACCAGGAGTTATCGAAATCAAGCAACTTCCAGCTGCTCGTTTACTTTTAGCCGAATCCTCGAATCGATACTTTTCAAGTAACAATCAGTTGTTTGGAAAACTTTTTCGTTACATCAGTTCAAATCAAATCCCCATGACAGCACCAGTAGAAGCTCGTATGGATCCTGGGGTGATGGTTTTTTACATGGACTCGCAATCTCAGCAGCGAGCGGACGTCCAGCCTTCGGCTGAAGTTAAATTTCAAGATTTACCCGTTCGACTCGTTGCGGCGATTGGTATTCGCGGTTCTTACAGTGAGGAAAATTACACTGAAGCTTTGATTAAACTTCAAACATGGTTGGCTGTTCAGACCGACTATGAAGTTACGGGCGAGGCTTACGGGGTTTATTGGAACAGTCCCTTTGTTCCCTTTTTCCTGAAGCAATCAGAAGTACATATTCCAGTACAGTTAAAGAAGTCCCCTAGGGCTCCTTAATAACTACTTCACTTTTTTTCGGTACTTTCGGACTGCTTTTCTAGTTCGATTTGGTCGGCGAGAATTTTACTCGGCTTATTTAATTTTTGGACTAACTCGGGTTTTAATTGATAAAGAGCAGCTCCTTCACCCTGAATGGTGACATAGATTCCATTCATAACGGGAAATGACGCACCGAGAAGTGAACCATCCCGGCGAGAACCTATTTCTCTTTGTGAGAAGTTGCCCACGAATTCCTGAAATTCTTCAAGGGGCATTAAGACAATAATTTTCCCGCCTACTTCATCTTTTTGATTTCCAGTTAGGATACGAACCGCAGCGACCGGTGCATCACTACTGACAAACCCAGGAGGATCCAAACTGATGACGGCTGTCTTAATGGCTTTGGCTTCAAATTGTTTCGGGTTTGCTCGCCATGTATCTGCAACCATGGTGTCGCCTTTTTTGGCCACGGGGCGATTCGCAGCTAAAACAGTACCGCTCATGATTAAGCAATAAAGTAGAGTTTTTAGGCCCATGTGCGTTGATGCCATGCAAGGGCTTCACTGATTTCGCGAGCGAGACTGGGGCCACGGAAAACCAAGCCGGAGTAGACTTGCACGAGAGAGGCTCCCTCATCCATGAATCGGCCTGCATCTTTAGCCTGAGTGATTCCTCCGCAGCCAATAATGGGGATGCGACCTCCTGAAGCTTTATGAAGAAAGCGTACGACCTGCAGAGACTTTTCGAGTAATGGTTTGCCACTCAATCCTCCTTTGGTTTCACAGATTTCAGTGCCAGGTGGACGACTAATAGTGGTGTTAGTGGCAATGATGCCAGAGAACCCAACTTCATCAACGACTTGAACAATATCTTCGAGTTGTTTCGGATTTAAATCAGGTGCTACTTTGAGTAAAAGTGGCACTGGTCCACCCGCCGTTTGGAGATTTTCCTTTTTCAAGGTTGTTAGAAGTTGAATGAGTGGAGCACGATCTTGCAGTGCACGTAGTCCTGGCGTGTTTGGACTGCTGATATTGACAACAAGGTAGTCAGCGAAAGGTGCCAGAAGCTTGAATGAATAGAGGTAATCTTCGTGTGCTAATTCCAAGGGAGTGATTTTAGATTTTCCAATATTGATTCCGAGAGGGTAGGGTCTTTTACCGCGACCTGGTTGACTCAGTAAGCGAGCACGCAAGGCATCAGCGCCAGCATTGGGAAACCCATAAGAGTTAACGACCGCTTTAAGGTGGGGGTAACGAAAGACGCGAGGCTTCTCATTGCCAGCTTGGGGGTGACGCGTCACTGTCCCGATTTCCACGTGGCCAAAGCCTAAAGCCCCCGCTCCGCGCCAACCGATTCCATCTTTATCGAATCCTGCTGCTAGCCCGATGTGATTGGGAAACTTGAGTCCAAAGAGTTCGATGGGTTTTGCATCTTTTGGTAAAAGTCGACGCTCGAGTAATACTCGCAGCGGGGTAATTGAGCCTAGAACTCCCATGCCACGCAGACCCACTTGGTGAGCGGTTTCTGGGTCCATCGCGTAAAGGGCCTTGGCTAAGACTTTTTCGTAGAGAAAGGACATAGGTTCTTATTAAGGGGGATTTTTTAGAAGGAAAGCGGAGAAGGAGTCTTCCCCTGCTGAAAAAAGGGGCAGGTTACGACCGCCTCTTGACTCTCTCCTAAACTTGGTCAAACCAGCCATCATGGCTGTGACGACATCTAAACTGCTCTGGTGTACCATTCGTTATAAAAAAGAAACGGGCAACTGGTGGGTAAAGGAAAACTCTGATCCTAAGCATTACGACCCCGATGGTTTGGGTATCCTAGACCCTTATCAATTTCCTTGGGTCTTGGACATGATGGACCCATTGCGTGAGTATGGATTATCCAATGAAATCCTCGAAGCCGCCTTTGTGCCATTTCAGGTCCACTCCATTGATAAAGATGAAGTGGTGCGCTTAGCTCGCGTTGCCGAACATATTCTTGATTCCGAAGAACAACTTTTCGCTCTCCCTAATATCAAAGACGGTGATAAAGGATCGTACGCCGACTTTTTAGAGCATATCATGCGTCTGCGGGTAAAGTTGATTAACGATACGATTAAGTTGGAGCAGAAGTTGACGGTTGAGGATGTTGATGAACAACTCAGTGAGTTGCGCAATCAGGCGATGATTGAAGGCCGCGATATTCATCCCTTCGAGGAAATTACTGATATTTTAGAATTCGTCCCCGCTGGTCACGAAGTTCCAGGAGAAGATGATGATGAAGATAAGCCCTCTCGTGCGGTATCAGCAGAAGAAGAAATTGGCGATTTACCTGAAGTCGAAGACGACGAAAAATTAGACAAAGAATTTGAAGGTAAGTTAAAGTGGGATGAAGACGAAGAACGTCCTGAGGAAAGTGAAGAGGGGGAAGAAGGCGGAAATTCGGGTCGTCGCCGTTAATCTCTTTCACCCACTCTGATAGCCCAAAGGCTGAATTTTAATTCAGCTTTAGGACTTTTGTTGACGACGCCAAAAAGCCGTGAGGGCAAAAAAGAGTCCGCCTAAGGCGATGGCAAAATCTCCCTGTTTAACCCAAAAAGTTGGCGGAGTTTTTTCTCCTTTAACTGCCACGGGTCCAATTCTTCCTGAGCCTGAAAAATAGATGGTGGGGTCTTCCCCTTGAGTCAGGGCAGTCATGCGTCCACGAGAATCGATAAATCCGCTCCAACCTGCATTGCCACAGCGTAAAATAGGAATTCCTGTGGCCGCCGCCAGTAATACGGAGTGAGCATTGTGTTGATAGGCACCAGCTTCACGTCCGTACCAAGCATCGTTGGTTACGACAACCATGAGTTGTGCTCCAGCTAAAGCATGCTCACGTCCTAAAGAAGGGAAGACGTCTTCATAGCATACCAGAGCGCCAGCTCTAATTTTTTCTCCACGCTGGGTGGTCAAATTGAGGTGGGCGATATCCTGACCAGCCACGCAATCCTCTTGGATGGGGACGACTTTTCTTAGGGGGAGGTAGTTTGCGAAGGGGACATACTCGCCAAAAGGAACTAAGTGTCTCTTCGCATAAATGGGCGACTGCAAACCCTCGGGGGTGATTACTGCAACTCCGTTAGCGTAGCCTGTTCCGCGTTTATTGATTACACCAATAATGAGGGTGGTTTGTGTGGTCTTGGCGAGTTGGGTAAGAATTTGCAGATAGATTTTATTTTCTAGGGAAATCGGAAGAGCAGCTTCGGGCCAGAGAACGAAATCAGGCCTTTGACCATTTTTATCGGGCTTCGAGGCCTCAATCGTATGCAAAGTAATTTGATGAAGATGATTGTTTAGGCGATGTGCGTCCCATTTGGCATTTGGATCAAAATCCGTTTGTACGATACCACTGGAAAAACTGGTCCTCGGCGGAAGGGTGAGGAGTGACTCGCTAAAACTATTGGCATAGAGTATGAAACTTATCCCCAAGGGAGCGAGACCGAGATAAAGTTCGGGAGTGATTCGCGAAAACCATGTCATGGGTGTTGCAGGGCCAACCTCATGCAACTCTTTGCGAAAATGAATCAGTCGGTTGATCCAACGAGCGAAGCCCAAGTTAACCAAAACAATCAAAGCCGATAAACCATAGGGACCGACCCAAGCACATAAACTTAAGATGACAGGGTTGGTTTCCTGTGTTGCAGCCAAGGGTAGCCATCCGAAGCCAGTAAGAATGTTACCGCGAATCCATTCCCCTACACCCCAGGCACCTGCTAAACCAAGAATGACCAGACAACGAGCCCAGAGAGGCGATTGATTGATGGATGGGTAAATCCAACGAAGAGCCACTAACCATCCAAATAAATAAAGTGCACAGTAAGCCGTTAAGAAGATTAATCCCACATAGCCAAGGGGTGGGTAGACGTGTCTTAGCCAGATAAGCAGTGCAATCCAAAGCAACCAACTGACGGTCAATGAAGCACGTAGCCACGTTTTCCATTCCGGTTGTAAGTGGCTGAGCAGGATAGCAGGAAGGAGAGCGAAAAATGCTAAAAAGGGATGACCAATCGGCCCGAAAGAGAAAAATAAAAGAACCGCGGATAAGCTGAGGCCAGCCCACGTTAAGAAGGAGTGGGATTTAAAAAACGAAAGAGGAGATTCGTTCATTCGGAAAGGGTTTCCACAACTTCCCAGCCTTCATCGCGCACCAAGGCTTCTGCTTTTTTCCATTTCAAATCCTGGACCTGATCTCCCTTGCGGATGCGAACCACCGCATTACGACCAATTTTAGGTACACTTCGACGGTAGGGTTCTAATTTTGGGCGATTGGCTGGCGCAGAGATTCCTGCCGTGTCTTCGGGTGTGCCAGGTTCAGCTGGACCTGTCGCTACGGCTTTTTCTTGAGCAGCACGCAAGAGTGACTCCAAGGCTTCCATACTGGAAGCGGTTCGGAATAGACCCGAGCAAACCTCGGTGCGCAGTTGACGCATTAACTGCTCAAAGGCTTTATAGGCTTCAGTCTTGTATTCATTGAGCGGATCTTTCTGGGCATAACCTCGCAGGCCTACGGCTCGGCGTAATTCCTCCATTTCAGTGAGGTGATTTTGCCAATGACGATCAATCGCACGTAGTAGAATATGCCGTTCGAGGTGTTGCAGTATCTCTTTAGATTCGTGTTGCTCGCGACTGGTTTGTAACTCGGTGATTTTTTTCATCACCAAAGCGACTGCTAAATCGCGATTGAGAGGTAATAAGTCATCGATGGTCAGGCGAATAGGGAAAGTACCAACAAACCAAGAGACAAAAGCCTCTGCACCAGTCCGTTCTGCGTTCGACTCGAAATCACGATAGGCGGTGTCTAAGCGGTCCTCAATTTCATCAGCAATCACCTCAAGAAGAATGGTTCGAGAGTTTTCCTCAGTGAGGATGCGATTACGCAAACCGTAAACGATTTGGCGCTGATGATTGAGAACGTCGTCGTACTGTAAAAGACGTTTTCGTTGAGAATAATTCTGACCTTCAACGCGTTTTTGCGCCGTACCAATCGAGCGATTGAGTAAAGGGTGTTCTAAGGGTTCACCTTCTTTAAAAGATTTTTCCAAGAGGGAAGAGATAATGCCCGCATTGGAAAAGAGACGCATTAAATCGTCTTCCAGGGAAACGAGGAAGCGAGAGCAGCCAGGGTCGCCTTGTCGAGAACAACGACCGCGCAACTGACGATCGACTCGACGAGATTCGTGACGTTCGGTGCCGAGAACGTAGAGACCGCCTAAATCGCGAACCCCTTCGCCTAGTCGAATGTCTGTACCACGACCAGCCATGTTTGTCGCAATCGTCACCGCACCTTTTTGTCCAGCTAAGGCAACAATATCAGCCTCTTGCTCGTGGTGTTTAGCGTTCAGAACTTTGTGAGGTACTTTAGCGATGTTTAACATACGACTAAAGGTTTCGGAGGCCTCCACCGAAGCCGTGCCGACAAGCACAGGCTGACCCCGACGATAGGCCTCTGATACCTCTTTGATAGCGTAGTTGTACTTTTCGCGTCTCGTCTTGAAAAAGATATCGTTTTTATCGATACGAATGCAGGTGCGATTCGGCGGAATCGTTACCACGGTTAGACCGTAAATTTCATGGAACTCGGTGGCTTCAGTTTCCGCTGTGCCAGTCATGCCAGCTAATTTGGCATACATACGGAAGTAGTTTTGAATCGTGATTGTTGCGTAGGTCTTATTTTCTTTTTCAAGGGCAACACCTTCTTTGGCTTCAACGGCTTGGTGTAGTCCGTCGCTCCAGCGACGTCCTGCCATAATGCGTCCCGTATTCTCATCGACGATCATCACCTTGCCGTCTTGCACGACGTAGTGACGGTCTTTTTCGTACAGCGCAAATGCCTTCAAGAGCTGGCCAATCGCATGAATGTCCTCAGAAACTTTAACATAACTCGCTTCCGCTTCAGCGCGCAACTCATTGCGACGTTCAGGCGAAAGCGATTCATCTTTATCGAGTTCGATATAGCGAGTGGGTAAATCAGGAAGAACGAAAGCGTCGGGTTCGTTGGGACGAAGAGTGTCGCGACCTAATTGAGAGAGGTCGGACTCATGGTTGCGTTCGTTGATTGCAAAATAGAGTCGTTCTTTCAAGTGGAAGCGGCGGTCTTTCTCGATGTCACTGGCAAGAATACCTTCGAATCTCTCTAAAGCCTTACGCCAACGTCCGTTTTCCATCAGACGTGCAAACGCTTTATTGCGAGGCATACCATGTGAAGTAAGCCAAAGTTTATCGAGGGTGGCGTCACTGGGTTCGCGTCCTTCTGGTAGGGCTTTGAGTTCCGATTCGGCCTCGTTGATGAGGCGAGTGACTAATTGAGTTTGTTTTTCGAAGAGGCCTTTAACCTGTGAGACCAAGCGCGGGAAGGGAGGCTCTCTTTCTTCGGTAACTGGACCCGAAATAATGAGTGGAGTTCGTGCTTCATCGATGAGGATGGAGTCGATTTCATCGACAATACAGAAGTAATGACCTCGTTGAACTTGTTCAGGCGCGCTGAGTGCCATCCCATTATCTCTTAGATAATCGAAACCAAACTCGGAAGCAGTGCCGTAGGTGATATCGCAGGCGTAAGCCTTTTGACGTTCGGCATTATCCATTTGATTTTGAATACATCCGACAGTGAGTCCTAACCAGCGATAGAGGTGTCCCATCCACTCAGAATCTCGTCGGGCTAAGTAATCATTTACCGTAACCAGCTGGCAATTTTTTCCAGTTAAAGCGTTCAGGTAAAGGGGCAGGGTGGCGACAAGGGTTTTTCCTTCACCCGTAGCCATTTCAGAAATCTTGTTTTGATGCAGAGCGATTCCGCCAATGAGTTGTACATCGAAGTGCACCATTTGCCAGGTGAGCTCATGATCGCACACCGTGGCCTTTGTGCCGCAGAGACGGCGGGCAGCATTTTTTACAACGGCGAAGGCCTCAGGTAATAAAGCATCGAGACTCTCGCCCTTGGCATGGCGTGATTTGAACTCCGCGGTCTTGGCCTGGATTTCGGCATCGCTAAGTTTTTGATACTCATTTTCGAGGGCATTGATGCGCTTAACAATGGGAGCGCATTGACGGAGGAACTTCCGATTGTGACTGCCGGCGAAGAGCTTGAGGATGCTGAGAAACATGGGTCCGGTAACAGTCTGTAGCAAACCCCGACCCAGCCCCCTGGGGCAAGCCTTGACTCACTTGTTCACGATAGGGTTTTCCGCCTTGCCGTCCCCCTTAGCCCATAGAATAGGTTTCTGTATGGCAGAAAACGTCATTATCCTCGGTACGGGCTGTGCTGGCCTTACCGCCGCCATTTATGCGGCACGTGCAGGTCTTTCTCCCCTTGTTTTAGAAGGAGGTCAGCCAGGTGGCCAATTGACCACCACTTCCGAGGTCGAGAACTTCCCAGGGTTTGTGCATGGCGTTGATGGTAATGAACTGATTTCAAACATGAAAGCTCAGGCAGAGCGCTTTGGTGCAAAATTTGCCTGGGATCGCATTGATACGGTCGATTTTTCAGGATCCATTAAGAAACTTAAGGGCGGTGAAGCGACATATGAAGCTAAGGCAGTCATTATCGCCACTGGCGCATCTCCTCGTCTTTTAGGAATCCCTGGTGAGAAAGAATATTATGGTGGTAATGGAGTGACAACCTGTGCCACCTGCGATGGTGCCTTTTATCGCGATGTTCCCGTTGTTGTGGTGGGTGGTGGCGACTCTGCCTGCGAGGAGGCCTTATTCTTAACGCGTTTTGCTTCCAAAGTTATTTTGGTGCACCGTCGCGATAAATTCCGGGCCTCAGAAATCATGGTGCAACGTGTTAAATCTCATGAGAAGATTGAACTCGCTTTGAATTGCACTCCACTTGAAGTGCTCGGCGGTGCCGATGGGAAGGTAGATCATTTGCGTGTCAAAGATCAGGCAGGACAAACCCGAGACATTCCTTGTAAGTGTGTCTTTATTGCGATTGGCCACGTGCCTAACACCAAGCCATTCACACCTGCTTTGCCGATTGATGAAAATGGTTATTTTGTCGCTGGTGATAACACGGTTAGTACTCCGATTCCTGGCGTCTTTGTTGCTGGCGATTGTGCGGACCATGTTTACCGCCAGGCCATCACTGCTGCGGGTATGGGTTGTCGTGCAGCCATTGAAGCCGAGCGTTGGTTAGCTGGGCACTGATTTATAATGAATAAAAAAGGCGAAGCTTCAGCTTCGCCTTTTTTATTCAATGCGAGAGTTCCTTACTTCGTAAGAATTTCCATCGCCGACTTCTTTTGCGGAATGAAGGGTAGAACGTGCTCGGTGTAAGGAACAACCACATCGAGCAGATAAGGACCATCATGGGCGAGCATTTCACGAATGGCTTCACGAAGTTCTTCGCGCTTCATTACTTGTCGGGCTTTAATACCAAAGCCATTGGCAATCTTGACGAAGTCTGGATAGAGCCCAGCCGGGTTGTCTGGGCTGCCGATGTTGCCTGCATCGCCGAGAATTGTGTGACCGCGAACACCTGCGTAGAAACGATCTTCCCATTGAACCACCATGCCGAGGTGTTGGTTGTTAAGGAGTAAAATCTTGGCATTGATTTTCTCAATTTTCATACAGGCAAGCTCCTGAATGTTCATTAAGAAGGAGCCGTCTCCATCGATATCGATTACGTGTTTCTTGGGGAAAGCGACTTTAGCACCGATAGCGGCGGGTAAGCCGAAGCCCATCGTACCAGCACCAAGAGAACTGATAAAGGTTCTTGGCTTGTTGAATTGATAATACTGCGGTGCCCACATTTGGTGCTGACCAACGCCCGTAGAGATAATCGCCTCGCCTTTGGATTCTTCGAAAAGAACTTCGACTGCTTCTTGGGGGAGAATATGTTTGGAGCCCTTGCGATCGTAGCTGAAGGGGAAGGGATGTTCCTTTTTCCATCCGTTAATGGTGCTGAACCACTTTTTAAAATCAGGTTTCTGGAAATTCTTTTTCGTTAATGCTAAAAGACGTTGGAGAGCGTGCTTAACGTCGGAGTGAATCGGGTAGTGAGCGAATTTATTTTTGTGATGTTCTGAACGATCGATGTCGATGTGGACAATCGTGGCATCAGGGGCGAACTTTTCGATGGCTCCCGTAATACGGTCGTCGAAGCGCGCACCGAGAACGATTAACAAATCGCTCTTACAGACGGCCCAATTGCCTGCGACTGTGCCATGCATACCATACCAGTAGAGTGATTGGGGGTGGTTGGCAGGGAAGGCTCCCAAGCCCATTAACGTTGAGGCAACAGGAATGCCCGTTGCTTCCGCGAAATTGATTAGTTCTTGGTGGGCATGACCCGAAAGAATACCGCCACCGATGTAGAGCACGGGTTGCTTCGATTTTTCGATGAGACGAATGACTTTTTCAAATTCGCTATCGGGTGCTTTGGGCGGAACAGGAAGGCCAGGAATGCTGACGTCGTCGATTGATTTTGGGAATACAGGAACCCATTCGTGCTGTTGAACGTCTTTCGGGATGTCGATGACTACGGGGCCGGGACGACCAGTTGTCGCAATCTTGAAAGCCTTATACATGATCATCGGTAGTTCTTCGTAATTTAAAACGAGGAACGAGTGCTTCACGATGGGAAGCGTCATGCCATAGAAATCTGTTTCTTGGAATGCGGCACGACCGATAAATTGTTGGTAAACTTGGCCTGTGATGCAGATAAGTGGAATGCTGTCCATGTGAGCATCGGCAATGGCAGTGACGAGATTCGTCGCACCAGGGCCAGATGTGGCCATACAAACTCCAGGCTTACCTGTGGCACGAGCATAACCATGAGCCATGAATGCGCCACCTTGTTCATGACGTGGCAGAATAGTACGAATTTTTTTCGAGCGCGTGAGCCCTTGGTGAAGCTCCATTGAAGCACCACCTGGGTAGGCGAAAATGGTATCCACGCCGAGATTCTCTAAGCATCGCACCATGACATCACAGCCACGCATTTTGACACCCGTTTTGGCGGATGTGGTGGAAGGAGTGTGGGTGGTCGATTGTTTGGCGGCGTGCTTTTTTGACATAGGAGAGAGACGGCTTGATGGCCTAGGGAGCGAGTTAGAAAAGGTGACTCCACTAAAGGGGCAAGTGTGAATAACCTGAATACCACTAAAAAATGAACAAAATTCTCGAAATGATGGGGGTGTTGCAGCGAAGGCGTGCCCCTAGGTCAGTCAATCAATGTCGAATATGCTTAAGTCCAGCTACCCGTATAGGGTTTTTCATAGCCTCTTGAAGGTAACGATGGGCTAGGGTGATTGCGGTTGCCAAATCTTGGCCCAGAGCGAGTTGGGCAGTTATGGCAGCCGACAAAGTGCAACCACTTCCATGTGTATCAATGTCGGGAATCCGTTTTGCTTTTAGGCTGATGGTTTTGCCGTTAGGCCAAGCCAAAGTGTCAATTAATTCATCTCCGAGGGCATGACCGCCTTTGAGTAAAAAGGGGACTCCGAAACTGTGGGCTAATTCACAGGCTTCCGCTTCATTTTTTTCGCCCCCATGGGCTTTTCGCCCTAACAAAAGAGAGGCTTCATCGAGATTCGGGGTAACCAGAGTTGCTCTAGGAATGAGGTAGTTTTTGACGGCGGCAATGGCTTCGGGAGAGAGAAGGGTGGCTCCACTTGATGCCACCATGACTGGGTCGACCACGTAAGGAATAGAACTTTGTGTGAGAAAGTCGGCGACCGCTAAAACAATTTCAGAGTTAAATAACATCCCTGTTTTAATCGCTTTAGGGTGATAATGTTTGGTTACCTGTTGGCATTGTTCGATGACGAATTTGGCAGGTGCGACATGAATGTCGGAAACACCCTGAGGATTTTGGGCTGTGAGACAGGTAATGGCTGTGGTGCCATAAACTCCATGCGCAGCGAAGGTGAGTAAATCTACCTGTATGCCAGCACCAGCACCGCTATCGGATCCGGCAATGCTTAGAGCCACAGACATTTCAGTTTCACGATTTTTTAACATTAAAATTAAAGTTTGTTTAAGAAGGTTTTATCGATTTATTTCGTTGTTTAACGCAACTGCGTGACTCTCACTTAAATCTTGAGAATGAGCAAGCCGACTAAACAACGACGCTATATTTCATCCGATGCTTTGTTGGCTTTGGAGCGTTTGGTTGTTGGACGTGAGTGTAATGAATTCGATATTTTATCAACCGAGAGAAAGGTTTTAGCCCTTATGATTTTAATGCGACTCGGTCTGGTCAAGGGGACCATCGTAGAAGTCCCTGGCCGAGGTTTCCCTGATGTCATTGTGGAGGCGGTTACCGAAGCGGGACGAAAGGCTTACATGAATCGTAAATTTGAGGAAAATCAGAGTCGCGCCTCAGCCAAAACCTTAATGATTGTGCTGTTGGTTTTGTTTTTTATCGGGATTTTTATTTATCGACTTAAATAGGATTAAATATCCTGATTTTTTCGACTGTTAATAACCCATCTTGTTTGAATTGGCCTAACGGCGATTAAAGAGCGGGTTTTAAGCCTTTTAGGGTCCATGTGAGCCCCTAATCCATTGACAGCAGAGCCTGCTTTCCCCTTTTTGTGGGGTTCTGTCGCGCGACCGAATGTCTCTCGGCAATACAATTACCCATTTTTTACACACCTATGGCCAAGACCAAAAATCCAAAAAATAAAGCCTCCTCTAAATCGTCCAAAGTTGTTTACGTTTGGGGTGATGGCAAAGCTGACGGAGATGGCACGATGAAAGCCCTCCTCGGCGGTAAAGGAGCGAATCTCGCGGAGATGACCCGTATTGGTCTTCCCGTTCCTCCAGGTTTTACCATCACGACCGAGGTCTGCACTTACTTCTACGCTAACAAACGCACGTATCCCGCTTCACTCCAAGCTCAGATGGAAGCTGGTGTGCGCAATATGGAAAAAATCATGGGCACAGAATTTGGAGCAACTTCAGGAATGCCCTTGCTCGTTGCCGTTCGCTCGGGTGCTCGCGACTCGATGCCTGGGATGATGGATACTATTTTAAATCTCGGTTTGAACGATCAAACGGTTGTCGCTCTCGAGAAAGCCACCAATAACTCTCGTTTCGCTTGGGACTGCTATCGCCGCTTTATTCAGATGTATGGCGACGTTGTTTTGGGTGTGCAGAAGCGTGAAGGTGAAGACCACGAACCTTTCGAGTCTGTCATCGAAGAATTTAAGCACGAGAAATATAAAGGTGACATCGAAGACTCGAAGCTCACCGCTGAAGACCAAAAAGAATTGGTTAAGCGCTTCAAAGCCTTGGTTAAACAACGCACCGGTAAGGTTTTCCCGAATCAACCATGGGATCAGCTCCGTGGTGCTGCGGGTGCTGTTTTCAGCTCCTGGATGAACGACCGTGCGATTGTTTACCGTCGTAAATACAACATTCCTGCCGAGTGGGGTACCGCAGTTAACGTTCAAGCCATGGTGTTTGGTAATACGGGTGAACGTTCAGGCTCGGGCGTAGCTTTCACGCGTAACCCTGCCAACGGTGTCGATGAATTTTACGGAGAGTTTTTAGTCAATGCACAAGGTGAAGACGTTGTGGCTGGTGTGCGTACACCTGAGCCAGTCATCAAACTCAAGGATGTGATGCCGAAGAGCTATGAACAGTTGCTCAAGGTTCGTCAAATTCTCGAAAAGCATTTCAAAGATGTGCAAGACATCGAGTTTACCATCCAAGAAGGCAAACTATACATGCTACAAACGCGCAATGGTAAGCGTACCGCTGCCGCTGCCTTGAAGTTTGCTGCCGATATGGTGAAGTCGAAACTCATCGACTGGGAAACGGCTGTTTTGCGTAATCCCGCTGATCAGCTTGAACAGTTATTGGCGCCGATTTTCGATTTAGCTGAAGTAAAGAAAGCCAAAGCGATTGCGAGTGGTCTCCCTGCAGGTCCTGGCGCTGCAACGGGTCGCATCTATTTTAACGCCGACCGTGCAGTTGTGGCAGCCGAGAAGGGTGAAAAAGTTCTTCTGGTCCGCTTGGAAACCTCTCCTGAAGACCTCCGGGGTATGATTGCTGCCGAAGGTATTCTCACTGCGCGTGGCGGAGTTTCTTCTCACGCTGCTCTCGTGGCACGTCAGATGGGTAAAGTCTGTGTTTGTGGTGCCGCTGCGGTGCAAATTGATTATGACAAAAAGACGGCAACAATTGCTGGTCATACCTTCAAGGAAGGCGACTATCTCTCGATCGATGGTACTGCTGGTACTGTCTATGCTGGCCAAATCAAGACCGCTCCCTCTGAAATCGTGGCTGGTCTATTAAATGACGATAAAGCCGCCCAGAAGACGGAGAAGTATAAGAATTACGTCCAATTGATGAAGTGGTGTTCGCAGGCGACTCGTTTACAGGTTCGCACGAATGCCGACAACCCTGAGCAAACCGCCCAAGCGATGGCTTTTGGTGCGCAAGGTATCGGTCTCACTCGTACCGAACACATGTTCTTCGAAGGCGATCGTATCGATGCCGTTCGTGAAATGATTCTCGCTGAAACCGTCGAAGGTCGTCGTAAAGCATTGGCCAAAATTCTGCCTTACCAGCGCGAAGACTTCATCGGTATTTTCCAAACGCTTAAGGGGCTTCCTGCGACGATTCGTTTGCTCGATCCTCCCTTGCATGAATTCGTTCCTCATGATGAAAAAGCCCAGGCCGAACTCGCGAAGAAACTTGGAGTTTCGAAGGAGAAAGTTATCTCCCGCGTCGCTGCTCTTCATGAATTTAATCCGATGCTCGGACACCGTGGTTGCCGTTTAGGTATCGCTTATCCTGAAATTACCGAGACTCAGGCACGTGCTATCTTCGAAGCCGCAGCGACGGTATTGAAGAAGGGCATCAAAGTTAAACCTGAAGTGATGGTGCCTCTCGTTGGTTTCAAGCGCGAGCTCGACTTGCAGGTTGAAGTCATCCATCGCGTAGCAGCTGAGGTTCAAGCTGAGAAGAAAGTGAAGATTCCTTACACCGTGGGAACGATGATTGAAGTCCCCCGTGGTGCGTTAACAGCCGATGAAATTGCTCAGACGGCCGAATTCTTCAGCTTCGGTACCAATGACCTTACGCAGACAGCCTTAGGCGTCTCCCGTGACGACATGGGTAACTTCTTGGGTGCTTACACGGAAAACGAAATCTTCAAAAAGAATCCGTTTGCAAGCCTTGACCAAACTGGCGTGGGTCAACTCGTTAAGATTGCAATCGAGAAGGGTCGCTCGACTCGCCCCGATATCAAGCTTGGTATCTGCGGTGAACACGGCGGTGAGCCTGAATCCGTGAAGTTCTGCCATCGGGTAGGGCTTTCCTACGTCTCTTGCTCCCCTTACCGCGTTCCAGTCGCTCGACTCGCTGCTGCCCAAGCAGCCATTGAGGAAAAGCGAGCAGCTAAGAAGAAGTAAGCCAAGAGACTAGATTTCAAGTAAGGGGCGAATCGTGAGGTTCGCCCCTTTTCTTTGGGTTGGTGCGTACTAAGGGGAGGTCTGGTAACAAAATTTCATAATTTTGTGTCGTCCTCCCTCCCTGATTTCCGACAAGGTAGGGGAGACTTCATGAAACGTCTTTACGTCGAAAAAAAGCCCCCCTTTCGGTCTGAAGCCGAAAGCTTGTTGCGCGATCTGCGCGACTCGCTTGGCCTACCTTCTTTGCAGGGAATACGTATTATTCAACGCTACGATATCGAAGGCGCCTCTGAGTCTTCAATCAGCCAAGCGATACCTACAGTTTTTGCTGAACCTCCCGTCGATGACGTAACCGTTGAGTCTTTGGCCATCGCGGCAGGTGAGGTGGCATTTGCGGTTGAGTATTTACCAGGTCAATTTGACCAGCGTGCCGATTCGGCTGCCCAATGCTTGCAAATTGTTAGTGGTGGTCAGCGCCCCGAAGTTGCCGCTGCACGCGTCTACATTCTTTCCGGAAAACTGTCCGATGAGGATGTTAAACGAATTAAAGCTTATCTCATCAATCCAGTCGATTCGCGTGAAGCAACTCTGGTTAAGCCTGATTCTCTTCGTCGAGCGGCTCCTGTGCCTGCGGCCGTGGCTTCGGTGAAAGACTTTCTAAAAAAATCATCTGCTGAACTTGCGAGTTTACGTAAAAGCATGGGTTTAGCCATGTCCGATGCCGATTTGGCTTTCTGTCAAAAATACTTTCAAGATGAGGCAAAGCGGGAGCCAACGCTGACAGAGATTAAACTCTTGGACACTTACTGGTCGGATCATTGTCGACACACTACTTTCTTGGCTGAATTGACTGCTGTTGAGTTTGAGCCTTCTCCTTTATTAGAGCCTTTTCGACAAGCTTGGCAGAACTATCAATCGATTCGCTTAGGCCTCAATCGCCAAGGTAAGCCGATTTGCTTGATGGATATCGCCACGATTGGTGGGCGAGAATTAAAGCGACGCGGTATTTTGGATGACATGGAAGACTCGGAGGAGGTCAATGCGGCCTCGATTGTCGTTCCTGTGGAAATCGATGGTAAGGTGGAGGAGTGGTTGGTCATGTTTAAAAACGAAACGCACAATCACCCGACAGAAATTGAGCCCTTCGGTGGTGCCGCAACATGTTTAGGTGGTGCGATTCGCGATCCCCTTTCAGGTCGATCCTACGTTTACCAAGCGATGCGGGTGACGGGCGCGGCTAATCCTCTCACTCCCTATCAGCAAACTCTACCTGGTAAATTGCCACAGCGTAAAATCACGACGGGTGCAGCTGCAGGGTACTCCTCTTATGGTAATCAAATTGGTTTAGCGACGGGACTTGTCTCGGAGCACTACCATCCAGGTTATGTAGCGAAACGGATGGAAATTGGTGCCGTCGTGGCCGCTGGCCCTCGTGCATGTGTTCGACGCGAAGTTCCCGCCCCAGATGATGTCATTGTTCTGGTTGGCGGACGTACGGGGCGTGATGGGGTGGGTGGGGCGACAGGCTCCTCTAAGGAACACACCGAAACGGCTCTCCAAAATTCAGCGGAGGTTCAGAAAGGCGATGCTCCTACCGAACGTAAGTTGCAGCGTTTGTTTCGCAACCCTAGCGTCAGTCGTTTAATTAAACGTTGTAATGATTTCGGTGCAGGTGGAGTCTCGGTAGCAATCGGTGAATTAGCACCGTCTTTGCATGTGCACTTGGATCGCGTACCATTGAAGTATGATGGGCTTGATGGAACAGAAATCGCACTTTCCGAATCGCAAGAGCGTATGGCTGTTGTGCTTGAGCCTAAAGATGTCCCAACATTTTTAGCGGCAGCCCGCCAAGAAAATTTAGAAGGAGTTGCGGTCGCTGATGTCACGAACACTGGACGTTTGGTCATGGAATGGCGTGGTCAACGTATCGTCGATATCTCGCGCGATTTTCTGGATACGAATGGCGTCACACAAACGGCGACGGCTCATGTGGTTGCTCCTGACTTAGAAAAAAATCCTTTTGCGGTTACGCCTAAGACAGTAACAGCAGATGATTTCTTGGCCATGGTTAGCGCTCTGCCTTTGGCTTCGCAGCGTGGGTTAGTTGAGCGTTTTGATGCTTCGATTGGTGCCAACACCGTTTTGCATCCTTTCGGTGGTCTAACGCAGTCGACTCCGCAAGAGGCTATGGCAGCTAAGTTGCCTGTATTACATGGTGAGACAGATGTCTGTACCATCATGAGTTACGGATTTAATCCTGAAGTGGCTCAATGGTCACCAGGGCATGGTGCGGTTTGTGCAGTGGTTGAATCACTTGCTCGTTTGACGGCTGCAGGAGGAAACCCCGCTCGTGCTCGACTGACTTTCCAAGAATATTTCGAAAAATTAGGACAAGATCCTAAGCGTTGGGGTAAGCCTTTGGTTGCCTTATTGGGCGGACTGGAGGCTCAGTGTGCTTTCGGAACAGCAGCCATTGGCGGTAAAGATAGTATGTCGGGTTCCTTTAAAGATCTCGATGTGCCACCGACTTTGGTTTCTTTTGCCATTGTTCCTGGAAAAGCCTCGGAGGTTGTTTCGGCTGAGTTTAAGCAAGCAGGTTCTACGGTCGTCGTCATTGAGGTGCCTCGTACCTCGGCCTTGTTGCCCGACTTGAAGGTGGCCCAAAATCGCTTATCGGCTGTTCATCGCTTGATGAAGGCAGGAAAAATTCTTGCTGCGACGGCGGTCCGTCAGGGTGGAGTAGGGCATGCCTTGGCACGTATGTGTTTTGGTAATCGCTTAGGAGTTGCCTTAGACGCTGTACCTTCAGCCGATTTCTTTACTCCTTCCTACGGATCGCTGGTTTTAGAAGTCGCGCGCCATTCTGACTTGGGTGATTTGCCGCACCGTGTTCTTGGAAAAACGACTGTTCAGGCTGAAATCACTTGGCCGGGAGTTCAGGTTTCTGTGGAAAAACTTTTGCAGGCACACGAGAGTCTTTTAGAGTCAGTTTTCCCAACGCGAGCTTCGGAGCCTGTTGGACAGCCTGAAACCATTCATTTTGCTCAGCGCTCAGGTTTAAAGCCTAAGGTTCGCGTCGCTCGTCCACGCGTTATTATACCCGTTTTTCCTGGAAGTAATTGCGAATACGATACCGCGAGAGCTTTTCGCCAAGCTGGTGCAGAACCGGAGATTCTTGTTTTCCGCAATCACGATGCACAGGGCTTATCCGAATCACTCCAGGCTTTAGCACAGGCGATTCAACGTTCTCAGATTTTAATGATACCTGGGGGATTCTCGGCCGGTGATGAGCCCGATGGTTCGGGTAAGTTTATTGCCGCCGTTTTTAAATCCCCAGTGGTTCGCGAGGCTACCATGGAGTTATTAAAATCCCGCGATGGTCTCGCTTTGGGTATTTGTAATGGATTCCAAGCCTTAATTAAATTGGGTCTCGTTCCTTTTGGTGAGATTCGCGATGTCGATGCGCAGGCTCCCACACTTTTCCATAATGCGATTGCCCGACATCTATCGCGTTACGCCTATACCCGGGTGGCTTCAGTGAAATCCCCTTGGTTGTCGCGTCTCGAGGTTGGTCAAGTTCACCAGATTCCTTTCTCGCATGGTGAGGGTCGCTATGTGGCTTCTTCAGCGGTTATGACGGAACTTATTAAAAATGGCCAAGTGGCCTTCCAGTATTGTGATGCCCAAGGAGTCCCTTCGCATCGGATTGAGTTTAATCCTAATGGATCGGTGCAGGCTGTTGAAGGTATTACGAGTCCTTGCGGACGTGTTCTCGGAAAAATGGGGCACAGCGAGCGACGTGGATCTCAGGTGGCAAAAAATATCCCTGGAAATAAATTCCAGGGATTATTTGAAGGTGGCGTAGACTACTTTAGTTAACCACTCCGAAATAACATTTAATAATGAATTAAGGGGCGCGCTCGCCTTTACCTTCACCTTCTTTACCTTCGTTGTCCTCGATGACGAGCTGCTTGTTTTTGACGAGTTCAGCTATTTTGCCGCCCGTCATATCGATGATCCAAGTGCGTCCTTTAATTTTTTTACCTGGGGCGGTGGTTAAGACGCCATTCAATCGATCGTATTCATTACGTCCGTCGAAATCGGTGCCATAACGCTTGGCAAATTTCGCTGCATCCGCGGCAGGAATCGCTACGAGAATGCTTCCTCCACGCTTTTTATCATGACGATCCATTGTCATGGCATGAAAAAAAGCGATTTCAGTATTAGGGCTTTTCCAGTTTACGGGTTTGACGAAGGATACATCGAGGTCGACATTTTTGCCTTCGAATTCAAGAGGTGTCGTGAGAATATACTCAGCGGTGCGTTTAGATTCGCCCGCGTAGGCTAAGGTTGCCCATGAAGCTAATAGTCCTGTGAGGAGTGTGGTTATAATTTTCATAACATTTGATATAACCCTGCAACCCAGCCAAAGTTTCAAAAAAGTTTTTTGCTAGGATCTAAGCTTCTTAAAGGCGGCCAGGGCTCGGTCTCTGCCCTCATTTAAACCAATGGCGGGAGTGGGGTAATTGACTCCGAGTTCGACACCTGCGGCCTTTAGGACTTCAGCCGGTGCTTCCCAGGGCTTGTGTATCCATTCGGCTGGCATTTTAGCCAATTCAGGGACGTACTGGCGGACATAGGTTCCGTGGGGGTCGAATTTTTCTCCTTGGAGAACGGGGTTGAACACACGGAAGTAAGGTGCTGCGTCCGCTCCGCAACCGCCAGCCCACTGCCAGCCAAGGGTGTTTGAAGCCAAATCGGCATCCACAAGAGTATCCCAGAACCAAGTGGCCCCTGACTGCCACGGTTGGAGAAGGTGTTTAACGAGCACTGAGGCAGCAATCATGCGCACACGGTTATGTTGCCAACCCGTCTGCCAAAGCTGACGCATCCCTGCATCGACAATGGGGAATCCCGTGCGACCTTTTTGCCAAGAGCGAAGGAGTTGAGGGTCAGGAGCCCAAGGAAAACGTTCAAACTCAGCTCGCAAGGGTTTTTCTGGAGTATGATTAAAATGATGGAGTAAATGATAACCAAATTCACGCCAGCCAATCTCGGCTAAGAAACGTTGACCGCTTTTAGTTTCGCCATGGGGAGAGGCTTTGACTCGGGCGTAGGCTTCGAGAGGGGAAATTTGTCCAAAGTGTAAATAAGGCGAGAGTCGAGAAGTCCCATCGTGTTCGGGAAAATCTCTAGCGGTGTCGTAGTCTTTGGCTGGTGAAGCGACAAAATCTGCCAAGCGTTTTTCGGCTCCCGCACGTGTCGGATTCCAAAAAGTAGCGATGGTTCGATCCCATTTAATTTTGGGAAGTAAATTTAAGGAATCAATGGTCTCGGATGAGATTTTTAGTGAGGTACCTTTAATTTTTGACGGAGCTTTTTCTGGTTCACCCCATTGGTGATTTGCTAAACAATTTTTCCAGAAAGGGGTGAAAACTTGGAAGGGATTGCCGGAAAGATTTTTGACTCGGGAGGGCTCGTGCAAAAGTGAGCCGTTGAACGATTCCACCTTTTTACCTGCATTTCGTAAAACAGTTTTAATCTGGGTATCTCGTTGGACAATCGCTGGTTCGTAGCGTCGATTCCAGACGACTTGTTCAGCGCCCGTTTCGGTTAAGAGTTTTTGTAAAACCGATAAACTATCACCTGAACGAATAATGAGGGAAACGCCGAATCGTTGAAATTGTTGTTCAAGGTCAGCGAGTGCATGGTGTAGCCACCAACGTGAGGCACCGCCAGGAGCCCAAGTCCCTTCTCCTTTGATATTATGAATATAAACGGGAATCACTTCGCCTCCTGAAGCCACGGCGGCACGAAGGGCTGGGTTATCTGCCAAACGTAAATCTTGACGAAACCAGACTAGGGTAGGGCTACTGGGCATGGCTTTATCTTGAAAGCCAATCTAAGGCAGGCAAATGGCGAAGTGCTTTTCTTGAAAAGACTTACCAAGCGTAACTTTGGTTCTTTTTTACCTGTAGGGCAAAGGCGACCAAGAGTTGGACGGATTGTTCAACCACCGTGAGGTCAACAATTTCTCCTGGAGTATGCATGTAGCGCAAGGGGATGGACACTAAACCACAAGCGACACCACCATTGGCCATTTGAATCGCTCGTGCATCGGTGCCAGTAGGTCGGGATTCAGCTGCGACTTGGTAGGGTATATCAATGGACTCGGCGGCAGCTATCATTTGGTCAAAAACCAGAGGATTAATATTGGGGCCACGACTGATGATTGGACCACCCGAAAGGGTGAATTTACCAAACTTCCGATTATCTGCATCGGGGTGATCGGTGGCATGTCCAACATCAACAGTAATCGAAACTTGAGGATTAATGCTTTGGGCGGCGACTTGTGCGCCACGGGTTCCGATTTCTTCTTGTGTTGTGGCGACGGAGACGACTCGAGCGGCTAGGTCTTTTTCTTTGGCTAAACGGCGGAAGGCTTCCATACAAACATAGGCACCTGCCTTATCGTCGAAAGCTCGTGCGACACCAATTGACCCACGTAAAATTTCAGGACCATCGGCGTAAACCGCTGGGTCGCCAATGCGAACGATGGTTAAGGCCTCGGTGCGGTTGGTTACACCGATATCAATCCACATATCGTGGCGTTCGGGAACGCGTTTACGGTCTTCGGGAGATAAAAGGTGAACGGCACGTTTACCAGTAATGCCTAAAACAGGTCCGTTGCGGGTAAGGATATGAACTCGTCGCCCCGAGGGAATGACATGATCATGGCCACCTAAAAATTCAAAATATAAAAATCCTTTGTCGTCGACGTGAGAAATAATCAGTCCGATTTCATCAATGTGTCCGGCAAACATTAAAGTCGGTCCACCTTTGCCTTTCAGCTCAGCGATACGATTGCCTAAAGTATCTCGATGGTATTTATCGGCGGACTTTTCAACGTAAGCATCGACCACCGCTTGGGCGGCAAACTCATGCCCAGTTGGTGATTTGGCTTCGAGTAAGTCTTTCAGAAATTCAGGATACGCAGTGACAGGAGTCTTTTTGGACATGCGCTTTTTTTAAGCCATTATCATAAAAAGACAAGCGGAGGTATGATGACTTCTTTGCAAAAATTCACTCAAGATTTATCAGCGAGTACATCCTGTCCCTTGGCGTGGTCGTAATCACCATTCCATCGAGAAACCACCAGGGTAGCTACCGTATTGCCAATGAAATTAGTCACAGATCGAGCTTCAGAGAGTAGGCGATCCACGCCAAGGATTAGGGCGATACCAGCGACAGGTATATGTCCAACGGTCGCAAGAGTCGCAGCGAGAGTGATAAAGCCACCGCCCGCCACCGCAGCGGCCCCTTTTGAGGTTAATAAGAGAGTGGCGAGTAGGGTCAACTCTTCGGTCAAGGTAATGGGGACATTCATCGCTTGCGCGATAAAAATGGCAGCCATAGTTAAGTAGATGCAGGTGCCATCAAGATTGAACGAATAACCTGAAGGAACGATAATACCAACGGCGGAACGGGCACAGCCCGCTTTTTCCATTTTGTTCATTAAACTAGGCAAAGCGGTCTCCGAGGTCGAAGTCCCCAATACAATCATGATTTCTTCACGGATATATTTTAAAATTTTCCACAGACTAAATCCGCTCCAGCGCGCAATCAAACCTAGGACAATAAAAATAAAGAGGGCGCAGGTAAGGTAAACGCAGAACATGAGTTTACCAAGATGGGTGAGAGTGCTAACGCCATATTGCCCAATGGTAAAAGCAATGGCACCAGCGGCAGCTAGCGGCGCTAATTTGGTTATGCTATTGAGCATTCCGAAAAAGACACGCGTAACTTCCTGAAGTAAATTAAGGATGGGTCGACCGTGGTCGCCCAGTTGCCCGAGTGCGATGCCGAAGAGCAGAGCAAGAAAGAGAACCTGCAAGATTTCTCCTTCGGCAAAGGCACTCACAAAGGTTTTGGGGATAATATGTAAAATATGTTCCACTGCCGTCATGCTTTTGGCTGCGGTTTCATATTTCGCTACCGAGCCAGCATTCAGTGTTTCGACAGTCGCATTAAATCCGTCGCCAGGCTTTAAGAGGTTGGCCACGAGCAGTCCGATAACGAGTGCTGCGGTGGTGACGATTTCAAAGTAAACAAAAGCTTTGAAACCTACTTTTCCAGCTTTCTTTAAATCACCCATTCCGGCTAAACCAACCACCACGGTGCAGAAAATAATCGGGGCAATCAGCATCTTGATTAGGCTAATGAAGCCATCGCCGAGAGGCTTTAAACTGGTGCCAGTGGTAGGAAAATAAAAACCAATCAAACCCCCGATAACGATGCCGATTAAAACCTGAACGTAGAGATGCTTAAGAAAGCGCATAAAAGATTACGTGGGCTGGGTAAAATAACTTGAAGGGTGCTATTTTAATGTCAACGCGTACTACGCGAGGAGACCTTCTTTTGACGAAATTTCCAGCATTCAGGGAGATGGTCTTGGTAGACTCCAATGGCCTGTAAATACGCATGAATAATCGATGGCCCAACAAATTTCATGCCCCTTTTTTTTAACTCACAAGAGACTTTTTTAGATAAGACGGAAGGTAGGTTGAGCGAGGCGCGGCGATCATCGATGGTTTGAATCTGCGTATCGAGCCATCGACGAAAAGAGCCGAACTCTTTTTGTATATCGATGAACACTTGAGCGTTTCGAACGGCTGATTCAAGTTTCCTTCGATGTCTCACCAGGCCTTCGTTTTTTAGAAGTTCATCGATTTTTTCATGTTTAAATCGGGCAACTTTTTGAGGAACAAATTGGGCAAAAGCCTTTCGATAATGCGGACGTTTCTTGAGAATGGTCAGCCAAGAAAGGCCAGCTTGGGCGCCTTCAAGAATCAACTGTTCAAAAAGGATGCAGTCGTCCTGCACTCGCATTCCCCATTCGTTATCGTGATAAGCTTTATAGAGCGGGTCATCCCCGCACCAAGAACAACGTTTGCGAATCTTGCTCACTTAATCTTTGCAAGAAAGCCCTTTGAGCCAAGTAACCCATCCTGCGGGCAAGCCTCGCGTAAGGGCCGCGCGTATAATTTTTTCTAGATACAACTTTGAAGGCAAGTGAGGCCCCGTAGGCGATATCACTTTGTAGGCTTCGCATTCGAGAGGGCAGTCCTCCACTCCCGCCTCGAGCACATTGACTGAGATACGTTTATAGGCTGACCCTTCAGCCTCATTGAGGCGTTTCCAGTCCTCGGAGGCTAGTTCGTAAACAACTCCCCAGACTCCTGAAGAAAGCTCATCTTCTAGAATGTCTGCTGAACCACCACCCCAGGTGGTGCTAGCGTGAGTAAAAGCGAGACGATGTTTCGGCAGCAGGGCTTTTCCGCGAAACTGTGATTGAGGGCAGCGTCGCTCCATCTGTGCGGCATCAAGGTTTGAACCGTAGGCAAAGTAATACCGACTCATAAGTTAATTGTTTCTTAAATAAGGGAGATAAGCAACGCGGTTAAAACGCCCATTAAAAGGACGATAAAAAGGGGTTTCTTTCATTAACATACCAGTCGTCCCACCGGCTAATCGGAGTGCACACTCTACGGAAGCCATGATTGATTAAGTGTCTGTAGAGGGCTTCTCGGGAAATGCTCACAAAATTATGTTCAACGGTAAGAACATTTACTTCAAAACGTTGGAAATCAAAGTTAGATAAGATTTCAAGTTCCGAGCCTTCTGTATCAATCGAGAGGTAATCAATTTTTTGAGGAGCCTGATTTTGTATCAATAAATCGAGCAGAGAAACGGTTTCAACCATTAGCGTGCGTCTTGCGATTTTTCGCGCATCATAGTTCATGTCATTAGGCAGGTTTTCCTCGATTCCAGATAGTTCGGGAAAAGATGTAGTGTTAGCAAATGTGACAAATTTGCCAGTAGTGCTATGGACGCAGCGTGTGTCGATTACGCAGGATCGATTTCCCCTCAGGGCACTATGCCAAATTGGCAGCGGTTCAGCGAGAATACCTCTCCATCCAAACTCTTTTTCTAAAAGGTAGGTATTACTTAAATCGACGCCGTTAGTTGCCCCGAATTCTACGAAGAAACAGTTCTTTTGATAGCCATTAAAATGCAGTGCAAAAATATCCTGATAAAGTTGGGCGCGGCTTTTTTCGCGATGATTGAGAATATTTTCAAGAAGCTGGGTATATCCTGTTGGTAGCATACGCGACGAACCTTTATTGCCCTAAGGATTGGGAGCAGGCGACTTAATTTAGTCTAAAATCTTCCGGTAAATGTAAAATAAGCTGAGCGTGGTTGGGCGCTATAACCAAGGGCCTTGGGTGGTGCAGATTCCCCAGTAAGGTTTTCCAGTCGTAAGGCTAATTCGTAGCTCGGGCTTAGCTGATAGCGAATCCAGCTGCGGATAAATGTCGCATCGGGCAAGTCTACCCGAACAGAACTGCTGTAGTCGTAGTCAACGCGATCGTGGAGCAGGTTAGCCGAAACTCCCCAGGCCCAGTTTTTTTCCCAGGTCATTTCGAAACCAACATTGAGGTTTAATTGCGGGCGAGCTAAGAGACTCTGCCCAGCTTCGACTTTCATGCCGCTACCCGTTGTGTATGTGCTCAAGGCTTCGGTTTCTAAATAAGTAATCGAGCCAAAGCAGCGCAGTGAGTTTACTGGGTGGCCTTCGATGCCGTATTCAATTCCTCTCGTGCGGGCTTTAGCGATGTTGTAGGCTTCCCATGTCGAGGGATCGACATCAATCAAGTCCGTGAGTTGATTTTGAAAAGCCACCAGAGTCCAATCGGGTATTGGTGACTTTGCATCATGATAACGCAGGCCGATTTCAATGGCTGTGTTGGTTTCAGGTCGCAAGGGAAGTCCCCCGACCGTGCCATAAAGTAATTCACCAGCAGCGGGTGTCCGATAGGCTGAGGCGAGTTTAGCGTGTAAAGTAAGTTCGGATTTCAGCTTTCTCGCATAAGTCACTTCTTCGGTTGTCTTACCTTTGAAATCAGTGAACTCATCGCGTCGGATAGCGAATTTAACTCGGTCATAGGCCGTGACTTTCCAATCTGCATATGTCCAGATTCCTAGACTTTCGTGTGTGCCATCCCAAGGGCTACTCGAGGCGGTATCGAGGTTAAGAACCTTAATTTGATAGTCTGAACATTCGTAGCTGGTGCCTAGCCCCCAATTCACTTCTTGGTTTAGGCGTTGATCGATGAAAGCGGTAATTTCGTCGTGTCTGAGTCGATAGTTTTGATGCACATTACCAAAACTAAACTCATTATAGCTTTCTAATTCAGAAAGTGCATGCGACCAAAAAGCAGTGGCTCGTAAATTATCGCCATAGTAGGTTAATCCTGGAGAGATTATCCACCCTTTGTTATTTTGAAAATCGTTATACTTGGGGTTTGTTTCTGCACCAGGTAGTCGAGCTTCACTGTTATCGGCTGAACCAATTAAGTTAACCGTGAGAGAGGGAGAAATTTGCCATTCCGATTTTAGCAAGGCAGTTGAAGCATCGAGAGTGCTGTTGGGCCGCCAGCCATCTTCGTGGGAAGTGGTAAAAGAAAAGGCAGTACCTTGAGTGGCTGGGGATGTTTCCGTGCCATTATTTCTGACGATATGGATAGCGGCTGAACCACGTCCGTAAGAACCACCCGTCAGAGCGTATTCTCCTGAAGATTTTTCGCACAAAGGATTAGCCAAACGAAGATCGATTACTCCTCCGATGGCATTAGCACCGTAAAGGACTGAGGAAGCCCCACGCAGAATTTCAACCGAGGAAAGGCCAAAAGTGCGGTATCTTTCAATCTCATAGGTATTGAGAAAACCTTGAGGGAGTTTTCGACCATCCAGCAAAAGGGCAGATTGCGATGAATTGGTTCCACGAATAAACAAGGAAGTCTGGGATCCTTCACCCGAGGTTGGAGCTGTATAAATACCCGGGCTGGATTGGAGGATTCCGCCTAAAGTTCCGATACCTTCGGCCGTTACAGTGCTGACTTGAATCTTAGAGATGGAGGGCGAAGACTCGGCTAGAGCTTGCTCATTGCGTGATTCAACTACAACCGTTTCAGGCAATAAAATGGGTGTTTGGGCAATGGCAAAGGCCAGTAAAGTTAACATGGGGGTAAAATTCATTTGCTAAGTGGTTAAATCAACCGAAAACAGGCTGGAGAAACCTTTTAATTCTGTCATATCTGATGCATGGGTTCAGAAATTACTAACGAGCCTGACCTCGGGCCAGTTCGCCAGTTTTCTATTTTTGTGGAAAACAAGGTAGGTCGTTTGAACGAGCTCGTTGAGTCACTCGGTCAGGCTGATATCCATATTATGGCTCTTTGCTTGGTTGATACGACCGATTCCTCGATTATCCGCATTGTCGTCGATTATCCCGAACGAGCGGAGAAGGTTTTATCGGACCACCGATTCTCTTATGACACTGTTCCTGTGGTGGCAATCGAGCTACACTCCGAGGCTCAGCTGAGAGAAGTAACCAGTGTATTACTGAAAGCTGAAATTAATATTCATTACGTTTATCCATTTCTCTTCCGTCCCAATGGTCGCTACGGTTTGGTCGTCCGTGCGGAGGCTCAAGAGCTCGCTGCTTCCGTTTTACAAACTCATGGCATTCGAGTGATTGGTCAGAATGATATCGCGAGATAATTTATTATTTATCTAAGCCTATTTCTTTGGTTGATTAGGCATACGCTTGACCTCTCTGAGGTCATAGCCTATCAAACCTTTCTCATGAATTAACATGAGGCCTGGAGAGGTGGCTGAGTGGCCTAAAGCGCCCGTTTGCTAAATGGGTGTACCCCAAAAGGGTACCGTGAGTTCGAATCTCATCCTCTCCGCCACTTTGCTTAGACCCCTTTGTCACCCGAGGGGTCTAAGAGCATAGGCGAACCGTAAAACTTAAAGGATGAGATGAGAACTCGTTCGGTGAGCCGGAGGCGAACAGACAATGCGAAGCATTGGGGCGAAGCCCTGAAGCGAAGCGTAATCAATCTCATCCTCTCCGCCACT
>CANIUQ010000011.1 GCA_947470855.1 Opitutia bacterium | reverse complement strand
GTGCAAAACATCACGATGGGCTGTGACTTTAAAGTCTCAGGCAGTTGACGCACCGCCTTAGGAAAATCGCGGAAATGCATCACCCGCGCAGGAATCGCTCCTTTAAATGTTCCCATGCGCACCTCGTAATCATTACGTGTATCCAACAAAGTAAGCGGACGGCCTTCATCCAACCATTGTTTCAATTCTTGCGCTGTAATTTTAGGCGAAGGCTGGCGAGCTGGATCCACACCTTCGATGCCAAAAGCAATGATTTCCTTTTTGATTTTTACCAACATCCGCTTAAATGGTTGTTCGCTACTTGGACTCTCTTTGGGATTAATATCGGCTAAACCAGGAATGCGACGAATCTCCGTTAAAACCTCGTCCAGTTGCGCGGCCGTCCCTGCGATGAAAAAATTTATCCCCTCGGGGGCTAGAAGAATCGTACCTTTGACTCCCACTTTCATACATAATTGCAAAAGTGCTTCCTTGCGCGACGGAAGTTCGTCGAGTGGCGTAAACTTATAACACGATAGATTGATGATAGAACTCAAGCGAACAGGAGCCTTAAAGCCTGATTAAGGCTTAGGCAAGTCGTCGTATCGAAAGCATTAAGAAACAGGCACTTGTCATCCCCCACCCTTTACTTAAAAGATTTCAGATACTTTTGTTTTGAGCGAAAAACTTACCATCAGCCCCATTGGTTATTTGCGATGCGCAAAGTCGTTAAAATTTAACGCCCGCCATCAGCCCAATGAATCCCAGTCCGAAACCAATGTTCTCGAACTGCTCTCGGGTGATCTTTACCAAAAAGCATTAATCGATCTCGATGGCTTTGATCGAATTTGGCTGATTGGATGGTTTCACCGCAATCAAGCTTGGCGCCCCCAGGTTCTTCCTCCTCGTGGACCCGCCAAACGACGCGGTGTTTTTGCCACTCGCTCACCACATCGTCCCAACCCTCTAAGCATTACTCCCGTTCAACTTTTAGAGATTAAAAAGAATCAGCTGATTTTAGGGCCGTGCGACTTAATTGATGGCACGCCTATTTTTGATATCAAACCATATATTCCAGCCTATGATTCTTTCCCCGATTCCAAGGCTGGCTGGATTGATGAAGTTGATGCTGCATTAAAAAATCCGCCAACTTATCAGATTCTCTACAGCCCGCTGGCTCAGGAACAGCGGCAGTGGCTTCAAGAAAAATGGTCGATTGATTTTTCTGAGCGTCTGCAAGAAATCTTATCTCGGGACCCTTCCCCTCATCGCACCCGACGTATTCGCGCCCGCAGAGGTGACCTCTTTGATATCGGCTGCGGGGCTTGGTATGCCGTCTTTCAGATTTCTAATAAAACCATCACCATCCTTCGTCTGAAGCCATCCTTTCCCCTTAAGTTTTTAAATGATCCCCTTCGCCCAGTGATTCCCGATAAAGAAGCTCAATTGGCTTTTCGAGCCGAATGGCCAGACTGCCTCGATTAAAGAGAAAAACTTAGTCTTTTTCAGAGTCTGGCCCCATGAGGAGTCCTCCCTAGGGATTTTCCCTGAATGAATTGGGAATTATTTTCGGTTGCTCCCCACCCCTTGACACACACCCCTTGACAACCGTGGCCCTCATCACCCGCAGATCCATCGACGAATTACGCCAACGGGCAGATATCGTTGCTTTAGCGAGTGACTACACCCAGATGAAGCAACGCGGGCGTGATTGGTGGGGACTCAGCCCATTCAAGTCTGAAAAAAGCCCCTCGTTTAAAGTCAATCCCGCCACAGGACTTTGGTACTGCTTTAGTACGCAACAAGGAGGCGATATTTTTAAACTGGTTATGGCACGAGAAGGACTGGACTTTCCAGAGGCCATTGAGCGTGTTGCTCTTCGATTTGGTTACCAACTTGAATATGAAAAAGGTACTGAGTCCATGGCGGATCGCTCTTTACGCACTCAGCTACTCGATATCCATGAACTCGTTGCAGATTACTGGCACCGTTGCTTTTTAGAGGATCCTGCTCATGGAGACTGGATTCAGAAGTATTGGACTGAACAGCGCAAATTTACCAAGGAGGTCGCCGATGATTTTAAAATCGGTTTCGCCCCAGTCGATGATTCCAAACTCATCCAAGGTTTACTTAAGAAAAACTTCACCAAAGAAGCGATTGCGCAAACTGGACTCTTTTTTGGAGTGGATCGTATACCTGACCCGTTACGCTGGCGTTGTCGTTTTCGCGGACGATTGGTCATCCCCATTCGCGACATCCAAGGACGTATCATTGCATTTACCGCACGGGTATTGGATATTACGCCCGCGGACGACCCCTCGCGTGAGGCAAAATACGTTAACTCTCCAGAAACGGAACTTTTCAAAAAATCCCGCACGATTTTTAATTTGGATCGTGCTCGTTTAAACCGAGAAGACCACGAGCCTTTTGTTCTAGTCGAAGGACAATTGGATGCAATCCGTTGCCATTCCCTCGGCATTCATGGAGTCATCGCCGCCCAAGGCACAGCTGTAACCGAAGAACACCTTGCCCAATGTCGACGCTTCACGAAACAACTGATTGTTTTCTTGGACTCCGACGCAGCAGGGCAAAAAGCTGCGCTCCGCCTACTCCCACTCGCATTAAAAGAGGGTCTGGATATTCGATTCCTTTCCCTACCTGGCGGCAAAGACCCTGATGAGTATTTTTCGACACATACTTTAGCCGAGTGGCCTAATCTTTTGCAATCATGCCGAAGTGCGATGCAATTCTGTGTGCAATCGATTATCCCAGCGGGAGCGTCTGCGATGCCATTAGCCAAACGTTTATCTCTTTTAGAGGAACTCTTTCCCATCGTCGAACAAGCGGGAGCGGAAGAAGTCGTGCGCGAGGCTCTCAATGAGGCTGCAAGGTTCGCTGGTATAGGAATCCGCGAGATGCACATGGCCTATGAACGGCATTTGGCCACGGTGGCTGCCAAGAGACCAGCTAGCCAACTAACCCGCCCCACACCCTCAGACACGCCTGTTGTCAAGGGGGGGGGCTTGACAACTCTCGAGGACGACCTATTACTGCTTCTGTTCAAGCATGACGCTTACTTTGTTCCGGTCTCACAAACCCTGCCTTTGGAATGGATTACCCGATCCAGCCGCTCAGGCGCTCTGCTCATTGCACTACTCAATGAAGCCCAGCACGGCCACTTCGCCAGTTTGCGAGAAGTCATCCCCACTTTAGACGATGATTTACAACTAGAGTGTGCACGACTTTCCGCACTTCCCTCTTCTACCACCGATAATCCCCTCGAGACCCTCGCTAGCCTTAACCACATTCTAAAATCTTTTCATCTAAGAAACATCCAAACACAAATTCGACGCATCGATGCCAGCATTGCTGCTTGTGCGAGCGGAGAAATCGAAACCATCAATCGACTACAGTCTGAAAAAATTGCGCTGAGAAAAAATCAATCAACACCCCCATCCCTTTCCTAAAATGCCTGACTCCAAAAAATCCAAAAAACCTCAGGGTAAAAAGACCCCCGAAGTAAGCAAAAAAGTCGTGAAGGCTTCTCCGCCAGCCAAAGCAGCCAGCAAGCCAGCTCCGTCTAAGGCCGTGGCCAAGCCATCCAAGCCTGAGGCCAAAAAACCTTTAGCACCTACCCCCAAAGCAGTCGCTGTGGCCAAACCCACTGCTAAACCTTCATCGAGCCAGCAAAAACCAACGAATCACCCGGTTGTTTCCAAAGATATTAATGAAAAGGTGCAAATCTTGGTCGGGCTTTCCAAGAAAAATGGCTACGTGACAGTACAAAACATCAACGAGGTTATTCCAGATAGCGCTACGGACCCCGAGTTGATTGAGAACATCATGAACATCCTCGATAATTTGGAAATTAAATTACTCGATGAAGATGAAGTAGAAATTTATCGAAAGAAAATTGACGAATCCGAAGAGGAGGCCTCACGCACGATGCCAGCGGATGCTCCTTACGATCCGTTCAATGTTTATCTCAAGCAGATGGGCCATAAACCCCTGCTCACTCGCGAGCAAGAAGTCGAAATCTCCAAACGAATCGAGGACACCGAATTACGTGCCCAGGAATTCCTTTTCTCCTGTTACCTCACCCTACCTTATCAACTCGATTTAGCCCTTAAAGTTCTGAATAAAGAGGAACGGTTCGACAAAGTCGTCATCGATAAAAAAGTCGAGTCCCGCGACGCCTACTATCGCATGCTACCGAAGGCGACAGAGGAGTGTATGAAGCTTAAAGAGACTCTCGATAAGGCTTGGCAGAAATACCTTAACGAGCCTGAGGGTACGAAGAAAGTCAAAGTGCGTGAGGCTTATAAAAAAATCGAAACCACTAGTAAAACCGGCTGCAAAGACATTTTGCGTAAGTTCTGCTTCAAGATGAAACTTTTTGAAGAGTGGTTGGACTTACCCGAACTCAAAGCTGATCTCGAAGATTGTCGCAATCTCGTTGAACCAACACCCGTGATGCGTGGTCATGTGCGTGCAAAACTTGCACGCAAGCCCGAGATTTCCGCGACACGTGCTAAAGAAATTGAACAGCGCTGGCGCCTCTCGCCTTCCGAACTTTTACTCATCGTTCGCTCGGTGCGTAAACACTTAGATGAAGCCCAAAAAGCCAAGACCGAGATGGTTGAACACAATTTACGATTGGTTATTTCGATTGCGAAAAAATATCAAAACCGCGGTCTCCTCTTCACCGACCTCATTCAAGAAGGTAATATGGGCTTAGTTAAAGCCGTGGAAAAATTTGAATACCGTCGAGGCTACAAATTCTCCACTTACGCCACCTGGTGGATTCGTCAGGCCATCACCCGTTCGATTGCCGACCAAGCCCGCACCATTCGCATCCCTGTGCATATGATTGAAACCTTAAACAAGGTTATGCAGGTGCAAAAACAATTAACCCAAGAACTTGGTCACGAACCCACGGCCGAAGAGGTCGCGAACGAGATGAATATGGCCATCGACCGTGTGCAACAAATCATGAAGATGGCTCAGCAGCCTATTTCCTTGCAGTCGCCCGTGGGCGACGGTGAGGACACAGCCCTGGGCGACTTCATCGAAGATAAGTCGGCTGAAAACCCCAGTGACACTGCCTCGACCCGACTCTTAAGAGAAAAAATCGATTTCGTTCTTCGCTCTCTCGCCGAACGCGAAAAAGAAGTTCTCATCTTACGCTTTGGTTTACTCGACGGCGTGCAGCGAACACTCGAAGAAGTCGGTCGTCACTTCAAAGTAACCCGGGAACGCATTCGCCAAATTGAAGCCAAAGCTCTACGCAAGATGCGTCACCCCACGCGTATGCGCCAATTACAAGGAATGTTCGAGGGTGAACTCGATACCTCTGGGCCTGGCTTTGATCAATTCATTGATGCGGAAACCGCCGCCGAGAAATTGGCCGTCCCAGAGCAGCCCAGCGCTACCTTGGAAGCTTTCCGACTCAAGGCACAAAACGAATTGCTCAACCACAATCTGCAGCAGCGTCAGTGAAAACGATTGTTGGAATTCTCGCTCTCGCACTCCTCACGGGGTGTGCGAGTGAGCCATTCCCCAAGACGATTGAGCCAGATTCTGTCTCTCCGTTTACACGACCCCAAGGAACCTCCTCCAACCCTCGCCTAGGGTTTATTGGAAACGAAGCCGTTAAAGGCGAAATTGTCCTAATCGAATTAGTAAGGGAAAATAGCTCCGCTGATGTAAAGAGTGGCTTTCTCCTTGTCACCCGCAACTCCCAGCTTCAGCCCACGGCTATTCTCAAAGTAAAAGAGGTTAAAGGCATGGCCGCGACGGCAATCATCTTACGAGGTCAACCCAGTCGAGATGAGGAGGTCGTCTTGCCTTCCGCACTCTTACTCGAATCTGCCGGTAATCAGTTAAAGCCTCACTCCAATTCTTGACCTTAAGGCCAAGGAACCCCACGTTGCCCTTCTATGTTACAGGTAGGCATCGTCGGACTTCCTAATGTTGGCAAGTCCACTCTCTTCAACGCCCTGACTCGCTCACGCAAAGCCGAGGCGGCAAACTATCCATTTTGCACCATTGAACCCAATGTCGGGGTGGTGGAGGTACCTGATGCACGTTTAGGTGAGTTGCAAAAAATTGCTGGTACCAAAGTAGTCATTCCTGCGGCCATTGAGTTTGTGGACATCGCTGGGTTAGTCGCTGGTGCCTCAAAAGGAGAGGGACTAGGAAATAAGTTTTTAGCGAATATTCGCGAGGTCGATGCCGTTGTGCATGTGGTACGCTGTTTCGAAAACGATGACATCGTACACAATATGGGGAAAGTGGATCCCGTTCGTGACATCGGGGTTATTGAAACAGAACTTATTTTAGCCGACATTCAGTCGGTCGAACAACAGTTAGACAAAAATCAGAAGAAGGTTAAAAGTCAGGACAAAGAAGCGATTGAAAACGTCGCCCTCTTAACGCGTCTGCTTAAACACCTCAACGAAGGACAACCGGCATCGAGTTTATCGCTGAACGATGAGGAACGTTTGCGTGTAAAAACCTACGGACTTCTTTCCAGCAAAGCCGTACTCTATGCCTGCAATGTAGCCGAATCCGATTTGGCCGATCCAAGCAAAAATCCCCACGTATTATCCGTACGCAAACATATTGCTCAACAACATGGATGCGAATCCGTTGTCATTTGTGCACAGGTGGAAGCTGAACTTTGCGATTTAGCCCCAGCGGAGGCTCGTGAATTTCTCCAATCACTTGGAGTCGAAGATTCGGGTGTTTCCGAATTAATCCGGGGTAGTTACAAGCTCTTAGGTCTGGCAACCTACTTCACTGCAGGAGAAAAAGAAGTCAGGGCTTGGACTTTTCGACAAGGTATGACTGCACCGCAATGCGCTGGCGTGATTCACACCGATTTTGAAAAGGGCTTTATTAAAGCCGAAGTTGTGGCCTATACGGATTTGATTAAATGCGGATCTGTGGCGGCAGCCAGAGAAGCTGGTAAGTATCGCTTAGAGGGTAAAGAGTACCTCTTTAAAGACGGCGATGTAGCCCTCTTTAGATTTGCTAATTAAAGAGCCAAGAAATCGAAGAAAGGGCCAAAAATCTTCCCTTTCTCTTTGCTAATCCCTCCTCCCCTGCAACCATAAGCAGAGATGCGTGTCCTATCCAGTATGCAAAAGTTTGTGCCGCTCTTTTTCTGTTTGGCTCTTTGGGGGTGCAAGCCTGCACCCAAAATTGTTTCGTATGAAGTAAATTCAGAAGCGACCAACCGAGCTCAGTCTGCTGTGCCAGCAAAAGAGAACGCCAAGATGCAAGCCAATGCAGCCATGGAGGCCGAGGCTGCAACCTTTGGCCAACCTAAGTGGCCTGAAACACCAGCGGGATGGGTCGTCGGCGCACCCAATGCCATGCGTAAAGGCAGTTGGATTATTCACGGCGAGGGGGAAGCGAAGGCCGAGATGGCTGTTACTGTCTTCCCTGGTGATGTCGGTGGAATGGCTGCCAATGTAAATCGCTGGCGAGGTCAACTGGGACTTCCCCCAGCTGATGAATCTTCCATTTTAGCCTCTGCCCAAAACGTACAAGTGGGCACCGTCCAAGCAAAATCCTTTCGCTTAGAGTCAGCAGATGGAAAACGATACACGGTCGCCGTGATTGCCCCAAGTGCCTCTGCGAGTTGGTTCTTTAAGTTATCGGGAGACAGTCAGGTGGTTAAAGCTCAAACCGATACTTTCTTAAAATTTTTAACTGATTCTCAACTCCCTTGAACGAAACCTTCCTGCAAAAGGCTAACTCTCAAAATCCCTTTTGGGATTTTTTAGCCTCCCTACGTCTAACCGTCTGGCTCCTCAGTCTATCGATGGTGCTCGTTTTCCTCGGCACCCTCGAACAAGTGCATTGGGGAGTTTGGCATATTCAGAAAGAGTATTTTAGCTCTTGGTTTTGTTTCTATCCCTTAGATCCACAGGCTAATTTCCGCGTACCTCTTCCCGCTGGCTTTCTCCTTGGTGCACTCCTGTTGATTAACCTGACCTGTGCTCATTTCCGTCATTATAAGCCAGGACTTAAAAATCTTGGCATCTCGACGATTCACGGAGGTCTTTTACTCCTTCTCGTTGGCGGATTTATCACGGCCATCTACCAAGAAGAATCAGCGATGGTCATTCCCGAGGGTGAAAGTCGCAACTACTCCGAAGCTTTTCGAGATTTTGAAATCGCGGTAATCGAAAAAACAAATGACGGAAAAGATAAAGTGGTCGCTATTCCTGATGCCCTCTTAACCGAAGCCAAAGAAATCACGACTCTGGGGACATCGGGTCTGAAGTTAAAAGTTCAACGCTACTACCCTAATTCAGCTCTTCGCGGACAATCACAAATGCCTGAAGGGTTTCCCGTAAAAGTTTCGCGAGGCCTCGGGGCAGAGTCGCCTTTCGCCTTAAAGGCACTCTCGATAAGTTATAACGATAATATCGCGAATTCACCTTCAGCGATTGTAGAGTTATTTTACGAAAATCAGTCGCTTGGAACCTGGCTTCTCAATGCACAGCTCACCGAGTCTTTTGCTCCTCAAACTTTCGTCTGCGGAGATCGGCAGTTTGAAATCAGCCTGCGTCGACTTCGAACCTACCTGCCTTTTGCCCTACAACTCAATTTATTCACTCACGAAAAATATCCTGGAACTGAAATCCCGAAACGTTTTGCGAGTGATGTAACCATTCTTACCGATTCAGCAAAAATACCTTTTCATATTTCGATGAATCAACCGTTGCGACATGGCGGTATGACTTTTTACCAATCAAGCTACGGCCTTACCTCGGCGGGTAAAGACCTTACGGTCCTTCAAACCGTTCGTAATCCCGGATGGCTTATTCCCTACCTCTCAGTTTCCCTAATGTCCTTTGGTTTGCTTTGGCACTTCGGCGTCTCCCTCTTCCACTTTTTAAACCGTCGGCGCAAATCCACGACGGCAGTCTTAGCCCTGCTCTTCTGTTTTGTCCCACAAAGTTACTCAGCCGATTCGTCAGCCACTTCAACTTGGAAAAGTGACGAGTTAGGTAATATTCCAATTCAAAGCGGTGGTCGTATTATTCCCATTGAAACATTAGCGACCAGTTCACTTCTCCAAATGAGGGCGCGGCGAGAAATCGCTCTGACTGACACTGAAGTCATTGCTTTTAGCAAAAAGCCTTCAACCTGGACAAAGGAAGAAGCCAAGAAAATCGCGGAAGAATTACCCAATTTAAATGATGTAGCTAAAGAAGCACTGGAAAAAAGACCTGTTCGCGTCGAAGGTAAAAAAATTAAAGCCATTGATTGGATGATTGAGGTGTGTTTCCGGAGTCACGTTGCGCGACACTTACCTACCTTCCGCATCGATCACCCAGTTGTCCTTAAATATGTCGGCAAGGATCCCGAGAAGACTAAGTTCGCCTCCTGGTTTGATGTCCTAAAAAACATCGAATCCATTTCCAAAGCGGCAGATAATTCCAGAAAAACTCCGCAAGCTGATCGCGATGCTGAGGATCGTGCTATTCTACAATTAGAGGCAGCCGCCAAACAATATGCCCTGCTCTCGATGACGTTTATTCCAGGAGATTTACCACCGCAAATCCCACCCCAAAAAGAATACGATGCTTGGCTTTTCTCTCTTGGTGCCGCTGCGGAGCAAATGCGCAAAAATGGAAGAACGAGCGAAGGTGCTCCTAAATTTGATAAAGAACTGCAAGAGAACCTCAAACTCCTCATCGAACGTTACCGCGAATTTGCTAAGGATGGTGCGATTCGCATTATCCCAGGAATATCGAATGATCGACTCGCTGCCTGGGATAACCTCGGTAACGCCGTCCTCTCCGTCGTCAGCGAACCAGGAAAACATCGCGATGCTTTATCACCTGAGGGTTCGCTCACACGTTATGCCGCCTTCTGTCAGGCTTGGCGCGACGGAAATGATCAAGCCTGTGCTGAACAAGTCAAAGCTCTCTACAAAGCACATGCTGGAGTTTGGACTGAGCGCACCGATGGTGAGGCTACCTTTAGTCGTCTTCAGCCATTCTATTGGCTACTCATCGTTTATGTATTCACTTTCTTACTCGTATTATGGACTTGGGCTACGGGTAATGACGCCCCCAGATCTTGGGCCTATGCCTTACTCATTACTCTTTTTGCTCTCCACACCCTCGCCTTGGGTTACCGCATGTGGTTACACGAAAGACCGCCCGTAACTAACCTCTACTCTTCCGGAATCTTTATCGCTTGGGGTGCGGTTTTACTGGGCATTATCCTCGAGAAGATTTGGAAAAATGGTATCGGTGCTGCTGCCGCAGGTATCAGCGGATTCCTTTCTCTGATTGTCGCCCATAATCTCGGTCTTTTAGGTGAAGATAATTTGGAAAGCGTCCGAGCCGTTCTTGACTCCAACTTCTGGCTTTCGACTCACGTAACCACGGTAACCTTAGGATACTCCGCTATGTTTGTCGCAGGTCTGGTGGGTGCAATTCACCTTTGGCTCCGTGCTTTCAAATCCAACTACCAAGAGGGAGAAGCGGTAGCACGCGCCGCTTATGGCATTCTCGCCTTCGCCCTCATTATGAGTTTCATCGGAACCATGTTAGGAGGTATTTGGGCGGATCAAAGTTGGGGAAGATTCTGGGGCTGGGATCCTAAAGAAAACGGAGCTCTGCTGATTGTTTTATGGTGTGCGATTTGCTTACACGCCCGTTGGGGTGGACTGGCTAAACGCGATGGCTTAATGCAAATGCTCGTTTTCGGAAATGTCGTAACCAGTTGGTCTTGGTTTGGAACAAACCTTCTCGGCGTCGGCTTGCATAGTTACGGATTTACCGAATCAGGTTTCCAATGGCTTTGCATTTTTGCAGCTTCGCAATTTGCGATTATCGCCTTGGGCTGGTTGCCCGCTCGGACAAAAAACCTAAGTAACTCATGAACGAGACATCCACCGCACAATGGTTTTGTATTAAATCAAAACCACGCCAAGAGGCGGTGGCAGCTAAGCAGTTACAAAATCTTGGAGAAGTAGAAATTGTTTTTCCGCGAGTAAGAAGGACTCGACGCGGACATGAAAAAAATCAGGTTGTGGTTGAGCCGCTCTTTCCTGGTTATCTATTTATTAAATTCATTCCCGAGGACTATCACGGCTCTGTTCGTAGCACGCGTGGCGTCCTTCATGTCGTCAGTAAAAATGGTCAGGCCGTTGCCGTTGATCCCAAGGTTATTACTGAACTGCAAGCCCTTGGTCCTGAGGGAGTTCTCTCTCTGCTCGATGCCGAGCTCAAACTGGGCAGTAAAATTAAAGTGATTCGTGGAATTTTTGCTGGTTCAGAAGGCGAAGTTGTTAAATTAGCTAACCCCCAAAAACGAATCGCTGTACTCATGTCGCTCTTGGGCTCAGAACAGGCTGTGGAATTATCTTCCGAGGATGTAGCCCCTTTGGATCAGGAGAGAAACTAAGATGATTCACGATTTACTGAGCCAGTCAGCCAGATACGAAAAGCTCCATCCTCTCTTCCCTTTGGCCTTTGCTTGGCTAAAAAATTTCGACCCACAAACACCCGACGGCAAGTATGCCATCAAAGGCGATGACCTAGTGGCGGGCGTGCAAAGGTATACAACAAAGCCAACAGCAGAAAAGAAATGGGAATCGCACCGAGTTTTTGGCGACATTCAAGTTGTGTTCTCCAGTGAAGAAATTTGCGGGCATTACCCAGCCAACGCCCTGCGTAGCACAGAGAGTTATCAGGAGAGCAAGGATGTGGAAAAGTTTGCTCACCCTTCGACAAACACGAACTTTCTGCATTTAAAACCTGGAAGTTTTACTATTTTTTATCCATCCGATGGACATCAGCCTGGCGTAATGGTGAATCACCCCACCGAGGTACTCAAAGTCGTCATTAAATTTCGCCTAGAATAGGCAGCGCCCTTTCATCTTGGGGATAATTAACTCTGGCGAAAAACAGCATAACCCCTAGAAGTGTGACATGGCTTCCGCTTGCCGTCTTATTCTCGCCCTCGATGTTGAAAACAAAGAAGAGGCATTAGCTCTGGCTCGACCCTTGGTCGGTAAACTCGTCTGGGTTAAACTTGGCCTGCAATTGTTTACGCGTCACGGACCATCGATTGTCGACGAGTTTCATGCTTTAGGCTTTAAAGTCTTTCTCGATTTAAAGTTACACGACATTCCCAACACCGTTTCATCCGCCATCAAAAGTCTTAAAGGTCGCCCCTGCTCATTGCTCACACTACACGCCAGCGGCGGACCAGAGATGCTCGCTCGAGCTGTCGATACCGCTCGTGAGACTCTACCCGAGTGTCGTTTACTGGCCGTTACCGTACTCACTTCAATGGATCAGGCACAACTGAAAGCCATCGGTGTCGAGCGTTCGCCCGAAGAGCAAGTTCGTCTACTCGGTCGAATGGCGATTCAATCAGGTATTCACGGTCTAGTCTGCTCACCTTTGGAGTTACCTTGGTTGCGTCGTGATTTAGGTTCGACGCCCGATCTCGTGACGCCAGGCATTCGCTACCCTGAAGCTCAAGGGGACGATCAAAATCGAGTGATGACACCCGCGCAAGCAGCCCAACAAGGTGCCAGTTTTATTGTGGTAGGTCGGCCCATCCTTAAAGCACCCGACCCGATGGCTGAAACACTTAAAATTCGGAGAGAAATCGGAGAGTTAGCGTGAAAACGGGCGATGATATCCTGATTCTTTTGGCGGCTGGGTCGGCTCGGCGCATGCAAGCCACCGTCGACGATAAAATCATCACACCGCTCGATGGTAAACCCGTACTCATTCATTCCCTCCAGTCATTCCTCTCCACAGGTTTATTCGACCGGGTTATTATTACATACCGCGACCAAGAACAACTCGTGCGGTTACAAAAAATTCTCGAATCTTTTCCACACGAAGGTGTAAAAATCGACTTTATCCAAGGCGGAGAAACTCGACAGGATTCAGTCTTCTCTGCCCTAAAAATTTGTCAGCAACATCAAGGACTGGTACACATCCATGATGCAGCTCGCCCGTTAGTAACTCCCGATGCTATTCTTCGCGTGCGCACCAAGGCACTTGAAACGGGAGCCGCCATTTTGGCTGGCCGAGCAGCGGATACGGTAAAAATCGCCCACCCTACCAGTTCCTCAATTCAAAGTTCACCTGACCGATCTTTGGTTTGGACAGCCGAAACCCCCCAAGTTTTTCGCACTGTCACCATTATCAAGGGCTATCGTCGTGTCTACGAACTCGGCAGGAAAGTGACCGATGATAGTTCAGCGGTAGAAATGATTGGTCAGGATGTAGCCTTGGTTGAAAACCACGAATCCAACCTTAAATTAACTCGCCCGAGCGATTTTCCTTTGGCAGAAGCGGTGCTCAAGGCCCGCCAGTCTTAATAGCCAGCCTGACGAAGAGCCGCATCAAGTTTCACTTGGAAATCCATGATGTCACCTTGCGATGGTCGATATCCCGGCGTGCGAGGTGCTAAACCTGGACGACCTTCCATATCAAGATACCAATCGGCGATTTGTCCGTCTGAAAAAGTAACATTTCCGCTAACCATTGTTCCAGGACGATTAATGGCATCAACCTCGACCTTAACTCCAGCAGCAGGCTTAGTCGGGGTGCCAGCCTCAAGAGATGGAGGCGTATTTTCCTGAATGGATGAAGTCTGATCGTTCTCTTTTTTAGGCTCCTCCTTCTCTTGTAAAATCAAATTCAGATCATCCACTAATAGTCTGACATCGAGAAAGGTCATCGAAATTCCAAATTTCGAGGCCAGTTTCCCTTGAATGACCGAGAGCGAAGCCCCCTCCTGCACCCACTGAGAAATCTTCTGTAATTGGTCGTCCGTTAATTTTGCCATAGGGAAAAGTGAGTGATTCATCGCCGTTTTTCAAGCGAACCTCGCTTATTCATTGGAAAAATCCCTTAAGACCGTCATGTTAGTGGTATGCAAGCCTCCCTCGTTTGGCAGAGAGTCGGAAACTACAGCGATATTCTGTATGAGAAGTCATCGGGAATCGCTAGGGTGACCATCAATCGACCCAAAAACCGCAATGCCTTCACCCCTGATACGGTTGCAGAACTTATCCATGCCTTTAACGATGCAAGAGAGGATAGCACGATCGGCGTCGTTTTACTTCGCGGAGCGAATCCTCAGTCCGACGGAAAGTACGCTTTCTGCGCTGGGGGCGATCAAAAAATCCGGGGAGACAAAAAAGGTGGCTACATTGGCAAAGATGGCGTCCCCCGGCTCAATGTCTTAGATTTACAAAAAATCATCCGTTCGATGCCTAAAGTGGTAATCGCTCTCGTCGCAGGTTATGCGATTGGTGGTGGCCATGTTCTTCATGTTATTTGCGATTTAACCATTGCGGCTGATAATGCGATTTTTGGCCAAACAGGTCCAAAAGTTGGAAGTTTCGATGGAGGTTTTGGCGCATCATTCCTCGCCCGTATTGTCGGACAAAAAAAAGCACGTGAAATTTGGTACCTCTGTCGCCAATACAACGCCACCCAAGCTCTTGAGATGGGGCTCGTGAACGCTGTCGTACCTTATGAAAAATTAGATGAAGAAGGAATCCAATGGGCGAAAGAGATTTTACAGCACAGTCCATTAGCGATCCGCTGTCTCAAATCTGCTTTCAATGCAGAACTCGACGGTCAAGCAGGTCTTCAAGAGCTATCGGGCAATGCCACACTTCTTTACTATCTCACGGAACAAGGCGATGAAGGCCGAAAAGCATGGAATGAAAAGCGTCCGCCAAATTTTGGAAAATTCCCTTGGCTACCTTAAATCCAATCCGCGTCACCGAGCAAGCGCATGAACTTGCGGCTGCGGTTCTTCAGCCTGGGGATATCGCGATTGATGCAACGGCTGGAAAAGGACGCGACACTGCCTTCTTGGCCAATATCGTTTCATCGACAGGCCAAGTACATGCTTTTGACGTTCAAGCCGAGGCTATCCAATCAACCCAAAATTTATTGCAAGTCGCTGGACTGAGTTCACAGGTAACTCTCCATCATCGTTCGCATGCAGAAATGAGAGCGGCGATTCCCAAAGAACTCTGGGGCCAAGTGTCGGTTGTCATATTTAACTGCGGCTATCTCCCAGGGAGTAATCAAAAAATCACCACGCAATCTCTGAGCACAGCGGCAGCCCTTGAGGCAGCCTATGAGATACTCAAGCCTACAGGTCGTATCGTTTGTGTAGCCTACACTGGACATCCTGGCGGACAGGAGGAATCTTCACTGATTCATCTGTTTGCTGACCGTTGTCAGGCAAGAGGCGATTGGGTGGAAAAAATTAACTATCATCCGAACTTTGCGCGTCCTTGGATTTTAGTCGTCACTCGCAACCCTAACCATGCCACAACAAAGCTATCGAATTGAAGGCATGCACTGCGCCTCCTGTGTCCAAAAGATTGAAAAAAGTCTTTCGGGTCTTTCGGGAAAAATAAAAGTCAGTCTCTCCTATCCCCAGTTAGAGATTGAGAGCGACAACTTACCCGATTTTTCTGAATTAAAATCTAAAGTCGAAAAAGCCGGACCCTATCGATTGGAAACATCCGAAACAGGTGAATCCGAAGGTAAAAAAAGTTATTGGGCCACCTATTATCCGTTAATTCTCATCGTAACTATCATTAGTGTCGTTTCTTTACGAGGAATCGAAAGCCTTCACGACTGGATGCTACAGTTCATGGCTGGGTTCTTTATCGTTTTCAGTGTCTTTAAATTAATAGACCTCCGCGGCTTTAAAGACGCCTACGCTTCGTATGACATCATTGCTCAGAAATGGAATTTTTATGGCTATCTCTATCCTTTTTTAGAGCTCGGCTTGGGTTTAGCTTTTCTCTTCCGCTTTCAACTTCAGGGCTCCCTCCTCTTCTCCATCGTCTTAATGTCCATCAGTAGTTTAGGCGTCATTCAAGCCCTCCGTCACCAACTCCAAATTCGTTGTGCCTGTCTCGGCACCGCCTTGAATTTACCCATGTCCACCATTACTTTAGTCGAGGATTTGCTAATGGTCGCCATGTCCATTACGATGCTTCTCCAAGGTTAATGTCCTTTCTTCGATGAAGCGTATCATTCTCACTGGCGCACACGGTTTTGTTGGTAAAGCTTTACAGGGTTTTTTAGAGAGTCGCGGTTATCAGGTAGAGGCTTTGCGCTCACGTTCCACGGGCAAGGCGACGATGAATGAAGCCACGGGGTGGATTGATCGTGATTTTTTAGAAAACGCATTCGCTGTTATTCATTTAGCAGGAGAGCCGATTGCCCAACGATGGACTGCAAAAACCAAAAATAAAATTCTGGAAAGTCGTCGGCAAGGTACTCGACTCTTAGCCGAGACACTGGCTCGCTTACAAAATCCTCCCTCTGTTTTTGTGTCGATGTCTGGCATCAATCGCTACGGATATCATCGGCCAAACGAGATTTTAACCGAAACATCACCCACCTCGACCGCGGGATTTCTTGGCGAAGTATCGTCCGCTTGGGAAGATTCTACCCAGCCTGCCAATCAATCAGGTATCCGTACCGTAAACTTGCGAACGGGGGTCGTCTTAGCTGCCTCCGGTGGGGCCTTAAAAACCATGTTGCCTGCCTTCAAACTGGGATTGGGGGGACGGATTGGTTCTGGTAAGCAAATGATGAGCTGGATTCGCCTAGGAGACCTTGTGCGTCTGATCGGTTGGATAGTAGAAACCCCACAATGCCAAGGCCCGATTAACGCCGTCAGCCCCCAGCCGGCTACCCAATTCAAATTTGCCCAAACTTTAGCCAAAAAACTTCACCGCCCTAGCTTTTGTCCTACCCCATCCTGGGCAGTAAAACTCGCTTTTGGACAAATGGCGGAAGAAACCCTCCTGGGCGATTTAGCTGTCCTGCCTGAGGCAGCAACCGCGAGCGGCTTTGTCTTTGAAACACCGTCTATCGAGTCGGCACTCCCGCGAGCACTCCAAGAGTGATTTTGGATTGATGAGTGAGAGGCAAAAATGAAATGTAAGGTATGCTACAACTGCGCGCTGTCTTTTTACTTTTCAGTATAGCCCTGTTCAGTCTCACGGGTTGCGACAACGGGAACAACGCAGCCTCGCGCACCCTCGAGCTTGAAGACCCCGATTTTCGTCAAGGCATTCTTTATTCCAAACAAAACGAATACCGCTTGGCCTTAGAATGTTTTCTCAAAGTTATTGATTCACGAAAAGGAGCAGCTGAATCTCACCTTGAAGCAGGAAGAATGTTACTTGAGCTCGAAGACCCCCTGCCTGCCATTTACCACTTCAATCAATACATTCGCCTAAAGCCCGACTCGGAACAGGCAAAAATTGTAAAGAAGATGATTAATACGGCTGAAAAAATTTATGCTAAGCAACTGCCAGGTCGTCCGTTGGACCCCGACGAGGTTGGTGTCTCAGATCAGGCCGCTTTAATTCGTAAGCTCCAAGCAGAAAACGCAAAATTACTTCGCGAAGTTTCGGAGTTGTCCCGCATCAATAAAGTGGGCGATCCCTTGCTCGCTGCGACCGCTAAAAATCAAACCGAAAAAACAAAAACTGTCGTCGAATCTTCAGCCTCTAAGGAAACGAAAACTTATACCATTCAAAGAGGAGACAGTTTATATTCTATCTCCAAAAAGTTCTACGGGAATGGACAAAGAATGAATGATATTTATAACGCCAATCGCGATAAGTTAAAGAGTCCGACGGCTCTTGCTGTTGGTGTAACTATTGTTATTCCTCAATAACTCATGCATGTCATCCGCATTCGCGCGGCTGACTTCCGCAATATCACTTTCGCCGACGTTCCGCTCGATGCGCCGAGAGTTTTTTTTGTGGGTGATAATGGCCAAGGTAAAACCAATCTTCTTGAAGCCATTGGGCTCGTTTCCGCTTTTCGCTCTTTTCGTACTTCTGAAATTTCCCCACTCATTCGAACGGGATCCACTGAAACTCGCATTCGACTCGATGTGCAGCAAGACCGTGAATCCAATTCACTTGAAATCCGCCTCGCCAAAGGCTCACGCAAAGCCCTGCTTAATGGCACACCGATTCCTTCAATTGCTGAACACCTTGGAAGATTTCCTTCGATTATCTTTTGCTCCGATGATTTACGCCTTGTGCGTGGATCGCCAACCAATCGCCGTCGCTGGCTAGATGCTGCCATCGGCGGAACGGATAGTCGTTACCTCGTTGCTTTGCGTGATTACACCCGAGCCTTAGAAGGGCGAAACGCATTACTCAAAACCAATGAGGCGGACGAGGACTCCTTACGTGCTTTTGAAAAAGCCATGCTTCCCGCTGCGCAGTTACTGATTGAGGCGCGAGCCAGAGTGCTTCCGGAACTAGCCGAAACTCTTCGTCAAACCTGTGAACGAGCCGGATTCCCCAACAAAGGCGCCAATTTAATTTATCAACCCAACGTGAACGAGGGTGCGTTGCCGTCACTTTGGGAAAAAAATCGCGCCGTCGAAAAATTAACCGGAACAACGTTGTTTGGACCTCACAAGGACGACTTTTCCATTCTTTTTCAGGGTGAGGACGCAGCGGATTATGCCTCGGAAGGTCAGCAACGATTACTCGTTCTTGCCCTCTGTCTTGGGCGTTTACAACGCGATGCAGTCCGAACCCCCACCCCTCCAGTTATCTTGGCTGATGATGTACTTGGAGAGCTGGACGACACCCGACGTCGGGCTTTTTGGCAGGAGGTAGGCGATTCTTACCAAGTAATTGCCACTGGAACCACCCCTCCCCCCTCTGGGTCATGGTTAACCTATCGAGTTATTGATGGAACCTACCAAAAAGACTGATTTTGGCATTGTTTAATCGTTTCTTGAACCCTTGGATGGGGGCATGAAGGATTTCCTGCTCTACGCTTCTATCGTCGCTCTCTTTCTCGTCTGCGTTCTCGTTGTTTTAATCATCCTAATGCAACGCCCCAGTTCCAATGCTGGCATGGGTGCAGCCTTGGGTGGTGGTGCAGCTGAATCAGTCTTTGGTGGCGAATCCTCAACCGTGCTATCCAAAATGACCACCACACTGACCGTCATGCTCTTCATTCTCAGTTTTGGCCTCTACCTCGGATTTGTCGCCCGCGAAGAAAAAGCTCCCAAAGTTTTAACGAGTACGCCCGCTGCTCCATCGACAACCCAACCAGAGCAACCCAAAGCAAAGGAAGTTCCTGCTTCGCCCGTAGCCCCAACCCCTGCCTCAACCGTACCAGAAAACCCTGCACCTGTGGCTCCTGTTGCACCAGCATCTCCTGAAAAATCAACGGCCCCTGTCGATGCCACTCCGGCAGTTCCTGCCACCCCAGCACCTGCCGCTGGGAAATAATTTTCCGTGAGCTCTTTAAGACTCAGCTTCGTCTATTGCTGGGTGTTACTACTCTACTCTACCAGCGCTTTTGCCCAAGTAGGGTTAGATGATTTTGGCTATCCGCAACTTACCAAAGAAGAGGCAGTCAGCGTCTTGGAACGTTTTCGTAGTTCCCGCATTCCAGGAGATTATTGTCTAAAATTTAAAATCACTCACAAACCTCGCCAAGGTGAATCAAGCAAACCCATCGAAGGAGTGCTTTGGGGCAGTTGGGTTAATGGCGGTCCATTGATTCGGGTAGAAATGAAAGACGCCATTGGAACGAGCTACTTGGCTTTTATTGGAATTAAAAATTCCGCCCTCAATCAGTCATGGATCACTCGAGATAAACAGCCAGTCACGAGCCTAAAAGGAAATGAAATGGCTCAATCCATCGCCGAGGATTTGATTATCTGTCCGTTTGACCTGATTATGCCCTACACCCACTGGGCAGATACGCGATATGTCGCAACCGAACGCTCTCGCGGTCGTGCCGTGCATTATTTCGAATCCACCAACCCCGATTCACAAGCCCTACCGACTAAAGTTGTGTTTGGTATTGATCGCTCTTATCAAGCGCTGACTGAGGCAAAATATCACGATACGGAAAACAAGGTATCCAAAAATTTTACCATTAATGATTTCGCCAAGGTGGATGAACAATGGATGATTAATACCTGTGATTTACGTGACGAAAAAACTCGTAATATTGATTCATTAAAAATCACCGAAGCGGCTTTTCGTCTAGAACTTGACCCCCAAATTTTTAATCCCGAGAATTTATCAACTCCAGCACCTTTACCCCCCGCCACCCTCTTCAAATCACTTTGATTGATGGCTTCCTCCTCTGAAATCACCCGCTTTTGCGACACCCTGACGAATCGTAAGTCATTACCGGATTTTCCTGGGTCGCGCAATGGTCTGCAGTTTAAAGGAAAAACAAACGTAAAGAAAATTGGAGCTGCGGTAGATGCTGGAGAAAAAGTTTTTTTACAGGCTGCCCAACGAGGCATTGATTACTTGATTGTACATCATGGAATGTTCTGGCCCGGCATTGCACCAAGACGTGAAACGCAACAACGCCGTCAGCGCGCATTAAAAAAATCGAGTCTATCCCTTTACTCGAGCCACCTCCCTCTGGATGCCCATCCTTTTATTGGTAACAATGCCCTGATTGCTCAAGACCTTGGACTGCGCGTCGTGGATTGGTTTGTCGATTTCAAAGGCCTACCGATTGCCTGTCTTAGCCAAGGCATTGCTCGAAAAACCTTAGAGAGCCGCCTGAAAAAATCTTATCCTTCGACATTTAAAGCCATTCGATTCGGTTCGGCTCATCCAAAGAAAATAGCCATCTTAAGTGGCAGTGGAAGAAGTGCCTTGGCTCACCTTCGTGACCACGGTTGCGATACTTTAATCACGGGAGAATTACGCGAAGAGCATTTCAATGAGGCCCAGGAACAAGGCTGGAATCTTTATCCCTGTGGTCACTACGCAACCGAAACCTGGGGCGTGAAAGCCTTGGCCACTGCAGTAGCCGCAGAATTTGGTGTGCCATGGGAATTCATTGCCACCGATAACCCACTTTAATGTCCTGCGACCATGTACCGAGGTCGCATTGCACCAACACCCACGGGACTTTTACACGTCGGACACGCACGTACTTTTGCCCTTGCCGCACAAAGAGCGAAAGAGGCCAAGGGACAATTAATTTTTCGAACCGAGGATCTCGATACGGCACGGTGTCGACCCGAGTTTGCCGAAGCTGCGCTCTCTGATTTGTCTTGGTTGGGCATTCGCTGGAATGAGGGACCCGATGTCGGCGGTCCCAACGCCCCCTACATTCAGTCGCAAAGACTCGATTGGTTTCAAACAGTCTGGAAAAAACTACACGCCACTGGCTGCCTTTATCCCTGTGATAAATCTCGACGCGATGTGGAAAACGCCCTGGTCGCTCCGCACGCCGACGATGCAACAGAGCCCATTTTTCCCTTGGCGTTTCGTCCAAATCAAAAGGCAGGTCAATCGGCCACCACACCGGGCGAAACCAATTGGCGTTTTCGCGTTCCATGGGGTGAAAAGATTTCTTTTCATGATGCAATACAAGGCCCACAAACCTTTATCGCCGGACAAGATTTTGGAGATTTTCTTGTTTGGCGAAAAGACGGATTCCCCGCTTACGAATTAGCGGTGGTCGCCGACGATTATGCGATGAAAATCACCGAAGTGGTAAGGGGCGCCGATTTACTTCTTTCGACGGCACGGCAAATTTTGCTTTATCGCACGCTTGATTGGATTGCCCCTGCTTGGGCACACGCTCCTTTGGTTGTTGATCAAAAAGGTCAACGTTTAGCCAAAAGAGCCCAAGGACTCAGCATTCGGGCCTTACGCGATCAAGGCAAAATCCCCCTAGAAATCCTCACCCAACCTTTATCCATTTTACAGGGCTGAGGTGCATTGCTAATTCTCGATTTACTCTCATCGTTTTAGCATGGCGAAATCACGCATCATTCTAGTTGATAACGGCTCTCTCGAAGCCGAATCGACACTGCAATGTCGTCGCTTAGCTCATGCAGTCAGTTCGCTTATCCACCAAGAAGTCGAAGCTGTATCGGTCTTACACTCAAACAAAGTGGATGCTCAACAGCTCCATCATCTTCCCGCGAAAATTTTTGCTGAGGTAGTGAAAGAGACTGCGCAATCAGATGTAAGCCAGTTGGTTGTGCTTCCGCTGTTTATTGGACCCAGTCGAGCAATCACTGAATATATCCCCGAACAATTTAAGAACCACGCTCGCGGAAACCTCCAACTGAAAATCGCCCCAACTCTCTATGGGACGGATGGAATTTTACGAAAGATATTAATCGACCAACTTTTTGAAACTAAATGGCAACCCTCATGCGGAACGGTTTTCCTGTGTGATCATGGTTCCCCTGCTCCAGAAGTTACTGCCGTTCGCGATGCACTGGCACGCGAGATTCGAGAAGACCTAGAGCTTTCACCCTTACAATTTATCGCCTGTTCGATGGAAAGACGCGAGGGGCCTGAATACGCCTTTAATGAACCGCTTTTAGAGACGGTCCTACCTCGAGCTCAGGGCGAAGCGACCATACTTATGCAGTTTCTTTTGCCCGGAAGACATGCTGGCCCTGGAGGTGACGTCGAAGAGATTTGTGCAAAATTTGCTCCCCCTCATTTAAAGTGGAAACGCAGCAAACTGATTGGTGAACACCCTGCTTTACCTGCACTCATTACTCAACGCTACCGCGAGGCTAGCCTATCTTAAACCGATTCAACAAAAGCAGCAATGCGGTCGACGAGCGTCGATTGACGGGGTGGAGCCACAACCGCACCGACGACAGCAATGAGGGGAGTAGGCAAAGAGACCACGTCAATTTTATCCGAAGCTAAATCCTGCAAAGTCGTCAGAACGTCCGACGATCCTGGTTGTGAAATTTTAGAAAGTAATCGTACAGGCAAATCGCTCACCGCACCTGCTTTGATTAACTTTTGCGCAACACTCGGCAAAGTTTTTGCACCCATATACAAACAAAGCGTTGATCCTGTTTTTACATGAGCGGACCAATTTTGCTCTGAACCATCGGCACAATGACCCGTTAAAAATGTTACTGAAGCCGCTTTGCCGCGATGCGTTAAAGGGAAAGCCGCATCGGCACCAGCTGCTGTTGCCGCGGTGACACCTGGAACAACTTCAAAAGGAATTCCCTGTGCAGCCAAGTGATCCATTTCTTCGCCCAGTCGGCCAAAGACTCCTGGATCCCCACCCTTTAACCTCACCACACACTTCGCACGTAAAGCCTCTCGGGTGATTGTGGCGTTAATCTCGTCCTGTGTCGCTGAATGATGACCACAACGTTTGCCTACCGCAATTAAACGGGCCTTCGGCGAACACTCAGCCAATAATGCATCCCCAGGTAAACTATCATGAATCACCACATCAGCCTCTTGCAAATAACGCAAGCCACGGACGGTGATCAGGTCCGGTGCACCTGGACCTGCCCCCACAAAGACCACTCGGCCACTGGAAGAAATTATCATTTACTTCAACTTGACCCTAATGATTTAATCATTACTAATTTTATCAAGATTATATTTATGGAAAAGCCCTTAACCAAAAACGAATTCCTAAAAGCTGAAAAACCAGATTTATCTGGCAATATTAGGGCTACGCTAGCCGACCCCTCGCTTGACCGCTTTAGCGGGGACGATGAGCAATTCATCAAGTTCCACGGAATCTACCAGCAAGACGACCGCGATAAGCGCAAAACAGGCAAAGAGTATTCAGTCATGGTGCGCACCCGTCAAACTGGAGGTATTGTTCCTGCAGGACAGTATTTAGTGTACGACGAGCTTTCGAGTCTCTTTGCAAACGGGACGCTACGAATTACCTCCCGTCAAACTTTTCAGTTTCACGGTGTTTTACAAAAAGGAATTGGACCACTGATCAAATCCATCAACGAGGCTTTAAGTTCGACTATCGCAACCTGCGGCGATGTTAACCGAAACGTCACTGCACCTTCAAATCCTCCCGTTGATGCTATTGGCGTAGCCGTTGATGAAGATGCCTTTGCTTTAACACGCGCCCTTCTTCCACGCACCACAGCCTATCACTCAATCTGGGTTGACGGGGTGCAACTCGATTTAGGTTTAGATGAAAAAATTGCGAAAGCACGCGCGTCGATTGACCAAGCGAATCCTTACCTTCCACCACCAGCCGAATCAGATGAATCGGGTGCACCCGTGGATCCGCTCTACGGAAAAACTTATTTACCACGAAAGTTTAAAACTGGCTTCGCAATTCCGCCCAATAATGACACGGATATCTTTACGAATGACATGGGCTTTGTTGCCGTCATCGAAAACGGTAAATTACTCGGCTACAACTTGCTCGTGGGCGGAGGACTCGGCACCTCTCACGGCAACAAACTAACCTACCCTCGTTTGGCTGATGTCATTGGATTCCTCACGCGTGATCAAGTAATCGCTGTGGGCTCGGCGGTTGTCGCCATCCACCGCGACTGGGGTGACCGAACCGATCGTAAACACGCTCGCATCAAATACGTCTTACAAGAAAAAGGGGTTGAGTGGTTCCGTGCAGAACTCGGAAAACGTCTCGGTGCTCCACTTCCCCTTGCAAAACCTTTCCTCTTCAAAGGACAAGGCGATGCCTTTGGCTGGTTCAAACAGGCTGATGGACTTTGGTTCTTGGGATTGTTCGTGGAAACGGGGCGCATCAAAGATGCGGGAGATTACAAACTCAAAACCGCTCTTCGTGAAATTGCCCAAAAGTTTGGCCCCACTTTCCGACTCACTGCGACACAAAATTTAATCCTTTCGGACATCAAAGAAAGCGATAAGGAAGCGATCGAAAAAATCCTCCACGCTCAAGGTTGCTCCATTGTCTTCAATCCAGGCTTAGTTAAGGGTCGTGGAATGGCTTGCCCTGCTCTTCCGACTTGTGGATTAGCTCTCGCAGAATCGGAACGCGTCTTCCCTGCTCTTTTAGCAAAAATTGAGGCAGCACAAGCGGCTGCTGGCATTGCTCATGAAGAATTGGTCGTCCGTATGACCGGATGCCCCAACGGCTGCGCACGTCCTTATAATGCCGAAATTGGTTTCGTTGGTAAGGCTCCTGGAAAATACAACCTCATGCTGGGTGGAAATCGCGAAGGTACACGCCTAGCTCGCACTTGGCGTGAATCCGTTTTAGCAGACGAATTACCTGTCGCCATTGGCGAACTCTTTAAGCAATACGCAAAAGAACGTAAAGCAGGTCAGGCTTTTGGTGATTGGGCTAATGAAGCTACTATTTGGCCTGCCCCTTCCACCCCTGCATAAACAGTCAAGGCATGGCCGAACTCGATCCCAGTCAGATTTTTGCTCTCGAGGAAAAGTTAGCATTTTTCACTCCGGCTGATCGTCTGCGCTGGGCTTATGAGACATTTGGAAATCGAGCAGGAATTGGTACCAGTTTCCAGCCCGCTGGCATCGCCATTCTTCACTTAGCCAAAACAGCACAATTGCCGATTCCGGCATTCACGCTCAACACTGGGCTTCTCTTCCCTGAAACTCTCGAACTTAAAAAGAAACTCGAAGAACATTTAGGCATTAAGATTGAAGAAGTACATCCTGCACAAAGCGTTGAACAACAGGCCGCCACACACGGACCAGAGCTTTGGAAAAGAGACCCTGAGAAATGCTGCGAACTCCGCAAAGTTAATCCCTTAGGTCAAAAATTATTCGAACTCGATCTTTGGATTACTGGTATGCGCCGTGACCAAAGTGCGGAACGTGCCTCGACCCCTTTGTTGAGTTTAGCGGCTCGCCCCGATAATTCCGACGTCTGGAAACTCAATCCGCTCGTGGAATGGAGTCGCGACCAAGTCTGGCAATACCTCAAAGACCATCATCTTCCCTACAACCCATTACATGACCGTGGCTATCGCTCGATTGGCTGCTGGCCCTGCACGCAACCCACCCAAGGCGGTGACGAACGCGGTGGGCGCTGGCCGGGATTCGAGAAAAAAGAATGCGGCATTCACACTAAAAATCGAAAAATTTAATTATGTCACGAAACGCTCAAAATGATCACCTGACGCGCCTAGAGCAGACGTCCATTCACATTTTCCGCGAAGCCTTTGCTAACTTTCGCTCGGTTTGCATGCCTTGGTCGATGGGTAAAGATTCCAACGTCCTCATCTGGTTAGCCCGCAAAGCTTTCTGCGGTAAAATTCCTTTTCCTCTCCTACACATCGATACGACCTACGAATTTCCTGAAATGTACGAATTCCGGGAAAAGGCCAAAGCGATTCACGGCATCGATTTGATTGTCCGTGTTAACGAAGACGCTATTCGTCGAGGCATTGGTTATGCAACCCATGACCCCGTGACCGTAACTCACGAGTTAAAAACCGTTCCACTCAAAGCAGCGATTGATGAGTTTAAATGGGATGCTTTGGTCACGGGCATTCGCCGCGACGAAGACCCCACTCGCGCAAAAGAACGTTGGTTCTCTCCTCGCTCGGCGGAAGGTGTCTGGGATTATAAAGATCAACCACCCGAATTCTGGGGACAATTCGCCTCCACCGCTCCCGAAGGTGGACACGTTCGCGTTCAACCACTCCTTGAATGGACTGAACTCGACATCTGGGAATACATTCGTCGCGAAAATATTCCTAACCCAACCCTCTACTTTGCGCGAAATGGAAAACGTTTCCGTTCTCTAGGCTGCCATCCCATCACCCACCCCGTCGATAGCCCAGCCAGCAACATCGATGAAATTATTGAAGAGCTAAAGCAAACTCGCGTAAGCGAGCGAGCAGGTCGTGCTCAAGATCACGTCGGTCGCAATGCCATGCAAGCACTGCGCGCCAAGGGTTTCATGTAATCTTTAATCCCACTTTCTATGTCTGCTCCTTCTGCTAACCTTTCTCCGCAAACCTCCAAGTCTGGTTCAACCGATATCGAAGACTTGCGCAAAATGCATGTCGTTGTGGTTGGCCACGTCGACCACGGTAAATCAACTTTCGTTGGACGACTTTTACACGATACCGACTCACTGCCTAATGGAAAAATCGAACAGGTTCGTCGCAACTGTGCCGCCGAAGGCATGGACTTTGAATATGCGTTCTTGCTCGATGCTCTCCTCGAAGAACAGGAGCAAAACATCACCATCGATACCACGCGTATTTTCTTCCGCACTCAAAAACGTGCCTACGCCATCATCGATGCTCCAGGTCACAAGGAATTCCTCAAAAACATGGTCACGGGTGCTGCCAGTGCCTCGGCTGCCCTCTTGCTCATTGATGCCAGCGAAGGCGTGATGGATCAATCACGACGCCACGCATTTCTCCTTTCACTTTTAGGAGTCAAACAACTGGTTGTTTTAGTCAATAAAATGGACTTGGTAAAATACGACCAAGCCACTTACGAAAAAATTAAGACCGAGTATACCGCTTTCCTAAAATCTCTTGGTCTTACCGCGGTTGATTTTATTCCGATCGCCGCAAAACACGGCGAGAATATCGTCAACCGATCTCAGCCGATGTCGTGGTGGAAAGGTCCGACGGTGGCAGAGGCTTTAGACAACTTCCGTCACGAAGATGATTTAACAGGCCTACCTCTGCGTTTACCCATCTCTGACATCTATCGCTTTGACCACCGTCGCATTATCGCTGGACGCGTTGAAGCAGGTGCTATTCGACCTGGTGAAGAACTGATTTTTCAACCAGGGGGTCGACGCAGCACTGTTCGTACCTTCGAAGACTGGCCTGGTCCATCCCGAGAAGTCGCAGGAACAGGCGATTCCGCCAATTTCACTCTGACCGAACAAATTTTCGCAGAACGCGGTCAAGTCGTTTCTCATATTCACAATCAACCACGCGTTGGACGTGAGTTCCGTGCCCGCATCTTCTGGCTCGGTAAAGAACCTCTTCAAACCAACAAAACTTACCGCCTGCGTTTATTAACGCAAAATGTTGAGGCCGTTGTCGCTAAAGTAGAAAAAATTACGGATGCGGCCACCTTGGAATCCATTCAAGCCACGAGCGTGCCGCGCGATTCAATTTGCGAAGTCACCATCCGTGCCGCTCGACCTATCGCCTTTGATTTACATCACGAATGTGCCATCACTGGTCGATTCGCCGTTGAAGATGCTGGCCGAATTAATGGTGGAGGTATTATTCTCGAAGCACGCACCGAAAAAACCACTCGGGAAGGTAAAGTCACTTCAGCCGAACGTGCAGCCCGAGCTGGTCATGCTCCTGCCGTGATTTGGTTTACGGGTCTTTCTGGTTCTGGAAAATCCACCATTGCTGAAAATGTTGAGCGACGACTTTTTGATGCGGGTCGACAAGTTGTTCGCGTTGATGGCGATGATTTACGTACCGCTCTTAATCGCGACTTAGGATTTTCCGCAGCGGATCGTGCCGAAAGCGTTCGCCGTGCTTCAGCCGTTGCTGGTCTTTTTGCGAATGCTGGCAAAATCACTTTAGTCACACTGATTGCTCCGCTGGCTGCCGATCGTGCTAAGGCGCGTGCCGCATTAGCCAACCATCCTTTCATCGAGGTATTCGTTGATGCTCCCTTAGAAATTTGTGAATCGCGCGACGTCAAAGGCCTTTACGCTAAAGCACGTCGAGGTGAAATTGCAGAATTTACCGGCATCACCTCACCCTATGAGGCACCTGAATCACCCGAAGTACACATCCGAACCGACAAACTCTCTACCGACGAAGCGGTTAAACTCGTGCTCGATGCTTTAGATAAGATTCAAGAATCAAAAGCAGAAGACTGGGAAGTTTAAGGCTATTTCTGACGTTATCGTCCATGAGTGCAGAATAAACCCTGCTCGCATTGACTCAGTCTCTGATTCGTCCATTGTATTAGGCGATGAAGTTACTGCATATCGATGCTTCACCTCGCACGGTGCGCTCGATTACTCGTCGCCTTAGCTCGGGATTCGTCAAATCATTACGACTTAAAAACGGAGACCTCCGAGTGGTTCATCATGATGTGGGACACCACCCTCCACCTTTCATCTCCGATGCTTGGGCAGGGGCCGCTTTTGCACAAGCTGAACGCAACGATCCAGCCATGAAAGGCCTCCTGCATCAATCCGATGAACTCGCACAAGAGGTTTTAAATTGCGATGCGCTCGTGATTGCCTCCCCCATGCACAATTTCACAATTTCTGCCTCTCTCAAAGCATGGATTGATCACATTGTGCGTGCCGACTTAACTTTTAAAATCACAGAGCAAGGACCTGTTCCACTCGTGCACGGGAAAAAGGCTTTGGTTATCACCTCACGCGGTGGTTATGTCGCGGGAACTGTCTACGATTTCCAAGAACCTTATTTACGAACCATTCTCGGTTTCATCGGCATCACCGATGTTACCTTTGTCCATGCCGAAGGTGTAAACAGCTCTGACGAAGAGCGTGAAAAAGCCATCACCACTGCCTCTGCTCAACTCCTTGAAGTCGCTAAAAAATGGTAACCGCACCATTTGCCGACTCCCCTTATTCATGGAAACGCAGGCGAGGCTTAGGCCCGTCTTTAACTTTCGGTAGTTGATCGGGACGATGCAAAGATAGTCCCGACTGTAAATCTGACTTACCCCGCCATGGACGCGTCAAGCCCGTGCTGCCTGGCCGCACGACTTCGCGACCTAAGCGAGCGTTCAAAGCATCAACCGCTTGCATTAAACGACTCCGCTCTGGCGGAGGAGATTGGTCCATTCCAGCCAGCGTCGTCTGAACGGCAGAAGCAGACGAAAGGCCCTGCAGAAGAATCCCACATTTTTTATATAAACAGCCGGCACGAAAAATATTTTGTAAAATACGGCGTGCACTCGCACACCAGATGCGTGCGTCATCGGTGGGAAACTCTCTAACTTCTTCGGCTTGCGCCTGATATTGCTCCTGATCAACTCGATGCCTGTTGGTTCTTAAAAAGACGACCAAGGATGTAGCTAATAATCCATCCTCACGTAATTTTTCGGCACCGCGAGCAGCATGTGTAGCCACCGCTTCCGCTAGATCGTCAAAATGTGTAATCGATCGGCCAAATGAGCGTGAGACCATAATGCTTTTTCGAGCCTCAGGATTTTCCTGCATTTCATGGCAAGGTATGCCACGTAACTCCAAGGCTAAGCGTTCGCCGACCACGCCAGCCAGACGACGCACAAAGGGTGGATCAACATTCGCTAAGTCATTCGCAGATAAAATACCGTGAGCACGAAAACGCGTAGCCAAGCCAGATCCAATTCCCCAGACGTCTTTAATTCCTACCCCTGCAAGAAAGGCTTTTCGACCTTCAGGCGAGTAGGGTACAACGAGACAACCGCCCGAGCTTTTATCTGTCTTCGCACGCTCGTTCGCGAGTTTACACAATACTTTCGTTGCCCCCATACCAATCGAGACGGTGATACCCGTGCGTTGCAAAACATCAGCACGGATGCGCAATCCCAAAGCTCTTGCTTCTGCCTCAGGCATATCAGGAAACCCCAAGAAAGCTTCATCAATCGAATAAGGTTCAAAATCACGTGCGTGCTCTGCCAACACCGCCATCACTCGCTCCGAAAATTCACCGTAAACAGAAAAATTAGAGGAAAAAACTTTTACTCCCTGTGCTTCACAAATTCGTCGAACCTCGAAAAAAGGCGCTCCCATCGGAATACCCAAAGCCTTGGCTTCGGCTGAACGGGCCACGATACATCCATCGTTATTTGAGAGAATGACAATGGGTACACCCTGGAGCGACGGATTAAGTACACGCTCACACGATGCATAAAAATTATTACAATCGGCGAGGGCTCGGAGCATAGTGCTTAACAACGTCGAACCACTGCTACTACGACGCCCCAAATACGAAATTGATTACCCTGTAGAAAAGGGTGCTTTGGCCAATGTCGACTTTCGGCGCGTAAACACCACTGACCTTCAGTCGTCTGATCGAGTCGCTTAACCGTAAATTCACCATTCACTTCAGCCACCACAACCGATCCCACGCGAGGTAAGGCAGCTTTATCAACCGCAATCATGTCCCCTGGCAAAATGCCGGCTTCTGACATCGATTCCCCTTCTACGCGTAAAAAGAAAGTCGAAAGCGGGCGACGGATCAGGTGTTCGTTTAAATCGATTTTCCTTTCACTGTGATCATCCGCTGGAGAAGGGAAACCAGCAGCCACTCGGCTATCGAGTAGAGGGAGTGCCAAGGCGAGGCGGGGCGCATAGTCGATAATCGCATTCTTATCTAACATATGAACAAATGTTCATCATTTATTTTCGAGGGTCAATCCTCTAAAATGGAGATATAAAAAAGGCGGGTTCCCTCTGGAACCCGCCTTTTCACAAGGAATAATCGAAAAAACTTACGAAACGGTCAAGGCTGTGACCTCAGCACGAATCTTCTCCGCGAGTGCAGTAGAAAGGTAGCGCTCACTCGGGCTGCAAGCGATCGTCACGATACGCTTACCTGCAAACTCAGGACGCTTCGCTAATTGCATCGCTGCAAAAATATTAGCACCAGAGGAAATACCTACCGCCAAACCCTCACGAGCCGAAACATCGAGTGCCGTGGCAAAAGCATCTTCATTGGAAACTTGAATCACTTCATCAAGAAGCGAGATATCGCAATTCTTGGGTACGAAACCAGCACCGATACCTTGAATTTTGTGAGGTGCAGGTTGCACAGGTTGACCACTGCGAGTTTGGGTAATCACAGGGCTAGCCGAAGGTTCAACAGCAATCGCTAAGAACTTGGAGTTGCGTCCTTTGATTACCGAGGCAACGCCAGTGATGGTTCCGCCCGTGCCAACACCAGCCACGATAGCGTCCACTTTACCTTCCGTATCAGCCCAAATTTCTTCGGCCGTCGTACGACGGTGTACTTCAGGGTTAGCAGGATTATCAAACTGCATCGGCATGTAAGCCGAGCTACCTAACTCTTCGCGAATCTGCGTTGCACGTTCAATCGCTCCGCGCATACCTTTAGCACCAGGAGTCAGAACAATTTCCGCACCCAACATACGAAGGAGAACGCGACGTTCAACCGACATGGTTTCGGGCATCGTTAAAATACATTTGTAACCACGTGCGGCGGCAACGAAAGCCAAGGCAATACCCGTATTACCCGAGGTCGGCTCAACAATGGTTCCTCCTGGCTTGAGAAGGCCATCGCGCTCTGCGGCCTCAACCATAGCACGACCAATTCGATCCTTAACACTGGAGAGAGGGTTGAAATACTCGAGCTTGACCAAAATTTCGGCCTTTAGTCCCTCGGTAACCTTATTCAAACGCACAAGAGGAGTGCGACCAATAGTTTCCAAAACGTTTTTGTAGATTGGCATGATTAAAAGATGATAAGTTAGGTAAACATTCTTTAATTAACCCCTGTTATTCGCAAGAAAAAACCCAGTAAAAACTGGGTCATAAAAGGGGAATTAGTAACGTTTTTTAGGCGGTGCAGCGTTGATCGGACGAGGATTGAAATCACGCAAACGGAAGATAATTCTCGCTTGGGTCAAATCCGCTGGACTCATCTCAACCTTCACGCGATCTCCGGGATTGATTCGAATAAAGTTTTTGCGGAGACGCCCAGAAATTCGACCCAGAACCACATGCTTATTGGGAAGCTCGATTCGGAACATTGTTCCAGGGAGGACTTGGAGGATTTTGCCTTCGAGTTCGATAACGGGTTCTTCTGCCATGCTTATTTCGACACCTATCCATGCAGGGTTAGGCTGGGAGTCAATCTCTGTCGCTGCTTATCGCCTACCCGCTTGCCAACGGCAAAAGGGTCTGAAAAATGCCAAAAATGACTGGAGAAAGCCAAATCCCCCCTTCTGGGCTAGTTTGTCCTTTCGAGAAACTGCGTCCATCGCAACTCATTCGAGATGATGCCTTTTTCATGTCATTGGCGTTCAACCTGGCGGTCGACGCTTGGAGAATCGATGAGGTGCCGATTGGGGCTATCATCGAACGCGGAGGCGAAATCATCGCAGCAGCCCACAATGAAGTCGAACGCACGGGAGACCCCACTGCCCACGCCGAAATTTTGGCTATTACCCAAGCGTCCAAAAAAATCGGGGACTGGCGACTTAATGACTGCACTCTTTATGTGACCAAGGAGCCTTGTCCGATGTGCTCGGGAGCCAGTATCATGAGTCGACTGGGTCGGGTAGTCTATGCCTGGGGTGATCCTAAAATGGGGTGTATGGGAGGTGCCATGGAACTGCATTCGTTGCCGAAACTTAATCACCGCGTAACGGTTACACGCGGAATCCTCGAAGAACCTTGTCGCGAAATCTTACAGGCTTACTTTACCATGAAACGCGGCAAGGATTTAGCCGACTAACTTGACCAACTTTCACTTTCCCCCTCGCTAACGGATGCATCGACGACATTTCATTAAAAACTGCACCACCCTTTTTGCTACGATCACTACTTACCCAACTTTATTTTCCTCTTCCTCTCCCTCCATGAACTACACCCTCCCTGCCCTTCCTTATGCTCATAATGCCTTAGAGCCTCACATTGATCAAATGACAATGGAGATTCACCACGGCAAGCATCACCAAGCTTACGTGACCAATCTGAATGCCGCTCTAGCCAAAGAACCCCATTTCCAAGCTGGCTCCGATGTCGATGCCCTCGTCGCTGATTTAAGCAAAGTCCCCGAGTCCATTCGTACGGCCGTGCGTAACAATGCAGGTGGCCATGCTAATCATACTCTCTTCTGGAATCTTCTCTCACCCAATGGTGGTGGCGAGCCAGTTGGAGCACTCGGTGAAGCGATACAAAAAACTTTTGGTGGGCTGGAAGGCGAAAAAGGCCTGAAAGCACTTTTCAAAACCGCTTCCCTTGGCCGCTTTGGCTCGGGATGGGCATGGCTTATTGTTAAAGCCGATAAGACTTTGGCCGTCACCTCTACTCCCAATCAAGACAGCCCTTTGATGCATGGAGTTGCCGAAGTAACGGGTAAACCTGTCTTAGCTTTGGATGTCTGGGAACACGCTTACTACCTCAAATATCAGAACCGCCGTCCCGATTACGTGGATGCCTTTTGGAAGGTCGTGGATTGGAAAAAAGCCAACGAGCTTTACACCCAAGCTTTACGCTAAGGGCTCTTCTCATTCAGTTCATAAAAAAGCGACCATTCGGTCGCTTTTTTATTTTTCTGATTCATTCACCCTCAACTTCCTCGACGAATTTCAGAGCCTTCAAAACGAATCGAAATACGCCAAACCTTTTTCAAACGCGTTTTTACTTGTCCGGTTTTTAAGTCAAAGGACTCAGGAATCTCGATGCGATGCTGATCGACAACGGCATGGAATCCGCGCTCGGAAAAGACATCGATGAACATGGCAATGGCTAGGGGGTCATCAAAAACTGTGGTTTCGATATTGATGTGTGCCTGACCCGAAATCGCATGAGCCCGAATGATAGGTAAGAATTTTTCCGTAATCACCGCAATCACCTTACGGAATAACTCCGTGTGACGTTCAGCATAGTCATCCAAACGACTCACCAAATCCTGCCGAGCATGTTGCACAATCTGAGACGAAAGAGGAATCGGAGAAATTAAATCGTAAGTCTCTTCAGATAATTCCAAAGAACTTTGATACTGTAATTCCTTAATGATACGGGCCTGCACCTCGGGCAAAGAGCCATGGGCATTGATAAAATGATAATGGAAAATATCGCGCAACGACTGCAAAGGCTCATAGGTCCGCTCTTTAAAGACACGGTAACGATTGCGTGCGGCTTCTGCACTTAGGTCAGTCTTCCGCACCTCTTGTAACGCACCACCCTCGCTCGCCGCCTTTTTATTGGCTTCCAAAGTTTGTTCACCGCGTAATAACTGACGACGCACCGATTCATTTTCATCCACAAAAAGGACTAAAATATGAAAATGTGGTTTGGGGAAACGAACCGCCTCAGGGGTATTGCGGAATTCTTGGCGCAAATCATTTAACCGAGCAAAAAGCATTTTTAAGCATTCCACTTGCACCATCGAGCGAGGAAACCCATCGACGACTGCCCCTGTCACGTACTTCGGCTCAAGTAATTTGCGGAAGAGTAATTCAACCACTTCGCGGTCACCGACCAACATACCTGCATCAATTCGCTTCTTCGCTTCGGGGCTGGAGAGAAGATCGCTGATGACAATCGGTTCAGCCCCATAGTCGCGGTACTGTAAAATGAATTGAGTGTTCGTGCCCTTACCAGCACCAGGTGCGCCATTGAGCCAAAAAATTTCCCGAGGAAAAGAGAGCTTGGCTCGTCCAAATTCACGCTCTAAACCAGACCAAACGGCATCAAAAATAATCTGGGCATCTTTGACCTCGAGGTCGGATACCGCACTGCCGTTGGACTTGCTGAGAGCTTCGCTCATAGGGGGAAGAAGATTTTACATAAACGTCACTGAACAAACTGCGAGGCAAAAAGGGGGCTATTGTGACCCCGACTTGAGGGTCTGGACCTGGTCTGAGCCTGGGCGAACAAAGGGCAACCCAGGCTCATCTGAACGATTACGCCTAAATTGATAGCGGTTGATATCCTGCATGGATAATTCCTGCAAAGATTTAGGGGCTAATTGCTCTGTGGCCGGAAGAGGGGCCACGGAAAACTTACTGTTCTTTTCGGTAGTCAACCGCTCATCGACTCCTGCGATATCCGTCATCTTTCGAGACCAAATGGACTCATCCCTTTCGATGGATTTTATCTCCACGGTATTTTTGGCACGGGGCTCACCTCGATCAAAAGAATCTGCAACTTCGATGTCAGATTTGACTCGTCCAAAAGTATCATACTTACCATGCCAACTATCAAAACTAAGTAAGTTCGCCTCACGCGAATAAGGCGTATCTTCCGTCAATGTAGCATTTCCAATCTCGTATCTTTTTTCTAACAAATCAGAGCCCTTACTGGCTTTTTTCAAAGCCGCATTAAAATCGACCGAGTCATCAACCGTCTTAGCTCCACCCTTGCCTTCAATTGAAAAAGGCAACTTGCGACCATCGGCTGTATACATGCCCTGAGACACGGGAGGTCCAACCGGCTCAACACTAGGCTTCGCCAAGGGAGAACGAGTAACTTCGGGCAAAGGACGAGGTTCAACTTTTTTAGTCGGTAAAGGATTAACGAGATTAGATTCAATCACTCTTCCCTCTTCATCGTAATGGATGAACTGCTTACCTTCGATACCACCCTCGCTGCTCGCCGTATAGCCCGCACGCTTAGGTGCCCCAGGAGCTTGCTGTGCAAGCAAAACTGAAAGCCCTAAAAAAAGACCAGAGAAAATGGAAAGTAACCCACGCAAAGTAAGTTTAGTGTGGGCACTTTAATGAAAATCTCAATCTCGAGTTAACGTGGAATCGGTTGGGATTTCGTATGCCAAATCTTTTTGGCATAATCGTTAATGGAGCGATCGGAGGAGAATTTGGCACAACGCGCAACGTTACGAATGGCCATGGCTGCCCACTTTTGGGGGTCAGCAAATGCCTCCTCCGCCTTCGCTTGGGCGGCCACGTAACTACGGAAGTCAGCCAAGACTAAATAGGGGTCGCCACCTTCAACAAGGGAATCGACCACGGGTGACAAGACGCCAGGTTGCTCGGGTGTAAAGTAATCGGAACGGAGCCAATCCAAGAGAGCAGCCAATTCTGGGTCTTCATTCAAGACAGCACGAGGGTCGTAACCTCGAGCGTAAAGTTCGGCGACTTCGTCGACTTCGAGTCCGAAAATAAAGATATTCTCATCACCGACTTCTTCATGAATTTCAACATTGGCACCATCCATTGTGCCAATCGTCACCGCTCCATTGAGAGCAAGTTTCATATTTCCTGTGCCCGAAGCTTCTTTGCCAGCCGTCGAAATCTGCTCCGATAAATCGGCTGCAGGTATAATCTGCTCAGCCAAGGAGACACGATAATCAGGCAAGAAAACAACCTTCAATAAACCTTTTACTCGCTCGTCATGATTAATGATCAAGGCAACGCGGTTAATGGCATGAATAATATGCTTAGCTAAGGCATAACCCGGCGCAGCTTTTGCACCAAAAATACAGACTCGAGGTTGAACTTGTGCCTCTGGGTTGTTTAAAATTTTCCGATACAAATAAAGAATGTGCAGAAGATTAAGATGCTGACGCTTATACTCATGCAATCGCTTTATCTGGACATCAAAGAGCGCATCGGGCGACACCTCGACGCCAATGAGTTCTTGAATACGGGTAGCTAGTTTAACTTTGTTAGCCCGCTTAATCGCCATAAACTCTTTCTGAAAGGCTGGACGATCCGCCAAGACATCGAGTTTATGTAATTGCTTGAGATTTGTTTCCCACCCCTGACCAGCAGTCTCGTCACAAAGTGCAGCTAAGGCAGGATTGCAGCCTCTAATCCATCGACGAGGGGTTACACCATTAGTCACATTAACGAATTTACCTGGCCACAGTTCATCAAAACTGGGGAAGAGATGAGCCCGTAAGAGTCGGGTGTGTAATTCAGCAACGCCATTGACGTGATGCGATCCCACCACGGCTAAATGGGCCATACGAACGCGCTTAACTCCACCTTCCTGAATAATGGAGAGTTCTGATTTTTTCGCATCATCGCCAGGCCACTTCCGCTCCACTTCTTCTAAATGACGACGATTAATTTCGTAAATAATTTCTAAATGACGTGGAAGCACTTTCTCAAAGAGAGACAAGGACCATGATTCGAGGGCTTCTGGTAGTAATGTGTGATTAGTATAACTAAATACTTGGGTGCAAATTTTCCAAGCATCCTCCCAGGTTAAACGATTTTCATCCACCAAGAGACGCATCAATTCCGCCACCGAAACTGCAGGATGCGTATCGTTCAACTGAATCGCCACCTTTTCAGGTAAATTAGACCAATCCTTATTGGAACGTAAATGGCGTCGTAAAATGTCCTGCAATGAACAAGAGACGAAGAAAATTTGCTGAACTAAACGTAGCTCTTTCCCACTTTCCGTACTGTCATTGGGATAAAGGACGCGGGAAACAGTTTCACTGGAATCCCGTTCATGAACAGCCTCAACATAGCCACCGCGGTCAAAAGCACGGAAATCAAAATCCGTTGTCGCACGAGACTCCCAAAGGCGCAGGAAATTGACGCTACTCGCATTAAATCCAGCAATCGGCACATCCCATGGCACTCCGACTAAATCTTTGGTATCCACGAGTTCAGCCTGATGGTTGCCGCGATCATCAATCCGATTGACCACCCGACCGTATAGTGGGACACGAACACGGAAGTTAGGACGACGAATCAACCAAGGGTTGTTGTTCTCTAACCAAGCATCGGCGACTTCAATCTGACGACCTTGGACAAAGGTTTGTCGGAAGAGACCAAATTCGTAATGAATTCCATAACCAATCGCAGGAATATCCATCGTGGCAAGCGAGTCCAAGAAACAAGCTGCCAATCGACCTAGACCACCATTACCCAGACCCATATCGGCTTCCTCATTAGCAACCACCTCTAAATCTTGTCCTAAACTTTTTAAAGCCGCTGCCGCCACCTTACGCACACGCAAATTGACCAAATTATTAGAGAGCACACGACCCATCAAATACTCCAAAGATAAATAATAAACTCGACGCACATTCTTATTCACGTGCACGGTCTGAGTAGAGATGTAACGCTCCAAGGTTAAATCTCGAGCCGCCATACAAGTCGCCAACCACCAATCATTGCGACTCGCTGTAACGGTATCTCGAGCAAAAGTACTTTTAAGATGACGAAGAATAGCTTCGCGAAACTCTTGCGCGGAAGGAGTGGCCAAAGACGATACGGAGGACTTCTTTTTTGCTACCTTCGCCTTGGCTTTGGTTTTCGTTTTTAAAGGGGTTTTCTTGGACGGAGACATAGAGGAATTAAACACAACTTAAGATAAGCCACAAGCGAGCCAAAACCGTGTCAACCCTGTGCCAGTTGGCGTAAGGTGTTTAAATCTAGCTTACCCGTGCCCAAAATGGGAATCTTGGGTACTTTCTTAAACACTTTTGGAATCCATAAATTGGGCAACCCTGCCGTCACCAGAGAGACTTGCACAGACTCGGAGTCGATATCTAGCGTGTGAATAACGACGAGGTGCTCGCCTTTTACCGCATCCGTCCGTGCCGTAACCGCCAAAACCCAGTCTGATTGCCCCTCGCACCCTAAAACTTTCAGCAAAGCTTGTTCGACCAATCCATGCGGCACCATTTCACCGCCAATTTTTGAAAATCGCGATAGGCGACCTGATAAATAAAGGAACCCCTCTTCATCCATTCGACCGATGTCACCTGTACGATACCATCCTTGGTGTAAAACTTCATCGGTGTGCGATGGATCGTTTAAATAATGCGAAAAAATATTAGCACCCTTAACTTCTAAAAGGCCGATTTCTCCTGGAGCTAAAAGTTCGCCAGAATCAACCTGACGAAAACGCACCGCCACACCCATCACTGGACGTCCTACAGAACCTGGCACATTCCCCTTCCAAACCCCTTGCGGAGCAGTCTCATCAAGACGATCGGGCAAATTAACCGAAAGCACTGGGCTGGTCTCTGTAATTCCATACCCCTCCAACAAAGGCGTCTCCAATTGTTTGAGAAACGCTGTCGCTAAATCTTGAGGCAATTTTTCGGCGCCAACGACAACCCACTCTAAAGAGGCAAAATCCTCCGCTTGGGCCCGTCTCAAATAAGGCCTGATAAAAGTTGGCGTGCCAACATGAACAGTAATTTTTTCATCCCTAATCGCTTGCACAGCTGCCGCTGTATCTAACGGAGAAGGTATCGTGACCACTGTCGCATCACGCGTTAAGCAATACCAAAGCCCGACAGTAAATCCGAAACTATGAAAAACGGGTAGCCCCGTTAACAAGAATGCACGGGGAGGTAAAATATCAGCGTCTTCAATCTGCCGCAAATTCGCCAGTAAGTTGCGATGCGAAAGCACCACGCCTTTCGGCTCGCCCGAACTTCCGCTCGTAAAAAGCAATGCGGCCTCGCGATTTCCACCTTCAACTGGAACACCACAAAGTTTTGCCAATATCCAAGAAGGCAAAAGCCGAGCCCCTAACACCCACCAGATAATTTTAACCCGCGATAACTTTAATAAAAAATCTGCCACATCGATGACCTGATTACCCCAAGGGAAATGGGGAAACTTTTCGTTTAGTTTTTCCTGAAAGACCGACGCCGTCATAACCCAATCGACTTCAGCACGCGATAAACACGAGGAAATTTGCTCACGCCCCAAAGTGAAATTAACATTCACAGGAATTTTATCAGCTAAAAGACAAGCCGTGTTCGCCACGGTCGCGCCAACACCAGGAGGCAAAACAATCGCGATACGCTTGGACTTAACTTTTTTCTTAAGATACTGAGCCAAGAGATAGGACAGCGACCATAGGACTGCTCCAGTAAAGGGTCGACGTTGCTGGGTGCGATCAATCAAAACAACCTGCCCTGCTTTACTGGATAAGCCACGGACAATGTCTTGCGCTAAATGCCCCTGCAAAGAAGGGCGCATGGCAAACGCTTCAGCCGCTAACTCCAACAAGCGATAGCGCGTTGTCGCATGCTCCGTGGCGGCATAGGGATGACCGACCACAACCGTTATCGGGCGTCGAAAATGCTTGGGCATTTTCCAAAAAAACTTTCCTCCATGGAAACTAAAAATCGATCCCCACAATCCATCAATCGCCAGAGGAACCAATGGCACCCCCGCCCGTCGGGCAATCAGTTCATAACCTCGTCGAAGCGCGGCAATGGTTCCATTACGCGTAACGTGACCCTCTGGAAAAATACAAACGATTTCACCGGACTGCAAAGCTTCTGCGGCTTTTTGAATAGCCTCTTTTGCTTTCTCTTCCGCCACCGGAATCGTGTTCATCGTGCGCATAACCCAGCGCATCAAGAAATGTCGCTCAAATCCTTCCCAAGAAAGGAAGCGAATCGGGCGTCGAGTGACAACACCGAGAATCACAACATCGACATAAGAAACATGGTTACAGAGCAATAGAACGCCGCCTTCCGCAGGAATGTTTTCCATACCTTTGGTCCTTACCCTGTAGAAAAATTTAACGACGACTAAACAAAGGGCTCGCACCACACCATAGGCCAAACCCATCCTACGATCACGTCGCAGAATTTGACTGACTAAATAAACCAACAAGGCAATCGATACAATGCCCATGAGGGATAAACCTGCAGTTAAAGTGAGTGCGAAAAAACCCATCAGCCATGTGAGATAAAGCAACTCCTCCGCGGGGAGCAAGCCGAGTCCTTTCAAGGTTGACCCTGTCTTCGAAAACGATGCCTTCATTCGTCTTGATGCGCGAGTACATCCTCAGGCGGATACTCCTGATTCCTCTGACCTTTGTCGGAATCACTTTCATCGCCTTTTTAATGACACGACTGGTTCCAGGTGGACCTATTGAACGTGCCATGGCTGAAAAACTTCAGGCCAAACAAAAATTCACCCTGCAACCTTCTTCGAGTGGGCCCGCTTCTCCTGAAGAACTCGATAATCTAAAACGCCAATATGGTTTTGATCGTCCACTTTGGGAGGCCTATGCGATTTGGTTGGGAGTCTATCCTGGACCTACTTCATGGGCCGTGGCACGACTGAACGATAATCAACCTACCCTTGTCGAAGTTAAATCATCACAAAAAAGCATTCTTTTATCTCTGCAACCTAAGCCTGAGGGTAAATGGGAAATTCGTGACAGCCAAAAACGTCTGCTCGATGATTGGGTTATCGAAGATGCCCCTCTTCCGCAGGATCCCAATCCTGCTCGTCGGATCATTGTTTATCAACCGCAGTTGAACGGAATCATCCAAGGCAATTTTGGCACTTCCACACAAAGCGATAAAAGCGTTTTACTTATCATTGCCGAAAAAATTCCCCTGTCTGCTTGGTTTGGATTTTGGGGAATGACTTTGGCCTACCTCATTGCCGTGCCTTTAGGAATTTATAAAGCTAAACACCATAACCAATGGAGTGACACTTTCTCGTCCTCATTGCTTTTCTTCGGCTTCGCTATACCTGGATTTATTTTAGCACTCGCGAGCCTCTATCTGCTTTGCTTCCAAATCCCCCTGTTTCCTCATTCGGGATTTAATTGGGATGAACCTATCCGCTCTACCATTCTTCCGTTAGTCTGCCAAACCGTAGGAGCTTTTGCATCGATGACACTGTTTATGAAGAACAGCCTTATGGACCAGTTACAATCCGACTATATGCGTACGGCAAAAGCGAAAGGCGTCAGCGAAACCCGTCGTCTTTACGTTCACGCCCTACGAAACTCACTCATTCCTTTAGCAGCTAATTTTGGTCAAAATATTGGCTTCTTTCTCACTGGTTCATTCCTCATCGAATACACTTTCGACATCGATGGCATCGGATTACTGAGCTACGATGCTTTAGTGCAACGCGACTTTCCCGTATTCTTAGGCTTACTGACGCTTTCAAGTTTAGTTCTGCTAATTGGAAACATTCTCTCCGATCTGTGTGTGGCAGCGGTTGATCCACGAATTCGATTCGAAAAATGATTTCTCTCAGCCCCATCACTCAACAACGCTGGCAAAGATTCCGTTCTTTGCGCAGAGGATGGTGGTCTTTTTTGATCATCGGCTTCTTATCGCTAATGGCTCTCCTCGGGCCTCTGCTTGTTGGTCAGCGCGCTCTGATTGTTCACTATCAAAATCAGTATCACTTTCCTTTTCTCCAAGGATACATCCCAGCACATCAGTTTGGACTAACATCGGACACAGAGCCTAATTACCGCTGGTTACAAAAAACATGGCAGCAAGAAAAGTCACCCCACTGGTTAATCATGCCTCTCATACCTTTCTCCCCCACCGAGGTCTGCGAGGTGAACCTACCTGTGTACTCCAAAGAAACGGCACAGGGTCGAATTTATACCAATCAATCGAATCAGCCATTACCCGAGACTCGCATTTTTGAGATCAACCCTGATGGCAGTCGTGGTAGCACTTGGTCGATTGTGAATGGACAACTTCACGGAGACTATCGACTTCGCAATGCTCAGGGAGATAGCATTTTTCTGGGCAAATTTGCGAACGGCAAAGCGCTGAATCAGCCGACAAACCCCTCCCCACACCCTGGGGAAAAATTATTTACGTTTATTCCTTACCCAACACCACCAGGTATGGATGGACATTGGCTAGGAACCGATGAGTCGGGCCACGATGTTCTAGCGCGTTTATTTGGCGGATTCCAAATTCTCTTAGGGGCCTCTTGCCTTTACATGGTTGCGACCTATGCGATAGGACTATTCCTCGGTGCAGCGATGGGATACTTTGGGGGTTGGTTTGATTTAATCATGCAACGATTTATCGAAATCTGGTCGAATATACCTTTTCTCTATGCCATTGTTTTCTTAGCGACACTTCTCGAACCAGGACTCATCGCTCTCATGCTTATCTTGGTCGCTTTTTCTTGGATTGGACTCGCCCACCAGATGAGAGCTGCCGCCTACCGGGAAGCCGCTCGCGACTATGTGGTAGCAGCGCGTGCTTTAGGTGCTTCGCATAGCCGAATTATTTTTAAACATATTTTACCGAACACTATTTCCGTTATGATTACGATGGCTCCCTTTAGCGTTGCCGCCGTGGTGGCCTCTCTCTCCGCACTGGATTATCTTGGATTTGGTTTACCTCCCACCGTACCCTCTTGGGGCGACCTTTTACGCCAAGGAAAAGAAAATTGGTCTGCCTGGTGGATTATTACTTCCACCGTCACCTCGATGGTCGGGCTTTTAATCATGGTTAACTTTATTGGCGAGGCGATGCGCGAGGCTTTTGATCCCAAAAAATACGAACGATGAAGCTTTTATCCTCTCTCATCGCATGGCTGATTCTTTTCGGATTATCGACTGAACTTTCCGCACAAGAAGTTTTCACCGACCCCCGCGCCACGGCTTACTACAAATCTAAACCTGAATTTTTTCAGTTTAAAACCCTAGCCGATTTACCATCCAACCTGCAGTGGCAATCAGACCCCCTCGAACCAGTCTTTGCTGACCCTCGAGCGCAACGGGGTGGCGAGTTAAACTTTTTTTTGAATAACACTCCTCCCGTCCTCAGACGAGTTGGACCCAACTCTAATCATAGTTTTCGCGACTCGGCTTATGATACGAATGATTTTTCACTCTTATCAATGCACCCGAATTCACTGCGGTGGATTCCAGGATTAGCTACCGCATGGGCTGTTTCCGAGGATGGCTTAACCGCCTATTTCAAACTGAATCCCGCTGTACGATTCACCGATGGGCAACCCGTCAGTGCAGACGATTATCTTTACACTTTTTATTTCTATCAATCTCCCTGGATTAACGCACCTTGGTACAATGATTTCTACCATCGAGAGTTTGCGGGAATTACCAAGTATGATGACTATACCATAGCCCTACAACTCCCCAGTAAAAAGCCCGATCCACTTTATATCCTTGGGTCAATCAGCCCAACGCCGCGTCAGTTTTTCAAAGACTTTGGTTCAGACTACTGCCAAGTATACTCCGAAAGATTTCAACCCACGACTGGCGCTTACGCGATTGCAGACGAAGATTTTATTCGCGGACAGTCTATCACCCTACGTCGCCTACCACAGTGGTGGGGCGACACGGAACGCTATACGGCAAAGCGCTTCAATGTAGATAAAATCCACTTCAAAGTCATTCGTGAAGTAGATAAGGCATACCAAATTTTCCAACAAGGCGGACTCGATTTAATGATCATGGGATTACCCAAGTTTTGGTACGGCATTAATGACAGTAAGGCCTATCAAGCGGGCTTAATCCACAAAGCTCGATTTTTTAACGATGTTCCCCGTCCACCGCTCGGCCTGTACATCAACACACTGAAACCTCTCCTTGATCATGTTGATGTGCGGATCGGGTTACAGCACGCGACACATTTTCAGCGTGTCATCGATACATTTTATCGAGGCGATTATGAAAGACTGAATCAGTTCAATCAAGGGTACGGCGAATTCACTAACCCCACCATCAAAGCTCCAAAATATAATCCCACCTTGGCCAGAGCCGCTTTTGCGAGAGCTGGATTTACCGAAAGGGGCGCCGACGGCATTTTAAAAAGACCTGACGGGGTTCGATTATCGATTCGCCTAACGATGGATGATTCAGACCGAAGAAAGTTTTTACCCACGTTGATTGAATCCGCTTACGCCTGTGGCTTGGAGTATCGACCAGAAGTCTTGGAGCCTACTACGATGTATCGAAAAGTAATGGAGAAAAACCACGAGGTGTGTTTTTGGGCTTGGAGCGCCAGCGGACTGCAACCCGAACTGTGGCAATCACATCATAGCGATAATGCGGTAGAAAAATTACCTTCCGGTGCATTTATCGCCAAGCGTCAGACAAATAATATTACGGGCACCCATCTCCCCGAACTCTCGCAACTCATCGACGATTTCCGTCGCTCGACCGATAAAGCAGAGATGATACAAATCAGCTTTCAGGCACAACAAATCATCCACGATGAAGCCTCGTTTATTCCCGGATTTTGTATTCCTGGCTATCGCTTGGGATATTGGCGCTGGCTTAAGTGGCCCGAGCATTTTGATGTTCGTACCAGCGACAACCCACTTTCCTCAGGCTTATTCTGGATTGATCCGAACGAAAAAGCCTATTGGCAAAAAATCTTACAAAGCCCGTTGGGCCTAGAAAATCTTAGGTCAGACGAAAAAACTCCGCCAAGTAACCAAACTTTTGATCGTTGGCGCACTGAATAAACTCGTTTCAGTCTTTCCCTTCTATCTCCTCGCCCTTATTTCTTTTCTATGCCCTCAGAACCGCTACTTAACGTTGAAAATCTGAGCATTACCTTTTCCTCTCACGGCCGCACCACGAAAGCGGTTAAGTCGATTAGTTTCTCGGTCGGAACGGGGGAAGTTCTCGCCGTCGTTGGCGAATCGGGATCTGGTAAATCAGTTTCCGCTCTCTCCCTCACGCGACTTTTACCCTCTCCCCCTTTATGCGATATTCAGGGAAGCATTCTTTGGCGCGGAAGGGATTTACAAAAAATAACCGAGGACCAACTTACGCAAATTCGTGGTAAAGAGATTGCCTATATCTTTCAAGATCCTGGCACCTCGCTCAATCCTGTCTACACCATCGGTTACCAAATTGCTGAAGCCGTAAAGATTCACGAGCCTACCATCAAAGATATCGATGCTGTTGTTTATCAATCTTTGCATGATGTACTAATCGATAATCCGCATAAAGTCGCACAACAGTACCCCCACGAGCTTTCGGGAGGTATGCAACAACGTGCCATGATTGCGATGGCACTCGCCTGTAATCCAAAACTTTTAGTCGCCGATGAACCTACGACAGCGCTAGATGTCACTATTCAAAAAGAGATTATCGATCTGCTTAAACGACTCCGTCAGCAGCGAAAAATGAGCATTCTCCTGATCACACATAACTTCGGAATTGTTGCTCACTTTGCCGACCGCGTTCAGGTAATGCGACAAGGGGAAATTGTGGAGTCAGGCGAAACCACCACCGTCATGCAAAATCCCGCTCACCCTTATACCCGTGGGCTCATCGCTTGTATCCCCCGCCTCGGACAACGTCGCCGCCGCCTCACAACCCTTAGCGAAGAAATAAAAAACTAATGTCTTATTCTGAAAACCTCTTAACCGTCAAAAACCTCTCGGTTCATTACCCGAGTCGCTCGGGATGGTTTTGGCAAAAAAAAGAGCCAAAGCGTGCGGTCAATGACATCTCCTTCACTGTTTCACGCGGAAAGACTGTCGGACTGGTTGGTGAATCGGGTTCGGGTAAAAGCACGACAGGAAAAGCGATTATCAAATTGTCCCCACTCACCTCGGGTCAGATTTTTTATCAAGAAAAGGAAATCGGTAAGCTCGATGGAGCAGCTTTCCAACCATGGCGAAAAAAAATCCAAATGATTTTTCAGGATCCTTACAACTCACTGAATCCACGGAGTGATGTCCTCGGTATTCTTTCTGAACCACTGGAAATCCATTTTCCCAGCATGACCAACGCCGAACGCACCGAGCGCTGTGTCGATTTGTTAAAATCCGTTAAACTACCAGCTGACTATTTACGACGGTACCCACACGAGTTTTCTGGAGGACAACGTCAACGCATTGGCATTGCGCGTGCACTAGCCGTTCAACCTGAACTGATTATTTGCGACGAACCAGTTTCCGCATTAGACGTCTCGGTGCAGGCTGAAGTCGTAAACCTCTTACAAGACCTTCAAGAACAGCTCGGACTTACCTACCTCTTTATCGCCCATGATTTGGCCGTGGTAGAACATGTCAGCGACGAGATTCTTGTCATGTCACAAGGAAAAATCGTGGAAACAGGCAATCCTACTTCTGTTTTGACCAATCCTCAGCACCCCTATACGCAGAAACTTCTCTCGGCGGTTCCACGTTTTTAAATGAACACACCCCTCGCCCATCGTCCTAAACTGGATTCAACAACCAAAGGCATAGCCTTTCTTGTTGTGGGCATGGCCATCATCACAGCTTGGGATCAGTGGTTTATTTGGAGCACCAAAGAGGATTACAATTTCGGTTTCCTTGTCCCGCTCTTTTCCGCTTATGTTCTCTGGGAAAGATGGGATGACCTAAAAGGATTACTCTCGGGTGAAAAATCTCTCCCCGCCACTCGTGATTTTCGCTGGCTCAATTTTTCTGCCGGCACCATCGGTTTTATTTTTCTTCTTCTCTTCATTATCGGCGGAGCTACCCGAGCTATTTTTGGTACGGGCGTCGGCCCAACATTAGCCATCGCAGGCGGATTTATTGGTACAACCTTAAGCCTCACTTACCTATCGGTGCGAGGTCCTGAAAAATTTCCACCTACCTTAGGTTCTCGTTGGCAGGCCGTTGGGTTAATGTGCTTTCCTACTTTTGTATGGATGATTTCAGGCCCTTTCCTCTATCTGGTTGATAATAAAATCAAAGGCGAACTTCTCACCAATGTTACCGAGATCGTTTCTGGATTAATGCGACTCGCCGGAGAAACGATTACCGTTCGAGGCAATACCATCGTGTTTGCGAATCAAGATGCGGTCGGTATTGCCGATGCTTGCTCTGGCATTCGCTCTCTCTCCGCCTGTATCTTTGTCGGTGCATTTTTAGGAGCTATTTTTCTGCAAGGCGGATTTCCGGGAAGTCTTATTCGCCGGATTCTTCTCATCGTCTGTGCCGGATTTGCTGCCATTCTGATTAACATTGCTCGCAATGCCTTTCTGGCATTTTACGCTCTAAAAAATGGATCCCGCTCGCTCGAGCATGACTTCTGGGGAATGGAAATGGGTAGTCCGCAATTCTCGAAACTCGGCAACGTGCATGATTTTGCGGGCAACGCTTCCATGGTCCTAGCCTTTCTCTTACTGCTTGCCTGCGTGCCACTAATCAATCGATTGGGACGTAGCACGCCTCTGCCTTCCCAGTCCCCATGAAAATTTTACACGTCACCCCAGAACTCACGCCATGGTCAAAGGCAGGCGGACTGGGAGACGCGACTGCCGGTTTGGTCAAGGCACTGGCACAGCAACAACATCAAGTACGTGTGGTCACCCCTCTTTATGGTTCCGTACCAGGGCGTGATGATTTTCCCGTTCTCATTCCCTCACTCAAAGTTCACGTCGCAGGAGATCCCGCCAAAGCCCACTGTCGCATTCGCAAAAACAGCCTTAGTGAGAATAGTGAAGTATGGTTTATTGAGCATAATGACTATTATGGTTCGTCAGAAATTTATTCAGCCAGAGAAGATGCTGGAGAACGAGCGGCCTTCCTCAGCCGTGCCGCACTCGATATTTGCTTGGCCACCGATTGGATTCCCGACGTCATTCATTGTCACGACTGGACGACTGGACTTGTCCCCGTCCTTTTAAATACCACCGCCAAAGGAACTTTCCTCGGTCGCACGGCCTCAGTTCTCACGATCCACAATTTACAGCACCAAGGAATTCACGGGCGGAGAATTCTACCTTTTCTCAATCTCCCCGAATGGCTTTATCATCCCGATGAATTGGAATGTTTTGGTGGCATCAATTTTCTCAAAGGCGGAATTCTCCATGCTACGCGGGTCACCACCGTAAGTCCGACTTACGCCAAAGAGATTCTGACTCCTGCCTATGGCTATGGACTCGATGATTACATTCGTCGCCGCCAAAATGACCTCGAGGGTATTCTCAATGGAGTTGATGGAGATGATTGGAATCCTCAAAACGACCCCCATATTGCCCAAAACTTTTCTGAAAAAAAACTCGCAGGTAAAAAAGCCTGCAAAACCGATTTACAGAAAAAGTTAAATTTAGAGACCAATCCTTCTCTTCCATTAATTGGCGTGGTCTCGCGTTTGTGGGAGCAAAAAGGTTTGGATTTAACTTTGCATCCCCTGCGTCGACTTTTACTGGAAGGAAAAATCCAGTTCGCCCTTCTAGGTAGCGGTGATATCGCTCTCGAAAATGCCTTTCGACATTTAGCCGAAGAATTTCCCACGCAAGTCGCTGTGCGTTTTGGTTACGACAACGCACTCGCTCACCAGATTGAAGCCGGAGCCGATTTCTTTTTAATGCCTAGCCGCTTTGAACCCTGTGGCTTGAATCAACTTTATTCATTAGCCTATGGCACTGTTCCGATTGTTCGATCCACAGGTGGATTAGCTGACACCGTGAAACCATGGTCGCCTGGTAGCAAAGATGCGACTGGCATTGTTTTTCAAGATGCGGACAGCAAAGCAATTGATTGGGCACTCGCACAAGCACTGGAACTTCATACTGATTCAAAG
>CANIUQ010000010.1 GCA_947470855.1 Opitutia bacterium | reverse complement strand
GGCACTGTCCCGCTGATAGCGACTATTGAAATTTCTTTTGACTATTAGTTTTCGGTAAAGGGATTTGCCCTATCGCTGAAGTCGCATCTGATAGGGAGTTAGAAATGAACGACACCGCAGTAGCGAAGAGTAATAACCACTTACGTTGGCTCTGTTACATCGCCCTCGGTTGGTCCATCCTTGTTCTTCAAGCAGGTGGCTTCACCACAAGCATACGAGCCGGCATGGCTTTTCTGGACTGGCCACTGTCAAATGGAAGCATCAACCCCCCAGGCTGGTTAACAGAAATCGATAAATTTGCCGAACACTCGCATCGACTAGCAGCTTCTGGACTTGGTTTACTCTGCATCGTTATAGCTTTGGCTCATTTCAAATGGGAAAAACGTCCTCTTATTCGTAGAGCTTCCTATGGCTTGGTCGCATTAGTCATTCTCCAAGGCATCTTTGGCGGACTGCGCGTTCTTCTAGATCAACTCAATTTAGGTGGGGATGAAAATTTTAAAGCCGTATTTTTTGCCGTTGTTCATGCCGTTAACGCACAGATAACCATCGCCATTCTTGCCATTATCGCGCTTTCACACACCCAACTTTGGCGTTCCAAAAAAAGCCCATCCACTTCATTTGAAATCATCTCTGGGCGCGTGGCTGTTGGCGTTATCTTAAGCATTATCCTCATCGGGGCAGTGATGAGACAAAATCATCTGACAACCTGGGTAACCACTGGCTCTGCCACCGAATTATTCTATCCTACTGGAGAAGGATTCGCATGGTGGGCGAACTTTTTACACCGCGGAGGAGCCATTCTCGGCGCCTTGGCCATCCTCATTTTTTCTTTTAGCGGAAGTCGTCCCCTTGTACGCTGGCTCCCTCTTTGCCTACTCATTCTTTTTCAAATTACCTTGGGCATCTTAAGCATTCAATTACCCCTTAATCCCCACGTCCGAACAATTCACCTTGTGGTTGGAGCAGCACTCTTTTCGACACTCTGTGCTCACGTAGCTCTCGTTCACCGAGCGAATAAACTTTAACCCAGTCAAGAAAGTCGCCACCAATCATTGCATGAGTACGCCCGCCGGATCTCTTCCAGCCGCCTTTTGGGAACTGACTAAGCCACGCTTGTCTTTTCTCTCGGTGCTGACGGCTCTGGCAGGCTATTTTTGCAGCAATCCACAGGCCCCAACCGATGGAAAAGTTTTAGTCTCGCTGGCGATTGGTACTGCCCTCGCTGCTGGCGCTTGTGGGGCATTGAATATGTGGATGGAAGATCGGGCCGATGCGAAAATGGAACGCACAAAAAACCGCCCCATCCCTGCTGGACTCATCTCCCCCAATTATTCTCTCTTTTTCGGCACCATCCTCCTCTGTTTAGGAATTACTCTCGTCTGGTATGGAGCCAACCCCTTGGCGGGACAATTAACTGCGGCCACCGCCATTTCATATCTTTTTTTATACACTCCACTTAAAACCCGCACATCATGGTGCACTTTAGTGGGCTCGCTTCCAGGAGCTATTCCACCGATTATTGGAACGGCAGCTAAACTGGGTGCCATTGACCGGATGGGATGGTTGCTTTTTGCACTCCTGTTTTTCTGGCAAGTTCCTCATTTCATGGCATTAGCCGTTATGTGCCGAGAGGATTACGCTCGGGGCGGATTTAAAGTCGCAACAGTCGAAGACCCTTCAGGTAAATCTGCCGCACGCTGGGCTTTAATCTTTATCATCCCCATGCTTTTTGTGGCTGGCATGATTGCCACCGAATTCCCCCGCTGGACCAGCCCCTATGTCTGGATCTCTTTTCTTGCCGGAGTTTGGTTTTTTAAACTCAGCCTCGACTTTGCTCTCCCCGCTAAACGAGCCGCCGCTGCTAAACCTTTTTTTATCGCCTCAATTATCTATCTACCGCTGGTCTTATTGACTCTAACTTTAAATCGGGTTTTTTAAAAATATGGATGCGCGCGACGCCAAAGCCCATTTGCGTAGTGCTTTAAAAAATCGTCGCGACTCTCTAACCAAAAATCAGCAGGAAAATGAAGCGAAAAAAATTTTGCCTCTGGTTCTTTCCCTGCCTGCCTGGAAAAATAGCCAAACCGTTTGTCTCTATGCTTCTTTTGCTGGAGAACTCCCCACTCAATCATTACTGATTGCCACACTTCAGTCTGGAAAAAAATTACTGCTACCCCGAGTTAACCCAAATCATCAACCTTCTCTTCATGTGGTCGATGATTTAAGTAAACTGACTCTGTCACCTTTGGGTATTTTTGAACCTAGTGAAACCGCACCGAGAATGAGCCCTCTATCGGTTGATTTCTTTTTGGTTCCTGGAATCGCTTTTGATCGACACGGAAATAGACTGGGTCACGGCTCTGGGTTTTACGACCGCTTGCTCGCGGAAATCAAAAGCGATGCTTTTTGCTTAGGTTATGCCCACAATTTTCAACTCGTGCCATCGATTCCCCATGAAGCACATGACAAAAAAGTTCATGCCATTGCGACACCCTCAGGAATAATTGAAGCAGAACCCGCTTCCTAAGTTTGCCAATGAGAGGGATGTGTGTCCGTTGGGGAGTCCGATGTTAAAAAATCGCCCCAACGCCATCCGACTTCGCGGAGTTCGCCAAAACAACCTTAAGGGTTTTGATGTGGATATTCCGATTGGCCAACTCGTTGTCGTTACTGGGTTAAGCGGTGCAGGAAAATCCTCCCTCGTTTTTGATACACTCCACGCCGAAGGACAGAGGCGATATGTTGAAACATTCAGTCCCTACGTTCGCCAGTTTCTAGAACTTCTACCAGCACCTGCATTAGACTCAGCCGAAAATATTCGCCCCTCCATCGCCATCAAACAGGGCAATAGTGTCCGCACTTCTCGTTCGACGGTTGGCACAATGACGGAACTCTGCGATTGGTTTAAGGTCTGGTTCGCTCATCGCGCCCAATTATTCGATCCAGCAACTGGGCAACCCATCTTATCCCAAGGCCCCGAAACTTCTTGGTCAACCGCTCTAAAAGATTTTGCACAGCAAACAGTGGTCATCACTTTCGCTTTACAAAAGCCAGAAGGAATTCGTTGGACACAGGTAACTGAAGAATACCTGCGCGCTGGATACACCCGAGCTTTTGCGCAAGGAAACAGAGTTGATTTAGCTTCTAATCAAATACCGGAGTCCTGTTCGGAAATTCTCATCATCCAAGATCGTGTATTGATTAATCCAGAATCTGCTGCGCGATTTCATGAAGCTGCCCTAGCCGCTTTTCGCCTAGGTGGCGGACGCCTTCGACTGGTTAAAGAAGATGGTCAAGAAATCGCTCGGATGAGTGAAATCCTCGAGTCTCCCGTAACAGGTCGAAAATTTCGCTCAGCCTCTCCCGCTCTATTTTCATTTAATTCCCCCATCGGTGCATGCCCATCCTGTCGAGGATTTGGACGAGTCATCGGTTTAGATTGGAAAAAAATTATTCCCGACCCGCAGCAGACTTTAGCAGGCGGAGCCATTGCACCCTTTCAAGGAGCCATTTATGGAGAAAGCCAAAAGGATTTAATCCGTGTTTGCCGCAAGGAAGGCATTCCACTCGACATCCCCTGGGCAAAACTCAAACCCCATCACCGAAAATTTCTCGAAGAGGGAGACCCCTCCTACCAAACTGGTCAGTGGGAGACCAAGTGGTATGGAATCCGAGGTTTCTTCCGTTGGCTTGAGTCAAGCACCTATAAGATGCATGTGCGGGTCTTCTTATCGCGTTGGCGCGCCTACGAAGAATGTCCGCAATGCCAAGGAAAACGATTTAACGAAGAGTCACTGTGTTGGAAGTGGCAGGGCTTAACTCTTCCGGAATTGTATGCCTGCACGGTTGATCAACTCCTAAAAAAACTAAGCCCGCATCGACCACAAAATTCTTCGCATCCAGCTGATCATGCTCTGCAAGCCATGATTGCACGGCTCGGCTATCTCGAAGCCGTGGGATTAGGGTATCTCACCCTTAATCGTCTCTCGCGAACGCTGTCTGGAGGGGAAGTACAGCGTGTTAATTTAACCTCTTGTTTAGGAGCTTCACTCGCCGATACCATTTTTGTGCTCGATGAACCGAGTGTAGGCATGCACCCACGAGACTTGGCCAAAATGATTAGCATTCTTCGGGGGCTCGTCGAACAAGGTAATACGGTTGTCGTCGTTGAACACGATGAGTCCGTGATGCAAGCAGCGGATTGGTTAATCGAAATTGGACCACGTCCAGGAAGCGAGGGCGGACAACTCATTTACGCTGGCCACCCTTCCAATCTTCACGAATCAACCGACTCCATTACGGGCGCTTGGCTAAACGGAAAATTCAAACCACAGCCTACTCAGCAAAGAAAGGTAACTGGCGAAACCCCTCGCTTACGACTGACGGAGGCAAATTTAAATAATCTTAAAAACTTCTCCTGCTCAATTCCACTAGGAAGACTGGTAGGACTTTGTGGAGTATCGGGTTCTGGTAAATCAACTCTACTTCATCAAGTTATCGGACAGCGCGACGCCGAATCCGATGATGCTACTGCTAAACCCATCGGCAAAATAATCTTTGACGCTGAGCCAACCGAGATAACCCTCATCGATCAATCCCCAGTTTCTCGCACCACTCGTTCCAATCCTGCTTTGTATGTGGGGGCTTGGGATGCGATTCGAAATCTTTTGGGAAATTCTCTGGCAGCGAAGGCTGCAGGATTAACTCCTTCGCATTTCTCTTTCAATTCTGGAGAGGGCCGATGTGAACGCTGCGGTGGAGCAGGCTGGGAGACGGTGGAAATGCAATTCGTTTCCGATGTCTCTCTGCCCTGCCCCTCTTGCCAAGGTAAGCGTTTTCGCGATGAGGTCTTAGCCTTTCGCTTCGAAGGAAAAAGTGTGGATGAACTTTTGCATCTTTCCGTAAGTGAAGTGCGAAAGTTTCTTGGTGAACGCACGCCCGCCAGTCGGCAATTATCCGTTCTCGAAGAAGTTGGATTAGGCTATCTCTCCCTCGGACAACCCTTAACCACCCTTTCTGGGGGCGAAGCGCAGCGTCTAAAATTAGTGCGTTACTTATCTCGGCTCGATTCCCATCAGTCGGGTGCTCTGCTTTTACTCGATGAGCCAACCACAGGCCTCCACCGTGATGATGTCTTCCGCCTCGTAAAACTTTTACAGCGTTTAACAGAGTCAGGGCATTCTCTCATTGTTGTGGAACACCATCTGGACGTACTCAATGCGTGCGACTGGCTGATTGAAATGGGGCCAGAAGCTGGACCCAAGGGAGGGCAAATCATCGCCGAAGGCACGCCCGCTCAAATTATTCAAAAAAACACCCCAACGGGAAAGTTTCTCAAATCGCGCGATGTGGAATTTCAGTCATCTCCACAAAACCATACCAGCAACCGACCTACCTCGATTCTGCTCCAAGGAGCCCGTGAACATAATTTAAAAAATGTTTCCTTAGAAATAAAACATGGATCGCTCACGGTACTAACGGGAGTGTCGGGTTCGGGTAAATCAACCCTCGCTTTCGATATTCTTTTTGCAGAAGGCCAACGACGCTTTTTAGAATGCGTCTCAGCTTACGCACGACAATTTGTCGAGCAACTCCCTAAACCAGCCATCGACAACCTTTCAGGCCTACCTCCAACCGTGGCGATTGAACAACGGCTGACCCGTGGATCCAATAAATCGACGGTCGCTACCGTTACCGAAATTGCTCAGTACCTTCGAGTCCTCTACGCTCGGGCTGGCATTCTTCACAGTCCAATAACGGGAGAACCCCTCGAAGAACTTACTGAAGATACGCTGGTGCGGCTAATTAAGAAACACCGACATCATTATTCCCGCGGAAAAATAGCTCTCGCTGCACCCCTCATTAGAGCACGCAAAGGTCATCATCGTCCCTGTGCCGAATGGGCTGAAAGTCATGGATTGAGTTTATTGCGATGCGACGGAGTTTTAACCCCTGTGGCAGACTTTCCCGGCTTGGATCGCTATAAAGAGCATGATGTTGATGCGGTGTTCGGCATGATGCAAAGTGATGAAAGTATTCTCAAACCCGATGGCACTATCGTAACAGGCGAAAAAGCCCTGCGTTCATTACTAAAAGAAATTTTAGCCATCGGCAAAGGTTCCTGTGTTTTAATAACCGAGTCAGGAAAAACGCTGGCCTATCTTTCGACCTCTCGCAGTGATCCTGCCACGGGCGAATCTTACCCTGAGGTAGACCCGAAACACCTGTCGTGGAATTCACCGCGTGGCTGGTGCCCTGATTGCCGAGGGCACGGATTGAAAGTTGAAAGTTTTTCTTCCGACGAAGAAGAAACATTAAATGAAAATGCTTTAGCCGACCGCATGTCGGATGAGGTCTGTCCTAGCTGCCAAGGCGATCGCCTAAATAAACTAGGCCGATCTGTGAAACTTTCCACAACCCAAGGCCAAAAACGATCCCTGCCTGATTTATTAAAATGTCAGCCCAATGAGGTGCTTCATTTTCTCGGTCGACTCTCTGTCGGACCAAGGGAAAAAGCCATTGCCCAAGCACTTCTGCCAGAAATTTCTGCCCGCTTAAAATTTCTGGAATCGGTTGGCCTAGGCTATCTCGCACTCAATCGCAGTGCAGACACCCTTTCGGGAGGCGAATCGCAACGTATCCGACTTTCCGCACAATGCGGATCAACTCTCTCGGGTGCTCTTTATGTTTTAGATGAGCCAAGTATTGGTCTTCACCCTCGCGACAACGATCGTCTCATTCAATCACTCCGTAACTTAAAAAATCGTGGCAACACGGTTTTGGTTGTAGAACACGATGAAGACGCCATGCGAGCCGCGGATCAAATCATTGATGTCGGTCCTGGCGCAGGTATTCACGGTGGCAAAATCATTGCCCAGGGCACCGCAAAGGAAATGGAATCCTTTTCTCAGTCCATCACTGGGCAATCCCTCAAGTCTTCTATTCCTCACCCACTTCGAGGCCATCGTCGAACAATCAAAGGCTCAGGCGCTCCCGCCGAATGGATAAAAATCAAAAACGCTCGTTTGCGAAATTTAAAAGGTTTCGATGTCTCTTTCCCCACGGGTAGACTTTCTGTGGTCTGCGGTGTTTCAGGCGCAGGTAAAAGCACGCTGATTACCGATTTACTAGCCCCTGTTGCAAAGTATGGCATCGCCCACAAAAGAGATAGCGTAACCAGTAAAGAGATAAAGCACTGCCTGCCCGCATCTGAATCCAATGCTCTTACGAGTCTAAGTGGATTAAAATCGTTTCGCCAAATTATTCTCGTCGATCAAGAGCCGATTGGGAAAACACCTCGCTCAACTCCTGCCACTTACATTGGAGCTTGGGATTTAATCCGAGAGCGATTGGCTTCCTTGCCCGACGCCATTATGCGCGGACATGGCGCTGGTTTTTTCTCCTTCAACACTTCAGGTGGTCGGTGTGAAGCTTGTTCAGGTGCTGGTAGAATTAAGCTCGAGATGAACTTCTTGCCCGACACTTATGTTCCTTGTGAAGAGTGCCAGCAATCGCGTTATGGTGCAGCGGCTCGCACGATTCAATGGCACGGCAAATCGGCTGCTGACCTTTTAAAAATGAGTTTCGAGGAGGGAACTTCTTTCTTTTCCTTTGATGCAAAACTTCACGATCTTTGTCGGTTAATGACACAGACAGGATTAGGCTATCTCACCCTGGGACAAAGTAGTCCCACCCTTTCTGGAGGAGAAGCACAGCGCTTAAAATTAGTTAGTGAACTCGCCCAAGGACTCCCCACTTTTCGCGAACGCCATAAAGGAAAAGTTAAGCCCAACCTCTACATTCTCGAAGAACCGACCATTGGTTTACACCAATCGGATTGCCGTCGACTTATCGAATTGCTTCACGCCCTGGTTGACCAAGGTCATACGGTTATCGTCATTGAGCATCACCCCGATATTCTCGCCGAAGCTGATTGGATTGTGGAGATAGGACCAGAGGGAGGTAAAGAAGGAGGCCGACTTTTGTTCGCTGGAGATCCCGAGTCTTTGGCAGCTAATGCCTCGACCCCAACCGCCCCAAGTTTGGCTAGTGTTTTAAAAGTAAAAAAGAAAAACCCTCAAAAAGCCAAAATAAGCCCAACCAAAGTTAAAAAATAACTTTGTTATCAAGGTTCTCTTTGACCCCACTCGCTCCACACCTAGGGTTAGGTAGTCGTCATTCATGGGTGAGAAATGTACCAGTCTCCGCTCAAAAACCCCTCAAACTCTGCGGGTAATCTGTTTATTGATTCTTTCGCTGGCATCCCCACTCCCACTTTTTGCACAAAACTTATCAGCGAGTAACAACGAAGAAGGACGCCCAGAAATCAAAAAAATCAATCAGCTTATCGCTGAAACCCAGCAGTGCTTAGAAAATGGCCAATGGGAAAAGCAAGTAGAGCAACTTGAGAAAGAACTCTTGCCCCTGCTGAACGAAACTTTCGCCACCAATGGCCTACAGCGATACCAAAAAATTTGGGCTAATCCCATTTTAGCGACCGCCCTCACCCAAACTTATTTTATTCGCCGAGTAACACCTGATAGTCTCCGACAGCTTAGTTACAAAAAAACTTATAATCCTTTTCTCAGCGAGTTGTTCAAAAACTCGGAATGGATGACAAACTTTGCCCTTAACTTAAAAGCTGAAGACAAAACACAGGAGGCTCTCGAAGTTTGGGCCAACTTATGGGCAGACGACAGCAAGGAACTCAAAGGTAAGTATTTTAACCTGCAAATTGCTTGTGCCCTCGTTTTTGATAAACCACCACTCTATTTTCATATCGGCACCAACAATCCTTTTGAAATCTCGGTCCTTAATCGTTACCGTTTATTCCGTGAACTTACCGAAGGGAATAAACTGCTAACCGACATCAAAACCCTACAACCCTATGAACTCATCTGGGTTGTTGCGAGTGCGGTTCCCGATGAGGAACTTCGGTGGTCACAAAGCCAAAGCACCTTAAGAAGTTTAGCCGATTGGGCTCCTACCTACTCCATGATTAAATACCGCATGGATTTTGTGACCAAAGAAAAAACTAATTTACCTCCTCCTGTCGAAAGCACTCTCAAAGAAATTTTAGAAATCGGCGGCATCTGTGTTCAACAAGGTCACTTCGCCGCATCGACCGCAAATGCTTTTGGCATTCCTGCAACCACCGTCACTGGCGAAGGCAATCGCGGGGGGCACCTTTGGTTTGCTTACATGCGCAAAGACCGAAGCTGGAACATGAATGCAGGACGCTACAATGATGGGTACGCATGCGGAAGTGTGAAAAATCCTCAAACCAATAAGACCATCGGCGAGTTTGAAGTTGAAATCTTAGGCGACGCACAACGGACCTCGGATCGCTTTAAAAAGAGTCAGCAATTACTCATCACGGCTAACGTCTATAAACAAAATCAGAATCTCAAAGCTGAGAAAGAAACTCTTTGGCTATCCATACAGGCTGCTAATCGACACCTCGAAGCTTGGCGTGCTTATGCCGAGCGACTGGAAGCCACCAAGACAGAAAACAAACCGGAAGAATGGAAAGCCTTCGTCACTGAAATGCGACGAGCCTTTGACGAATGGCCAGATATGCGGGACTTGGCTGATGAAATGGAAGAAAAGTATCTCTTCCCCAGTATGAACAATGAGGAAATTTTCATGACTTGTAAGCGGGCCTACAATCGTCTTATCGCCGATAAAAAACGTAAAGGCGCCTACGATCGTACACGCTACGATATGATCGAAAAAGCCGTCGCGCGTAATGCAGCGGTTTTACAGAAAAATCCCAAAGAAAACATGGAGCGCATTCATGCACTTTACCGCGATGCACTGGACGAGATTGTCGACAACCTCCCAACCTTTAAGAAAATTCTCAGTCAATACTACGACACCGTTAAAAACGACCCCAAAGCCGTGGCCCAGTTTTTGGGGGAAATCGATCGCCTCTATAAACGTCGCATTGGCACTTCGGGTGATTTATTCCGACAGCGTGCGGTCCTCGAAACGCTTAAGTTTATCAATGAATACTTTATACAATGCAAAGACACCCTCCGAAGTAAAAACATTGAAGTTGAAATTGCTAAACTCACCAAAAGCATTGAAGGTTTGAAATGAGCCGAGCGGAACGGATCCTACTTGGAGTTAACATCGACCACGCAGCGACTCTGCGACAAGCTCGCTATCGGGGAAATCATGAATCGATTCACGCCGAACCAAGCCCTCTGACCTTCGCTCAAGAAGCACTAGCTGGTGGTGCAGATGGCATCACCATCCATCTCCGCGAAGATCGTCGCCATATCCAAGAGGAGGATGTCTATGCCATCGCTAAACTTGCAGGCGTGCGTTTAAATTTAGAAATGGCTTGTACCGCCGAAATGGTGGCTTTCGCTCATAAACTAAAACCTGCTGCCGTTTGTTTAGTCCCTGAATCGAGGGAAGAAATTACAACTGAAGGGGGTTTAGATGTTGTTAAGCATTTTCGCCGGGTTGAGGAAACGGTAAACTCACTCAAGCAAGCTGGATGCGAGGTATCGCTCTTTATCGAAGCTAATACTAAACAAATTGAGGCAGCCCTTTCGACAAGCGCACCAGTGGTTGAGCTTCATACTGGAGCTTTTGCTAATGCTTGGAAAACTCCTGAGGCAGATAAAGAGTTTGAACGACTCAGAAACGGATGTGAAAAAGCTAATCAACTCGGATTAATCGTGAACGCTGGTCATGGAATTAACTATGATAATATCAAAAAAATTATCACACTCCCCCATCTTCACGAATTAAATATCGGTCATACCATCGTCGCCCGTGCTTTACTCGTGGGAGCACGCCAGGCTGTAAGCGAGATGAAAGCAAACCTGAATCAGACCCAATGAAACTTGAAGGCGGAAATGTCTTAGGCGTGGGGGTTGATCTGACAGAGATTGATCGCATTCGCTCCGCTCATCAAAAACATGGTAAACTTTTCCTAGATAAAATTTTCACGCCTGCCGAACAAGAACTCTGTCTGGCCAAGGCCAATCCCTACCCTTCTTTGGCGGCAAGGTTTGCCGCCAAAGAAGCGGTAAGCAAAGCCCTCGGTACTGGCTTTAATGAGAAATTTGGCTTAAAAAGTGTTAGTGTATTAGCAGGCCCAGAAGGTGAGCCTTTGCTTAAACTCGATCAACTCGCACAAAAGCTTTTAGAGCAAAAAGGTGCAAAAAAAATCCTTATCTCACTAACGCACACCGAGAATCTCGCGGAAGCCTTCGCTGTCGTTGTTCGCTAAAATGGAATATTCCATGCATCTCCCTGTTCTTACCTGCGCCGAGGCAGCTGCAGAAGAAAAACGTTTTATCCAGGGAAGAACGAATGTTTCTTGGCAACTCATGCAGAGAGCAGCCCAAGGAATCGCACAAGAGGCTTTAACTTTTCTAAACCGTCGTCCGCAAAAAATTTTGGTTTTAGCAGGAAAGGGAAAGAATGGTGCTGATGCCTTGCTTGCTGCGAAAAATTGCTGTCAAAATTCAACCTCCATTGAAGTCATTTTTTCTGACGGGATTCCACGAAATGGTCTACCTTACAAGGCATGGAAACTTTGCCAAAAAACGGTAACCGTTGTACCTCAAAATCGGCTCACCTCTCTAAAGAAAGAAAAATTCTGTCTGATTTTCGATGGGTTACTCGGTCAAGGCTTTCAAGCGCCTTTATCTGATAAGATTGCTCGCCTCGTCGAGTTTAGTCACAGCTTGAAAGGACTACGCATTGCAGTCGATTTACCGAGTGGTATCGGCGATGACTCAACTGGTCCCGCCTTTCGGGCTGACCTAACGATATCGATTGGTTGCTTAAAACGTCCACTGCTTTCCCCGCTTGCCCAACGATTTGTTGGCAGATTACGCGTGATAGATATCGGACTACCTTTTCCTGAATCAAACGAATCCTGTACCACCGCAACCCTTCTTTCGGTTCTCAATCAACCACGTCCAGCTCGCACGGATAAGCGATTACAAGGCAAACTCCTCATCATTGGCGGATCGGAAAATCTATCTGGAGCGGTGATGATGAATACAGCGGCGGCACTTCAAGCGGGAACTGCTTTAGTCACCACCTGTTTGCCACAATGTATCAAAGCCAAGGCGGTCGTAGCTTACCCAGAGGCCATGTGGCGCGGATTCGCAACCTCGAAGGATGGCAGTATTACCGTAAAAAACCTTCCGCTTATAAAAAAACTTCTGCCACAAAATGAGGTACTTTTAATCGGTTCAGGGATGAGCAAAAGCGCTGTTCCGTTTATCCAAGAAGCCGTTAAATCTTTCCGTGGCGATTTAGTGCTGGATGCCGATGCTTTACGACCCGAGGTAATAAGAAAAGTTTCTCACGCCAAAAATTTGGTTCTTCTTCCTCATGCGGGAGAATTCAAAAGATTAAGCAGGCAGTCTCTATCGATTGCGACAGGAAAAAAGTACGCTAAGAAATGGAATGCTATCGTTGTGCTGAAGGGACCCCTCACGGCCATCACGGATGGAACCAAAGTCGTTTACATTCCGTGGGGCGGGCCCATTCTGGCTCGAGGCGGATCGGGTGATATACTTGCCGGAATGGCAGGCTCCCTCCTCGCCCGCCGAAAATCTTTAGGCCTTCTCGCTTTCAATGCTGTTGAACTGGCTGTCACTTGGCATGCATTTGCCGCTGATGATTTGAGGAAAAAATGGGGTGAGGAAGCAGTGAGAACCACTCAGTTACTCTCTGGGTTACCCTCAGTATTGAAAAAAGTCTAATCTCTTCGAGATAGGCTCGGTGCAAAATCTACCCCGCGACACACGATGCTTACGTTTACTTCTCAATGGATTGAGTCACGTTGGGCCAGTCACCGTTCGTCGATTGCAAGAGGCTTTTGACAACGATTTGTGGCAAGCCCTGCAAGCGGGACCCAGCGCTTGGCGAAAAATTAAAGGGATTACCGAACCGATGGTTCAGTCTCTCGAAGCAAAAAATTTTGATTGGTTAAAAGAGTTAGCGGAGGTGGAGAAAGCAGGTTACGAAATCCTTTACCCTGAACAGGCGAAGTGGCCCCAACCGCTCTCGCAGCTCTGGGACCCGCCTTTGGTCTTATATGCTGAGGGCTCCGAAATTCCCCAGGCAAAATCAGTAGCGATTATCGGCTCACGCCACTGCAGTCCCTATGGAGCCCATTTAGCGCATCAAGTATCGCACGATTTGGCTAAAGCCGGTTGGTGGATTATCAGCGGAATGGCTCGTGGCATCGATGTGGCTGCTCATGAAGGTGCCCTCAAAGCAGGAGGCAGAACGGCGGCCATACTTGGACATGGTTTAAATTTAACTTATCCACCCGAAGCGATTAAACTGCGCCGACAAATTGCTTCACAGGGCTGTTTGCTTTCCGAGTTTCCTTTAGGACGCCCAGCCGATCGCCAAAGTTTCCCGCAAAGAAATCGTCTCGTTGCTGCTTTAGTGCAAGCAGTCGTCGTTGTTGAAACCGATATTGATGGCGGTAGTATGATTACCGCCCGCTTCGCTGGCGATCTTGGTAAAACCCTGTGTGCTTTTCCAGGACGAGTGGATAATGCGACAAGCCGCGGTTGTCATGCGCTGATTCGAGATGGAGCTACGCTCGTTTCATCGGTGGATGACATCCTTGCCGAACTAGGTGAAACGCGAGGACAACTTTCTCTGCCTCTGGAAACGATGACACCAGATGAAAAACGCTGGCTAAATTATTTCCGCGGCGGAACGATTCATGATGCCGAATCACTTTCTGCCGTGGCAAAGTGCAGTCTACATGAAGCGGCAGGAGCGTTAACGTATCTAGAAATCAAAGGCAGATTATGCCGTCGCTCGGATGGGAGGCATGAATGCCAAGCTACTATTTAAATACGACATTACCTTCGTTCGTTGCTGCATTCGTGGTTAACTTACTCCCCATAATCCAATCGATAACGGCTTTTGGTTTTGCTAAACAATCGCGCAAAAAATAGGAAATGGGTCTCCATCCTTCGCCAAAGTCAGCCGTAAAAGCACAGGCACGTAAATCGATACGATCAGCTATCCATAAAGCTCGATCGCAATGCCACTCTTGAGAAACAAAAACAATCGTCTGATTAGGATAATAGGCGGCAGCACGATGAACAGAATCTATCGTGCGCCATCCATAAGGATCCATGACCAAAGTGCATTTGACTCCCGCCGCTCTTAACTGCCGAGCCATATTCCACGATTGATCATCAAAGCCCGAAAGTACGGCGACTTTAATTCGACCTGATTTACAAAGTTTTACCGCTGCATCGATACGTGGCTGATAAGAGCCCGTGGGGATTTTTGTATTCTCAATAAACTCGCGGGCACCGAGAAGCACCATCACCGAACCAGGCGTAATTTGATTGGCGTCTGTATAGGTTCGATTCCATCCCGCCGACCAAACCCATAAATTGGAGCCCACAAAAAAGACAATGAGGAGCAAAACCAAACCCTTGATGAAGGACTTGAGCCAAGAAAACATAGATTACTCCTAAATCGGCTTAAAAAGGGTGTAAACGTCCCTTTTAGCCTCTTTTCGTGCTTAAAAATAAGCAAATCGCGTTTGATTATGCCGTTTCTTGAGATAAAAATAAGGGTCAGCTCCAAATGGCATGATAACTGCCTACTTTTACTCATGAATGCTTCTATCAATACCGCCAAGGTGCTCATCATTGATGACGACAAGGATTTACGCTACTCCCTTCGCCGTGCCCTATCGGGTCAAGGACACCAAGTGATTGAAGCCGAAAGTGGCGAGAGTGGCGTTGCCTTAACAAAACGCGAGCAACCCGATGTCATTCTCTTGGATAATCGTATGGGAGGAATGACGGGGATTGAAACGCTCCAGATGTTACGTGGTGCACAGCCTCAAGCCATGGTCATTTTGATGACAGCCTTCGGAACCACCCAAACCGCCATCGAGGCGATGAAGTTCGGTGCCTATGACTATGTCATGAAACCATTCGACCAAGCAAAGTTGATTACCTTGGTTGATTGTGCCCTTGGCGCTCGACTGGATTTGGCTGCAGCTGGAAAATCAACTCGTGCTCTAGTAAACCCAGCCGACTACAAAGAAGGTATCGTCGGTAATTCTGAACCAATGCAGGAAGTGCTAAAGTCCATTGGACAAGTCGCGGCGAGTGATGCTACCGTTCTCATCACTGGTGAAAGCGGAACAGGCAAAGAACTTGTCGCTCGTTGCATTGCTCAACACTCTCTCCGCGCCAAAGGTCCATTTATCGCCGTCAACTGTGCAGCGATTCCTGAGAATCTCATCGAGTCTGAACTTTTTGGACATGAAAAAGGTGCTTTCACGGGAGCCGCTAATCAAAAGCCTGGCAAATTTGAACTTTGCGATGGAGGCACAATCTTCCTCGATGAAATCGGAGATATGTCACTTCCCACGCAAACCAAGGTTTTACGGGCCATTCAAGATGGCGAAATTCAACGCGTGGGTGGAACGACCACTCTAAAAGTTAGCGTACGTCTCATTGCCGCTACCAATAAAGACCTAGAGGCGATGGTTGCTGCACGTCAATTTCGCGAGGACCTTTTCTATCGCTTAAACGTCTTCCGCATTCGCCTACCCGCCTTACGCAGTCGCAAAGACGATATCCCCTTGTTGGTCGATTACATGCTACAACGTCAAGCAGCTACACGTAAAATAAAACCCAAACGTTTATCAAATGAGGCTCTCGATAAATTAATCTCTTACGATTGGCCAGGCAACGTTCGCGAATTAGAAAATGTCGTTCAACGTGCCAACGTATTAGCCAAAGGTGAAACGATTCTGGCAAAAGATCTACCACAAGAGGTTCTACATCCTCGTAGACCTGTCGCCTCGAGTGTTGAAAAAATTGCCTCTCTTGAAGTCCCACATTCTTCTGCCACCTCGACGAGCAGTCCGACCACTTCGGTGCCCACGATGAGTTCGGCTTATGATTCAATTTATCAGCACAATCGTCAAAATGACGGAAAGAATATTTTGAGTGTCATTGAATTTGAACTCATTCGCCGTGCCATGGAAGAAACCCGCGGGAATCAATTAAGATCGGCCGTAATCCTCGGAATTAATCGCTCGACCCTTAAAAAGCGCCTCAATGAAATGCGCGAGGCGGGAATTAAGGTTTTTAGTTAAGCACTAAATCGAGTGCAGCGATTAGCCGAGCTCGCAAGGGCTCGGCTTTTTGGGCAAGTAAGCGTTGAGCCTGTTCATACTCTGCGCGTCCTTCCACTGTTTCAATACAGATGGGCTTAAGACCTAAAACAGAGAAGTCATAAGGGGAGGCTCGCATATCAATAGTGCGTGCTTCATAGGCCAAGGCTAAGGTGTCTGCTGCCAAATCCGACGGCACCCAAGGAAGGGATTTCATTGTCCACTTATAGAGATCCATCGTCACGTGAACGCAGCCAGGCTGCTCATTCATCAGTCTTCCTGCTAAGTCAGGCGTGCCACGATTAAGAGGTTTAGCTGAGGCTGTAAAAAAGCGGAATGCATCATAATGCGTGCATCGCAGTGGCAATGAACGCACCACCGCATCGGTCCCCTCTGCACCTAAACGCAGAGGCCAGCGTGCGTGACGACGTTGTGACGCTTCGACGTAAACCATCGCCCATTCATGCAATCCAAAACACCCTAAAAAAGCAGGGCGCTGAGCAACCGCGCGGCAAAGGTCACGAGCAAAAAAGAGCCGACGTTGTTGAGACTCTGGTGGCGAAATCACCCTAACCCGACCATCTTGACCTAAAGCAAAATGAGCATCGCGACATAAGTCCTCGGCATCCATTAACGCCACGCCCACACCGGGCGTCCAACGTCGAAGAGCGCTGAAGCGAAATGGATAATAAGTATAAAGAAAATCTTCAACGGGATCACTCTCGCCTAGTGCGGCACGCTTTTTCCGCAAAGCCACCAAGTCGTCAGCCCTTGCTTCATGTTCAGCCTTTTGCCGACGCCAAACCTTAGCAGGGCGCACTTCTTCACGTTGGCTGGTCAAAAATTCGCTCAATCAAAACGTCGGTAGTGAGTCGCTACTTTGATATACTTCTCAGCCCAACTGGGTATATCATTTTGCTCCTCCGTGCTAAGAGTACGAACAATCTTAGCAGGAGAGCCTAGCACAAGAGAGCCATCAGGAATTTGCGTACCTTTCGTGACTAAGGCACCCGCACCGATGATACAATTTTTGCCAATGACTGCTCCATCTAAAATCGTTGCATGCATTCCAATGAGGGTAGAGTCGCCAATCGTACAGGCGTGAATCATGGCTAAGTGACCAACCGTAACGAACGAGCCTATGATAGCTGGTAAACAGTCTGCGACATGCACAACAGCCCCATCTTGGATGTTCGTCCCTTCACCAATTTGGATTGGGGCAATGTCGCCTCGCAAAACAGCACATGGCCATACGCTAGATTTAGGCCCAAGAGTAACATTACCGATTACCACCGCTCGTGGGTGGACATAGGCACTGGGTGAGATCGAAGGGCCTTTCAGTAAATTGCGGGTCAACTCTTGAGAAAGACTGGCGTCGGAATGGGGGTTGGGCTCGGGCAAAGATGGTGAGGTCACCCATGAAAAATTGCCCTTTGTCGGCCAACAGGGAAGCCATAATTCCCAAAGAAAGCCATAAAACAAGAAATTGACTGTTTTTTACGATTTCTAACGGATTGGACTACATTCAGACCAGGCCATAAGAACCTATGAAATTCCCCTTGCCAAGGGCGGTTGAGTTCATTTGCTCCGACCTTCCGACAGCCATGAAGGCCACATTTACTACATCAGGTCGCCAATTCACCGTAAAGGAAGGCGACATTCTTATCGTGAACCAGTACCCTGGCAAAAGCGAGGGAGACACACTTACCTTTAACGAAGTCCTTCTCGTAGGCGAAGGTGCAAATGCCAAGATTGGCACTCCTCACGTTGCGGGCGCTAAAGTGACCGCTAAAATTCTCGAAAATAAGCGCGGAGAAAAAATCGACATTTTCAAGCACCGTCGTCGTAAGGGCTACTACCGTCGTCGTGGCCACCGCCAAGAACTCTCTGTTATCAAGGTAGAAAAAATTTCTGCTTAACCCCCTTCATCCGAAACAACCATGGCAACCAAGAAAGGTGGCGGCACTTCAAGCAACGGCCGCGATTCCAATTCCAAACGTCTCGGCGTTAAACTTTACAGTGGCGAGTTTGCCACGGCTGGATCCATCCTGATTCGTCAGCGTGGCACACAGATGCGTGCAGGTCGCAATGTTGGCATGGGCCGTGACCATACTCTTTTTGCAAAAGCAGACGGTTTGGTAAAATGGGATGCTGAGCATCGTCGCGTAGAGATTGTTCCAACAACCTCTTCGAGCTGCTCACTCTAACCTACATCAACATCGCTAAAAAAGGCCGATTCTTATCGGCCTTTTTTATGGGCGTTTAAGATAAATCGACCCGGTGTCGTTGATAACAAAACCAAGCTCGAGTGGAATCAGCGTAAATCGGATCGTGTACGACATAATCGCAAACACATTGGAACATCAATTGATCATCCGCACGAGCCATACGCAGAGAATCGAGTTCGGCTAATAATAGCTGGAGACGGTCAACGGAGAACGAGACTTTATCGAGTTCAACTGATTCACTCAAGCTGTACTCGGGATCTTCTATCTCTCTTAATGAGAGCATAGTGTTTCGATGGTGCATGGGGGTGCGTCACTCAGCATGCCTTTGCCTCGCAAAAGGCAAAGCCTGCGAGTGTGAAAATTGCGCGTCGAAAAGAATACAGAAGCGTGAACCGGAACTAACGTGTCGCTTGCCAAAACTTCCAAGTCATCACCAACGCCACCAACATTAGTCCAGTGGCGAGAGCAATCCAAATGCCGACGGCACCAAGGTGCAGAGGAAAGGCTAAGAAAAGAGCCAAAGGTAAAGTAATGAGCCAATAAACAATGAAGACGCTACTCGACGCCCAGATAGCACAATCAATCGAACGCAATAGATAAGCGACGACAACCTGAACGCCATCGAAAGGCGCCCAAAGGGCTGCAAAAATTAGAAGAGTCGAAGCTAAAAAAGCCGTCTCCGTACCTGCCACACCGTACATTTCTAACAAAAAAGGCCTCAGCAAAATCATCATCAATCCGTAGAAAGACATCATCAATCCACCTAAAATGAGAGCCCCCCAGCCCACCGCACGCACACGAACACGATCTTTTGCGCCGTAGGCTTCACCAATACGAATACCCGCAGCAATTCCCAAGCCTAAGGGCAACATAAAGGCAGCCGATGCCGTACTAATTGCCACCTGATGGGCCGCTTGAGCCGTGGAAGAAATCCAGCCTGCAAAAACAGGAACCACTGCAAAAATTCCGACTTCGCTAAGACTATGAAAACCCGCTGGTAAACCCGTATGCAAAAGCCGAGCAAAGACTTTGCGCTGAAAACCATCCAACCAGTTCACTGGTCCGCGACCAGGAGTAAACCATAGACCAATCAACATAACCAAACGAGATACGAGAGTTGCCCATCCAGCTCCCGCTAATCCCATGCGCGGAAATCCCCAGTTACCATACATCCAAAGCCAATTAAGAAAAATATTAACCAGCAAACCTACCGCTAACCATAATAACGATATCCAAGGCTGATGCTGACTATCGCGATGCCCACGCAAGGCATGGAACATTAAGCCAGGTACTATTGCCCAAGCCATAATCACAAAAAAATCATAAGCCTCGGCGGCGACTTCTGGAGAAGATCCCAGATTTTTTAAAAAGGGAGCCAAAGCATGAGTAACACCCGCAGCAACGAGACCGAAGGCTGTCGCCAACACCATTCCGTGTCGAAGAATAGCTGGAGCCGATTCCTCGACGCCAGCTCCATTATCTTGAGCTTGATAAACCGAAACGGCTCCCACCAAACCAATCCCAAAAACGTAAGGAATATAATTTAAATTAGCGGCGAGAGCCGAAGCGGCTAAAGCTGTTTCTCCGAGATGTCCCGCCATAGTGACATCGATAACGAACATCAAACCATAGCCCAACATTCCCAACATAATGGGTAAAGCCAACCGAAGGGTGGGCCCGAGCTCCCGACGAATGGAATCGAATAAACTCAAGACTCTTGAAGGGAACCAAAACAGCCAAGGAGGCGAGTTAATCTTTTGCGTGCACTAATCCAACAAACCCACCACGTCTTCAGGCTCAGCCCACGCATAAACCAAGGCCTTTGACCCTACTGATTGACGAGGGTTTATCTCAGCGGTTTTTAAGATTACGCCTGAGTCCGTTATAAACTGATGCAGAGAGAAATCTCCCTGAAAAACACTATCAATAATCTTACCAGAAAAGGCATTTTCTTCAGGTGGCAGACTATCCAATCGTAAACATTCTGGGCGTATACAGATTGTTATTTCGGAACCCTCAACCGGCTCTTGCGCAGGCGTGGCTAAAGCCCCCCTCACTTCACCGATAGCCGTGCTGGCCATAAACTCACCTGCCCCAGTGCGCAAAATTTTCCCTTTAAACAAATTGGCTGAACCTAAAAAAGTAGCTAACCACGAGTTCAACGGACGCCGGTAAACATCCAAAGGCCGACCTGCTTGGATTATCTTCCCTGCCTGCATAACACCAATCGTATCAGCTATGGCCAAAGCATCTTTTTGATCATGCAGAACACATAAGATAGTGAGGTTTTGTTCGCGCACCAAGCGCTGTAAACGTTGACGAAGCTCCACTCGAGCCACCGCATCTAAATTACTCAACGGCTCATCCAATAAAAGAAGTTTGGGTTGCTGAGCTAAAGCTCTAGCCAAGGCGACACGCTGTTGTTGACCACCTGAAAGTTCCTGCGGACGTTTTTGTGCCCACTCTCGTGCATCCACCATTTTGAGTGCGTCCAGAGCTCTTTGCTTTAAGGCCACCGTCGAAAGGCCCTCATCCTCGAGTCCAAAAGTAACATTTTCCCAAACCGTCAAATGAGGGAATAGAGCGTAATTTTGATAAACCATCGCCGTGGCTCGCTCTTTGGGTCCTAAGGATTTAATGTCGCGACCTCCCCATTCAACAGAGCCACGACTCGCATCACATTGACCAGCGATAATCTTTAACAACGTCGTCTTACCAGCACCCGAGGGCCCAACAATACAGCAGAGCGAGTTGGGCTCCACTTGAAGTTCTAACCCATTCAGAACACTGTTCGTACCATGCCAGCAATGAAGGTCGCGAATAGAAAGGGAGAGCACCCACCTAAACTAGGCTAAATCACCACCCTAGAGCAAGAATCAGCCCATCGATTTATGCACAAAGGTTCATCGACACGCTTGCTTCCACCCTCTTTTTCCTCATGTTCATCTTTCCCATGGCGAACGACGACGAAGAAGAACAAACCCCTGAGGTTGCTAAAGAACCCTCTCCCAGCGGACTTCTCATCCAAAAGAAATTTCTCGAACAACGGAAAATCTTTCTTTGGGGTGCCGTCGACGATGCTTCGGCCAAAGATATCGTGGAAAAATTGCTCTACCTCGAAAGCAGCGACCCTGGAAAAGAAATTCATTTTTATATCAATACCCCTGGCGGATCCATTACCGCAGGCATGGCGGTCTACGATACCATTCGCCTCATCAGTTCGCCCGTCAAAGTAGTCGTCACTGGCATGGCCGCCTCCATGGGTTCCATTCTACTGCAAGCCCCCAAACAAAAGGGGAACCGTCTGGTCTTCCCTCACGCTCGCGTGATGATTCACCAGCCACTAATCATGGGGCGCATCCAAGCACCTGCAGTCGATATTCACATCCAAGCCCTAGAAATGGAACGCCTCCGTGCTGAGCTGAATGAAATTCTCGCCAAAGCCTCGGGACAAAAACTAGAGAAGATTGTTAATGATACCGATCGAGATTTTTATCTCACCGCTGAAGAGGCAATCGAGTACGGTCTAGCGGATGCGATTGTGAAAAAACTTTAACCCACGAAACCAATGGGCATTGGCAGTCGTGCCTACATGCAGAGTCGCCCACCTTCAAGTGGCTGGCCTTCAAGCACGCACTGCACTCTCGCCGTTCTTTTCTTTGTCTTTTTTGTCAGCTTAGTCGAAGCCGCCACCCACAGCCAATGGCTAGGATGGATGAGGCTGGATGAGTCCAACCCCCGCTTCTGGCAATGGCTGACCTATGGTTTTATTCACGTACAGTTTTGGCACATCATCGGCAATGGACTCGCACTTTGGTGGCTGGGCAAAGACGTTGAAGACTCCGAAGGTAAATCGATTTATTGGATTACCTTAATCGGGGGGATTCTAACCGGCGCTCTAATCTGGAGACTAACTGGCATCGGTAATCCAGAGCCCACCTTTTCTCTTGGAGGTATCTCTGGCGGAGTCTGCGCACTGATGCTTGTCGCACTAGCAAAGCAGTTAGAACGGGGAATCACCCTGTTAATCTTTTTCATCATTCCCGTAACCTTTCGTGCACGATGGGTGCTAATTGTCTCGATTGCTTTCAGTTTTCTAGGCTGGATATTCAACGAGTTGCCCGATCGCCACAACTGGCAGTTTTGGCGTCCCGTGTTTTTTGACGGAGTAGCACATTCAGCTCATTTAGGCGGGTTTTTGTTTGGATGGCTGATGTGGATTTATCGACAACAGACAAATCGTCTCCGGGGCGACGCTCTTAGACTGGTAGATAAAATTTCCCCAAATTTTGGCACTAAAAATAACTTCTCCGAATTCAACCCCTCTCAATCCAGAGCTGAACTTGACCAACTATTAGATAAAATTTCTGCCGAGGGTTTCGGCTCGCTCACTCCAAAGGAGAAGGATAGATTGAGGCACTTGAGCGACCGCCTTCGTTAACCTTCCCATAATGATTTCACGGATTTTTACTTTCCTAGGTTTGGCCGCAGTCCTGGCCCACGCCCAATCGAAACCCGAAAGCGTTTATGCCACTACCCCAGCCATGCAAAACGAAGCTCGGGCCACGGTCGCGCTGATTGAACGTTATCACATCAGTAAAAAAACTTTGGCCGAAATTGATGCGAACGAAGTTATCAAGACCTTCTGTGAATCACTCGACCCTGCAAAACTCTATTTTACCCAAGCGGAAATTGATGGTTTTATCAACCGTTATGGAAAAAGTTTAGATTTATATTTGGTTCGAGGCAACCTCACCCCAGCGTTTGAAATTTATAGCGTGTTCAAAGAGCATGTCGCGGAACGGACGCAAGGAGCGATTGCAGCTCTCAATCAAAAAATCGACCTTAACCAACCAGGCACTTTCCCCTTGGACCGCCAAAAAGGAAATTGGCCGGCAGACACCAAAGAGGCTGATGACCTTTGGAGTCGACGTGTCCGTCTTGATATTCTGTCGGAACTTCTAGGAGAAGATCGAACCACGCAGAAAAAGAAAGACGGTAAAAATGCGTCCGTTCACGACACCCAAGTTCCAGAAATTAATGAAGAGAAAATGGCCGAAGCGCTAACCAAATTAAAGAAGCGCTACGAAAAAACCCGCACCTACCTTGATTTCGAGCCACAAGAAATCGAAGAGTTCTTCCTCACCGCTTTCTCCACCCAGTTCGACCCCCATTCTACTTTCTTTTCGCAACGTACGCTGGAGGAATTTGAAATCGGCATGCGAAATATGCTCTGCGGCATTGGCGCAACCCTAACCGATGATGAGGGCTATTGCACAGTTAAGGAAATCCTGCCTGGCGGACCACTCGAGCTTAATGGAAAAGTCAAAAGTGGCGATCGCATTATTGCCGTTGGACAGGGTGAAAAAGGCGAGATGGAAGATATTGTGGGCCTTCGTCTAACGAAAACAATTTCACGCATCCGTGGAAAACAAGGAACGATTGTTCGGCTCTTAATCGACCCCGCTGACAACAGTGGACGCTACACCATCAACCTTGCGCGCGATCAAATAAAACTGGTGAATCAGATGGCTTCCGCTCGTTGTATCAAAATTCCCTCGGAACAAGGGAACATTAACTTGGGGGTGATTGAACTGCCTGCATTCTATGGCAAAAACCCCGATGGCACTGGATCGAGTCCAACCAAAGACGTCGAAGAACTCATTAGTAAGTTAAAGAAGTTGAATATTAAAGTTCTAGTCATGGATTTGCGGAAAAATGGAGGCGGGTTGCTCACCGAAGCCATCGAACTTTCAGGACTCTTTATCAAAAAAGGTTCCGTTTTGCAGGTGCGCGATAGCATGGGACGAATCGAAGACTATCGTGATGAAAATGCCAAAGTAGCTTGGGATGGGCCTCTCATCGTTTTAACATCTAAACTTTCCGCCTCAGCCTCGGAAATTTTTTGTGGAGCACTTAAAGACCATCGTCGCGCAGTCATTGTCGGCGACAGCACAACCCACGGTAAAGGTTCTGTTCAAAATATCATCGAGCTCAAAAGAGCCTTTAAGGACTTCGACCCAAAGTCCGCGGTTAAAATTACTATCCAAAAGTGGTATGCACCAAGCGGTTCATCCATCCAACTTAAAGGCGTTCCTGCCGATATCATCGTTCCCTCGGTTTACTCCGTCCTACCTGTTGCCGAATCCGATCTCGATCGACCTTTAGCCTGGGACTCCATTCCCCCTTCTCTTCCGAAATCGGATGACGATGATTCACTTTCGTTTAAAATTTCCCCCGACTTAATCCAAATCCTAAAAGCTTCCTCCGAAAAACGCCAAACTGAATTGCCCGAGTTCCTTACGCTTAATCGCACCATTGAATGGACCAAAAGCCGGCAAGTTCGCAAAGAAATTTCCCTCTCCTTACCTCAACGTCGTCAAGAACGGGCCGACGATTTAGCATTCCGCGAGCAAGTTCACTCAGAGTTAGATAAACTTGCTGCTCAAAAATACAAAACTGTCGAAGTTAAATTAGACGCCGCCATCGAACAGGAAAAATCGGAGGACGCAGATAAGACTTCCAAGATTAAAAGAGCTTCACGCCTTCGCGATCCCATCGAAGATGAAGATTGGCCCGACTATGATATTCAACTCATGGAATCGGTTCGAATTGCGGCAGACTGGGCCAAGTTATCCGAGGCAGCCAAGGCTGGCGCAGCCAGCCGATGAGCTCAGTTCGTTAAGCTGAGATTACTCATTAAGCTCCGATTATAGAGCGCGATACAATCCATGTGGATCATAAATCCACCATGCATCAAAAGGATTCGCTAAAGCAGGAAGCGTAAAGATGGTTCGCCCTTTATCGTCCACCTGACTGCTGATGCCAAAGGTTGCTTCTTGTCCAGCTCGCGCTGGCAGGACGGCGGGTGCAGGAGGGGCGGAAAGAATATCTAGAACTGCCGTCTCTTCCATGCGCTCAACGACCTGATCAATCCATTTCAATTGCTGTGCCTTTTCACCAAAAGCCTGCCAATCACCGGTTGAATCGTTCTCGTACATTTTTTTCACAAACTCCTGCAAGGTGATCCCCATCTTCTTAGCTACAGGCGTTGCCATACGCTCAAACCAAATCGTGGTGAACTCCATCTGTTCTTTTAAAACAGTCATATTACCCTTTAAGTTACTGGAAACTTGGTGATGTAAAATAATTGAATTGGGGTAACAGAATGAGCGCTCCGCTAAAGTCGCAATGACCGCCGTCATCGATGCGGCATAGGCCTTTACAATGACATAGACTGGGGCTTTGGAGGCGACCATGGCTTTTTGAATCTGATACCCTGCAGAAACTGAACCCCCAGGACTGCTGTCCACCACAAGAAAGATAGGGAACTCCGTACTTTGATTGTTATAAAAATTAATCCGCTGACAAACGAACTCGGCCAATTGATCTGTGATTGCACCATTGAGAGGAATCCGACGATCACTGATAATCAAAGTCCCGTTGACTAAAGGATCTTTTAAATACTGAGGTTTAGCGTTGGCTGCAATCTTACGAGCCTCCTCTTCTTTTTGGAAACGATTGATATCATTATTTAAGCGGGTGACGGTGTTACTCGACTCCAACTGCAACTGCTTAGCCTCAGCTTCTAATTCTTTAATCTTATTATTTTTCTCTGCTAAACGCGCGTTAGCGCGCGCGGCTTCGAGAGACGCCTGGCGTTCTAATCGAACTCGCTCATCTTCTAAAGCAGCTGCCTCAGCTGCCGCTTTAGCCATGCGCAAAGCTCGCTCGGAATTAAGGCGCAAAACCTCTGAGTTTACTGGAACCAGTTCTTCCGTTCGCTTCGCATCAGCCAGGGCAATTTTGGCATCCAATAAAGCCTTTTCAGCACGCAAACGATCAACCTCCTTCATCACTTCTTTTTGTTCAGGGGTCAGATCATCACGTACAATGGGAGGGCCTGGCGGAATGGTGGTAGGCAATGAAGGCTGACCAGGGGTTGGCGTCGCTTGAGTAGGAGCGGGTGCCTGTTGAGCCTGCCCCAAGCAGATTGAACTCGAGAATAAAATCAGACTGACAAGTGTACGGACGGATAGCATAGGATTTTTTATATAAATTATCGAAGAATAAATTCCGTAGTGGGATCATAGATCCACCAAACATCAAAAGGGTTGAGCGGTGGTAATTCTTGACGCGAAGTTGCCACTTTGAGGTTGGCATTCTCAATGGCTGGAGTTGTGGGCATGGTTGAGGCACCCTCTTCCGTCATCCGCTCGACGACGTGAGTGACCCATTTTAATTTTACAGCCTCGTCACCCAAGACCTTCCAATCGCCCGTCACGGTTGCTGCATACATCCGCGAAACAAACTCATCCAGAGTCAACCCCACCTTGTCGGCGACTTTAATAAAGATCCGATCACACCAAACTTTAGTCCACTTCAGCTGTTGCGCTAATTGCGTGTTATTACCGCTTAAACTGGTCGAAGCCTGGTGATGAAGAACAATCGCTTGTGGGTAAACATAGGAACGCTTGGCCAACGTTGTAATAATTGCAGCCATCGAGGCAGCGTAACCCTTAACCACAACATAAACGGGGGCACGCGAAGCTTCCATCGCTTGAAGAATTTGATAACCCGACATCACTGAGCCCCCAGGAGAACGATCAATGACAATAAAAATGGGGGCTTGGGAATCGAGCGCGTTGTAAAACGCAATACGCTCACAAACATCTTTAGCCAGCTCATCATTAACGACACCATTGAATGAAATACGCCGATCGGAGATACGCAGTACGCCATCCACTACTGGATCTAGGGGGTAGGAAATTTGTTTATTAATCGCAATCAGGTTCCGCTTTTTTTGCAAATCTGCGATTTCACCTAAACGTGCAATTTTTTCGTAAGTAACCGCAGCCTGAGCTAGCGCCAACTTTGTCTCAGCCTCAAATTCTAGTCGCTTCTGATTTAATTGTGCCGAGGCAACGTTAGCCCGCGCATTAGCTATCGCTACTTTTAAGGACAATTCGGCATTCTCTAAATCCTGATTAATCATCGCCCCTTCTGCTTTTGCTTTTCGCAATTTCTCTTCGGCTTCTAATTTTCGAATTTCTAAAATGCGTTCCATTTGCTGCCAATGCCGCTGGGCCGAAGCCAAATCAAGTTTGGCTCGGATTAATTCAGCCTCCACCTCGGTTTTTAAGGTCTCGGGAGTTTTCTTAAACGACAGAGACTGCCCTGGATTATCCCAAGAAACGGGGCCTGCCTTAAGAAGGCTAAACATAAGGCAAATGGGTAAAACCTGACGCAACATAGATGACACCCTCTTATTTGTCAGATAAATGGTTTCCTTGAAGCCCTTTTTTCGCAAATCTTGAATGATGCATCCAAATGACCCTATAATCGTCAAAAATCGCCATACCGGCGCAACCGAGGTCGAACAGGTCTACGGAGAAAATTGGCTTAAGCGCATTTACGGCAACCCCCTAGGGTCCATCGCCCTTCATGCCGTGGTGAAAAGAGCTTTCTTTTCCCAACTTTACGGATTCGCGATGGATCAACCCTCGAGTCGCAAACGCATCGAACCCTTTGTGCTAAAGTACGGACTCAACATCGCAGAATTTGCGAACCCTGATTTAAAGTCCTACGCAAATTTTAATGAATTCTTTTATCGGAAATTAAAACCGAGTGCTCGACCCATTGATAACCGCGAAAACATCGCGATACTTCCTGCAGACGGTCGACATTTAGGTTTTCAAAATGTTGCAACCACCCATGGCGTCTTCGCCAAGGGACAACGATTAGACATTTCCACTCTTGTGGGCGATCGCGAACTCGGCCAACGCTATGCTCAAGGCTCACTGGTGTGTTCTCGTCTTTGCCCTGTTGATTATCATCGATTTCATTTTCCCGTCAGCGGAATACCACAAGCACCCGTACCCCTCTCGGGTTCGCTTTATTCCGTCAACCCCCTAGCTCTCCGAAGAAACGTGAGTTATCTTTGGCGGAACAAACGCCAACGTGTTAGCATCAACACTTCATCTTTTGGTTTAGTGACCTTGGTTTCGATTGGCGCAACCAATGTCGGTAGCATCGTAGAAACTTATCAGCCAGGTGTGGCCGTAGCCAAAGGAGATGAAAAAGGGTATTTCCGTTTTGGCGGATCCTTTATTGCCACCTTATTCGAACCAGGACGTATCAAAATCGCGGAAGATTTACTGGAGGCCGGAGAAACAGGCCAAGAACTCTACGCTCACATGGGGTCGCCTCTCGGGCAGAGCACCTAAATAACCCCGCAAAGGCTTGCCACCAGCCATAAGGCAGTAAAATCTGCCACCTGCAGTGGGCTCGGGTGGTGGAATGGCAGACACACCAGATTTAGGTTCTGGCGCCGCAAGGTGTGCGGGTTCGACTCCCGCCCCGAGCACCCTGCTTTACAGGGTCGGCGCTTGTCAGTGTGCACCAATTGTGGCAACCTGCACTCATGTTTGCATGGTTACGCAGTCTATTCACCGACCCCGTGAAGCCTGCACCAGAAATACCTCCACCGGAGGCTTTTTCTGAACCACTACCCTCCGAACGACTTCCGGAAACTCGCCCAGTGAAACAGCAGCCTTGGATTGGGGTTGATCTTGATGGGACCCTAGCCGAGGCGACGCGTTGGTTAAGCATGTCTCAGATTGGTCCACCTGTGCCTTTGATGATGCGACGCGTAAAGGCTTGGTTAGATAAAGGAGCAAAAATTAAAATCGTGACTGCACGGGCGGGAAACGAAGAAGGATTAGCTGCCACTAAACTTTGGCTTAAGACCCACGGACTACCCGATCTCGAAATAACGGACCGAAAAGATTTTGATATGATCGAACTCTGGGATGACCGCGCCATTCAAGTCGTTCATAATACCGGCATCTGTTTTTTAGGAGCTTCTTATTTTGCCCGACCCAAGGCACCGATTCTCATCGATGAAATTCAGAACAAAACCTATGTCTTTGTCGGAGAAGAAATCGAACCTAAACCCGACAACCCTCCACCTACCCATTCATGAAAGCCTCACTTAAACTAGAATATTCTCTGCGCGTCTTGGCACAACTGGCTCGTTGCAATAAAGGCAATGGAGTTACACGCATTGAAGAACTCGCTAAACAGGAGAGCATTCCCCAAAACTACCTTGTCCAATTACTTAATGAATTACGTGAAGGAGGACTGGTGGACTCAAAAAGAGGAAAAACGGGTGGCTATCGCCTCGCTCGGTGTCCCGAAGATATCACTTTAAAACACGTACTCGCTGTCGTAGAACCCGACTTTATCGAAACCAAGATTAGCATCAAAGGCCACTCTGGTCCCCAAGTCGCGAATATTTGGCGAGAAGTCTCCAAGCGATTCGAAAAATCACTCAATGGTTTTACCGTTGCACAATTAGTAAACGGACAAAACAATGACGATTGGGCCATCTAAAAACCAATCGTTGCCGTCGACCTGACTATGTCTGACTCCGCCAATTCAAAAAAGATTATCCTCTTTTTCGTTCTCTTTTTCGTTATAGCGGCTATCGCAGCCCTCACCACCAAGAAGATCCTGCGCGACAAAGAAACCATTGAGTTAGGGCAACAACAGATTGAAGCTCTCGGAAAATCCATCGATAATGAAAAAGGTAAAATTCGCGTTTTAGAAAAATCACTAGCCGAAGCGAATAAGGAGCTGGCTGGTTTAATGGCGGAGAAAAAAGCGCTCCAAGATAATATCACGACGAGCCAACAACTCCATGACACATTAATCAGTGAAAATAGCTTACTTAAATCCAGTTTAGCCGAGTCGCAAAGTGGCGTTCTTAACTTAACAGAAAAAAATAAAGAAACTGAAAAACGCCTCGCCGAGGCAGAAAAGAAATTAACCGACATCAAAGCGAATGCCGAGAAGGTATACGAACCCATCGCGCCTCTCCCCAAGCGTAACGATAATTCAACCAAGCCTGCTCAGAAAGAGAACGAAAAGAAGCCTACGAATGGTTCAAATAATACGAACGCGCCTACGCCTATTACCCCAAAATCGTAGTCTAACTACGATGAGTCTTTTGTAAAATTCGGGAAATCTTTAAATGATTCGTTAAAACCTCGTAAATATTGTACGAGACCACGAAGGAGAGAATCAAAGCGATTGCTGATGAAATAAATAGCGTATCGGGTGATTTTTTTTGAGCGAAAAGATCAATTGATTGCATCCATAAAAAAATCCCCAGCAGAAGATTTAAGACTACCGATCCCCAAAAAAGCCGGCGGCAAGAAACGATTTTATGCATCGTTAAAAGCCGATCTTTTTCGTGATCGCCCGAATAATCCATATCACGCATTTACTTAACGAAGATTTCTTTTACAAATGTAAAATAAGTCATTTCTACCCTATGGTAAAAAAACGACATTCAGACACACAACTGCATCCGAAAGTCGCTACGGATGGCTACAAAATAGGCGAATTTATCTTACTCTAAAACAGAGGAGATAAATTCATTTTAACCGCTTCTTCCAAAGGGCAATTTGCTTTGCCACGGTCTTAGGTCCAGGCATGCCAGATTTTTCCCGTGCGGCAAAAGCACGCTGAAGATTAAAGACATCCCTCCAGCCAGAAGTGAAAAGTTTATCGGCCTGAAGGGCTTGGGCATCGGAGAGCTGATTCAGTGGTACACCTAATTTTTCGGCCAGTGCCACCAACCGTCCTACAGCATGATGAGCATGCCGGAAAGGCATGCCCTTTTTTACCAACCAATCAGCAAGATCCGTCGCCAGTAAGGCAGGATCAGCGGCTGCAGCTAAACATTTATCTTTGTGGAACTTTGTTCCTGATAAAGTGGCAGTCGCCACCGCCAAGGACAACAAGAGTTGATCGGCGGCATCAAAGAGTGCGGGCTTATCGTCCTGCAAATCACGGTTGTACGTCAAAGGCAGACCTTTGGTAAGAGAGAGTAAATGCACCAGGGCCGCCTGAAAACGTGCGGCCTTACCCCTAAGCAATTCCATTGAATCTGGATTTCTCTTTTGAGGCATCAAAGACGATCCCGTGGAAAAGGCATCGGGCATACGTGCGAACCCAAACTCCGCGGAAGACCAAAGAACCATATCTTCAGCTAACCGCGAGAGGTGAACACCGCAGAGAGCTGCAGCAAAGCAAAACTCTGTGGCTGGATCCCGATCCGCCACAGCGTCCATTGAATTACTCGTTACCTGAGGACGACCCCGCTCATCAACAAAACCAAGTAGCTTTGCCGTCATCTCCCGTTGAATAGGCAAAGTTGTGCCCGCAATCGCTCCTGAACCTAAGGGACACCAATTCGCTGACTGATAGACCTGATGAAAACGTCTTTGATCCCGAGAAAACATTTCAACATAAGCCAGCAAATGGTGCGCAACCGAAACTGGCTGAGCTCTTTGCAAGTGTGTATAGCCAGGAAGGATAACATCCGCATTGGACTGAGCTAGATTAACTAATGTTTTTAAAAGACCAGCAAGCGCATCATCCACTGCTTGGCATTGGTCTTTTAGCCACAGTCTTACATCAGTGGCAACTTGGTCGTTACGAGACCGTGCGGTATGTAATTTGGCTGCCGCGGGAACTTTTTTCGTCAGAGCACTCTCAATATTCATGTGCACATCTTCGAGTTCCTGTTGCCACTTAAACTTCCCCTGAGAAATTTCCCGAGCAATTACATCGAGACCTTTGAGAATCGCCTTACATTCAGCCGAAGTGAGAATCCCCACTTTAGCCAACATTTGGGCATGAGCTTTGGAACCCCGAATGTCTTGAGCCCATAACCGATAGTCGAAAGAAACGGACTCACCAAAACTCAGCATGAGTTTGGCTGGACCAGCTTGAAACCGGCCACCCCAAGTGACTTGTGTTTTCTTCCTTGCGGACATAACTATGCAATGCCCAACTCTCACCCCGCAGGCAAGCAAGGATAGTTAAGGCGAAGCAGGTTTTGCAGGAGAATTAGCAGGCGCGGGCTGCGACAAGGAGGAGGCTCCATCAACACGGATAACCACCTCCCCTTCTTCAGCTACGCCTAAACGCTCCCGCGCTTGATCACGCACAAATTCAGGATCACGAGAAAAACGGTCAATGTAGCGGGCGGTTTGCTCGCGTTGTCTTTCTAAAGAATTAAAGTTTTTTTCTTTCTGCTCCTCATTCGCTTGCAATGCCGCCAAACGTTCCTGCTCGGATTGATAGGTAGAATAGACAAAGCCCAAGACTCCAAAAAATAAAAGAACACTGGCCCAGACTAAGAATTTTTCCGTCTGGGGATTGGCAGGGCTCTCTGATCCTTCAAAATCCATAAGCCCATTCAAATCAAACGAGGCAGAATGAGCGAGGCGAAAATCGGATTAGCGAACGGTTGCACCAACGGCAGCAATGGAACCACTAAACTCCATAAAAGCCCAAACGATGACACCTGTGATTGAAACATAAAGCCAAACGGGGAAAACCCATCGGACTAAGCGCTTGTGCTCCTCGAAACGATTGGATCGGGCCAACCAAACCGCACGAATAACAAATGGTGTAACGATGATGGCTAAAATAATGTGAGGGATTAAAATCCAATAATAGAGAGCCTTGTATGAACCGATATAGAGAATGTTAGATTTTCCATAGACGAACCAAAGGTGAACTTTCGAGGCAAGATAGACCGCCAAGAATAAAGCAGAAATAATGACGGCAGTTCCCATGGCTTTACCGTGACCTATTTTGTCTCCTCGACGAATACGGAAAAAACCAATGAGAAGAAAAATTGTAGCGAGGGTGTTCAGAGCCGCCACACTACGAGAAAGAAAAGCCGTGATATCCATACCTTTGAACAGGGACAGAAAATCCCCTAAAAGGCAAATCCCCTTAATGTGAATTAAAAGGAAAAAGAGGAATTAGGCCCCCTCTTTGGGATCGCGAGGCGGTGGAGTCGAATTTTCGGCGGGAACATTCTCCCCTGAGCTTCGAATGGTAAAATTTCCCGTTTCAACCAACTTCAACCGCTCACGCAGAAAATCACTCATTTTCGCACGACTCTCCTCGGTTGTTACATCGCCTTCGAACAGAATTTTACCTGCCGCATCCTTTATCACTGCATATTTTTTACCCTTTGTTTGTTGAAGTGAAACGGAACCCTGACTGTCCGATGCGACACTGCTAGAGGTGAGAGAGGCACCATCTGAAGAACCCCATTGAAAGGAGAAAGACTTTGATTGCGCTTGTGGAGCAGGCAGCACCTTGGCTGGTTTTTCCTCCTCGATTAAATCAGCGGAAGGACCCATCAAAGCACGGCGACGCAACTCTTCACTGCGACGACACATCTCCTCGAATTGCCGAGCAATCTCTGGTGGCATGCCTGGATGAGTCCACACCGGAGCTGCACCTAAATCAAATGTTTGTCCATTGATAGTAACTCGCACTCCTGGCGAGAATGATTCCTCATCGGTTGATTGAGGCGGAGAAACCTTGGCAGAAGACGACCCCCCTGGCTTAGGTGTTTGCACAGCAGTCGTGGCTGCTTTCTTGGCTCCTAATTTAAAATCTAAAGTCTTTAATTCCTTACCACGCACCACCGTTAATTTAACAACATCATCAGGTTTGTGCATTAGCACCAAAGTACGAAACTGATCAGCGTTTACTAGAACTTGGTCATCAAAATGTGTAATCACATCGTTCACTTCAAGCTGACCAATCGCAGGCCCTTGAGGGTCAATAAAACCAACCAAAATTCCAACTCCAGGTGCTACTTCAGTTTGCAAAATTTCTCGCCTAGCTTGATCCGAGAAAGTCAACGGCGCGATACCAGCATAAGCGCTCAAAGCATGCTCCTTGGTCAAGGAGGCTGTAGATTCAACAGCCTCTGATTTGGCGAGCAGAGGCGTCAGCAGTGAAGCACCAAGCCAAAAAGAAAGAGAGATTGGACGTAATGATTTCATCTTAATAGGAGAGCGTTGCGAAACAGAAAATCTGTTTAAAAAATCTCGAGAGGGATAAGGGCTAATTTCTCCTCGGGCTGATAATGAATCAATCGCGTCTGCGTGGATGGGTCTTCCCATTGAGCAGAACGATTCCAGTGAATACGCACGGGACGAGCATAAGTCCCATCTTCTAACTGAACGGGATTAAAAACATCCAGACTAGGCTGGGTTTGAGTAACTCCAATCAAACGATAGTCTGGCACAGCCCCCGAACGGGCAAAACTGAAACCCCAAAATACAACAAAACAAACACTCATTGCCCCTGCCCATAATAATCCCGCTTTAAAAAACCAAGATCGAGAGTCTCCTGTTACTGGTTTATCAAACTCACGGTGCAGGGCAGCGACAACATGACCCGCTGGGGCTCGCGGCGTAAGGGAGCGCAAGGCTGCTTCGAGATGGTCGTTATCTTCATTCATAAGTTCGTGCCGTAATAAGTTTACGGAGTGATTCCATAGCATAGCGCCACCGAGAGGCCGCGGTGTTTGGCGAAATGCTTAATTGTTCACCGATTTCATCAAAAGTGAGTTCTCCCCAAATTTTTAAAACGACGACTTCCCTCTGTTCGGCTGGTAGAAGCTCCAATGATTCGGCAAGCGATTGCAAGCGAGGGTCCGCTTCTGGCTCAAACCAACTCACCGTCTCCGTATCGGCCGCGACGGCTTTTTCTCTGGCAGTTCGACGATCTGAACGGCGAAGCAAATCGAGTGCCGCCCGACGAATGGAAATGACCACCAACGCATTGGGGTTTCCCGGCATGTGACGTTGATGTTTCCAAAAACGAACAAATGCCTCCTGCACGACATCGTCTGCATCAGCGTCCGAACGAGTCCACTGTCGGGCAATTAGTTTAAGCCTGGCGCCGTTTTCAGCAAACCAAGCCCGCCAATCTTGATGGGCATGGGCATCGGACATAGGATAATCAGGAGCGTCGCTGGGCGTATTTTACGTCTAATTTGAGATAGTAGCGTTTTTATCAATTAGGTCAAAGCAGTTGCGAAACGGCAAAGGCCTCACTTATTATTAAACGATGAATGGCAAAGCCTCGCCCAAACCAAAGACCAGTCTTCTCCGGTCATTTATCCGGTGGTTTGACTCGGATTATCTTCCTGAAGGAGCCGAGGCCTTGCGCAACACCCCCAAAGCCGTCGACTGGCCACGCTGTATTCCTTTTATCATTCTCCATCTTGGTTGTCTGGGAGTGATTTGGGTCGGGGTCAGCTCACTAGCGATTTGGCTGGCTGTCGGACTTTATTTTTTCCGGATGTTCGCCATTACAGGATTTTTCCATCGTTACTTCTCACATAAATCTTACTCGACCTCTCGCTTCTTCCAATTCGTCATGGCGGTGTGGGGAGCTCTGGCCGTGCAACGCGGAGCCCTCTGGTGGGCCTACACTCACCGCCATCACCATCAACACTCAGATGAACCTGAGGATAAACACTCTCCTGTGGTCGATGGTTTTTGGTGGAGTCACATCGGGTGGATTACGAGTAAGAAGAATTTCCCTACCGATTATTCCAAAATCCCCGATTTAGCAAAATACCCTGAACTCGTTTTTCTTAACCGTTTTGACACCTTAGTTCCTGCTTTATTTGCCACTGGCCTTTATGGACTGGGAGCTTTTCTTGAAAACCAAGGTTATCAAACATCTGGAGCGCAATTCTTAGTTTGGGGATTCTTCATCTCAACCACCGTTCTCTTCCATGGCACATCGTGCATTAACTCGCTCGCTCACGTCTTTGGTTCTAAAAGATTCAAAACCACTGAAGATGAATCACGAAATTCATTTCTTTTGACCTTAATCACACTGGGTGAAGGTTGGCACAATAATCACCACCGATATCAGGCAACCACCAAGCAGGGATTTTATTGGTGGGAGTTTGATCCCACATACTATTTATTAAAAGCGATGTCTTGGCTGGGTATTATTTGGGGACTCAAAGGAGTACCCGAATCGGTCTACGCTGAGGCAGAAAAGAATCGTCTCGAATCCACGAAGCGTGCGTGAACGAATTGCCATTATTGGCTCCGGCGTGAGTGGCCTGGGCTGTGTTTATTTTCTGAGTCGAAATCACGACTTAACTCTTTTTGACTCCAATCATCGCCCAGGAGGACATGCCCACACCATCGATGTCACTGAGCCAACCACAGGTAAAAAACTGCCCATGGATACGGGTTTCATGGTATTCAATGAAGTCACCTACCCGATGCTCTGCCGACTCTTTCAACAACTCGGTATTCGCTGGAAAAAGGCCCCCATGTCATTCTCCGTTCGCCACGATCCATCTAGGCTTGAATGGTGTGGCTCGTCGTTGAATCACCTTTTTGCGCAAAGACGCAATTTACTCCGCCCTCGATTTTGGAAATTACTTTGGCAAATCAACCGATTCAATCAACTCGCCCAAACCGCCTGGCAAACTCCCGCTGCCGAAAAAACTTCTTTGCGCGAATGGTGTAAGCAAAATCATTTCGGGGAGGATTTTCTAAATCTTTATCTCATCCCCATGAGTTCAGCGGTGTGGTCGACACCGCCTGAAAAAATGCTCGCCTTCCCTGCGGCTAAGTTGATGCGTTTTTTTTATAACCACGGCTTTCTGGGATTAAATACTCAACACCAATGGCTCACCCCGGTTCAAGGTTCACGTGAGTATGTTCAGGCTATTCTCTCACAATGTCCTGCACAGCACCGACTGGGTGAACCCGTAACACAAATTCGCAGAACGAGTCATGGAGTGACAGTCACAACGTCTAAAGGAGAGGAAACCTTTGACCGCGTCATTATGGCCTGCCACGCAGACCAAAGTTGCACCCTGCTAAGCGATGCCGATGAGAGAGAAAAAGCAATTTTGGGATCATTTCGTTATAATCAAAACATTGCCACTGTTCATACCGACGAAAGTCCTATGCCACAAAAGCGTTTAGCGTGGTCAGCTTGGAATTATCAAACTTGGACTGAAAATGGAGAAACAAAAACATCCACGCATTATTGGATGAATGCCCTGCAAGGGCTCACTCCTCTTGGCCAATTTTTTGTGACGATTAATCATCCTGAAAAAATTAACCCCCATAAAGTCATCCAAACGATTCCCGTTGAACACCCTCTCTTTTCTCTGGAAGCATTACTCGCGCAGGGTCAAATACAGGAACTAAACGAAAGAAAAGACTCTCGTCTTCACTTCGTCGGTGCTTGGCAACGTTACGGATTTCACGAAGACGGATTGTGGTCAGCCCACCGCTTATGCAGCTACCTGCTCAAGCGAGATGCCTGGGAGCAAAGTTAAAATCCGACCGGTATTACTTTTTGCTCAAAACCTTTAGCCATAAACAATGGTTCTGGCGTCATTTGGACTAATTGTGCCACATAACAATCAGGAATGCGCGTGAGGCGCGTATTATAAAAAGTCGTGATGTCGTTAGCATAGTTACGGGCTAACGCGATTCGATCCTCGGTTTCTTTAATATTTTTGGACAATGATTGGAAAGATTGATTAGCCATTAAGACTGGATACTGCTCCGCAACAGCTATCACCGTTGAAGAAACAGCCGTAATTCCCGAGAGCAATCCAGCCTGCGACCGAAGTTGCGTTACCGCCACTTGCACCTCCGACTCATGCTGACGTAAACCTTGCAGGCATGCAGTCAGTGGCGGAATGAGGTCCGCACGACGCTTGACCTGCACATCAATCAAAGACTGGGCTTGGCGCACGCGATTGCGCAGGCCAATCAAGCTGTTGAACACCATCCAAATCCAGCCAATCAGCCAAGCCAGCCCGTAAATCAGCCCGCCACAGAGTGCATAGAGAGGCACATTATCTCCCGTGCTAGAGGCTTTGCCTAAACCAAAGGCTAGACCACTAAAGATTCCTGCCATTAAGCCTAAAACGTGCCAGACAAAATAGGCTGTCGCTTTACCTTGGCTGATCGCTTTTTCTGAGCGAGTGCTGATTAAAAACATTTCCGCACGTTCATCCTGCACAATCTGAGGAGCGACAATATCAGGGCGCTCGCTCGCGCGACCGCGAACGAATAAAGAGGTGTCAACGGCCAATCCCGTCTCCTTAAATCGACGTCTTCCCGTTGAATCGGAAATCTCAGCACGAGGTCCCATGGCATAAAGGGCCGTTCCTCGTTCAGTATACTCATCGAACAAAAGTTGCCGATCTAACTGTGCTCCCGCGGGGTGAACCCAAACATATCCATAATCATCTTTAAGATAGAAACCCTGCCAATAGGTTTTTCCTGCCACCATCTCCCACCCACGACGCAATTCACGGCGAGTTCTTCGATGTCCTTTATCATCCGTATAAGCAACCGTTACCCATCGCTCCCATTCTTCATGAATCTCCCAGTCATAAATCACGCAGGGTTGTTGACAAAAAAGAGCGTGAATCGGATTCGTGGTGACACAGACTCCTTCGACTTCGACTTCACCAATAAACACTCCTAGGGTTTTACAGGTTGGGGTGTCGTCCAAAAGCCGACGTCTTTTTCCCGCCTTAAGACCCATCAACAAAGCAAGCGTCGATAAGCCCAAAGGTAATAAGAAAATGAGGTCAGGCGGGGAAGAACTCACCGACCCTTTCTAGGGTTTATTGATTCAGGTGCAAGATTAGGGAGGGGCTTGCACTCGATAAGTTTACCGCCATTTTATAATAATGGTTCAATTATACGAGGCGGAGGTGATGCATGCTCGATTATGGCCTCGCCCACATCGTTTTACACATCGTGTTTTCTGCTTTACTATACCTCTACAAGAATGGGGGTCGATTGGTCGGGGACTTTGGTTACTCAATCAGGGTGGCTGGGCCCCTTATCAACTTCGCCAACAAGATTTTCTTCCTCGGGGGGCCGTTTTCCAACCCGAAGGCCTAGAACAAAAATTCGGCGAGGAGGGCGATACCCTTGACCAACGCGTGCGTGCTTTCTGTCAATCTCAAGGAGAAGCCCTTCCCGCTGAAGCCGAAATTACACTCGTGGCGATGCCAAGAGCTTTTGGCAAATCCTATAACCCCGTGGTTTTCTTCCTGATTAGCGTGCATCGTGAACTTCGCTGCGGAATCGCCGAAGTGCATAACACTTTCGGGGAACGTAAAGCCTGGTTCTTGAGTCATCAGTGCTTAGAAGAAAACGCCCAGGGAGAAAAAATCTTACGGCTGCGAACCCCCAAACATTTTTATGTCTCCCCTTTTTCAGGGTTAGAAACGGAATTCGAGTTCTGTTTACGCCAACCACAGGGTCGACTCGCTCTGACCGTTGATCACTATGAAAATGGCAAGAAAACCTTAATTAGTGCTTGGACAGGTCGAGCGGTGCCTCTCACAGATGGCCGATTGCTTTGGCTTACCTGCAAGATACCCTTTCTTATTCTGAAAGTGGTTACCCTCATTCATTTTCATGCCGCTTGGCTCTGGGTCGTGAAACATCTACCTTTTCGACGTAAACGTGATGATGTAGGGTTGCAACGAAACGTCCGCCACCCCACTACCGAGTTACAGCAAAAAAAATGACCGCCCCCCTCTCTTCACCCCAGCAGAACTATCCTGTTCAAGAGAGCTGGGCTCAAAAAATCGTTCTGCGGGAATTGAAAAAATTATCCCAGGGCAAAATGAATCTGCAATTACCACAGGGTGAAATCATTACCTTGGGCGATAAAGATTCACCAGAAAAGGGAGCGGCGATGATTATTCGGGATGAAAATTTTTTCCGACGAATCATTCTCGCCGCTGATATTGGTTTATGCGAATCTTATATGGCAGGCGAATGGGACTCCCCTGACTTAGCCGCCGTCATCGGATTCTTTATTAAAAATATCGAGCAGACTCCTGGAATGTCTGGGTCAACTCGACGCACCATTGCTTTAGGCGTTTTTCGCCTAATCGATCGCGTGGGTCACCTCTTGCGCCCTAACACCAAAAAGACCGTCCGACTCAATATTGCCGAGCACTACGATGTATCGAACGAGTTTTTTCAACTCTTCCTCGATCCTTCATTGATGTATTCCTCGGGACGCTGGGAGGGCTGCCAAACTTTGGCTGAAGCTCAATATGCCAAAAATCAAGCTCTCTGCCGGCACCTCCAATTAAAACCTACCGACCATCTTTTAGAGATTGGTACGGGTTGGGGTGGCTTCGCCTTACACGCAGTTCGAGAGTATAGTTGTCGAGTAACCACTCTCACCATCTCCCAAGCGCAATATGAACTTGCTCAAAAACGTATTAAAGAGGCTGGTTTATCGGACAAAATCACGGTTAAATTGGAGGACTTCCGCGATCATCAAGGAACGTACGATAAGTGCGTCTCCATTGAAATGATGGAAGCACTGGGCCATCGCTATCTCCCCGATTTTTGTCAGTGCGTTAGCCGTCTGCTTAAACCTCAAGGAATTGCTGCTTTCCAATACATTACCTGTCCCGACAGTCGCTATGAAGCTTTTCGACGTGGGGTTGATTTTATTCAGAAACATATTTTCCCTGGCTCGCTCTTGCTTTCCATTAATCGCGTTAATGAGCAAATGACCAAGGCGGGAAAATTCCAATGTCATCGTCTTGATGAGTTTGGCTTGGATTATGCCAAAACTTTAGCGGCGTGGGCCGAATCGTTCGAAAAAAACCTGCCCGCAATTAAAGCGATGGGCTTTAATGATGTGTTTATTCGTAAATGGCGCCTCTACTTCCGTTACTGTGAAGCGGCTTTTGCACATCGCAATATTGGGGTCGTACAAGCAGTCTATGTTCGCCCTAACAATCAAGAATGTATTTAATTCTGAAGAATTCACGACACCTTATCCCTTAACCACTATGAAAAAAATTATCGGCCTTTATTTTGTCGGTGTCTTAATCGCAATGACTTGGGTTTCTTGGTACGCTTGCGTGACCCCGTCCCAATCGATGCTCCCGGCTTACTCTGGAAAAGCTTTGAATGTCATCGGTGGCTACATCACGGTCTGCTCCGAACCCTGGGGCTTGGCCACAATGTTCGATGCCTACTTTGGATTTTTAACTTTTTGGCTCTATGTGGCTTGGCGTGAAAAGAGTTTTGTTGCTCGAGGCATTTGGCTCGTTGCTCTTCTCTTACTCGGCAATTTTGCCATCGCTGCCTATGTTCTAGGATGCCTTTACGTTCACCGCAAAGAAACTGATCTTGGGAAAATATTTTTCATGAGAAAAACTGCGCATGAATCGTCTGTCTGATTGGTTAAAAAGCAAAGTCCGTGATCCACTTTTAGCGGAATTAAAAAAGGGCGTAAGTCCCGACGAAGTTGCGGCAGCGATTAGCGTGAGTTTAGCCATCGCGGTTAACCCCATCGTCGGTACGACCACCATTCTCTGCTTATTAGCCGGGAAAGTATTTCGGCTCAATCACCTCATCATGCAGACGATTAACTACTTTTCTTATCCCCTGCAGTTGCTTCTGATTATTCCACTCGTTCGCCTCGGTGAAATGATTACTGGAGCCGAGAAACTGCCCCTCGATCCTACTCTCATCATCGAAGAGTTTAATCGTTCAATTTCTGGCTTTTTGGTTAAGTTCGGGATGGCTGGTCTCCACGGCCTCCTCGGGTGGCTGATTGCCGTCCCTCCCTGTGCATTTATAATAAACTTTATTCTAAAAAAATTTATGAGTAAATGGATGAAATTTAAATCCGATCAATGACATCCCTATACGTAGAATTTTTGGTCGAAACTTTCCGTCTTTTTCTCCTCACCGTCGTTTTGTTTAGCCTTACATGGTATGTCGGAAAAGGTATCAACAATTGGTCGATTATCGACTTTGTTTGGAGTTACAGTTTTGCCATTTGTGCAGGCGTTTATTTGGTCACCTTATGGTCAGAACTCAGTTCGTCGGTTATTGTTTTTTTATTCTGTCTTAGCATTTGGAGCGTACGATTAGGGACGCATTTAGCCCAAAGAACTCTGAATGAAATTGAACGAGAGGATGTTCGTTACCAAAAAATGCGGGACGACTGGGGAGAAGATGCTTCTTTTCGCATGTTCCGTTTTTACGTTTTCCAAGCGATTGCTCTTACCTTCCTCTGCCTTCCGCTGATCGCCTCTGTTATTGATCAAAGATTCCACCCGAGCGAGACACCTGCAAAAATGGGCATCGTACACTGGGCGGGTTTCAGCTTGGTTGTTTTTGCACTTCTATTCGAGACTTTAGCCGACTCGCAACTGAAGGCATTTAAGGAAAAACCTGAAAACAAGGGGAAGGTTTGCGACCAAGGCCTATGGGCATGGACACGTCACCCTAATTATTTCGGCGAATGGCTCGTTTGGCTTGGATTCGCCCTTTTGAGCTATAACTCCTCCTTTTATGGCATTCCTGGGGTCATTTGTGCGGGCACCATGTTCTACTTATTAACCAAGGTAACAGGGATACCCATGACCGAGGAGCGTTTAATCGCTAGTCGCGGGCAATCCTATCGCGACTATCAAAATCGCGTTTCTGCTTTCTGGCCACGGCCACCCAAAAATAAAAAATCGGCGGGGTAGTATTGCTAGTCTCATGAGATGCCCCAAGATGCAGACGTGGCATTTCTCGACACTCTCTTAGCTAGCGATATTTTACCCGATTACGTGATTCGTTGGGGAATCCGTCGACTTCTTCGGCAAAGACTAGAAGAAGTTCGTGCATCCTCACCGGCAGAACGTCAAAAGAACGTCGCTCAATTTGCACAAAAACTGCGTGGCCTCCCCGTGGCAGTGGAGACTAAAGCAGCCAACGAACAGCACTATGAAGTACCAGCTACTTTCTATAAACTCTGCCTAGGACCACGATTGAAGTACTCTTCGTGTTATTATGAGTCAGGTCGAGAGAGTCTTGCCGAAGCCGAAGTAGCGATGCTTTCTCTCACCTGCCAACGTGCGGAGCTAGCCAATGGGCAAGAGATTTTGGAATTGGGCTGCGGCTGGGGTTCCCTGACTCTGTGGATGGCTGAAAAATACCCTCAATCGCAGATTACTGGAGTTTCAAACTCTGCCTCGCAAAAAGTTTTTATTGAATCGGAGTGTCAACGCCGGGGTTTGAATAATGTGCGCATCATCACCTGCGACATGAATCAATTTACGACTGAAGCGGGTCGCTATGATCGCGTGGTCTCCGTTGAAATGTTTGAGCATATGAAAAACTGGGCGGAACTACTTCGACGTATCTCCGCTTGGCTCAAGCCACAAGGTAAACTCTTTTTCCACGTCTTTACACACCGTGATTCAGCCTACCATTTCGAATCCAAAGATGGAACCGACTGGATGTCTCGGCACTTTTTCACTGGAGGCATCATGCCCTCCAACGACTTGCCTACTTATTTTCAAGACGACTTAAAACTTGAAACGCAATGGGAAGTAGAAGGTCGTCATTATGGGCAAACCGCCGAGCATTGGTTACAAAATACCGATCAAAATCGTCGAGAAATTCTAGAAATTTTCGGTGAATGTTATGGCGCCAACCAAGCCAAAAAGTGGTTAGCCTATTGGCGTATCTTTTTCATGGCTTGTGCGGAGTTATGGAATTTCCGTGGTGGGTCGGAATGGATGGTCTGTCATTACCGTATGACCAAGAAGTAAATCGAGAGATTCCGCATTTACTCCGAGCGCTCTTCGCGTTTGCTTAAGTTTCATGGAAAGGTTCACCCACGACGGCGCTCCCCTGGAGCGATGGAAAATCGGGTCGGCTACTTTTGAAACCTGTTTAACTCGCGGGGCACGACTACTGAGATGGGATTTACATCTCCCGCAAGGCACGCGTGAAATCCTCTACTGGCCACCCCAAGCGGAAATCGATGTCGCCAAAATCGGACATGTCCGCGGGGGCAACCCAATCCTTTTTCCTTTGATGGGAAGAAACTACGCTGAGGGGGAGAAGTTCAGCTGGAAAGACGCCGAGGGAGTAAAAAGACCCATGCCACAGCACGGGTTTGCGCGAGACTGCACATTTAAAATCCTAGAATCCAGCTCATCCCATGCCATTGTCGAGCTGGTACCCGATGAAAAATCTCGGGCATGTTATCCCTTTCAGTATGACTTCAAAGTTCGTTACGATTTCTCAGAACTTTTTCTGCGCATCACTTTTAGCCTAAAAAATCACGATACCAAGCCCCTGTATTGGTGCGCAGGACATCATTTTTATTTTACACTCCCTTGGCATAAAGGACTTGGCCGAAATGATTACACCTTAAAAATCCCGTCAAAAAAGCAGTGGCGACATGCAGCGGATGGCAAGTTAATCCCCTTCCCTGCATTCAAGGGACAAGAAGAAATCAGTTTTGCAGATGAAAATCTTTCCGACTGTCTTTTTACCCAACTAAAAAGTGCTACCATCCGTTTCGGGTCGCGCTCTGGCGAAGAAGATATTCGAATCAAAATCGGAGAAGAACCCATTCCCGATCGCTGGGCAACAATCGTTACCTGGACCCCTGACCACCAAGCACCCTTCTACTGCGTCGAACCTTGGATGGGGCCACCCAATAGCACCGAACATAAAAACGGGCTCCATATCGTGGAGCCCGGTCAGGAGGAAACTTTCCTTACGGAGGTTTCTCTTCTCTAAAAGATTATTTTTGACTGGAGCTATTAACAGGTAATCTGCCTTTAGACTTCTTAGACTTCTTTGTTTCTTTAGTCACTGGGGCTGGATTTTCGAAAGCAGGCGATCCACCCAAGTTATTCAGGTCGCCTTCAACAGGGCTAGGACCTTTCTCAGGACCCATACAGCCAACGAGCGAGAAACTAATTGCGAAAAGAGCGAACAATTTGCGTGCCATAAGTGTTTTGATTAGAGTATCTCATCTTTACTAAGCATGACCCGTCGCACAAGCGCAGATTCTGACACTCTGGTGCTCTTTATTTGTACCGGCAACTTTTACCGTAGTCGTCATGCCGAGGCCCTCTTTAATTGGCATGCCCTGCAAAAAAACCTGCCTGCCAGGGCCTTTTCTAGGGGTCTTTTGACCTCGATTGTGGCCGATGAGCCAACCCTGCTATCGGTAGACACCCATGCCCGTTTAACAAAATTAGGCATTCCACTTGAGCTTACAGGGCGAGCACCCACCCAATTGCAAATCGAGGACTTAGAGCGGGCCCACCATGTTATCGCCTTAAAAAAGGATGAGCACTTTGAGATGATGAAGGGGGCACATCCTGAATGGGCTGAGCGAATCACCTATTGGCAGGTACATGACATTGATTGTGCGGAACCTGAGGACGTGCTTCCAGAAATCGAAGAGCAAGTCCTCGATTTGCTGGAAGCGTTAAAGATAGTCTAAACAGCTTGGCTTAAGCGACTGCACTAGCATCGGCCTGGCGAAGAGACTCTAACATCGCTGCCGCTTGATTGAGCAAGCCACGCAATTCCTGCAAGGTTTCTTGTCCAACCTCAGCTTTGGTAATAGCAGCTTCTTTAAGTGCTTCAGCTCGCTGAGCCAAATCTTTCGCTAAGGCATGAGCAGCCGCAATCGTGCTCGCTTTTAACTCACGGGTACGCTCGTCGAGACGACTGACTAGTTGATCAACATCTTTACCTAAAGTACGACTTTTCTCTTTGAGCTCGGCAGCCAAAATACGCGAGTCAGGAACACGGCGAAGGTCTTGAACCAATCCAACCTTGGAAAGAGTCCAAATCACCCATTTCGTAGGGTCAAACTGCCAAGGCTTAACTCCATTACGATAATCATGCTGAAACTCATGATGGTAGTTGTGATAGCCTTCACCATAAGTTAACCAAGCAACCCAAGCACTATCACGTGCGCTATGGCCATGGGAATAGGGCTGACGGCCAAACATGTGGCAGAGCGAGTTAATGCAGAAGGTGGCTTGTTGAACAATCACCGTACGCAAAAGACCAGCAATGAGGAAGCAGGCCATAGCGGTAAGACCAGGGTTGGTAAACCCATTAAGCACGGCATAACCCCAGCCCAAAGCGGCTGGCAAAATAAAGCCTACTACCAAACCAATCCACTGCACATATCGGTGTTGTAGCATAATCAGAGGATCAGCCTCAAGGTCCTTTACATTTGTTACGGGTGGCTTGGGTTTGAGACGGAACAGCAACCAGCCGATATGGGCATAAAAGAAGCCCTTTGAGATATCATAGGGGTCTTCATCCTCGTCCACGTGCTTATGGTGAATGCGGTGATCAGCTGACCAATCGAGGGCTGAATTTTCGAAGGAGGCTGCGCCGAAAATCAGGACAAACACCTTCACTGGCCATTTAGCCTTGAAGGATATGTGGGAAAAGAGGCGGTGGTAACCAAGGGTAATCGAGATGCCCGTCGCAAAATAATAAAACGTGAAGAGGGCTAAAATAAAGCCCCATCCTTGGATATCTTTAGCGTAGGTCCAAATGAACCAAGGCACAACCGTGAGCGACAAAAACGCAGTACCAATGAGGAACGCTGAGGTCACCCATTCGATGCGATAAATCGGGAAATTCTTAAACTTCATAAAGACGAATCGTGCGGAATTTTATGCGAAGATGCGAGAGGAATCTCACCCGCAAGAGGCTACGATAAAAACTAAGCGAAAAGGGCTTTATTCAAAAAAATTTCGCGCAAAAAAGCGGAATTTCCCCAGTGGGAAAAATTTACCCACGACGACGTCCCAAAGAATTTTTTACTGCAAGTACACGCACGGGCTCGCGAGTTTTCACCCAAACATTATTTTCCTTTAACAATTTTGTGGGCAAACTTTGACAAGCATCGCCAAAAGAATCCACCGGCAAACGTTGTCCTTTCGGCGTACCGTTAAAAACGGAAGCTACCTCGGCAATTCGATTTGCCGTTTCGCGAGGATCGTCGTCCTCTAAAATTTGTACAACCCATCCCACGAGGTCTTTGGGCAAACCTCCTTCAGGCTCACTAACCAGGACAAGGTGTTGTTTCTTGGCTGGCTTTTCCCGGACAACCGCCTCTTCCATCGCGACTTCACGGATTTGATTCAGAATCGATGCAGCCAAACGAACATCGACTCCGTTTTCTTTGAGGACTTTTTGTACGATTTCGATATCTACTTTGGCCATAGGAGTAATACGAGAAGCCACCAAACTCGGTCTGGAAAGCCGGAGTTATTCACGATGGGGACAATTATTACCTAAAGAATAACCCCCGCCCCTAAAATCACCCCTTGAGCCTCAGCTAAGACTTGTGCTTAAAAGAAAGAATGGCGGGCAAAACAAAAGTCATGGGTAAAGCTTGGGCCGAATCTTTACGCCTGGAAAACATCGCCTGCCATCGACAAACCCTGCAAAGCCTGCTGGGGGAAAACAAAACGTGCACCTTTGAAATTGGTTGTGGGCATGGTCACTGGCTTGCTGCCTACGCTCAACAACACCCCGAGGAGTTCTGTCTAGGCATTGATTTAATCACGGATCGAATCGAAAAATGTCAGCGAAAAAAAACGAAACAAAAAATTACGAATATCGGCTTCATCAAAGCCGAGGCGAGCGAACTGATGGACGCACTGTCATCCGAAATCACTTTTACCAAAATTTTCATCCTTTATCCTGATCCTTGGCCTAAAAAAAGACACCATAAAAATCGATTCATCCAAACCGAAAATTTAACCCGTTTAGCCAATCACTCGACCATCGGTGCAAAGTTACATTTTCGCACCGATGACGAAAATTATTTTGAATGGACTTTGGCTGAGCTGAAAAAACATCCGCAATGGCGAATTTTAAACGAAGCCGTGTGGCCATTTGAAACCGAAACTTTTTTCGAAAAAATTTTAAAGGCAAAGCGCGATATCGTTGCTGAAAAGATACTATAATTTTTTTGGTAAATAACTTTCTCAAGGCAAGTTTCCCTTGCGCCGAAGCCTAGGCGTAATTACTAATTAAATACCGTGAAACCCTTTCGACACACGCGCATCACCTTTACGATTGGGCCAGCAACCGAATCTGAAGAAAATCTTACCGCCGCCATTAAAGCTGGAGCTAATGTTGTCCGTCTCAATATGGCTCACGCTGACCATGCCTGGGTTCGCCAAATCGTCGAGCGCGTCAGAAAAGTCAGTTCAAAGTTAGGTAAAGACCTAGCCGTGATGATGGATGTCAAAGGGCCTGAAATTCGCACAGGAGCACGGCCAGAGCCGATTCAACTTAAGGCCGGGCAACGCGTCGACGTCACAGGAACTCCTGAGGCTAAAGCCGAAGGCGACACTCTACTGATTACTTCCAATTACCCACCCATCATTCGCGCCGTCCCAGAGGGCGGGCTCGTGCTCGTCGATAATGGCCTTATCCAACTCCGCGTCCTCGAGCATCGCCCCGATCGATTACGGTGCTTAGTGGAACAGCCAGGATTTCTAGGCAGTCGTCGCCATATTAATTTACCTGGAGTCAAAGTAGAGCTCCCTGCCCTGACCGACAAAGACCGCGCCGATGTCAAAGTGGGCTGCGAAGTGGGTGTCGATTTTTTCGCCCTATCTTTTGTCCGTGAAGCAGCCGATGTCGATTCGTTGCGACGATTGCTTTTAGAGCAGCACTCGAAGGCCCAAATCATTGCTAAAATTGAAGACCAATCGGCGATTGATCATTTAGGAGATATCTTAAATGCCTCAGATGCTTTAATGGTGGCTCGGGGTGACCTCGGAATCGAAATCCCCTACGAAAGTTTACCCCAAGTACAACGACGCGCCGTCGCTATGGCTATAGCTGCACGTAAGCCCGTCATTGTTGCCACCCACATGCTTGAATCAATGATTCAAGCCCCCGTGCCCACTCGGGCAGAGGTGACCGATGTTTCCAATGCTGTACTTGAGTTAGCCGACTCCGTTATGCTATCGGGTGAAACCACGACAGGGAAACACCCCATTCGTTGTATAGAAGTAATGTCGCGTATCGCACTAACCACCGAGCAAGATATTCCTAAACGTCTTTCTGAAGAACAAGATTTTGAAACCCCGAAGGTTAAACTCCTGCGGGCAGCGGCGGGTCTCGCTCAAGACTTAGGCAACACGGGAATTATTGCATTCACACGCAACGGCGACGCGCCACGTACACTCTCTTCCCTACGTGTAGCCGGATGTCCCATTTACGCCTTCTCCGAGGATTTACAAATTAATCGTCGTATGAGTCTATATTGGGGTGTGACCCCGTTCTTTACTAAATTCAGCCCCCAAGCTGATGAAAATATTACAAAGGCACTGGAAAGACTGCGCGATGAAGGTTACTGCCTGCCCGGCCAAGTATTGGTGATTGTCACCAATGTGATTCTTGGACCTCAAGTCATTGATAGCGTTCAGTTACGCACTGTGCCTGCAGTTAAATAAAAAGGGCCACTCTCGTGGCCCTTTGATTGAAGCGGATTTACGATTTGTCTTAGAATCGTACGTTCACCCCAGCATTATAACGGTGATCGTTGGAGTAATCGCCATTGTGACGCAATTCAGCACCTAAGTTCAGACGGGTGCTATTGCTAATGTCATAACCAGCATTCAAGCCCAGAGCCAGAGTGTTGCCAGCATCGTCATTATTAACAGTGAATGAACTTGAGCCAAGACGAGCGGTCACATCACGAGAGCCAGAGAACTCATGCTCGTAACTTAATTGAGCACCGAGGTTCAAGCTGGTGGTAGCACGATAATCAAAGGCCACACCAAGAAGAGCACGAGTCGAGGTGAACGAAGCCTTATCCACACTCAAATTAGCACCCGTGCCTGTCTCCGTGAAAGCAGAGGATGAGGATGATCCACGAAGGATACCTAACAAAGGACTAACCGTTAACTTAGACGAACGATAGGTAGGCATCGAAGCGGTTACCTGGAAGATTGTTCCATTCAGCGAATTATTGCCCGTTGAGGAAGTACCCAGAGCATCTGTACGACTCGAGGAGAAGCCAAGCGTTGCATAGGCTACGGCAGCCTTGAAGAAGATGGGGTGCTGACGACCCAATCGCTTGAAACCAGTGAGTCCAAACACCTTACCATCATAATCAATTGAACTCGAAGAAGTACGAGTGGAACCATTATTAAAGCCAACAAATCCGCCCATCTTGGTAGACTTATTGAACGCATACTCCAAGTTAATGACTGAGTTAGAACTATTCAGGCTGCGATTGAAGCTTGAATCTGAACCGCCAGTAAAGCGGTTTGCCGCATTACTGAAACTAAATCCAGCGGACCAGCGCCCCTTAATAACCATAGCCGACTGGGCCAGCGCAGCATCGGTAGCGGTTCGAATCGTCGTTACAGCATAATCGTTGAGACCTAAGAATGGCTCAGGAGAGAAGCTATTAAGGACTGCTCCCGCGTTGGCACCCGAAGTCAATAAAGCAACGACGGCCTTACCGTTTGCGGTATTGGAATCAGTGAAACGAACAAGGTCGGTGCGGAGAACTGTCGTTGTCGTGTCGACATAATTAGCATTAGTTAAGCCACCATTCCACAATCCTGTAGCAATTGCTTTTTGGTTAGCCGTAGTGAAACGATCAGCGAACGTTTGATTCGAAGTTAGGCCTGTACCGTAGATAACTGCATTCTGATGAGCAGCGGCATTGTTATCATAGATAAGGAAGGTCGTGAAATTACTGCTCATTCCCCCAAAGGTACCTGTGATACCTGTAGGTGAATTGGTGCGAATCACGGTAAACTGATCACCCCAAGCCGGTTGGAACGTGGTGCCAAATCTTAAGACATCGAGATAGACATTGTTGTGACCACCATAAGCACCAACTCCACTTTGGAGATTTACCGTGCCACCCGAAACATAAAGTTGGTCATACTGTGAACCAGCCAGTGTGCCACCTAACTCGGCTTGGAAATTAGAACCAGCTTCGAAAACAGTGTCACCTGTTACGGTGAGCAAACCTGGAGAATTTCCAGGAGCAATTATTCCATAACTGTTAACTGTAACGCTTGTGTTAACTGTACCAGATCCACCTAAAGTACCACCAACGAAAACGCCAAATCCTGCAATGGAGCCATTAACATTGACCCGACCACGACTAATGTTGGTCGCTCCTTGATAATCGCTAATGCCGTTAAGAGTAAGTGTCCCGCCACCAGTGCCGGCGCCACCGACAGTGCCCGTACGGGTAATCCCGCCAATTCCAGTAATTCTACCATTAAAGGTAGAGCTATTGGCTGGGGTTAACTCGAATTGCAAATTGTGATCAGTGTTAACTTCAATCGTCCCGTTGCCTGAGACAGCATTTACGATAGCTGCTGCCGTCTTGACGGTCGCGCTCGAAGTAAGCTTCACCGTCGCATTGGTCTCAACGGCTAGATTGCTTAAAATAATGCCAGCAGGGGTTGTGCTGTTAGCGGCTGTATCAGCGACATAGGCCAAGGTGCCGCCTGTTTGAACGGTCGTTGTACCAGTGAACTGGTCGATATTGGAACCGCGCAAGGTTAGAACGCCCGTACCATTTTTGGTTAAGTTAGCATTACCTGTTCCTGCAGCAGTTGAACGAATCGTTCCCGAGAAATCTCCCGAACCAACCGTCAATGTTTGTCCAGCAACCATATCCACAATGGCAGAGCCCGTTAACGTATTGATTGTACTGTTCGCATCAAAAAGAACAGAACCAGCTTGCACATCTAGTGCAGTTAAGGTCTTGGCTCCACTAAGGAACAACCCTCCGCCTGTAACCTTCTGAATGTTCCCAGCTCCAACAATTGTTCCTAGGTATGTACCACTGCTGACCGTTAAACCAGAACTATTGTTAATAATACCTGTGCTGGCACCAGCGAGAGAAGTGATGATCGAGTTGCCACCTAAATTTAGAGTTCCGTCAACTGTTACCGAACCAGCGCCAGATAAATCAGCTCCATTCGCGAAAGCCAAAGTGCCGCCTGCTGTAACCGTAGTCGCACCCGTGTAGTTATCGATATTATTTCCACTAAGTGTCATCAGTCCTGCGCCGCTCTTAATTAATGTTCCTGCACCTGTAATCGTGCCGGCAAAGGACCCTTGGCCGAGGGTTAACGATGTACCATTGTTATTCAGAGTAGCGGTTGTTCCGTTATCGATATTAGAAATCGTCGAGACACCGGCGAAGGTAGCCGAACCCGAACCAGCTAAAGTATTTAATGTGACTGCTGAATCGTAAGTCACGGCACCACCAGCATTAAGAATTGTTTTACCCGTGTAGTCGTCGATGTTATTGCCGTTTAAATTTACGGTACCACCAATCGCCACGTTACCAGCTCCAGCGAGGCTGCCAGCAAAAGTACCACCATTGATGGTTAATGTTTTGCCTGCGCTGACACTAACATTGGAAGAACCATTGGCAGTTCCAATCGTGGTATTACTGTTGAGTGTAAGATTGGCGGTATTTCCAGAAAGAGTACCAATGTTAGAGCTATTTGCATTCGTGGTTACATTACCACCGGTGAGATTCTGAATGGTCAAATCAGTTGAACCTGCAGACAGGGTAAGATTGCCCGAAACCATGTTGGTGATATTAGCAGACCCACTGATGGTAGCATTGAGGGTCTTTCCGTTAGCATCGACTGTAGCAGAAACCAGTCGAAGCGCAGAAACAGTACCTGCTTCCAGATCAGCTGTCAAAGTACCATTCGCTACTGAAAGAGTATTAGCACCAGTGCCGTCTGCACCAATCACAGAGTGAATTTCTGCATTTCCAACACTAATCGTTGTAGTGCCAACACCGGTTAACGACTGAAGGTAAAGAGTCGAAACAGGGCTAACATTGTTAATGATATTAAGGGTTGTCGCATTACTAACCGACCCCAAAAACTGAGAATTAGTCGTCGCATTCATCGTGCCAGCCTGAACATCGATACCAATAGAATCGCTGTTTAAGGTAGTATTAAAAACATTAGAACCGGTTTTGATTACAATACCGCCTCCCACACTATCAATGATACTTGCGACATCCAACAATGCACCAGTGCCAACATTGAAAGTAGTGTTAGCTCCTGCAATGTTCAAGTTAGCAACATTGAGAGTCGCCGTTCCCGTGACATTACCACCGCGTACAACATTTAAAGTAACTCCAGACAAGGTGGTCGTACCTGAAAGCGTGTGCGTCACATTTGCACCAGAAGTGACACGATCCACGGTAACCGTAGAAGTTGCATCAAGGGTAACATTGTTAGCAAATGTCGTATCCGTGTCGCTACGTAAGGTCAGGTCAGCACCGGT
>CANIUQ010000009.1 GCA_947470855.1 Opitutia bacterium | reverse complement strand
GATTTTTTAGTTTTCGATAAGCCCGGCTGGCTCGTTTGTCATCCTTCGAAAGACGGCCCGTGGTCATCGCTGGTTGGTGCGGTGCGCGAGTGGCGTGGTTTAGAAACGTTGCATTTAGTGAGTCGTTTGGACCGTGAAACCAGTGGAATCATTTTAATCGCTAAGAATGCCAAGGCGGCATCGCTTTCGCAGACCGCGATGGAACGTCGATGGGTGACCAAAACTTATTACACTTTAGTTAAAGGGGAGTTAAAAGAGCCCGTGCAAGTCGATCAGCCTTTGGGGGCTGATGAGACGAGTAAAGTAGCTGTAAAATCTGCGGTGCGAACGGGGCCAGGGACTTTGCCGTCCGCCACATTTTTTGAGCCTCTATTATGTGGTGAGGGATATAGTTTACTACGAGTTCAGCCGCATACAGGGCGAAAACATCAAATCCGTATCCACGCTCAATGGCTAGGGCATCCCATTGTCGGAGATAAACTTTATGGTGGAGATGATTCGTTATATTTAGAATTTGTTGAACATGGTTGGACTGAACGATTGGCTAAGCAGTGCGCTTTGTCTCGGCAGGCCTTGCATGCAAGTCGGCTAGAGTTCAAAGCCCCGAATTTTCAGCGCACTTTTCGCGCTCCGCTGGCTTCGGATATGCTTCAATTTATGGTCGAGCGTATGGGTTTCTCTGCGCAAGAAGTGCAACGCGTGTTAACCGTGAGCGAGAGCGGCGGCATCAACCCATAAGGCGCCAGCTTGGCGCAGTGTTTTGGCGCAAGCGTGTAAAGTCGATCCCGTGGTTAAAACATCGTCGATGACCACGTAGCGGATGTCTGGTCGAATAGGGTAGTTTGGATTTACCGAAAAGGCTTCGGCGACATTTCTCCGTCGTTCTTCGCGTCCGAGTTGAGTTTGCGAAATCGTCAGGTGTTTTTTGTGAAGGGCGGGCGACCAAGAGCAGCCAGGAATTTTTTGTGCAAGTAGGCGAACGATTCGCTCTGCTTGATTGTAGCCGCGAGTGCGGTAGCGATTGCGGTGTAGGGGAACGGGAATTAAATGTGACCCTGCGAGGTGCCGATGGAAGGCAGTGTCTTGTATGGCGGCGGCAACGAGGTCGTCGGCTAGGTAGGGGGATTTTTCGTATTTGATTCGGTGGATGATGTGGCGAACTGGGCCTTGGGCTCGGAAAGCGCAGAGTGCACGATGAAAGGCGGGATGAAGGTCGAGGCAGTGGGGGCAGGTCCGATCTCCCTCGAGCCAACCGTCGAAGGGATGTCCGCAGGTAAAGCAACGGGGGTCGAAAATCCGGGGAAGCAAGGCTAAGCCGGCATCGGAGAGATGAAGTCTTTCGCCTTCATCCATGGGCTCTTGCGTCACGGCACAATCCCTAGGGAAAATCAAGTCAAGCAGGCCTCGGTCGAGGTCATCGAGGAATGACATAGAATAAAAGTTCCTGGAAAAGTTCTGTCATGGGTGAGTTTGGCGTCGGGATTTCTTTACCTTGTGAATCGTTGAGGGTATAAATTGCGTTTACCCGCAACGCGGTTCAATCCAAGGTTCACCCTAGTTATGGCTTTCAATTTTGACAGCTGCCCCGAGCGAGCAGGCACGGACAGCACGAAGTGGCATAAGTATGCTAACCGGGATGTTATTCCTTGTTGGATTGCCGATATGGATTTTGTTTCTCCTCCGGCAGTGGTGGAGGCGATTCAGCGACGGGCCGCCCACGGAGTCTTTGGTTATCCTGCGCAACGCGATGAAGTTTTCGAATCGATTGTCCGTTACATGCGCCGTCGGCATGGTTGGGAGATTCGTCCAGAGTGGATAACTTTTATGTCCTCTCTTGTACCAGGAATTCATGGCGCTATTCGTTGTGCCAGTAAGTCTGGAGAGACAGTCGTGACGACTTCACCAGCTTATCCGCCTTTTTTGACCGCGCCAACTCTGTCCGAGCGTAATGCGATTAAATGCGAAATGGTTTTGGTGAATGGCTACTGGACTTTTGATTGGGCTAAGTTGGAAGAAGCCTGCGCTCAATCCGCATCCCGAGTTTTGCTACTCTGCAATCCTTACAATCCTTTAGCCCGTGTTTTTAAACGGGATGAATTAGAGCGCTTGGCCACGCTTGCGAAGAAATATGATCTCACCGTGTGTTCCGATGAGATTCATTGTGATTTAATTTTGGACCCACAGGCGAGACACACGGTTTTTGCTTCGTTAAATGAAGACACTGCGTCGCGGACGGTGACGTTGATGGCGGCGAGTAAGACCTATAATATTGCTGGGCTGACTTGTGGATTTGCCATTATTTCCGACGCTGGGTTGCGCACGCGTTTTCGTCGTATTTTACAAGGCCTGTCCTTGGATCAAAATATGTTTGGTTTGGCGGCGACCAAGGCGGCGTTTGATGACGGCGAAGAATGGCGTTTAGCTTGTATTGATTACTTGCGAGGGAATCTCGATCTCATCGAAAAAGAATTAAAAGAAATGCCGGGAGTGATTTTGCATCAACGCCCTCAGTCCAGTTTCTTGGCTTGGCTGGATGTGCGGGCTTTAGGCTTTGAGGATCCCCATGCTGAATTCGAGAAGGGTGGTGTCGGACTCAGCAATGGGACTGATTTTGGAGGACCAGGTTATGTGCGAATCAACTTTGGGTGTCCCCGTAGCCGCCTACAGGAAATTCTTAATCGGATGAAGCGAGTGGTGGCTAAGGCGAAAAAATAAAGTTTTAAGGTCTCGGGTATCAGGTGTCAGGATTTATTTTCTGGAACCTGGTGCCTGACGCCCGATAACCAAAATCGTCCTGACACCTGACACCTGGCACCCGAGTCTCTATTATCTTGCTAGCGCGTTTGTAATCGCAACGCAGGCGAGTGCGGCATTTTCCGCACGAAGGACGGTGGGTCCGAGTGAGACGGGAATAAACCCCGCGACTCTGGCTGCTTCTTGTTCCGCCGAAGTTAAATCGCCTTCGGGGCCGATGAGCCAAAGAATTTTAGAGGAAGATTTGAGTGATAAATCGCGGATGGCAACAGCATCGAAGTCTAGAGATCCAAGGAGGCGAATTTCACCCTCAGTTCGTGTAGGCAATTTTTCAATCCATTCGGCAAAACGTAGCGGTGTTTCAATATGTGCCAGCCAAGGATTGCCCGATTGTTTACAGGCCTCGATGGCCTGCTGATGCCAGCGTAGCATTTTGGTGCGTTTGCGTTCTTCGTCTAGTTTGAGTTCGCACCGTGCTGTTTCTAGGGGGATGACCACGCTGACGCCAGCCTCGCATACATTGCGTACTAAGTCATCCATCGTCCCGCCTTTGGGCATCCCTTGTGCGATGTGAATTTCGGGTGTCGGGCGAGGCGAAGTGCGTGTGCGTACGACTTCAACCATTGCGCCATCGCCATCAGCGGAAATGAGTTTTCCTTCAGCTAAAAGCCCTTCACCGTCGATTAAGATTAAAACATCACCTCGTCGTGCACGTTGACTGCGCACCACATGGGCGCTCTCCTCGGGCGAGAGTTTAATCTGAGCGCCGGTGGAGCATTGTTTAGCTTGTGAGGGTTCTAGCCAGGCGCGTTGTGGACTCATAAAACAGAAGCAACGGGTTGATCGTAAGAAAGGTCCCAGTCTTTCCAAATCGTTTCGTAGCCAGCTTCCCGCAACATCGACGCGATTTCTGTGGGAGACCTTTCATCTTCGATGGCGAATTGTTCGAGCGATGCTTCTTTACCCTCGGCGTAGCCTCCGGGGTTTGTTCGTGAGCCTGCACTCATCGTCGTGATACCGCACTTGAAAGCGTGATTGCGGAAGGCGGGACTTTCGCGAGTGCTCAAAGTGAGTTCGAGTTCGCCATTGAAAATTCGAAAAGCACAAATCGCTTGGACTAAGTGGCGATCAGTCATTTCCACTTTGGGACTTAAATTTCCTTCGTGGGGACGTAGGCGCGGGAAAGAAACGCTAAACCGGCTGCGCCAATGTTTACGCTCGAGCCATTGTAAGTGAAGTGCGGTAAAAAAACATTCTGTTCGCCAGTCTTCTAAACCAAAGAGGGCGCCTAAACCGATTTTATGTACTCCGGCTTGGCCGATGCGATCGGGGGCGTCGAGACGCCAAGCGAAATCAGATTTTCTGCCTTTCGGATGATGCTGTTGATACGTTTCTTTGTGATACGTTTCTTGGTAAACCAAAACCGCGTTTAATCCGTGTTTTCGTAATTCTAAGTATTCGGCAGTTTCCATTGGTTGCACCTCCATCGAGAGCGAGGAAAAGTGAGGGCGTAGTAAATCGAGGGCGGCGGTGAAATAGGGAACGGCGATTTTATTCGATTCTCCCGTGAGGAGAAGCACGTGCTCGAAACCAAGTTTCTTGAGTGCGCCCGCTTCGCGTAAAATTTCCGCAGGATTTAAAGTGCGGCGGGGGGTTTTATTCCCTGCTGAAAATCCGCAATAAGTGCAGACGTTTTGACACTCGTTGGAGAGATAGGCGGGAGCAAAGAGTTGGATGGTACGACCAAATCGACGAAGGGTTTTTTCTTGGCTAAGGCGAGCGAGGGTTTCGAGGTAAGGAGTGGCTGCGGGAGAAATCAAAGCCTGAAAATCGTCTAAATCGCACTGTCCGTTTTCCGCACGCATGATGGCGCGCTGAACATCCGAAGGCGTTTTTGCCTGAATGGATTGCAGAACTTTCTCCCAAGGGTAGGAGGCGTGGATTTCGGCAAAAGACATTACAGGCACAATAAACCTTCGTCGCCAAAGGGCAAGTGTGCCTGTGGCCTTCTCGAGAGCGTCTTAGAGAGTCGCTGAGTAGGCCGCCGCATCGAGGAGCTGATTCACTTCTGCGGGATTTTTGGGCTTAACTCGGATCATCCACGCACCGCCGTAGGGCTCCCGATTTACTAAATCGGGGCTGTCGTTCAATTGAGCATTGGCTTCGACAACTTCGCCAGCGATTGGGCAGTAAAGATCGGAGGCGGCTTTGACTGATTCCACTGTGCCAAAAACTTCACCAGTGGAGAAGGTTTTACCGGCCTTAGGTAGGTCAACAAAAGTGACATCGCCCAAAGCGGCTTGAGCGTGATCGGTGATGCCGATTGTTACCGTGCCGTCAGATTCTTGTCTTACCCATTCATGGTCTTTGGTGTAACGTAAGGTGGCAGGAACTTGGCTCATAGGTGGCGTGAGGATTATTTTACGAAGGGGGTGACAGAGATGGTTAATGGTAGACGAGTTCCTCGGATGTCGACGGTTAATTGTTCAGAATTTACGTATCCTGCGGCGACGAGGGCTGTGCCGATGGGTTTATTCATGGTTGGCGAGAAGGTGCCCGAGAGAACTTCGCCAACGGGCGTTTCGCCTGCGTATACCGTGGCCCCTTGTCGGGCAATGCGACGATCATTAAGGGAAAACAAAACAACCGAGGAGGTAGGTCCGCCTTCGGCTTGGCGTCGCAGTGCTTCGCGACCAATGAATTGTTCTTTATTAAATTTCACCGTCCAGCCAAGGCCGGCTTGGATGGGAGAAATTCGTTCAGAAATTTCGTGACCGTAGAGCGGATAATTGGCTTCCAGTCGGAGTGAGTCTCGGGCGCCGAGTCCAACGGGAATGAGTCCATGTGCTTTGCCAGAGGTCAGAAGCGCACGCTCGACTTGAATGCCAGAGGCGGCGGGAAGGTAAATTTCAAAGCCTGCGGAGCCAGTGTAGCCCGTGCGCGAGACAACGCAACCTGAGGCGCCCGCTATTTCTCCAACTAAGAAGCCGAACCGTTTAATTGAGGCGAGGGGTAGGGTTGTGACTAGACTGAGAATTTTTTCTGCGAGAGGTCCCTGTAAAGCTAGTTGCGCCCAAAGTTTGCATTCATCGATGATTTCAACTTTCGCCGTACCCACGTGGTCGCGAAGCCATTGAATGTCTTTGGCTGCATTGGATGCGTTGAGGCAGATGAAAAACTCATTTTCAGAAAAACGGTAGACGATTAAATCATCCACGCAGCCACCGTCGGGTTGGCACATGAGGGTATAGCGAGCTGCTCCAGGTTTGAGTGTAGACATTTCGTTGGTCATTACTCGATCCAAGAAAGCTGCCGCATCTCGTCCACGTACGCGTACTTCTCCCATGTGTGAGACATCAAATAAACCTGCAGCGCGTCGGACCGCTAGATGCTCTTCGATGATGCCTGAATATTGCACGGGCATTTCCCATCCAGCAAAGGGAACTAAGCGGGCGCCAAGTTCGACGTGGAGGTCGTAAAGAGGAGTGCGCTGCAATGGTTCGGACATGAACTCAAGGTGCCATCTTTGTTGAATGTTCCAACAAAAAAGCCCAGTTTGTTGCTGGGCTTTTGATTTAGTAAAAAAGAAGTGTTTTTACTGTTCCAGCTCTTTGCGAAGGGCGGCGAGTTGTTCTTTAAATTCTTCTTCTGAGATATCGCCGTAGCGTTGACGGTTTTCGAGGAGGGCAACTCGACTGTTGAATTCGGCGTAGATGCGACGTTTGGCTTCGGCTTTGGCAGCAGCCGCTTCCGCTTTAGCTTTGGCGAGTTGAGTTTCCATTTCGCTCGATTTTTCGTTGGCAGGCACCCCGGCTACTTTGCGGGCTTCAGCGTAAATTTTCTCCGCCTCTTCGCGATCCTCATCGGATTCAGAAACAGGAGGTTTAGCTTTGATATTGTTAGTGGAAATCATCTTAGCCTGTTTCTCTTCTTTGTGCTCTTGCAAGGCCTTCAACAAGTTGGCGGTGTTTTCGCCCAATTCAGCATTGGCACTTTGTGTAGCTTTTTGAGCCGCAATGGCTTCGGTAGTTTTGGCATTAATTTCGGCTAAAGTTTTTTCCATCATTTCTTTCGTCTCAGCGTAAAGCTTAGCCGCTTCTTCGCGGTCTTCAGCAGCCTGGGGATTTTTAGCTTTTTGGCTGAGTTGTATTAACTTTTCGCTGCGTTCAGAGAGGGCTTTAATTAACTCATCGGAATTCTTAGCTGCTTCTTCGTTGGCTTTTCTTTGAGCCTCAATCGAGGCTTGCAGGGCGGCAATTTGTTCAGCGTTAGGATTGTTCGCTAAAGATTTTTCGAGCTCTTCTAGTTTGCGGTTTGCTTCTCGACTGCGTTTAAGTTCCTGCTCTTTGACTTCGGCTACAGCGGAACGCATTTCAGCGACATTCTCTTCGAGAGATTCGGTAGAATTGTGTACTTTATTCGAGAGACCTTCGGGTGGTGGATTGGCTTTATTAACGAGCGATTCAAATTCGGCTTTCGATTCATTGGGAACATCGACTTCGTCAGATCCTGGTAACTTTGTTAGAGTCACTTTAATTTTTTCAGGGAATCCGTACTCGGTTTTACCGTCGGATTTATTGCGAAGCTTGGGCTTGAGAGTGGCGATGACAGGCTTGAATCCTCCCTTGCCGGCAGTGAGTTCGTAATCTTGATCTGTGCTTAAGGTGATGGTTGTCGGGGTACGTCCCACGGCTTCACCGTCAATGCGAACGGCTGCACCTGTCGGCTGGGAACTGATGGCGATGGTTTGCTGGCGAACCTCGCTGTCTTCCAAAGAAGAGCAACCAACTAAGCCAAGACCGAGGGCTGTAAGGGCGATGGTAAAACGCATAGGGTGTTTTATTGAGACGGTGTGACTTTCTCGCCAATTTAAACCCATGGTTCAACCCCTAAAAGAGGGAAGGCAATGGGTTGACATGGGCTGATGGGCTGACAAAGAGTGATTATTCGAGGGTTTGCCAGCATAGCTCAATTGGCAGAGCAGCCGCCTTGTAAGCGGCAGGTTGTCGGTTCAAGTCCGACTGCTGGCTCCACCCCACGGGGTAAAGTTTTTATAGCTACCGGTTTGGACTATGGCGAATGGCATCGGCCACCGTAATGACTTTTTTGAGTCGCCGAAAATCGTGAGCTCGAATCATGGAGCATCCTTGAGCGATCCCCCAAGCGGCGGTGACTTCATTGCCTTCCTCGCGCTTAAGCGGATCGGCTTCTTGAAGAACCAAGCCCAAGGTCGATTTGCGACTTGTTCCTAATAAAACAGGAAAACCTAAAGCCGTGATTTTTTCTAAATGGCGAATGAGCCACAGATTTTGTGCCGGTGTTTTTCCAAATCCAAATCCTGGATCGAGCCAGATTTGTTCTGGTTTAACTCCAGCTTGAAGTGCGAGTTGCACACTGAATTTTAAATCATGAATCAGGGAGCCCCAGAAATCTTGCGTGATAACTTCTCGTCGGCGGTGCATGAGAATGAGAGGGGCTCCTGTTTGAGCGCAGAGTCGAGCCATCGGTGAATCGGTTTCGCGACTCTCATAACGTGCGCCTTCGACATCGTTAATGATGTCTGCTCCTTCTTCGAGGCAACTTTTAGCTACGCTGGCTTTATAGGTATCAATTGAAAGTGGGACGTGCGGAAATTTTTTTCGCAGTGTACGAAGGACGGGGAGCAGTCGAGCAGACTCGATTTCGGCGGAAATAAATTCTGAACCTGGTCGAGTGGATTCGGCCCCCAGATCCAAAATATCGACTCCTTGCTCGAGTAGTTCAGAGGCTTTGTTGAGGGCGTTGTCGATTTCGAGGGCCTGCCCGCCATCGGAGAAGGAGTCAGGGGTGACGTTGATGATTCCCATCATCAAGGTGCGTTGTCTCCAATCGGGCAGAGGAGTGCCATGAGGACTTTTCCAAGACATAAAGATGGGTTAAACCGTCGTTCTTTGAGTGCAATACCCAAGGCCTGTTATGATTAGAAGAGAGCAGGGTTGGGGGCATAAGGGAAAATGATGGGGCATTTTTTAATATAAATAACTGTTTATTAACAACTTAAGAAATAATTTTACTATAGATAGGGATTTTTTGTTTCAAGTTCGCAAACGAGTGCAGGCCGATGCTTGCCAATGTGATAGTTTTAGGGAACTTCGATGACGACTGACATTAACCTTTCTTATGTTTTCACGCTTTTTCCATCGGGTAGGCATTTTGGTCCTCCCTTTCCTTGGTCTGCTCATGACCGCCTGTTCTCGGGCCGACCTTGAAGTTCGTCAGTCCACTTTGGATCCCAAGGGGCCTGTCGCTCAGGTGCAGTACGACGTGTTTATGGACACTGTGTATCTGGTGATTGTCCTCTTTGTCTTGGTCGGTGGTCTCTTAGTTTATGCTGTCGCTCGATTCCGTTCACGTCCTGGTGAGGTCGTGAAGCCGAAGTTGGAAGAGGGTCACGGCAATCCATTGGTGGAAATTGGTTTAATTACTGCCTCAATCGGGGCGCTAGTTTTTATCGCGATTCCGACACTGAGCGCGATTTGGTATACAGACGATGTTCCCCAAGAAGCGGTTGCCACATCTAAACTCTCTGCTTGGTACCCTCGAGTTGATGCCAGTGGAAAAGAAAATTATGCTAAGGAAGTCGCCGATCAAGTTTTAGAAATCGATGTGATTGGCAAGCAGTGGTGGTTCCGTTTTGAGTATCCTCAACTGGGGTTAACCAGTGATGCAAAGCGAACGGTGCCTAATGAAATTTATATTCCACGCGGCAAAGCTGTGCGCATCAATCTTCGTTCCGAAGATGTCATTCACTCATTCTGGATTCCTAAAATCGCGGGTAAGGTGGATTTAATTCCAGGTCGTAAAAATTATATGTGGATTCAGGGTGATGAAGTCGGCCACTACTATGGTCAGTGTGCTGAATTCTGTGGTGATTCTCACGCTTACATGCTTTTCCGCTGTGAAGTTGTGGAACCCGAAGTTTTTGCTCAGTGGGTTAAGGCACAAAAAACTGATGCTGTCCCTGTCGTGGCTGGATCTAAGGCTGAAAAAGGAAAAGCCCTCTTTGCAGCTAAGACTTGTGCCATGTGCCACAATATTTCTGGTCACTTCGGTGCAGGAAATTTTGGTCCTGACCTGACTCATATTGCTTCCCGTAAATCGCTCGCTGGTGCATGGCTCGACAATCGTGATCCCAAAGCTCAGTTAGCTTTAGAACTTAAAGAAAAGAACACAGAAGCATCGATGCCTGTCGATTCAGCGCAGTTGAAGGCGAATTTAATCAAGTGGATTGGATCTTCTGGTGTTGCCCATGGGGCTGATGGCAAGCCGACGGCAGATGTTAAACCCGGCAACCGCATGCATTACTACAAGATGTTCAATGTCGTTGGTCTTCGTGAAAGCCATCAGAAGTTCACTGATGAAGAACTCGACGCTCTCGCTGAATATTTACTCACCCTTAAATAATTTTATCACATGTCTCACGATACGCATCACGCACCCGTTGCTTCGAAATTAGATCTCGCCCCTGAGCGTAGTGACCTCGGTCTCCTGCGCCCAGACCGCTCAACAGGTTTGATGGATTGGTTAACCACGGTTGACCACAAGAAGATTGGTATTCTTTACGGCGCCTTCGCTATGTTCTTCTTCTTGCTCGGTGGCGTCGAGGCTCTCGCGATTCGAACTCAGTTGGCTCGTCCCGATAATGATTTCGTGACGGCTCGGATGTACAATCAGTTGTTCACGATGCATGGTACGACCATGATTTTCTTGGGCGTGATGCCATTGTCGGCGGCTTTCTTTAACTTCCTTGTTCCTCTGCAAATTGGTGCACGTGACGTGGCGTTCCCGAGATTGAATGCTTTTTCGCTTTGGACCTTTGTGGCAGGATCTTTTGTCCTCAATGCGAGTTGGCTTTTCGAATTCGGTCACCTCGCTGGGTGGTTTAAGGATTTCGCTTGGTACAAATCGCTTGTGTACACCGACTTTGCCCCTGCCAACGGTTGGTTCAGTTACGCTCCGCTCTCAGGAACATTCGGTCAGGCTGATGCCGCTTTACATGCTCCCCGTTTCACGGGGGTCGGAACGGATTTTTGGATTATTGGTATCCAAATCCTCGGGGTCGCTTCTTTAGCGGCATCGTTTAACTTCATTTGTACCATTGTTAACATGCGAGCTAAGGGAATGACGATGATGCGTCTTCCTGTGTTCACTTGGATGACTTTAGTTACTTCGTTTTTAATTATCTTAGCCTTCCCCGCTATCACCGTGGCGTTGATTCAGTTGATGTTTGATCGCCAATTTGGGGCTAACTTCTTCAACCCTTCTGCAGGTGGTCAGCCTATACTCTGGCAGCACCTCTTTTGGATTTTTGGTCACCCTGAAGTTTATATTCTTGTTTTACCTGCGATGGGAATCGTTTCCGAAATCCTTCCTACCTTCTCAGGCAAGTCGCTTTTTGGTTATCCTATTATCGTTTTCTCTGGTGCTGTTATCGGCTTTTTAGGATTTGCCGTGTGGAGCCACCACATGTTCACCACCGGTTTGGGCGCAGTGCCTACGGCGGCTTTCGCTCTTCTCACGATGGCGATTGCGGTGCCAACGGGTGTTAAGATTTTCAATTGGCTCGGGACGATTTGGGGCGGACGCATTCGCTTTACGCCTCCGATGGTATTAGCGCTCGGCTTTATCTGGATGTTTATGTGCGGTGGTTTTTCTGGTGTGATGCACTCGTCCGCGCCCGCCGACTCTCAGCAACAAGATAGTTACTTTGTCATCGCTCACTTCCACTACGTTCTTCTCGGAGGCGTTCTCTTGGGTTTGATGGCGGGTCTTTATTTCTGGTTCCCTAAGATTTTTGGACGTATGCCTAAAGCGAGCGTAGCCTATGTCGCTTCTGGTATGGTGATTCTCGGATTCAATTTGGCTTTCGGTCCGATGCACTATCTCGGTTTAGCTGGAATGCCTCGTCGCACTCATACTTACCATGCTGGCAATGGTTGGGAGACCTGGAATTTTGTCGCGACAATCGGTGCTTTCATTCTCGGCATCGGCGTATTCTTAGCTTTCGCCAATCTCGTTTGGACGGCCTTCAAGGGAGAGAAGTGTGCCTCCGATCCTTGGGACGGTCGTACCTTGGAGTGGTCTTTGCCTTCTCCAGTGCCTGAGTATAATTTTGCTCGCAGTCCGATTATCTCTGCTCGCGATGCTTATATCGAACACAAGCATGGCGGTCATAAGATTGGTTATGAAAACGATGGTGGCGAGGCAGGTGTACATATGCCAAGTCAATCGTGGATGCCAATGCTCGCTAGTTTTGGTTTCTTAATCATCGGTATGGGTATGCCCATGATGGCGATGAGCGTTCCACATGCCGGCTGGATGGTTATCGCTGGTGTAGGAATACTTTTCACTGGTATTTGGCTTTGGGCTCTCGAAGGTCCCGGTGGCTACATGCTTAAAACTCCTACTGGCTCTGCTTCGCCTTCGCCTGTCAGCGCCACCACTTCTACTCATTAATTCTCTTCTCGTTTTCATCTCATGTCTCAAGTTGCTGAATCGTCTCATGCCCCCACTTCGACGGGCATCGACCACAAGAAGCTCATCATGTGGCTTTTTTTGGCTTCGGATTGCATGTTCTTCGGAACACTCATTTCGACCCACTTAATCTATCGTAAACTCTATCCAACGGGTTTCACCGATGCCGAAGGCCATCAACACTTCGTGCAGCGTTTGTTTGATATCGAGTTGACCTCGTTCTCGACGTTTATCCTCCTCATGTCCTCGTTCTTGATGGCTTTGGCGGTTTCGGCGATGCACAAAGGGCAAATCAAATCCTTCCGTCGTAATGTTTTGGGTGTGATTATCTTTGGTCTCATCTTCTTGGGCTGTCAGGTTTACGAATTCACTCACTTCTATCACATGGGGCTGACGATACAGAACAGTGTGTTCGGATCGACCTTCTACGTGTTGACTGGTACGCACGGTACCCACGTTGCTATCGGTGTGCTTTGGCTTATCTTACTCTATTTCTATAGTTTCACTGGCAAACTAGGTGGCCATGTGGGCGCGCTCGATGTTGAAGTCGCTGGCCTTTATTGGCACTTCGTTGATATCGTTTGGATTATCATCTTCACTGTGGTATATCTCATCGAATACCTAGGACCGAATGGCTTCTGGGGTACGGGTTTACCCATCGCTAAATAATTTTTCTTCATCATGTCTGCACCTTTAGCCAAAGAATTTCTCACCGAAGAAGTTCGTCGATATCATCACTTCATTACGCTAGCACTGTGGTTGGCTGCCATCACGGGCGTGGAAATCGTGTTGATTTTCATCCCTCTACCTCTGGCCGTTATCTTCACTCTGCTTTGTCTTCTTTCGGCCGTGAAGTTCTTTGCGGTTATTCTCTGGTTCATGCATTTGATTTATGACCATCGCCTGCTTTTCTGGGTTTTTATCGCAGGTTTGGCTTTAGCTTTTGCTACCTTTGCTGCCTTGTTGGCTTTGTTTCATGTCGATCGTATCGACACGAAATGGTTTAGCTGAAAATCTCTCTCGGGTTCGAAATTTTCTTTCGAGCCCTTTTGCTGGGTGGAGTCCACAATCGTTTAATGAACATTACCCTCCACTGGCACACTGAGCCTCTCCTTCTGATGGTGATTGTAGGGGCTTCGTGGTTGTATGCTTTGGCCTGCGGGCCTTGGCGTCGCCAGTTAGCACCCGATTTAAAATCCTATCCCCTTTGGCCATCGGTACGTTTTCACCTTGGTGTTTTGTTGGGTTATATTGCCGTTGGCTCTCCGTTGGACCAATTGGGTGAGGGTTTTCTTTTTACGGCTCACATGGCCCAGCACATGCTGCTTATTTATCTGGCAGCTCCATTAATTGTATCGGGGATACCTCCACAGATGTTGGATCCTTTTCTCGAGGCTCGTCCGCGACTGACCAGGGTTCTGCGGGTTCTGGTTCATCCGTTATTCGCTGGGCTTATTTTTAACTTATCTTTTTCGGTTTGGCATTTTCCAGAACTTTACGAATTGGCCTTACGCAATCGCACGGTGCACATCATCGAACACTGGATGATGTTTTTGCCAGCTTTGCTCATGACTTGGCCTTTGGTTTCTCGGTCCAAAATTTTACCCCGTATTAGTTACGGAGGGATGATGGTATACTCATTTGCCCTCATGGTTGCTGACTTGCCACTTTGGGCGGCACTGATTTTTGCCGAGAATCCTATTTATGAAACCTACACCTTGGCTCCACGCATCACCTGGATGACAGCGAGTCAGGATATGATTTTGGGCGCGGTTATTATGAAGGCCTTTAATGAGGTCTTCTCGCTGAGCACGATGGGCTGGGCGTTCTTTGCTTGGTATCGGCGCGATCGTTAAACTTAGCGACGTTCAACTTTTCGTAAAAAGTGTAAGGCGAGGGCGACGACGATGAGATTAGGAATCCACACCAAAATATCGGGTCGCAGTGAAGGCTCTTTTACCCAAGCCGCTGCCGAGGTCAGAACATAGTAGAGCAGAGAGATGACTAAAGCGAGGGTAGCATTAACAAAAGTTTCCGCTCGGCCCACTCGCATGGCTAAAGGTATGGCGAGTAATGAGAGAGAAAAAATGGAAAAAGCCGAAGCGAGGTGGGCATTAAACTGTTTGCGTGCTTCCATTTTGCTTTGGGCTATTTCCTCGGCGGTTGACTGGGGTGAGGCATTCCAGCCTTTGTCCATCGCCTCCCATAATTCACTGGTCGTTAGCCAGCGAAGTTTTCGCATGTAATTACTCGTATCTTTGAGAATCTCCGTCGCTGGGAACTCCATCGAGGTGTTTACGGCTGCGGCAAAGGAAGCGGGTTTCGCGAAACTATCTTTTTCTGAAGGGCGACTTTCCATGCGCGCTTCGGTGAGATTGACGCGTAAGAAAATTTCTCCATTCGGTTTATCAACCCGCTCAAAATGGGCTTCTTTGGCATGAATCGATTGAATGAGTTTTCCTCTTTCATCGACACGCCAGAGCCAGAAATCTTTTAAGCTATCTCCTTCGCGTTCGCCTGTTTTAATCACGATACCTTTGAACTGACGGTTTAGTTCGCCAGGGACAATAATGGCCGTGGGGTTATCTTTGAGTGACCCCACGAGCATGCGACGATACTGAGTATTCGCCCAAGGGGCGACCTCGAGGTTGATCCAGGCGGATAGGCTGGCTAGCCCCATGGCTAAAATCAAAGCTGGGCGAGCAATGCGGGTTAGGCTAAGGCCACTCGCTTTCATCGCCGTGATTTCCTGTTGGGCGCTCATACGTCCGAAGGCAATCAATGTCCCCGTCAACATACCCATCGGCAGTGCGTAAGGTAAAACCCCAGGAATGAGCAGAGCCATTAACTCTAAACCCTCCGCTCCGTCCACTCGACCTGCGGCAATCGCCGAGACGACTTGGCGTAAAAGATTTTGTGCCACCATGACAAAGATGAAGGCTGCCGTCGCCGCAGCGCTGACAAAAGCCGTCTCTTTTAAAATGTGGCGATCAAGAATGCGCACAAAGAAAGTGATACCATTCTAAGCCACGAGTCCAAGGACAAAGCCACCTGAGGTTGGTTTAGGCGCCCTGATTTTTGTTAATGGCTGCTTTGATGAACGCAGCAAAGAGAGGGTGGGCTTGATTGGGCTTGGACTTAAATTCTGGGTGATACTGAACCCCCACCATAAAGGGATGATCTTTTACTTCCACGATTTCTACTAGTCCTGTTTGTGGATTTATTCCACCGACTAATAGGCCAGCTGATTCGAGGCGTTGACGATAGGCGTCGTTATACTCGAAGCGATGGCGATGGCGTTCTTGGATTCGATCTTGGCCGTAGGCTGCGCGTGCTTTGCTTCCGGGAGTTAACTGGCAGTCGTAAACCCCTAAGCGCATGGTTCCGCCTTTTGTGACGACACCTTTTTGTGACTCCATTAAATGAATCACTGGGTCGCTGGTTTGTGGCGCAAACTCTGTCGAGTGAGCTTGTTTTAATCCTAAAACATGACGAGCGAACTCAATAACGGTTACCTGCATTCCTAGGCACAAGCCGTAGAAAGGAATTTTTCTCTCGCGAGCGAATTGGACGGCGAGAATTTTTCCTTCAATGCCACGATGACCAAATCCACCAGGAACGAGGATGCCATCCAGGCCTTCAAGTTGAGCGGTGCCTTGCGTCTCTAAGTCTTCCGCATCGATTCGCACAATTTCAACTGCGGCTTCGTTTGCAATGCCACCATGAGTAATCGATTCGTAAACAGATTTGTAAGCATCTTGTAATTCGATGTATTTGCCGACGACCCCGATTTTAACTCGGTATTTAGGCTCTTTTAAGCGTCGGACGATTTCACGCCACGGTGCGATATCGATCGGTTTGCATTGAAGGCCAAGGCGTTTAACGACGATTTCATCAATCTTTTGTTCGGCCAACATGAGCGGGAGTTCGTAGATGGAGCTACTGACATCACGACATTCAATCACGGCATCGATCCCAACATTGCAATACAGAGAGAGCTTCTGGCGGTTTTCATCTCCGATTGGACGATCGGTGCGGCAGACTAAAATATCGGGCTGAATTCCAATTTCGCGCAACTTGGCTACCGATTGTTGTGAAGGTTTGGTTTTGAGTTCGCCTGCAGCTTTGATGAAGGGAACGAGTGTGCAATGAAGGAAAGCGACGTTCTCTCGTCCCGCATCGTGCTGGAATTGACGAAGGGCTTCCAGGAATGGTAATCCTTCAATATCGCCCGTGGTGCCGCCGATTTCGGTGATTAAGATATCAACGCCTTCTCCGCCTTTTAAAATGCGGTCTTTGATTTCATTCGTGATGTGCGGGATGACTTGGACGGTTTTGCCAAGGTAATCTCCGCGGCGTTCTTTTTGGATGACCGTTTCGTAAACTTGTCCTGAGGTTAAACTATTAAGTCGGGAAAGTTCCCCTGAGGTAAATCGCTCGTAGTGTCCCAAGTCTAAGTCCGTTTCCGCTCCGTCATTGAGCACGTAAACTTCGCCATGTTGATAAGGGCTCATTGTCCCTGGGTCGACATTGAGGTAGGGGTCGAACTTTTGAATTCGAACTTTGAGGCCACGACATTCGAGAAGGGCTCCTAGGGCGGCAGCAGTAAGTCCTTTGCCCAAGGATGAGATGACACCTCCGGTGACGAATATGTATTTCATGTGGGTGGTGACGATCGGTGTTTTTTGTAAAAAAGATAAGACCGGCTGGTCCTTATGACGGGAGGCCGGTCTGGACTTTCGAATGTCATTGGCTCTGGAAAGGGAGGCAAGCGGTTTTTCTGCCTAGAATGTCGGCTTCTGGGGGCCTGCCTATGAGGATTTTTCACTGCCATGGTGGGTTGGCCTAATACCTCATAAAAACCCTCTCTACGGGGTGGGAAGGGTGGTTTTGCTTGATTAGATGCTTTGCACTTGGCTTCCCCCACACGTTAATAACCTTTCTTACTTATGCCTGAAAGTTCTTGTTCTCCCTGCTGCCAGCCTGCCTCCATCGGCAAAAAAATCATTATGGCCCTTACGGGTTTGGTCTTGGCGGGTTTTGTTCTCGGTCACATGGCGGGAAATTTATTAATGTTTAAGGGTCCCCAAGCGATTAACGCTTACGCCGAATGGTTACACAACCATCCTGAAGCTCTTTGGATCGCACGCGTTATTTTGATTCTCAGTGTGGTTGGTCATATTTGGACTGGAATTCTTCTCACTTTAGAAAATCGCGCAGCTCGGGCAGGTGGACCTGCGGTTGATGCAACGCGCCGTGCATCAATCTCTTCTCGGACAATGCCCTATTCGGGTATCGTGCTTCTTGCTTTCATTGTTTTTCACCTTCTCCATTTCACTTTGCGTAAAGTGGCTTTGGGGGATAAGGATTTTGGTGAAGATGTTTACGCGATGGTGGTTTTCGGTTTTTCCAGTCCGGTGGTTGCTGTTTTCTACATCGTAAGCATGCTTTTACTCTGCCTGCACTTAAGTCATGGTGTGAGCAGTGTTTTCCAAACCTTGGGTCTGCGTAATGAACGTTGGCGCGGTCGCATTGATTTAATCGCTACCGCTTATGGTTGGATTGTTGCCCTTGGTTTTATTTCCATCCCCTTAGCCGTTCTTCTCGGCTGCATTAAGTAAGCCCTATGAAACTCGAATCAAAAATTCCCGCTGGTCCACTCGCCGACAAGTGGAATAACCACAAAGCAAAGCTGCGCTTGGTCAACCCTGCCAACCGTCGTAAATACCACATCATTGTGGTTGGATCCGGTTTGGCTGGTTCAGCCGCGGCGGCTTCGTTTGCGGAAATGGGTTATGAGGTTTCCTGTTTTTGTTATCAAGATAGTCCCCGCCGTGCTCACTCCATTGCCGCTCAAGGCGGAATTAATGCAGCGAAGAATTACCAAAATGATGGCGACAGTGTTCGCCGTTTGTTCTTAGACACGATTAAAGGAGGAGACTATCGAGCACGCGAAGCGAACGTCTATCGCCTCGCTCAGGTTTCGACTTCGATTATCGACCAGTGTGTTGCTCAAGGTGTTCCTTTTGCCCGTGAATACGGTGGTTTATTAGCGAATCGCTCTTTCGGTGGCGCTCAGGTTTCTCGCACTTTTTATGCTCGTGGTCAAACGGGTCAGCAGCTTTTGCTGGGAGCTTACTCCGCACTCTCGCGTCAAATCGGTGCAGGTACGGTAAAAATGTATGCACGACACGAGATGCTTGATTTGGTTTTAGTGGACGGCCAAGCGAAAGGTATCGTTACCCGTAATTTAGTGAATGGCGAAATCAAAGCCTGGGCTTCCGATGTCGTCGTCCTTTGCACGGGAGGCTATGGTAATGTTTTCTATCTTTCGACCAATGCACAGGGCTGTAATGTGACCTCGACTTTCCGTGCGCACCGTCGTGGTGCAGGTTTTGCGAATCCTTGCTATACGCAAATTCACCCCACCTGTATTCCTGTTCACGGTGAAGATCAGTCGAAGTTAACTTTAATGTCCGAATCACTCCGCAATGACGGGCGAGTTTGGGTACCTAAAGATAAGGCGGACTGCGGAAAGCCTGCTTCGGAAATTCCTGAGGACCGTCGCGATTATTTCCTCGAGCGCAAATACCCCAGCTACGGCAATCTTGCTCCACGCGATATTTCTTCGCGTGCAGCCAAGGAGGTTTGTGACGAAGGACGTGGGGTTGGTCAAATGGTCGACGGTAAGCGCCTCGGTGTTTATCTTGATTTCTCTGCGGCTATTAATCGTCTCGGCGAATCGGCGATTCGCGAACGTTATGGCAACCTCTTTGATATGTATGAAAATATCACGGGAGAGAATGCCTACCGTCAGCCGATGCGTATTTTCCCTGCCGTGCACTACACCATGGGTGGTCTTTGGGTAGATTATAATTTGCAGTCGAACATTCCTGGATTGTTCGTGGGCGGTGAAGCAAACTTCTCGGACCACGGTGCCAATCGCTTAGGTGCTTCGGCGCTTATGCAGGGGCTTGCCGATGGTTACTTTGTTTTACCTTACACAGTGACGGATTACTTGGCGGGTGTAGGATTATCGGGTCGTCCTTCCGTGGATCGACCTGAGTTTAAAGCGGCGGTGAAGGAAGTCCAAGACCGCACGCAATGGTTTTTACAGAATAAGGGTACGCGTTCTGCTCGTAGCTACCATAAAGAGCTCGGTAAGATTGTTTGGGAGAAATGTGGAATGGCGCGTGACAAAGCTGGCTTACAGCAAGCCATTAAAGACCTCGAAGCGCTCCGTGCCGATTTCTGGAAGAATGTGCGAGTTGTCGGTTCAGGTGAGCAATTAGCTCCCGAACTAGAACGGGCGGGTCGCGTGGCCGACTTCCTTGATTTTGGTATCATGATGTGTCTCGATGCCCTCTCACGTGAAGAATCCTGCGGAGGTCACTTCCGCACGGAGTATCAAGACAGTGGGGAAGCGAAGCGTAATGATGATCAATTTGCCCATGCTGCAGTCTGGGAGTGGCAGGGTGAAAACAAGCATCCCGTTCGTCATATCGAGCCTCTCGTCTATGAAGAGGTTCAATTCACCACTCGCTCTTACAAATAATCTTTATGGTAAAGGAAAACGGAAATTCCGATCAACACGGCCACACGCTCTCTTTGCGTCTGCGTGTTTGGCGTCAAAATCGTGGCCAACCCGGTCACTTCGAAGAGCACTTTCTTGCCGCAGTGCCAGAAACAGCGTCCTTCTTGGAAATGATGGACATGCTCAATGAGCAATTAATCCGTGAAGGGAAGGATACCTTTGCATTCGATCACGATTGCCGTGAAGGAATTTGTGGCATGTGCTCGATGACCATTAATGGTATGCCCCATGGTCCATTGCCTGGCGTCACCACTTGCCAGTTGCACATGCGCAATTTCCGCGATGGTGAAACCATTACCGTTGAGCCTTGGCGCGCTCGTGCTTTCCCTGTTCTGAAAGACTTGGCGGTTGATCGTTCTGCTTTCGATAAAGTCATTCAATCTGGCGGATTTATCACCGTGCGCACGGGTTCGGCTCCGGAAGCTAATCATACTCTCGTCCCCAAGCAGGTTGCCGATGAGGCGATGGATGCTGCGGAATGTATCGGGTGTGGAGCTTGCGTGGCCTCTTGTAAGAATGGTTCGGCGATGCTTTTCGTGGGCGCTAAGATTAATCACCTGAACATTCTGCCCCAAGGCCAGCCCGAGCGTGAACGTCGTACTTTAGCGATGGTGAAAACGATGGACGAAGCGGGCTTTGGTAACTGCACTAACTATGGTGAGTGCCAAGCTCACTGTCCTAAGAGCATCACGCTGGATGTGATTGCTAAACTCAATCGAGACTATTTGCGCGCTCGCGTGAAAGAGTTCTTCTCTTCCACCGGCAAGCCCAGCAAGGGCGGCGAATAATCTTTTGTTTAAGAAGCTTCGTGGACTTAACCAAGGTTAAGTCCACGAAGGCTTTCTTCGAGTCCGCCCAGACGGGCACGCTTTAGCCAAGCTTCGCGGTAGCGTGAGAGAAGTTGCTGGGCTTGGAATGAATCCAAGGCAAAGCCTCGTGCGCGATTGAATCCCGCTTGAGCACAATCAATGCCCACTAAAAGTTCTTCGCGCACTGTTTCTTGCGCAATCTGCATAACCAGTTCGCGGCCTTCTTCTAAGTAGTCTAAAGCACGATTAATCTTGGCTAAACTCACTCCCTCGACGGCTTGCTTGAGATTCTCGGGTTGGGCAGTGAGAAACTCCCAACTCAAACTCTTATTGCGAATGGATTTTTCGATACACGAATCAAGTTTTCCAAGATGGCGTAAGGCTTGTGCGGTGATGGTGGCATCTTGCGCATCGAGTTCGCCTAGAATCGCACAGGCTTTATCGGCATCGTCTTTTTGATTGGCGGCAAAGCACCACGCTTGGGCCAAGCCTGCTCCCATTGGCAGCCAGGCAGTCGGCCAAGGTTGATGGGTTCCATTGTCTCCCCAGGCTGTGAGTAAGACCCCTTGAGCTTCACATCGAATGGCCGCACTAATGGCTTCGGCTTGGTTGGTTAGGGCGTTAGGCAAACGACCAGTGAAACTTTGCCAAGTGCTTGTGCCAGGCGCGATAAGGTAGGATCGCCCCAATTCTTTGAGCCGACCAGCTTGTTCTAAGAAGGGGTGGCCAGCATCGTATCCCCAAATGACAGGGATGGCGAGTACTGGAGCCTGGGCTGCGTAGGTGAGGTCCTCTAATAAAATATCGCCCCAAAACTGAGGTGTGCGACCACGGGCTTCGACTAAGGCACAAAGTTTTTTTAGGTGAGCGAGGTAGACAGAGTGTTTTCCCTGACGCTCGACTTGTTCTTTGCTATGTCCCTGTCCTAATTCCCAAGGCTCGTCGCCACCGATGTTCACTTGGCGACTGCGGAAGTGGGGAAGGTAAGCATCGAGCAGGGAACGGATAAACTCGAGGGAGTCTTGATCGGGTTTTAGCGTACTCGGGTGCTCTTTAAATTGACCCGTTAGTGGGTGAGTCCAGCCATTAGGACATTCAGCCAAGGCACGATAGCGGGGGTGGCGAAGCCACCGTTCCATGTGGCCGAATGTATTGAAATTAGGAACAAGTTCGATGCCAAGGTTAGCACACTCTCGATCGAGCTGTTCTATTTCTGCAGGTAAAAGTGGCGATGCATTTTCCCAAACCGTTTCGTGTCCGGGAAAGGCAAATGAATGTTCGATATACAACTGCAATTGATTCACGCGTAAGTGTGCCAAGGCACGAATCAATCGACGCAATTCTTTTTGCGTGGGCACCTTGCAGCGTGAAATATCTAACATGAATCCACGGACCGAACAATCGGGACCATCTAAAATGTCACAACAGGGTAGGGCTTCAGGATTTTGCTCCGCAATTTGTCGTAAAGTTTGAGCTCCATAAAAAAGTCCCGCGGCGTCGCGTGCTTTTAAATGTATCCCGCTCGAGGTTATCTCCAGAAAATACGATTCGCGATCCAGTGACTCGGCATACTCCAGACGACAAGGTGTTTTTTGATTTTCATCTAATGCCCGTTCCGCTTCAGCGATGTTCTGGGGTAAACTATCCAGAAAATGACGGGTGGGGTGGGGGGCTGGGGGCACCGCTAAAAAACCTCCACGCAGGCTCAATTCTCGAGGTCGGGGAAACAACTTAGGCAGTTGAGCGCGCATGCCATTTCATCGTTAATCATGTCTTTCTATCGAGCAAGCCTGCAGGCTCTCGTGCTGGAGATGCGGTTTTGATGCCCGAAAGGCCTTAATGACGTATCTTTTTATCAAGATACATTGATGAACACTTGCTAACCCGTCTTTATTGCTTTGGCTTAACTCACCATGGCACACCGCGATGTTTTCACTTTTTCCTCTGAGTCTGTTGGCGAAGGCCACCCTGACAAAGTAGCCGATTTTATCTCGGACTCGATTCTCGATGCTTGTTTAAGTCAGGACAAGTTGTCGCGGGTTGCTTGTGAGACTTTGGTTAAAAGCAATCACGTGGTGATTGCAGGAGAGTTAACCACTAAAGCCAAAGTGAATTTTGAAGAAGTCGTCCGCGGAGCCATCCGCGAAATTGGTTATATTAACGATGACGATGTCTTTCATGCCGATAAGGTTTTTGTTACCAATTTACTGACCAGACAATCGCCGGATATCGCACAAGGCGTTGATGAACGTAAAGCTGACGGGAAGAAGCACTCGAAGATGGGGGCAGGAGACCAAGGTATTATGTTTGGTTATGCCTCCTCGGAAACACCTGAACTAATGCCTGCGCCAGTGATGTTTGCTCATCGGCTAAATCGTGAGTTGGCGCGTTTACGCAAGTCGGGTGCTCGTGGTACCGCTTGGCTTCGTCCCGATTGTAAATCGCAGGTGGCCGTTCGTTATGTTGATGGTGAGCCCGTCGCGATTGAAAATGTTGTTATCTCTACACAACACACGGCCGATGTTTCTCATCGAGAGATTGAAAAGTTCTGTATTGAGCAGGTCATTCGCAAAGTTTTACCGAGCGATTTAATGAATCGGAAAACAGAGTTTTTAATCAATCCTACAGGGCGTTTTGTTATTGGTGGCCCACAAGGCGATTGTGGTTTAACAGGCAGAAAAATTATCGTCGATTCCTATGGAGGCATGGGTCGCCATGGTGGTGGTGCGTTTTCTGGCAAAGACCCTACGAAAGTGGATCGCTCCGCTGCTTATATGGCACGCTGGGTGGCAAAGCACATTGTGGCTTCGGGTGCTGCCGAGCGTTGCGAAATACAGGCGGCTTATGCGATTGGCCATCCTGAGCCAACGAGTTTGCACTTAGATACCTTTGGTACAGGAACCCTTTCCGATGCACAGATTTTGGCCGCTGTGAAAAAAGTTTTTCTCTTTAATCCCGCTGAAATTATCCGTCAGTTGGATTTACGTCGTCCTCTTTATCGAGCCAGTACGCATTATGGGCACTTTGGTAAAAAAGGCCTGCCGTGGGAAACTCCCTCTAAACTCGCCGCCTTTGTGAAGGCTCTGCACGACTAATTTTATCATCATGTATTCCCCCTCCCTGAAATCTTCAAAGAAGAAAACCGATTTCCAAGTGGCCGACTTAGGTTTGGCTGACTGGGGTCGCAAAGAATTACAAATTGCCGAGCATGAGATGCCTGGATTGATGGCACTGCGCGCTCGTTACGCTAAGAAACAGCCACTCAAAGGTGTACGTATTACGGGATCGTTGCACATGACGATTCAGACGGCGGTTTTGATTGAGACTTTAGGTGCGTTAGGCGCCGATGTGCGTTGGGCTTCTTGCAATATTTTCTCCACTCAGGACCATGCCGCGGCGGCGATTGCAAAAGCAGGCTATCCTGTCTTTGCCTGGAAAGGTGAAACCTTGGAAGAATATTGGGATTGTACTTTCCGAGCTTTGACTTGGCCGAACGGTTCAGGACCTGAATTAATCGTCGACGATGGTGGCGATGCGACCTTACTCATTCACAAGGGTTATGAACTGGAAAATGGTTCCAATTGGGTGAACACGAAATCGGAGTCGGAAGAAGAACAAATCATCAAGAACCTCTTAAAGAAGGTCGCTAAAGAGCGCCCAGGTCACTGGCACAAAGTTGTGGCCGCTTGGAAGGGTGTTTCGGAAGAAACCACCACGGGCGTTAAGCGTTTATACCGAATGTTAGAAAAAGGTGAGTTATTGGTTCCTGCGGTTAACGTCAATGATACGGCCACCAAATCCAAATTCGATAATTTGTATGGTTGTCGTGAGTCTTTGGTCGATGGCATCAAGCGCGCGACCGATGTGATGGTGGCTGGTAAAGTCGCTCTCGTTCTTGGTTATGGAGATGTTGGTAAAGGTTCCGCCCAATCTTTACGCGGTCTTGGAGCTACCGTTCAGGTGGCCGAAATTGACCCGATTTGTGCCCTTCAAGCAGCCATGGAGGGTTACCGCGTCGTGCGTATCGAAGAAACTTTAGGCAACACGGATATCTACGTTACCGCTACGGGCAATCGCGACATCATCACGCTGGAACACATGCTGAAGATGAAAGACCAAGCCATCATCTGTAATATCGGACACTTTGATAATGAAATCCAGGTAAGTCGTCTTAATCAGCGTAAAGGCGTGAAAAAAGAGACCATCAAGCCTCAAGTGGATCGCTATACCTTACCTAACGGAAAACAGATTTATCTCTTAGCGGAAGGTCGTCTGGTGAACTTGGGCTGTGCTACCGGCCATCCGAGTTATGTGATGTCTACTTCTTTCTCGAATCAGGTTTTAGCTCAACTGCATCTCTGGGAGACTCGCACTCAGGCTAAGCCCAGCGTGGTTGTCTTGCCTAAACATCTCGACGAAGAAGTGGCTCGCTTACACTTAGAAAAACTCGGTGCTCGTTTAACAAAGTTAACAAAGGCTCAAGCGGACTATATGGGGGTTAATCCCAATGGCCCATTTAAGCCCGAAAACTATCGTTACTAAAAACCTGCCAACTTCTCCTGCTTACTTAAACGACAAGTTTAACTAGGCAGGGAAGGGGGCTTGTCTTTGTTGTCTGGCGGAGCGTGTTTGCGAATTTCGTCTCGCAATTCTTTAATCTCTTTATGCAAGGCACGAATCTCGCGCATTTCCCCTTCGTGGTCTCGGATTTCTTTGGGCAAAAGAATTTTTGAGATAACATAGGCGGAAATGGATCCAAAGAGTCCAACCCCGAAAAGCATAAGAATAGCAGCGATAAATCGTCCCTCCGTGGTGACTGGATAAATATCACCGTAGCCCACTGTCGTGACCGTTGAAAGCGCCCACCAAATGGCATCTCCTCCGGTTTTGATCATCGCATTAGGTGAAGATTTTTCGGCTTCGATGATAAGGGCTGAAGAAAAAAGTATGGCGACAGAGACAACGACAGGGACGGCCAAGATTTTTTCGCTGAGGGTGGTGCCAGCAGTAACCCCTTTGAATTTATAAATGATTCTTGCGAGACGGAAGAAGCGATAGATGCGAATCGCTTGGAGCGCTCGGAACGCTGCATCAAGCGGAAGGCTGGCCAGTAAATCGAGCCATCCCCATTTCCAATATTTCGCCGACCATCCCATGCGTCGCCAGCGCACGAGTACATCAATCATAAAGATGTAACAGCTGTAGCGATCAGCGATAAGTAAGTTGTGTAAGGTCGAGGCAGAGAGTGGCACGAAGGTTTCAATGATTAGTGCCAACAAGGCCACCATCGCGACGAATAAAACCGACCAATCCCAGGCATGAAGTCGCTCTCTCAGCTCATGATCGATGCGCATAAACAAATTCTACACCAAGAATGTAGACTGACAAATAAATAGGGGGCTGGCTGTTTTGGGATTTTTCGGTGAAATTCCCCAACATTATTGGGCGATTTGCGCTTCGCCCCTTTCTCTATTTATTTGTCTCCGTGCCCACACTAGGCACAGTGCCCCTATGTCAGAATCCGTTATTTCTTTGCGTGAAAGTAAAACCAGTCCAGTAGGGACGAGGTTTTTCTCGATTTGTTCGGTGGGAGAGGTGAGTACCAAGCCAACAAAGAATGGCTCTTCTTATTTTGAATTTATTATCGCCGATGCGTCGGATGACATGAAGGTTCGCGTTTTTTCTGATTCGCCGATTAAGCCCGTTTTAACGACTTTAAAATCTGGAACTCCCGTGCGTGTGGGTGGGGTGGTGGGAGAGTTTAATGGACGACCAGAATTAAAAGTTGATTCACTTGCTCCTTTGACGGACTCGGAAAAATCTGACCCTACCATCATGGGTCGATTGACCCCCGTTTCGCAATTTGATCCGACTAAGATGCGCTCGGAGTTAATGGCGATTGTTTCGCGCATTCCTCATGAGACATTACGTGCAACGGTTGAATCCGTCTTTGCCGAACACGGTGAGCGTTTTTGTGAGTCGGTCGCAGCGATGGGTATGCACCATGCTTATCGACATGGTTTGCTCGAACACACGTTGCGTATGGCACGCTGTGCGGAAGCGTTGTTGCCACTCTATCCTCGTGTTGATGTCGCCCTCACTTTAGCTGGCACCGTTTTGCATGATATCGGGAAAATTCAGGAATACACGCGGCTTGAGGCCGGAATGTCTCGAGCTGGTTTTACTCGGGCTGGTAATTTGCATGGGCACTTAGTTTTAGGAGCGTTCATTGTGCGCGAGCATGCCACAAAAGTAGGACTCGATGTCTCGCTGCGTGAGCGTTTAGAACATATTTTACTGAGTCATCACACCATGCGTGAATATGGTGCATGCCAAACGCCCTCGACTCCGGAGGCTGTGTTTGTGGCTCGATTAGATGATATGGATGCGAAACTTTCTGCGATTGAGGAAGAGCTGCGAAAGGCGCCTCAAGGCCTGGAGTTTACTCCATTGCGAGCGATTGATGGGCAGTTGTTACTTACTCCTCCCAAGACACGATAACTTATGGATATCGGGGAGTTGGATTTCGATTTACCGTCGGAATTGATTGCGGACCAGCCCGTCGCTAAACGCGATGCCTCACGTCTTTTGGTGGTGCATCGTGCGACCCGAAAGGTTGAGCACCGTCACTTTTACGAATTACCTGAAATCCTCCCTGCTGGCACCACGCTGTTTCGAAATAATGTTCGTGTTTTAAAGGCACGATTACATGGAGTGCGGCCGACGGGAGGTAAGGTTGAGTGCTTGTTGATCAGACCAGCTGATCGACCCAACGCTTGGCACTGTCTTCTGCGTCCAGGGAAGCGTGCTGCTGATGCCGCGGGTTTTCTGGTCGAGGGACGGCGCGCTATCGTTACGCATGTGGGAGAAGGTGGAGATTATGTGGTGCAGTTTGATTTACCCCCTGGGGAAAGCGTTGAGCAATGGGCGGAAAAAGTCGGCGAACTGCCATTACCTCCTTACATCGTTGAGGCTCGAAAAAAACGAGGCGTTAAAGAGGTGAACGACGAGACTCGTTATCAGACCGTTTATGCTGATTCTGGGCCAGCCAGGGCGGTGGCGGCGCCGACGGCTGGTTTACATTTTACTCCAGAGTTGTTGCAGCAATTAGAACAACGCGGACATGAGTCATTCGACCTTGTTCTCCATGTCGGCGCGGGAACATTTCAGCCGATTCAAGTTAAGGACATCGACCAACACGTGATGCATCGAGAGACTTATCGTATTCCTGAGCGAACCATGGCTGCTTTACGCGATTGCAGGCCTCGACTCGCGATTGGAACAACGACAGTGCGATCGGCGGAGGACTGTATTCGTCAATGGGGTGATTTTGGTCGTGTGCCCGCTGGTGATTTTTCGGCAGAGGCTTCTCTCTACATTTTGCCAGGCGACACCATTCGTTGCTGTGAGCACCTTTTAACTAATTTTCATTTACCACGCTCGACTCTCCTCTGTCTCGTTTCTGCTTTCTTAACCCCCGGTTCGCCTGAAGGACTTAAGTGGTTAAAAGAAATCTACGCTGAAGCCGTGAAGGAGAAATATCGCTTTTTTAGTTATGGTGACGCGATGTTGATTCTTTAAAAACGATTGGGTTTTTCAGTCAGGAGATTTATAACTTCAGATTTTAGGTGTTGGTATACCTTCTTTTCTCGCCCCTGGAAAAGGTAGTTAATCATCGATTAGGGCGGAAGTTGAGGCGGTTGGAATCGAAAACTAGGGTCTTTATTGGTGGGTTGGTAGAGGTTTTTAGTCGTCTCGAATTCTAAGTTTCGATCGTTTGCTGTCGGGTTGAAGTAGTGAACAAATCCCCACACGCCTGAATTATGAAGTGAGAAGGGGAAACCTGCGATTTTGCTGTAATTAGCGGAAACGATTCGTCCGTTGTTGTCCGTTACCACTCTCGAGCGAATAAAAAATCCGCCTTCTTGGTTTACGATAACCGAGGTGAGGAGACAGTTTTTTTGATAACCAAATTCAGGGGCTTCGTGAGGCATTTTTAATTGGGAATAAGAGAGAAAAGGAGCGATTTTAGTGATTCCGCCCTTTTTGTCTACGGGTTGAATTTCGATACGCATCTCCCATGCTCCCCATAATTCCTTTAGCTGTTCCTCGGTTTGATTAATGAATTCAGGTTGTTGACGGAAATCTTGGTAGTCTCTTTCAGTAATGTGCCATTCGCCTTTGAATTCACGGTTAAACTTCATTCGCACATCCGCCGTTTCACCCTTACCCTCCGGAGGAAGCCAGTCGCCGACTTTTAAGTCATACTGAAACCACTCATCAAAACGAGGAAACTTAAGACCACTGTTTTTCCACCCTGGGTAGAATTTCGCATAAAGGGCTGTAGGGTTTACTTTGCGGGCTAAAATAATTTCTTGGTAGTAATTTTTATCACCAGGTTGGTCCAATAAATCGCTGTCATAATAGCCTTCTTTTTTGATAAATACATGGAAGCCCGCTTTGGTGCGGACGGGACTACTGATTAATCCCCGAAAATTTGTCAGGATGTCGCGACTGATTGGTTCTTTTGCTTTGGGGAAAGCAAGGTAGAGATTAACATTCGCTTTTTCGACTGGCTGGCCTTTTTCGTCAACGATGCGCATCGCTACTTGGATGTCATCCGCCAAAAGCCAGTGAGCGGATAAAGCCACAATGAGGATAAATCTCATTTTAGTTTTCCTTTCTCGATCATCGAATCGTAGGTTTGGCGTATGACGGGTAGGGCGACATTTTTAATGTCACTGTGTAACCATCGCCCACTTTTGTAGCCCTCGCGGCTTGAGTCTTTTGGCCATTGGTCCACCTTTCGGCCTGTCATTTCGCAGTTGAAATTCTCGATACCATTGTAGGGGACGCTTACAATAGCCAGAGCATAGCTACTAGAGGGAATTCCTCGAGCGAGGAGGTCGTAGATTACTTTCTTTTCCTCGGCTTTGGCCGAAGCCACTGCGGTATTAGCGTGGTGTAATTCCTGCTCTCTAAATCTCCAGAAAAAGGGTTTTGTTTTTAGGCTTTCGGATGAAATGCGTTTCGATTCATCGGGAGAATAGTATCGATGAGTTTTTTCTTTTCCTGAATAAACAGGAAAAAACCACTCGTTGCTAAATTCCCAGCCCGCTTGTGGGCGACTGATGATGAAACCTGCGAGCGAAGAGGAGGGAGTTGTGCCCTTGATGATTTCCTGATATTTCCAAGCGCCGCGTGAGAAGTTAAAGCCGTAAAGTGAGATAAAGTTACTAACTTCCGTTCGATTGATTTCATCCGCTGCTGCGACAACTTCATCTCCTGGAGAATAATAATTCTTTAGTACACTTGCGGCTTTGGAAAACTGATTTTTCCAGGTCAGTTGACTTCGGGCATCGTTCGCGGGGAATAATTTATACCACTGATTAGCATAAAGCCGTGGTTCGTATTTTCTCCAGTTCCACTCGGTCATTCCTTTCTCCTCGTTGCTTTGTGGTCGTTGGGCTACATAAGCCTCCGCTGGAACGGCGGCATTTATTGCTAAATAGGCGACAGGTTTTAATCCACCACGTTGAATTGCGTTAGCGGCAACAACATTACCGAGGCTGTGTCCGGCAATGATTATGGGGCTTTGATTAAAGGGGTAGTTGAGTTGGGCTGGTAAAACTTCGCCGGCCTGAAAAGCCCGAAAAACCGCCTCATGGTAATCGGGAGAGGCATCTCCATTCCAACTGACGCCGATGAATTTAGCTTGGCTACCAGAAACATAAAAACGCTTAAACATTTCAGCGTTCCATCCTCGGGCTTGTTGTGCCGTGACATTGAAGCCGTGAATAAAGATAAAATATTTTGGAGGGGAGAGTCGGTCAGGCAATCCCCTGGGCGGATCAAGGTCGGTGCTCATTCCTGTATGGTTTGACTTATCTTGGATAGGTTCGCCTTCATAATTACAGGTGAGATTCCTTAAGTTGAGGTGTCGGTACATCTGTTCGACTTCCGAGAAGTATAAAAATTGCTCGAGTTGAATAAGCACTTCGTTGCCACGACGAATGGTGAAAATCAAGGGTGCATAGGACTTTTTATTAACCTCAAAAAGAAGAACGCTCCGTCCATGATTTAGAATCGATTCTAAAAAAGGAATGGGTAAATCAACTTCGCCCGTGATTCGTTGTACCGTAGCTTTTTCCAGCGGTTGGTTTAAGTGGTTGCCGCAATTTTTGATTCCAATCGTTTGATTTGGCTCGCCTGCTTTGCAGGGCCTTAACGAAGTGACCACAAAATTAAGGGCGCTGTCCTGCTGACTGAGCGTGTAACGGGTCTTCCCATCTGGCGGGAATAATCTAATTAATTCACCAATGTTTAAACTTATCGGAAAGAAATCGATGAGATCTCGAGTCGAGTCGATGACCTGGTTGTTACAGTCTGCTGCAAAAAGGTCCGTTGTTGGAAGGTCGTTGCCAGCACTTTCCTCTTGGTCTTGATCATTATTAATCCAGAAAAAGAAAGGCCAGCCTTCCTTCATGGTTTCGCCGTCATCAATCGAACCATCGCGATTGGCGTCGATGTTGATACCCGCTCTTACGAGCCGTAAATCATCCACGCAGCAATTAATGTATTCGCCTTCAGCAATTCCTAGATAAATCCAGATGCCTTGTCTGATGTCTTCTGCCGATGCGTGAAATGACAGCCAGTATTGTTTCCACGGGCCACCTTGGTGAATGAGATCAAACCGAGTATTAAGAATTTTGAAATGACTCGAGTAAACTATCGCTCCGGTGCAAGTCGTGCGATAATCTCCACGGTTAAGCGCACGCATTTTCCAGGTTAGCACATAAGATCCAGGTCCATTCAGATTAAGCTTTTGAAGAACTCCTTCATCGATTTTTAGAAACTGGTTATTTCCTTGGCGATAAACCTCGAGGTTGCCTTGGACGCCAGTCCAGCCTGGGATACTTGGGAATTTTTTAGCGAGGGTCGTTTGGTCCTCGTCGGGTTCGACATTCGCCTGCGTGAAGTTTAACGGCGAATCAAAACTGCCATTTCTAATGTAATCTACGGGAAGACTGACGGTGAAGTTAAGTTTTTTGATGGGTTCTGCTTGGTGAAGTTCATCAATGGGTCTTTGGGGGTTTAAGGGGTCTTGACCGACGATGACTTCATCGAAGTCGCTTACTCCGTCGGCATCAGTATCCTTTTCAAAGGGATTTGTTCCTAGCTTAAACTCTTGATAGAGTCTAAGTCCGTCACCATCGGTATCAGATTGTCCGTCATTGGGATCTTGCGGATTAAATCGCCATGCTATTTCAACGGCATCACTGATGCCATCGCCATCGGTATCGATAGACGTGGTAGCATCTTTTGCCGAAGCTACGAAGGTTTGGGTTAGAAAAACAGCGAGGTAGAGGAGAGCAGGGTGGAGTATTTTTTTCACCCCACCTAGTTTAAACTTTTGTCTCCGCTAACAATCTCTTGTCGTTGAGGTTTACTACCTAATGATTAGGCGTTACCGTTTTTTTGTTTGGAAGTAGGGCGCTCAGGATGACCGCACCGACTAAAGTTCCAACAACGATTAAGAGAGAGGTAATCGTACCAATCTTAATCGATTTCTGGGGCTCCAGTCCGATGATGTCTAAGTAGGGTGGGCCACTGAGTAAAAGAAGTTTTATTCCGACAAAGGCGAGAATGAGAATCAGGGCTGGTTTAAGGAAGCGGAAGCGTGGGATGATGGCAGCCAAGCAGAAGTAAAGAGAGCGTAAGCCAAGAATCGCGAAGATATTACTGGTGAAAACAATGAACGGATCGGGCGTGATAGCAAAGATGGCAGGAATGGAATCGACCGCAAAAATAAGGTCCGTGATTTCCACGAGAATGAGGGCGAGGAAAAGAGGAGTGATTGACCAATGAGAAGATAGGGTTTGCGGAGCAGGAGGCTCCATGACCTCTTGGTTGGTCAATGGGTCGATGCGATAAGTGGGCTTGATGGTGCGACGGGTGAAAAATCTTTCGCCATCGTAGAAATCAACTGTGGGAAGAAATCGTTTACACAAACGCACCGCATGGTTTTGCGAAGGATCGTCATTACTTTTAATCAGAGCCATTTTTAGTGCCGTGAGTATCAGGAAGAATCCAAAGATAATAAGAATCCATTGGTAATTCATGATAATCCCCGCCCCCAAGCCAATCATACCACCGCGCATGAGCAGGGCTCCGATAATTCCCCAGAAAAGCACTCGGTGTTGATATTTGGTGGGGACGGCAAAGAAGGAAAAGATAATCGCGATGATAAAAATATTATCCATCGCCAATGATTTTTCGACGACGTAGCCGACAAGGTACTGATTGGCGGCTTCCGAACCTGTTACCTCGCCAGAAATGATGATGGGGTGCTCGGGAGATTGGCCAGCGAGTTCATGTGTGTTATACCGTGGGGTTTCGAGTCCCAATCCAAGCCAATGTGAGTCGTAGGCTTTATAAACGACTCCCGAGAAGGCGATACCACAAGCGAGCCAGATAGCTGACCAGATACTGGCCTCTTTCATTGTCACCTCTCGCGCTTCTCGGTGAAAGACTCCTAAGTCGAGTGCGAGGAAAACAATAACGAGACCTATAAAACCAATATAGGCCCAAGCTTTCAGTTCGGCGGGGTTAGCGTTAAGAAGAATTGGTTCAATCATTTGGCTTAGAAAATAGATAAAAAGTGTGTCACGCCATTATTCTGGTTCAGCTAGTTTGGCGATGAGTTCAATGATGGCTTTAGGCTCGGGATTAGATTGAGCGATATGATGTAAGCCTTGCGGGATAATTTCCAAGGCCGTCTTTTTAAATTGTTGCAGACGATTTTCCACTTGGAGAAGCCCATCGGCGAGTGACTCGGTGGCTACCCAGACGTCGTAGAGTTTAAGAACTTTACCTTTATCGTCGATTTCGCCTTCGCCAATTTCGTAACCACAGTCTTCTAGCTCATTCCAAAGCACAGCATCGGTATCAAAACGATTTTCTAATGAATAAGTGCGGATGCCAGTTAGCCACTGATCGAGAGATTGAAACATCTCTTGGTGGGAAGGAAGTATTTCGGTGAAGGTGAAATCGAGGCCGACGGCGACGAGAATTTGACCGTCAACACAGTCGCCTAGCTGTGGCTCGCCGGCTGACGATGCTTCGTTCATTCTTTTTTATTCAAACAGTTCAATCGACCTAGGCGAACTATTTCTATTCCGCACATGATTGCCCTGCCAACCAGCCTGTCGTCCAGGCATTTTGAAAATTAAAGCCACCAGTAACGCCATCGATATCCAGAACTTCGCCCGCAAAATAGAGTCCAGGCTGTAGGCGACTCTCCATGGTCTTGAAGTTAACTTCGGATAGTTTGACACCTCCGCTGGTCACAAATTCATCTTTGAACATACTTTTGCCATCAACGGTGAATTCACTGCGAGTGAGTTGGTTAATTAAGTTTTGCAGGTTGGTGTTGCTTACATGGGCCCAAGGCGTGGTGGGTGAGATGCCTGCGGCAATCACGAAACGTTCCCAGAGACGTTGCGGCAAAGCGACCGGACTGAAGGTAGTAATTTGTTTCCGTGCATTTATCTCGCGAATGTGGTTGAGCTCTTTCAGTAGTGCTTCGGCGGTAAAGGCGGGCAGCCAATGAACGAGGATTTTAAATTGATAATTTGCCTCGGCGAAAATCCGCGCGCCCCAAGCGGATAATTTTAAGATAGCTGGTCCACTAAGGCCCCAATGGGTGATAAGTAGAGGGCCGTCTGTTTTTAATTTTGTGCCGTGTGCTTGCACCGCAACGTTTTCAACGGACAGGCCAGAGAGTTCGGCAAGACGAGGGTCTTGAATATGAAAAGTAAAAAGAGAGGGGACGGGGGGAATAATCGTGTGTCCAAAAGACTGCGCGATGGTGAGTCCGGTCGACGACTTATTGCCTCCAGTCGCAATGATTAGGCGGTCGCAAGATGCGGTTGTGTTATCATTAAAAACAAGTTCGAAACGACTTTCGTGGCGACGTACTTTACGCACTCCTTGTCCGGTAAGAATTTTTACGCCTGCACGAGTGGCGGCTTTTTTTAAGGCTTCAACGATCGACGCTGAGTCATCAGAAACGGGAAACATTCTCCCGTCAGCCTCCGTTTTTGTTTCCACACCGTGTTCGGCAAACCAGGCAATAGTATCTCGTGGTTGAAATCGATGAAAAGCTCCGAGAAGTTCACGTCCTCCGCGAGGGTACTTTTTAATTAATTCGGCGGGTTCAAAGCAGGCGTGGGTTACATTGCAACGCCCGCCACCAGAAATCTTAACTTTGGATAAGAGGTGAGGAGTTGCTTCATAGAGCGTGACCTGACCGCGTGAACCTAGTTTCTCGGCACAGGTAATGGCCGCAAAGAATCCGGCGGCTCCACCACCGATTACAGCGACTTGAGAGGCGTAGGCCATTTATTCAGCGAAGCCGAATTGCTTGAGCATGCGGCTGACAGCAGTGGCGAGGTCAGGCCGCATGCTTAACGGCACATTTTTAAAACTCTCAGCGGTGCACGAAAGGTATCCGATTTTTCGCTGAGCGTCGTCTGTGCGTTGATGCGCTTCCAGCCAATGCTGTAGGACGACGGCCGCCTTAGCCCACTCGGGCCAATCGAGCTCAACTTGCTCGGCAGCTTCGGCAATCTGGCAAAGCGAACAGGACTCGCCAAAAAAACGACGAATTACTTCCGCGTCGGACGGCCCGATAGCATTAACCAATTTTTGGTACTCTCGCTCTTCCATCTTTAAGTTTTATAACCAAGCACGGGAGCTAACCATTTTTCAGCCTCGGCTATGGTCCAGCCTTTTCGTTTAGCATAGTCTTCGACTTGATCGCGACCGATGCCATCGACATCGAAGTAGATGGATTGCGGATGTCCAAAATACAAACCAGAGACTGAGGCTGCGGGATTCATCGCAAACGACTCTGTCAGGGTGCAGCCGATTTGATTGGCTCCCAAGAGGCGCCAAATTTCGGCTTTTTCTGTGTGTTCAGGGCAGGCGGGGTAACCAGCAGCAGGGCGACGCCCTTGATATTTTTCCTCCACTAAATCTTCGACGCTTAATTCTTCTTCAGGAGCGTAGCCCCAGAGTTTTGTTCGTACTTCACGATGAAGCCACTCTGCGCATCCCTCGGCTAAACGGTCAGCAATCGCTTGAATGAGAATGTGGCGATAGGGATTAGTTTCTTTGAAGGATTGAGCGTACTCTTCAATTTCTTGACCTGCGGTTACCGCAAAAGCACCACAGTAATCGCCGGGTTGCTCGGAAATGTAATCGGCGAGCGAGCGACAGGTCTTAACGGCCGGGCGCGATAACTGATCGCGTAAAAAGTGGAGGCGACCCAGCTCTTTCTTTTGGGTTGAGTCGGTATAAAGAATAACATCGTCGCCACTACGACGGGCTGCCCACAGACCTAGAACTCCGCGCAGGTGCACGCGATTTTCTTTGATGAGATGGTCGAGTTCTCGACGCGCATCATCGAAAAGTTTACGTGCTTCAGCGCCGTATTTTTCCGACTTAAAAATTTTAGGAAAAGTTCCTTTTAGGCTCCAGGTGACAAAGAAGGGCGTCCAATCAATAACCTCAGCTACGGCAGCTGGATCGATTCTTTCAAAGAGGCTAACACCGAGTTTTTGAGGAGCTGGAGCCGGCGAAGTATTGAGTGTCAGTGGGCGTTGGCGTGCCTCGGTTAAAGGTACAATGACACGAGGCTGACGTTTTTCATAAGCTTCGCGGGTTTGTGCCTGTTCAGCTTTTAGGTCAGCAATATAACTTTCTTTACGAACTGGGTTAAGGAGGTCGCTGCAGACGCCCGTGACTAAGGAGGCATCGCTGACATGAACCACAGGGCCATCATAGTGTTCAGCGAGTTTAATCGCGGTGTGGTCTTGCGAAGTCGTAGCGCCACCAATCAAAAGTGGTGTAGTGAAACCGGCTCGTTTTAGCTCTTTGGCCACCGTAGCCATTTCATCGAGTGAAGGTGTGATTAGACCGGATAAGCCGATGAAATCGGGTTGCAGGTGGCGTGCTTCATCGAGAATTTTTTCGACGGGTGTCATTACCCCAAGGTCGGTGACGGCGTAATTATTGCAGGCGAGTACAACCCCGACGATATTTTTGCCAATGTCGTGTACGTCACCACGCACGGTGGCGATAAGGAACTTTCCTTGGCTGGATCCGCCCACTTTTTCAGCTGCCATGAAGGGCTCGAGGTGAGCCACGGCGGCTTTCATAACTCGTGCCGATTTGACGACTTGGGGGAGGAACATTTTCCCTTCACCGAAAAGCGTGCCGACAACGCGCATGCCGTCCATTAACGGGCCTTCAATGACGAGGAGGGGTCGTCCGAGTTTTTGTCGGGCCTCCTCGGTGTCAGCGATGATAAATTCATCGATGCCTTTGACTAAAGCATGCTCGAGGCGTTTTTCGACAGGGAGTTGTCGCCATTCATTTTTCTTGGAGGAGTCGACTTCCGTTTTACTACCGGCAAAGCGTGGAGCTTCGGCGGTGAGGCGCTCCGTGGCATTTTCGTGGCGGTTGAGAAGAACATCTTCAACGAGCGTGCGAAGTTCAGGATTAATGTCGGTGTAGACTTCGAGCATGCCGGCGTTGACAATCGCCATATCTAATCCCGCTGCGATGGCGTGATAGAGGAAGGCAGAATGCATCGCTTCACGCACGGGATTGTTGCCGCGATACGAGAAAGAGACATTGGAGAGGCCGCCCGATGTGCGAACCCCAGGGCAGCGCTTTTTAATTTCGCTGACCGCTTGAATGAAATCGAGGGCGTAACTGTCGTGTTCCTTCATGCCCGTAGCGACAGTGAGGATATTGGCGTCGAAAATGATATCTTGGGGGTCGATGCCCGCTTTCTCGGTGAGAATTTTATAGGCTCGTTCGCAGATTCTAACCTTATCGGCAAAGGTTGCTGCCTGACCTTTTTCATCGAAAGCCATCACCACCATAGCAGCACCGTAGCGTCGGCAAAGTTTAGCCTGTCGGATAAATTCCGTTTCTCCTTCTTTTAGGGAAAGAGAATTAACGATGCCTTTTCCTTGGATACACTGCAATCCTGCCTCGAGGATTTCCCATTTGGAGGAATCAATCATCACCGGTACGCGAGCAATGTCGGGTTCCGTGGCGATGAGATTGAGAAATTTAACCATGGCGGCCTTGCCATCTAAAAGACCCGCATCGAAATTAATATCGATAATGCCAGCGCCTGCCTCGACTTGCTGTTTAGCCACGGCAATCGCTTCTTTATAATGACCTTCTTCGATTAATTTTTTAAATTTGGGCGATCCTGCGACGTTGGTCCGTTCGCCGATATTTACAAACGATTGAGCTCCGCCAACAATGTTGAGTGCTTCGAGTCCAGCCACTCGCAATGCTGGAGCGAGTTGAGGCAGGGTGTGTGGTGAATATTTTTCGGTGCGATGTCGGATGGCGGCGATGTGTTCGGGTGTGGTGCCACAGCATCCACCTAAAATATTAACCAGACCATCACGCGCAAAAGTTTCGAGAATCGCAGCCGTGTCTTCGGGGCCTTCTGGGAATCCTGTAGGCGAAAGTGGATTGGGTAAGCCTGCATTAGGGTAGCAGGAGACGAACACATCGGCTTTACGTGATAATTCATCGATGTGTGGGCGCATCTGTTCGCCACCCAGAGCACAGTTCATTCCGATACTGATAGGATTAGCGTGGCGAACTGAGTTCCAGAAAGCTTCGGTGGTTTGTCCAGTTAAGGTGCGACCTGAGGCATCGGTAATTGTGCCCGAAATCATGAGGGGCAGTCGAAATCCTCGGGCAGCAAAGGCTTCATCAATGGCGAATAAAGCGGCTTTGAGAACCAGTGTGTCAAAAACTGTCTCGCAGAGTAAGATGTCGGCGCCGGCGTCTATCAAGGCCTCCACTTGTTCACGGTAAGCATCGCGCACTTGATTGAAGGTGACATCGCGCTTGCCGGGATCGTTGACGTCTCGCGACATCGAAAGCGTTTTGTTTGTTGGTCCGATGGCTCCGGCGACAAAACAAAGTCGCCCAGGAGTTTGGGCCATCGCTTCGGTGCAGGCTTGTTTAGCTAACTTTACGGCGGCGGTGTTGAGCTCTTTGACCAGGTGACCCATCTTGTAGTCTTCCAAGGCAATTGCCGTACCATTAAAAGTATTGGTTTCTAAAATATCTGCCCCAGCGGCTAAGTATGCACGATGGATATTTAAGACCGCTTCAGGTTTGGTGAGGACTAAGAGATCATTATTCCCTTTGAGCTCAGTGGGGTGTTGGAGAAACTGTGTTCCGCGATAGTCACTCTCTTGCAACTTCAGTTGCTGTATCATGGTTCCCATCGCCCCATCCAGATAGACGATGCGCTGGTGCAAGAGTGCGACCAGGTTCTCTCCTTGGCGAGTTAAGGGTAGAGGTGAAAAAGCCATCGGGGTTAACGTGGGGTTATCTGGACGAGGGTCAAGGCACAGGCGACCCAAACCTTGTCATTGAGGCAGGTCGGGCTTTTTGCACTTGGGGAGGTCTTGGGCTCGGTAGAGAACAATCCGTTTTCCCTCAAATTTCTCATCATTCCAGAGTAGTGGTCGCAGTTCGAAACTAAAGAAGGGGCTGATGCCAGAAGTGGCTTTTTCGGTGGCTGGATCACCGCCTTGCCAATAAAGAATTCCGTTCGGCAGGGAATGTTTCGTCCCGTGAATAATCAGTTGTTTGGTTTGATGAACAAACGTTCGTAAATCGGCTACCGCCCGGCCAGTGATGAAATCGTGGTCGTGGTTTAGGGTCTCAGCACGGGCGTTGAGTACGGCGACATTTTTTAAACCTAGTCGACGAACGATATCTTCAACGACCATAATTTTTTTACCTACTGAATCGACTAATGTGAATTCTGCGTGGGGGTAGAGTATGGCCAGAATTAGACCAGGGAATCCGCCACCCGTACCGATATCAATCACGCGAGCTCCTGGTAGAAGTTTCCAAAATTTAATCGCCGCGAGGCAGGGTGCGTAGTGATGTCGCTCGATATTTTCGATGTCTTTTCGAGAAATGAGGTTAATTTTTTCGTTCCATTCGCGATGTAAGGCCGCCATCTGACTGAGTTTTGTCCATTGTTCCTCTGTGATTTCAGGAAAGATTTCGCGGAGTTCTGGCGTCATTAGTCTTAGCACAATGAACATGCCAGTATTCTTGGCAAGGATGGCAATTTACGGTTTCCTTTTTCTTCGGCTCGGCCAAAGTCTCCTTCCATGTTTCACCACCTCGTCTTTTTTTATCTACGCAAAGATTTAACCGCTTCACAGCGTGCCGACTTCGAATCGAAGTTACGCGGTCTTTCGCAGATTAAATCGATACACTCGAGTTATGTCGGTCGTCCTACGGTTGCGGATCGTCCTATCATCGATAGTTCCTACGATTTTGCGGAAATCTTTATCTTTAAAAATAAGGCCGACCATGATGCCTATCAGGTGGACCCGATTCACGTGGACTTCGTTAATTCCTGTAAATCTTACTGGTCTTCGGTGAAGATTTACGACTTCGAGTAAAAGAAGTTTTTCTTAAACTGTTGCAATTCAGTAATTTAAGTTAAGTTTTAATTGTAAACCTACATCCACTTGGGGCTTAACAATAGGGTTTTACCCTACTAACAATGGGTGGTGCCTTCGGCTGACCCCATAACTCCTATCGATGCTTCTGACTGTAAGCACGCCTGGCATCCTTTTACTCAGATGCAGGAGTATTTCAGTAATCCGCGTCTGCACTTGGTTAAAGGAGAGGGGTCGTGGTTAATTGATGCGGAGGGGAATCGTTATCTCGATGGTAATGCTTCGGTTTGGACGAATGTGCATGGGCATAATGATCCAGATTTGAATGCCGCCCTTAAAGCTCAACTCGAACAAGTGGCACATGTTACCCTTTTAGGGTTAAATCATCGTGTCGCTTCCGAATTGGCGGAGGACTTAGCCAGTTTAACGGACGGAGCTTTGCCGCGCTGCTTTTTTACGGATAATGGAAGTAATGCTATCGAAGTGGCACTTAAACTTTCCTTTCAATATTGGCAGTTAATGGGTCGGGAGGAAAAACGCGGCGTGATTAGCATGCGCGGTGCGTATCATGGGGATACATTTGGCACCATGTCGGTGGGAGATAGTTCAGGGTTTCATCAGCGTTTTACGCCTTGGTTATTTCATTCGAAAATCTTTTCCGCGCCTTCGCATGTGGAGTGCGCGGGGCAGGTGCAAGCCACGGAAGTTCAATCGTCGATCCAAGAGTTAGAAAAAATTTTACAAAACGAGTCGTCACGTATCGCTTGCTTGATTCTCGAGCCGCGGGTGCAAGGTGCAGCCGGCATGCGTCAGCAGCCTTGGGGATTTTTAAAGTCTGTGGCCTCCTTGTGCCAAAGATACCAAGTGCATTTGATTCTTGATGAAGTTTTTACCGGGTTTGGACGTTTAGGTTCTTTAACTGCCGCCGAACAAGAAGGGGTTATTCCCGATTTTCTTTGTTTAGCCAAAGGACTCGCCGCTGGTTATTTACCCCTGGCGGCGACTCTGACTAGGGAGTCGATTTTCTCGGCTTTTCAGGGGCATTTTTCCGAGGGAAAAACTTTTTTCCATGGGCATACTTTTTCGGGGAATCCACTTGCTTGTGCGGTGGCGCGAGCCTCTTTGAAAAAATTACGACCCATGATACAGTCGGGTCAGTTGGCGGAAAGTGCATCATTGCTCGGTCGTGAGATTAGGCAGAACTTTGCTGCCCATCCCCATGTTTGTGGTTATCGCCAGCTTGGTTTAACCGCTGCCATTGATTTTTCTCCAGCGGATCGTCGTCGTCATTGGCCCATGGATTTGAGGGCAGGGTATCAAGTCTCTCTCCTCGCGCGAAAGCATGGTCTGATTATTCGCCCTCTGGCTGACAGCATTCTTTTTGTTCCTCCGATTGCGATTAAGCCTGATGAGATTCGCCATCTCGTTAAAGCCGTGCGTTTAGCGGTCGATGAAGTTTTACCTAAACTCGAAGTTCACTCACTTTCCTAAAACACCCACTCCTATGCCCAACCTAGCCGAAGCGCGCGCATTCTATGATTTGCCGCTTAACACCTTGATTTTCAAGGCGCAGCAAGCGCACCAAGCGCAGCAAGATCCTGCTGGAATTCAGCTCTGCACCTTGAAGTCGATTAAAACCGGTGCTTGCCCAGAGGACTGCGCTTACTGTCCGCAATCAGTGCATCATAATACATTTGTCGAAGCGGAAGCGCTCATGGAGACCGAGACGATTTTGGCCGACGCTCGTCGCGCGAAAGCCGGTGGCGCAACGCGCTTTTGTATGGGTGCCGCTTGGCGTCGCGTCGCTGACGGTAAGCAGTTTGATAGCGTTTTAAATACCGTGTCGGGTGTTAAAGAAATGGGTTTAGAAGTTTGTTGTACGCTGGGTATGGTGTCGGAAGCACAGGCAAAGCGTTTGAAGGAAGCGGGCTGTGATGTCTATAATCACAATCTCGACACCTCTCGGGAGCATTATTCAAAAATTATCACCACCAGAACTTATGATGATCGTCTGCAAACCTTGTCGAATGTCCGCAAAGCGGGATTAGAGGTTTGTTCGGGTGGCATCATTGGTATGGGCGAAACCGTGGATGATCGATTAAAGATGCTGGTCGAATTAGCGAACCTGGATCCTCAACCTGATTCTGTTCCTATCAATGCTCTGGTCGCCGTTGAAGGCACACCTTTAGCCGGTCGCCGTTTTGTCGATAGTATCGAGTTTGTTCGCACCGTAGCGGTTGCACGCATTTTGATGCCTAAAGCCATGGTGCGACTCTCTGCGGGTCGAGCGAATATGTCGGACGAGACGCAAGCGTTGTGCTATCTCGCAGGAGCGAACTCCATTTTCCTAGGAGAGAAATTGCTCACCACGGGTAATCCCGATATCGAAGAAGATATGAATTTAATGAAGCGACTGGGGCTTCATCCTTTGCATCCTGATGAAGCACGACGTGTGCATCGTGGGGAAATTGAACCTTCCGCGGCACAGTCTGCTCCTTGGCCTAAGATTGAAGAGCTGGTGGCTGCTCAGAAAGAAGGAGGTTCCTGTTCGGAAGGTGGTTGTGGCTGTTCAGCTTAAATCCTGTGGCTATTATTTTTGTTACAGGCAACGACACGGGCGTGGGGAAAACTCATGTGTGCGGAATCTTGGCTCGGCATTTTGCCCGTCGAGGACCGACACAGGTGATTAAGCCAGTGGAATCAGGAGTTTCCGTGTGGCGTCCCGCGGATGCTCCGAAAGCGGCGGGTCGTTGGGCTGAAGCCCATACCTTTATTTCTTTACCCGAAGCTTTGGCCCCGATTTCGGCGGCTGCTCGCGCGGGTCAGAAACTTTCACTAAAAAAATTATTATCTGCTTACCGAAAATTGAAACCAGCAGAGTATCAAGTCATTGAAGGAGCGGGTGGAGTGGCGGTGCCACTTGATTTGCAGAATCACGACTGGGCCGATTTCGCTCGTGCGGTAAAGCCCGATTATGTTGTTGTCGTTGTCGAAGATCGCTTGGGTGCCATCAATCAGGCACGTTTGAGTGTCGCCCATTTAGAAAAAAAATATCGCGGACGTATCGGGGTTTGGTTGAACGCTAGTACTCGTCGGCCCTCTGCCGCTGTGGCTCAAACCACGCGCGATGGATTGCGTCAGGCCGGTATACATTTAGCTGGGGAATCGGCTTATCAACGTTCTCGGGGAATCTTTCGTAAAAAATTCTGGGTATGAGTCAGGATTTGTTCGAGCGTCTGCAGAAAGCTTTAGCGGAGCGTGAAGCGGCCGGATTGATACGCCGCTTAGAAGCGCGGAGTTCTGGTGATTCGCGAATCAATCTTGCTGATAATGATTATTTGGGAATGGCGAAAGACCCTGCGGTTGTTCAAGCCGCGGTGAATGCTTTGCGAGAGTGGGGTGCTTCTGCCTCTGCCTCGCCTCTGGTAACGGGGTATACTGATTTACATCGGCAACTCGAAGAAGCTTTGGCTGCTTGGCATGGATATTCCTATGGCTTGATTTTTAATTCTGGTTACGCCGCGAACACCGCTGTTCTCGGTGGTTTACCACAGGCTGGGGATTTAGTTTTGGCGGACCGTTTAGTCCATGCGAGCATGCTGGAGGGGATTTTATCGTCCGAGGCAAAACTGCGACGATTTCCCCATAATGATTTGGATGCTTTGGAGATTTTGTTACAGGAAGCGACACACCATGAGGGTGCGGTCTTTGTCGTTACTGAAAGTGTTTATTCGATGGATGGTGATGCCCCGGACTTAGTTCGATTGGCGGATTTACGTAAACGTTTTGGTTTTTGTTGGATTTTAGATGAGGCTCATGCCACGGGGTGGTATGGAAAGACTGGATCAGGTTTGCAAGAAGTCTGTGGCGTTCGTGGGTCTGCGGATATTGTGGTGGGTACACTCGGTAAGGGTTTGGGTTCACAGGGGGCTTATGTGCTTTGCCAGCGTACCGAGATTCGCGATACTTTGATTAATTTTGCTGGTGAGTTTATTTATTCCACCTATCTCGCTCCTGCTTGCGCTTCTGCCGCTTTAGCAGCGATGACTCGAGTGCAAGCGATGAATGGTGAGCGAGATCAACTTCATCAACTTTCTCGGGAATGGCGTCAGGAATTCATCAAGGCGGGTTATGCGGTGCCAGAAGGTGATTCGCCTATCATTCCGATTGTTTTGGGAGATGCTCAACGAACTCAAGCGGTGGCACAGGCTTTACGTGCTGCGGGTTTTATGGTTTCAGCGATTCGTCCACCGACTGTTCCACTAGGCACCGCCCGTTTACGTATTTCTTTGCGTCGTGGATTAAAACCTGAGCACTTAGCCGCTTTTGTTTCTACCTTGAAAGGAGTGTCCTTATGAAAATCGGTTGGATTGGTGGATGGGGAATCTCTTTGGAGGAGTTGCGTCCCATCGCGGTCGCTCATGCACCTGAAGCTCAACATTTAATTTACCCGCCTGTTTTAGGCGCTGCGGAAAATTTAGTCACTTGCGATGCCGTGATTGGCTGGTCGCTCGGTGCTCATTTGTTGTATGAAGCGGCGGCTCGTGGAGTGAAATTACCCGCGCGTGCTTTACTGATTGCACCTTTTACTTCCTTTTGTTCCGAGCATGGAAAATGCGGTAAAGTGAGTGAATCCCAGGTGCGTTGGTTACGTCGTTGGTTAGAGAAGGAACCTCTAACAGCCTTATCCGATTTTCGTCATCGAGCAGGTTTACCTCTCATGCCAGAGGCGAAGTTGCCTTATGAGCTGGGGCATTTGCTTGCTGGACTTGATATCTTGGCTGAACCAGCAGGAATTTCTTTAATTACTTTTGCACGGCAAGGCTTGCCCTCTGGCTGGGAGGCATATGTTGGCTCGGAAGATCCTCTTTTAAATCCCGAAGGAGTTTGTCAGGCAGTCATCGGATGTCAGATAATTGAGGGGCTCGGGCACCATTTGCCTGATTTTTTAAACAGCCCCTCCTCACTCTGATGCGATTTGACGATCATGCTCATAGTTACGATCAACATGCGGCACCGCAGCGTCGATTTGCTGAAGCTTTGGCGGCCTTTGCCCCTTTCCACCTTGGAGATAGGGTGCTTGAGTTGGGAGCGGGGACGGGGTTTTTAACTAACGCTTTATTAGCCCAAGGAGCTTCGGTTGAGGCGACTGATAATTCGCCAGCGATGGTCGCCATCGGTAAGATCAATGCACCCACTGCAGTTTGGAGCGTGCGCAATGCATTCACCAAGATTCCGCCTACCCCCGCGATTGCCTCTTCTGGTCTTTTGCATTGGGCGGCTGATCCAGTAGCGGTTTTAAAAGATTGGCACGATGCTTTACCTAAGAATGGCAGACTTTTATTAGGGGTGCCGTGTGATCCCTGTCTTTATGAGTTAAGGGATTTGATGGGGGAGGGGCCTTTGCGTTGGAGAGATGAGACACAGTGGCTACAAATTTTGAGTCATGCTCGATTTGAAGTAAAAGCACATGGAGTTTTGGAATCGGAAGAAATTTATCCTTCAGCCATCGATTTGTTTCGTGCCTTGCATGGTAGTGGAGTTACGGGAGCGCTGCGGATGAGCCCGGGCACTTTGCGAGCGCTTATTCGCGATTACGATCGACTTCATCCGAAGGCCGATGGGGTTGTGGCCACTTGGGCTTGGTTATTGGTCGATGCTGTTGCCCTTTAATTAGGTATTAAAATCGAACTCGGGATGCGATTCCGGGGGAGGTTCTTCGCCCGCCAAAATTCCCCGAACAAACAATTCTCGATGAGCAGGGCAGGCTCCCAGTCTTCGTAAAACCTCTACATGTTCGGGCGTGCCGTACCCTTTATGATTCGCAAACCCGTACTCGGGGTATTGAGCATCCATTTCGGTGAGTAGTCGATCGCGCTCAACTTTCGCCACAATGGAGGCCAGGGCGATAGTTAGACTTTTGCCGTCGCCTTTTTTAACGGCTTCGTGAGCCCAACTAAATGGTCGAAGCGGTAAACCATCGACGAGGACTAAAATATTTCGCTCGTCGCTTCGTCCAAATAACTCGCCTTCGGTGCCAGCTGCTGGGTACAGGTTGGCCATCACTCCTTGAGCGAGTTGCGTCAGACATCTTCCCATTGCGAGTCGTGTGGCACCTAAAATATTATGGGCAGAGATTTCTAAGACGGAGGCTTCCGCCCAAACTGCCCGAAGCTTTCCTTCGCTTTGCATTTCCATCACTGTTTGATGGAGTTCGAGTCTTTTAGCAGGGGAAAGTTTTTTGGAATCGTTGGCGCCAGAGAGCATTCGCACCCAGCGAGGTTCGCCATAAAAACCTGCGTCTAAAAAAACAGCGGCGGCGACAACTGGTCCGCAGAGAGAGCCTCGACCCGCTTCATCAATGCCCGTGATGCCAGGCCGACCGTTGCCTTTTTTGCGGTCAAACTGTGCAAGTGAGGCCAAAAGTTACTCCGCTTTTTTGCGGCCTCGGATAAAAGGTTTGGCTTCGGGGGGTTCGAGACCTCGCGCTTCGTAGGCGGTTCGAAAATGTAGTTTGGCAAAATTGACCAAGATGGCGGGACCTAGACGGCCGACTAATTCCATGGCTGCGGCTTTGGCATCAGCCCCCGAACCTTTGGGTAATTTTACATTTCCGTCAGCGGAGAGGCGCTCGAGTTCACGAACAAAGGCGGCGCGAGCAACGATGGAGGCGGCTGCTACGACTGGATCCGATTCAGCTTTCGTGCGCATGCGAAGATCAAAATTTACATTTTTTCTGGCTAACTCTTTTTGTACGAGTGGCTCTTCCGAGAATTGGTCAAGCAGGCCCCAGGCAGGTCGTCGACCATGCAATTGCTCGTAAGCCTTTAAAGCTTCTTCGCACGAGGTCGCATGCATCCAAGCGAGTAGGCGATTAAGGTTTTTTCCGAAGCGTGAATGTAGTTCGTTATACTTCGCCATTCGCGCAAAGGTCGTACGCACTGCCACTCCCGGTGTCTCGCGAATCATTTTATCTAATTCAGCGATGCGACCATCGGTGAGTTTTTTGGAATCTTTAACCCCCAGTTTAATCCATTGCTTTACTGTATCGCCATCAGCAATAACGCAGGCCGAAATTACCGGACCAAATAAGTCTCCCTTGCCTGACTCATCGAGACCAGCGTGTTCTTCAAACCATTCGGGATTAAGTTCAGCGTCGTAGCCTAAAACCGCTTGGCCAGTGACCTCGGGTTCGAGGATGAACTTCACAAATTCTTCGGTGCCCTTGCCGGAGATGACGCATTTACCAGATTGATAATGTACCACATTGATTTGCGGTCCTTTGAAAGCAAAAGCAGCATGATCCACGACGGCACTTACCCAACCTTTACCGAGGCAGAGGAGACGGAGTTTTTCGGCCTGCGAAGCATCCAATTTAAGGGTATGCATCGTAACCTTTTTCAGTGTGTCTTCGGAGTCCGGCTTTGCTTTTCTCTTCATTGCCCTCAAGGTCTAGGGGAGTTGGTGTCTTAATCCAGCCCCATCCCATGTCTTTTGGCGAACCCAAACTCATTTCTGCGGCACCAGTCTTTCGCAAGTCCTTGCTACTGTGGTTTTTTAAGAATCAACGGCCTTTACCTTGGCGCAAAAAATCCTCCGCTTACCGCACGGTGGTTTCAGAGTTAATGAGTCAACAGACGCAGATAGCGACGGTGGTACCTTACTTTGAAAAATGGGTAAAAAAATGGCCTGACTTCGAGGCTTTGGCCGAGGCCAAGGAAAGTGAAGTTTTAGCAGCTTGGGCAGGATTGGGCTATTACAGTCGGGCGAGACATTTATGGCAATTGGCTCGCCAAGTCGTGGAGCAAAAAAATTCTCCACGTACGGCTGCCGAGTGGGTAAAGTTCAAGGGAGTTGGACCCTATACAGCGGCGGCGATTGCGAGTATTTCTTTTGCGGATCCTGTAGCGGTCGTAGACGGCAATGTGGTGCGGGTGTTGGCTCGCTTGACTGCTTCAACTAAACAATGGCAGGATCGCTCAGCTTCGGTGAAATATTTTACACCGTTAGCTAATGCGTTAATCGATCCACGTAAGCCAGGAGATTTTAACCAAGCGATGATGGAGTTAGGAGCTCTCGTTTGTCGAAAGCGTAATCCCGATTGTGCCAACTGTCCCGTGGCGCGTTGGTGCCAAGCTAAAGTTCAAGGAAAGGCGGAAAGCATACCAAAATTTGCGACAAAAACTTTGCGCCAAGTTGTGGTTCATCGGGCCTTGGTTTTGCGTGCTGAGAAATTATTAATCAAGCGGTATCCACTCACGGCTCGACGTTTAGCGGGTATGGCAGAGATTCCCTTGCTTTCGGATTTGGCATTGGAGCCAACTTCATCACCTTGGTTGAGCAAACGTAGGACAATCGGTGCGGTGACTTATGAAGAGCAGGTTTTTCGTATTAAACCCAAGGTAAGTTGGCAAAGTCGACTCAAGAAAAACTCCGAACTTGAATGGGTGAGGATTCATCAACTAGCCAATGCGGCTTTGACTGGTCCGCACTTTCGTTGGCTTCGCGATTGGCTCAATCCAGACGGTCTGACAAAGCGCGACAGACTGCTTTAAGCACCATGATACGGGCGTGGCGCTTGTCGTTGCCTGGAATGACGTGCCAGGGGGCGTGCGGAGTGTCTGTGCGAGCAATCATGTCTTCCGCTGCTCGCTGATTCGACTCCCAGTTCTTCCGATTTCGGTAATCTTCTTTCGTCATCTTGTGTCGTTTGTGTGGTGATTCTTCACGACTACGAAAACGACGGAGTTGTTCTTCTTTTGAAATATTGATCCAAAATTTGAGAACAATATCGCCTGCTTCGGCGAGTTGAGTTTCAAAGTGGTTGATTTCGTTATAGGCACGATACCATTCGTCGGTTTGAGCAAAACCTTCCACGCGTTCCACCATGACGCGACCGTACCAAGAACGATCGAAGATGGCAACATGACCAGCGGTGGGAATTTTATTCCAGAAGCGCCATAAATAGTGACGGGTTTTTTCATCGGCGGTGGGAGCGGAGGTGGGGTGTACTTGATAATGAGCGGCATCGGCTTTGGCGACCAGACGTCGAATCACTCCTCCTTTGCCAGCGGCATCAACTCCTTCGAGTGCAATAATAGTGGATAGGCCTTTTTTAGCAGCCAAGCGAGAGAGTCGTCCAAATCGATTTTGTAACTTGGCCATTTGCTGGCTGTAATCCTTCTTATTCAGCGGGTCGGTACTCGCAGCACTTTCGAGCAAACCATGTGGACGACCGTTTGATTTGCGGATTTTAGTTTGGCGACGACGAAGCCCGACCGAGATTTGTGTTACAATGCTTCGTCCGGCAAGAAGATCGCGGTGTTTAGCATCGGATCCGTTAACGACTTTCCATGGCATCCCTTTTCCCGACGAACTAGAGCGAATCTGCTTCGCTGCTTCATGAGCTTTCGATTTGGTTAAGACCTCATCATCGGGGTTAACAACCCAATCGCTCGCATCCGTTTTTTTCGCCTCGCGCAGACGTTTTCGTAAAGATTTTTCCGGAGTATCAATCCAGATTTTACAGAGAATAATCTGATTATCTGCTAAAGTTTCTTCGAAGTTTTTTATACCTTTGATTCGTTTGCGGAGGGACTCGCCAGCGAGTTCGCCCTGTGTAGCGGCGAGGGCGGTGCGAGTGACCCAATCACCCACGACAATCAGAGAATGCCCTTGTGCAGGGACTTGATTCCAGTAGGGCCACAGGAAAGGCTTTCGGGTTATCTCGGGTGATTGTACGTCGGGGGCACAAAGACGCACGAATCGAGCATCAAACCATTCGTGCAGCTGATTGGCTAATTCAGATGCTCCTAGTCGGTCGTTACCGCCAATGAGAATCATTACACCATGTCGTTTTTCAATCGCCCTTCTTTGCAAAGCGAGAAGTCGCAGGTGCAAGGCAGAGCGAGCGCGTTCGATGGCAGTGCGTTGGGTCATTGGGATGGCCAGACTATGGCTCAACCCTTATAAAAATATAAGCGAGAAGCAAGCGGGCTCTCGGGCTGGCGAGAGGGCTGGTGGATTATTTCGGGCTTTCGACGGCCGCCTCTTCGTTGATTTTCGGAAGGACGCCTTTTTGGTAAGATTCCAATGTCGATTGAAGTTCTTCCTTTAAGGTGGTGTAAGATGCCTTAGCGATGGCTTTTTCCTGTAAATGAATAGCCAACTCTTGTTTTCCTTGCATAAAGCGGATGCGCGCAAGGGTATCGAGGATTTCAGGGTTTTCTTCTTTCGTTATCTGGGTGGCTTGCGTGGCACATTTTTCAGCCAAAGCGAGATTTACGTCTTTCTCAAAAAGGGGATTGGTAATGATATCCCAGGCGATTTCATTTAGAATGTTGGGGTCAGATTTTTTCTCTTCCGCCATTTTTTCGAGATGTCCGTAAATTTTGGCCTGATCGCCTTTACCGTAAGCAATCTTGAATTCTAGCCAGCGTTTCACTTCTTCACGATTTTTTTCTGGCAAAAGGGCAATGAGTTCGGGGGCAATCTTTTCAGCTAGAGCCCAATCTTTTTTAGCGAGGGCTTGATCAAGTTGAGTGAATTTTTCGCGGGCGATATTAATTTGTTTCTCTGCCTCGGTTGATTGAGTTTCGCTTTTGGCGGGTGAAAAAGTTCCCGTAATCATGTCGCCTAACATTTCTTCGTTAAGTTCGGCGGGATGGCCTTCCCAGATTAACTTCCCGTTTCCATCAACGATGAAAGCGTGAGGGATGCCTTCTACCCGAGCTGCTTCTAGCCAGTCTTTCATGAATTGATTACCCCCAATGGCGACAGCGTAGGACATTTTATCCCCTTTGCTCTTAACAAAATCCCGAACTTTTTCCGCAGCTTCGGGGCTTTTTTCTCCTTCCCAGACATTGACTCCAGTAATGACAACTCCTTTCGGGCCCATCTTGCGATGGAGTTCGTTGAGATGGGGGATGGAAGCTACGCAAGGTGGACACCAGGTGGCCCAGCATTCGAAGATATAAATCTTACCTTTTTCGAATGTCTTCACTGGCTCGCCCTGGATTTGAATCTCAGGGCGAGTATCAGGAGCCTGATCGCCGACCTTTAGTGTGTTTGCCTGACAGGCGATAACACAGGATAACCAAACTAAAAGCGGGCGAAACATGGAGATAGAATTAAGGTTTATACGCGAGGTAGTACTTGAGCATGTCCTCAGTTAAGGCATCGGGTTTACCCATCCAGAGAAGAAGGCCATCACCGTTTACCACAAAGATGTAAGGAACCTCGATGACTAAAGCATTGCGAATCCAGTCGTCGTAGAAAGCTTTACCTGTGACGGCGAGAGGGTACTCAATTTTTTCGGAATGATTCTCCGCTATAAATTTTCTTACTCTGGCTACAGACATTTCGGGTTTATCACCCTCAGCATCGGCTTCCCAGATGCTTACGCCAGTAACCACGACACCCTGGGAGCTGAGATTGCGGTGAAACTGATTGAGTTGAGAAATGGCTTTTAACGAAGGATCGGACCAAGTGGCCCAGCAAGCGAAGACATAGAGTTTTCCTTTCTCGAATTCACGCACTGGTTCACCCTGCACTTGAATTTCGGGGCGAGATGATGGAGCCATATCTCCTCGCTTAAGTCTCTTGTTGGCCGAGGTAGTTTGAGGTGCGGCTTCCGATTTCTTTTCTTCAGATTTTTTGCATCCCGAAAAAATGAAGGCAGCGGATAACGAACAAACAATAGAAATAGTTTGAATGAATCGATTCATAGTTGGAATGGACTTCTTATGCTATAAACAAGAAACCCTCGCTCAAGTTTAATTGAGCGAGGGTTTTAGGCTAACTTCCTCGAAAAACGAGTGGTTTAGGAGGATTTGGCGTTAAACTTGTGGCGGATGGCATCAACCACCGCGGGGTCGGCGAGAGTTGAGACGTTACCGAGTTCTCGACCTTCTGAAATATCTCGCAATAGGCGACGCATAATCTTGCCTGAACGAGTCTTAGGTAAGTCTGGAACAAAAACGATACGTTCGGGGCGAGCGAATTTACCAATTTTCGCATCGACCATGCCGTTGAGGGTTTTGGCTAAGACATCCTCTTTAACAGTTTTGGCATGAGCGGCTTTAAGTGTCACAAAGGCCATTAAGCCTTGTCCCTTGAGGTCATGCTTAACGCCGATAACCGCTGATTCAGCAACCGCCTCATTTTCAATGAAGACGGCTTCAAGCTCAGCGGTGCCAATGCGGTGTCCTGAAACATTCACCACGTCGTCAACGCGACCCGTGATCCAGAGATATCCATCTTTATCTTTAATCGCGCCGTCGCCTGGGAAGTAGTATTTGCCACCCCAACGACTCCAGTAGGCCTCGATGTAACGTTTCTCGTCACCATAAATGCCTTGGGTGATGCCCGGCCAAGGTTTACGAATAGCTAAGATTCCACTGTCCGTCTCATTGCCATTTTCGTCTAAAACGGCAGCATCAACGCCGAAGAAAGGAAGAGTTGCCGAACCGGGTTTGGTAGGAGTGCAACCAGGAATCGGCGTAATCATGTGGCCACCTGTCTCGGTTTGCCACCATGTATCAACAATCGGACAGCGTTCTGCGCCGATTTTACGATGGTACCAAAGCCATGCTTCAGGGTTGATGGGTTCACCAACTGATCCCAAGAGGCGTAGCGACTTGAGGTTGTGCTTCGTTACCCATTCGTCGCCCCATTTCATGAAAGCGCGGATGGCTGTAGGTGCGGTGTAGAAAACGCTGACTTTGTGATCTTGAATAATTTTCCAGAAGCGACCGAAGTCAGGAGCATCAGGTGCGCCTTCATACATGAGAACGGAGGAACCGTTTAAGAGGGGACCGTAAACAACATAGGTGTGGCCAGTAACCCAACCCACATCGGCAGTACACCAGAACAAGTCTTCATCGCGTAAATCGAAAACGTATTTATTCGTGGTGTAAGCTTGGAGCATGTAGCCTCCAGTGCCGTGAATAATGCCCTTGGGTTTGCCAGTGGATCCTGAAGTGTAGAGCAGGAAGAGCATGTCGTTCGACTCTTGCCAGACGGCTGGGCAATCGGTGCTCACCTTTGCCGCGAGTTCGTGATACCAAGCATCTCGACCTGCTTGCATGGTACAAGCTGCATCAGGTTTTCCAGGGTGGCGTTCTAAAACCAGAACATGTTGGCAGGAAGGACAGTCTTTCACGCCTTCATCAACGGTCTGTTTTAAAGGTAAGAATTTGCCTCGGCGATAACCACCATCCATGGTGATAACGGCCTTCGACTTAGCATCATTGACTCGGTCGCGAATGGATTCAGCGGAGAAGCCGCCAAAGACAACGGAGTGAACGACGCCGATACGTGCGCAAGCGAGTACGGCAATCGCTAGCTCGGGCACCATGGGCATGTAAATTGCCACGGTGTCGCCTTTTTTGAGGCCTAAGTTTTTAAGTACGTTGGCGAAGCGGCTGACTTCTTTGAGGAGTTCACGGTAAGTGATGCGACGAATTTCATCGGCTTCACCATTCGTGGTGGGTTCGCCTTCAAAGACGATGGCGACTTTGTCGCCTAAACCCTTGGTGATTTGCGCATCAAGGCAGTTGTAAGCGATGTTGGTTTTACCATCAACAAACCAGCGGAAGAAAGGCTTTTTAGATTCATCGATGACTTTGGTCCATGGTTCAAACCAGGTCAGTTCCTTTGCTTCATCGCCCCAAAAACCTTCGGGATCATCAATCGAGCGACGGTAAAGCTTTTGATAACCATCCATACCTTTGACGCGTGCTTTAGCGACAAATTCGGCAGAGGGAGGGAAAACTTGCTCAGAATCACCAAAGCCCTCGGAGGCGGCTTTCTTTACATCGGCCATTTCCTCATTCACCGACCCACTGTCACTTTCTTTTTTCCGTAGAATCAAGTAAACGGCGAAGATAATCACCATAGCCAGAGTGAGGAATAAGAAGGGCTTATCGGCGAAGGTGTTAACGTTAGTATTATTAAGCAATACCATGGTGAATGTTGGGGGCGAGCATCAGAGCATAATTGCCCTGCCGAGGGCAACAAAAACGGGTGGCCTTGGACACTAATTTTTCTTTTTACCCTCTTGGCCTATTTCCTTGGGGTCGATTTTCTACCTACCCGCGGTTAATTCTTGCAGAAGTTCGCTGAAATTATTGACCACCCGGGCCCCTAGGCCCTCAAGGCGATCGCGATGCTGATAGCCGTGCGCGATGAGAATGCAGTCGGCCCCCATGGCTTGGGCTGCTTCATAGTCATGAGCCGTATCCCCGAGATAAATGACTTCTTCGGGCTGGAGAGAGAGGTCTTGCAGGTGATTTCTGGCCCGGTGCTCTTTACTGCCAGCGTAAATGTCCCCACTCCCGCAGGTTTTAATAAAGAGGTCTGCGAGTCCATGCTCTGACAAGGTTTGGCGCAGTAGTTGATGTTCGTAGGCAGAAAGAATCGAATGAGTCAGTCCGTGAAGAGAAAGGTTTTGGAGTAAATCTTTCGCTTGATGATGGAGTTGGCAGTGAGCCTTCTTCATCTCGTAAGCAGACATGAATCGAGCTGAGAGCGACTCAAAGGTTACTTGGTCGGTTGTGAAGCCAAGTTTTTCGTAAACCTTGATTGCGGGAAACTCAAAAATTTGCCGGTAGTGATGAGGATCGAGTAAAGCGCGTTTTTCTTCGGCTAAAATTTGATTCAATGCTTCGCAACAAAGCCAGGTGTCATCTAGCAAAGTTCCATTCCAATCCCATACGGCGTGGCGATAGGTAGTAAGTTTCTTGCGCATGGGTACTTTTAAGGGATACCTCGTAGCAAAGAGAGCAAGTCATTGTTCTCTTTTTCGCAAGGACGCACCAACGCTTGCGCATAAAACCCTCAATCTTTCCGAGCAATTTCGCTTGGAGTAAGGCGTTAAATGGCTTACCCCTTCTCTATGCTTTCTGAACTTCAACGCGCCGAGTTGCTCCGATTTGCCGAAGCTTTGGCGGATGAGGTTCGGCCGCTACTCTTGCAGGCACATACTCAGTCCGAAACAGCCATCGAAATCAAATCAGACGGCACGCCGGTAACAGTTGCGGACCGCGAAGCGGAGGCGTTGATGCGGGCCAAAATTAAGAAGACTTACCCGCATCACGGAATTTTAGGTGAGGAGTTTGGGGCAGAAAATGCGGACGCTGAATATTGCTGGGTGCTTGATCCGATTGATGGAACAAAGTCATTTCTTTCGCGCGTTCCTCTTTATACTACTTTGATTGGTTTACGTTATCAAGGGCAGCCGAGCTTAGGGTTGATTGATCAACCAGTATTGCGTGAACGTGTTGTTGGCGATGGAATGGTGACTAAATTTAATGGGAAAATAGTGCACGCTAAAGAGGTTCCTTTAAATCAGGCCGTTATTGTTGGTTCAGACTTTGATCATATTCGTCGCTACCAACCTCAAGCTCACTGGACGCGATTGGCTGATGCCGTTGCCCACACTCGTACGTGGGGAGATGGTTACGGTTATTTACTGGTGGCCACGGGGCGCGCCCAAGTTGTCGTCGACCCCGTGATGAATCCTTGGGACATCATTCCGATACTCCCCCTATTAAAAGGAGCCGGAGCGAAGGTGACGAGTTGGCAGGGCGGAGACGCTTTATCCGCGGGCAATGTGATAGCCGCTGCTCCACAGTTGCACGCCGCTGTACTGCAAACGCTCGGCGTTTAATTTAGGATTTTAATCGGACTTTGAGGGACTGACCGTGGGCATCGAGGCTTTCCATTTTAGCGAAAGCTTCCACCACGGCTTCGGCTTTTTTCAAAGAGGCTTTGTCGTAGCGAGCAAAGCTGGTCCGACGTAAGAAGTCAGCAACGCGTAATCCGCTGAAAAATCGACCCGTTCCTCCCGTGGGTAGAGTGTGGCTAGGGCCGGCAGTAAAATCGCCCAAGACAGTCGGGGTCTCATGGCCGAGAAGTAAGGCGCCTGCGGTGGTAATTCCTTCAGAAATCTTTTTTTGTTTTCCCGCAGCGACCATTAACTCGAGGTGCTCGGGTGCTACTAGGTTGGCAACGCGGACGGCGTCCTCAATTTGATCGACCACAACCACGCAAGTCATCGCCTCGATTGCTTTACGAATTTTTTCTCCGTGTTTGAGGTTGTTCGATTGGGTTCGAGCTTCAGATAAGTAACGTTCGGCGAGGGCTTCACTATCGCAGACCAAATAAAGTTTTTCTTTTCCGCTACCGTGTTCGGCCTGAGCGCAGAGATCGGCAGCGACCCAAGCAGGCTTGGCTGAGCGATCGGCGATAATCATCACTTCACTGGGGCCAGGGAGAAGATCGACGCCTACTAAACCAAAAAGTTGTCGCTTTGCTTCAGTTACGTAGGCGTTGCCTGGACCAAAAACTTTATCGACTGCGGGAATGCAACCTGTGCCAACAGCCATCGCCGCAATAGCTTGTACGCCACCGACTGCATAAACTTCTTTGACGCCACAAAAATGCAGAGCAGCTAGGATATCGGGATTAATTTTTCCTTCAGCGTTAGGGGGAGTGCAGGCACAGATTTCAGGAACACCTGCTACCTTCGCTGGAATTGCTGTCATTAAAACCGTGGAGACAAGGGGAACTTGCCCGCCGGGTATGTAGAGTCCGCAACGCTGAATCGCATGGTAACGCTCTCCGACGAGGGCGCCGTGGGGGTTCTTGGCTTTCCAGTTTTTAGGTAAAGTTTTGCGATGAAAATCTTCGATACAGCGAATGGCCTCTTGCATGGCCTGTTTTTTTTCAGGCGCACATTGGTCAGCCGCTTTTTGTAACTGTTCAGCGGAGATGCGTAATTGCCGAATGTTTAGCTTAGCGTGATCAAAGCGAGCGGTGTGATAAAGCACCGCTACATCACCGCGGGTACGAACATCGTCAATAATTGCACTGACCGCTTGGCGGATTTCTGCAGCCGCTTCGCCATTGCCCACAAAGGCGCGAAGTTTGGCGGGGAAGTCTTTGTCGCTGGCCCGAAGTACTGGCATGGTCTTAACGAACGGGGAAAGCGAAGATATCCTCGCTCACGCTGGGGTTAAGGGTGATTTTTTCGTATGTCACGTTGAGTAGGTGCTTGCCGTCGATAAATACTTTTTCGCGTTTGACGAACGTAACCTCACCCTCGGTGGTAAATTCTTCTACTTTTTGACGCTGTTGTTGTCCAGCTTCGGTTTTCTGATCGTAGGCGACCAACTTAAAGTTTTCTGTGTTAAAGAAGCGCGTCACGGCGAAGCCGTTCTTGTAGCGATACTCGAGGGCATACACATTTTGTTCATTAACCTTGTCTTTGCCGATTAACTTCACGCTTCCGATTTCCTTGGCGGGCGCAGCAAAGAAACTTAGTTCATCGGTGGTCATCTCGCGCATACGAGCAACCTGAGCAAACCCGATAATTTTACTTTCACCTTGTCCGTTGGTCAGATTACGCCGAGCGGCCCAACCTTCGAGGCCGTTGCTTGCGGTGATATTTTCTAAAGTATAATCTGTATTATAGTCCACTTGGCGGCGCGAAACGCCCACTTCATCGAGAATCGTTAGTCCGAGAGGTTTTTTTTCGGGGTCAGTAAAGCGCAATTCATACCTTACGCCCTTAATTTTGTTAAGAGCTTGGGGATCTTTGGCGATTGCGGCACGAGCCTTCTCGATGATTTCTCGAGCGCTTAAATCAGCGGCTTGGCTGGCTTGGGGAACGAGCCATAAAGCCAAGGCAATGAGCATAAGGCGGAGGTGTGCCATAAGAGTGTAGAATCTGCCTAGGGGGTGGTTTTTTGCAAGCACAGGAATGGCTGAGGTATAACTCAGGCCAATAAAGATAAGGAATAAACGAGCTATTTAGCTGCGTGAGGCTTGCAGTAAATCACCGACCGTTGTTCGTCCCTCATAAAGAGCTTTGCCGACGATAGTACCAACAAGGTTCGGGTAGGCTCGGGCAAGTTGTGCAAGTTTAGCGACGTCGTCAGTGCTCGCGACACCTCCTGAGGCAATGACACCACAGGGGCATACACGTAAAAGTGTTTCTAGAGATTTCCAATTTGGCCCTGTTAGCATGCCATCGGTTGCGATATCGGTGTAGATGACGGTTGAGATACCAAGTTCGCCAACTTCTTTCGCAAAGTCTGTTGCCTTGAGACCAGTAACAGCCGTCCAGCCTTTCACGGCGACGAGGCCATCTTTCGCATCAATACCCACAGCGAGTTTAGCTCCATGGGCTTGTGCCATCTCGCGTAAAAAGGCGGGGTCTGTGGCGGCTCGGGTGCCAATCACGACACGTTGTGCACCCGCAGCAAAAGCTGATTCTGCTAAAGCACGATCGCGCATGCCACCACCGAATTGTACTTTGGGCCCGAGGCTAGCAATGCGTTTAAGTATGCCTAAATTAAGTGGAGCACCACCGAAGGCACCATCAAGGTCTACTACGTGAATCCATTCTGCTCCTGCCTGAGTAAATTGCTTCGCGGGCTCAACAGGATCTTCGTAATAATGAGTACGTGCGTCATCGCGTCCTTGGCTGAGGCGAACGCAACGCCCTCCACGTATATCGATGGCAGGATAAACAGTCAGACTCATGCGCGTTTTTTATTTTTTTCGTCGGGGGCGGAGAGGCTTACGGGTTTCTGCCCGCGAATCGCTTCAGCCGTTACGGTAAAGGTCGAGCCTGGAGTGGCTTCGGGTAAATGATACATTGTCTCCAAGAGGACTCCTTCGAGAACAGAGCGCAAGCCACGTGCACCCGTGCCTAGTTCTAAGGCTCGATCGGCTACGGCGTTCAGTGAATCGGAGGTAAACTCCAAGGACATTCCAGAAAGAGCAAAAAGTTTGCGGTATTGTTTTGTGGGTGCGTTGCGTGGTTCGGTTAAAATACGCACTAGTGCTTCACGATTTAGAGGCTCGAGAACAGAGATAACAGGAAGTCGTCCAACAAACTCAGGAATCATGCCGAAGGAGAAAAGATCTTCGGGTTGTAGGCCGGCGAGAACTTGTTCGGCGGATAGGTTAGGTGAAATGTCTCCGCCTTGCACAAAGCCGAGGGATTTAGTTCCCGTGCGACGAGCAATCATGCGGTCGAGCCCCACAAACGCACCCCCAGCGATGAAGAGGATGTCGCTCGTGTCGACACGAATGCATTGTTGCTCGGGGTGCTTGCGGCCCCCAGCCGGAGGAACATTGCAAATGGTTCCTTCGAGAAGTTTCAGGAGGGCTTGTTGAACACCTTCACCGGAAACATCACGAGTGATAGACGCGGAGTCGGACTTTCGACCAATTTTATCAATTTCATCGATAAAAATGATGCCACGTTGCGCCCGTTCAACATCCATATCTGCTGCTTGGAGTAGGCGTAAAATGACAGTTTCAACATCGTCACCAACGTAACCTGCTTCCGTTAACGTTGTGGCATCCGCGATGGCGAATGGCACATCGAGCATGCGAGCCAAAGTTTTGGCTAAAAGTGTTTTTCCTGTACCCGTGGGTCCAATCAAAAGCACGTTACTTTTGTCTAATTCGACTTCGGCAAGTTCACCTTTATTTTCCGAAGATGATTTTTGCAATCGATCGTTCAGGCGTTTGTAGTGATTGTGGACTGCAACCGAGAGAACTTTTTTGGCGTGGTCTTGGCCAATGACATAGGCGTCTAACTCTGCACGCAACTGTGCTGGAGTCACGAGCTTAACAGGGGAGAGCGGAGCCTTGGAGGTGGCTGTTTCGCTCTTGGTAGATTGAGTCTTTTTGTTCTCGCGTTCGATTAATCGTCCACAGGTAGAAACGCACACATCGCAAATGCCCACACCCTCTGGGCCTGCAATGAGTTTGCCGACTTGGGAGGCGGGTTTGCCGCAAAACGAGCAGGACTCGGCTTGAGTTCCCGACATAAAAACTAGGCTTTGCCTGCTTTCGGCATGACAACGTGGTCGACAAGACCGTAGGCCTTAGCCTCTTCGGCGGTCATGTAGTAATCACGGTCGGAATCGCGCTGTAAGATTTCGGGAGTTTTCCCGCTATGCTTAGCCAGGACGTGGTTCAAGGTGTCGCGCCAACGCAAAATCTCTTTAGCCGCAATCGAGATGTCTGAGGTTTGTCCAGTCGCACCACCGCTGGGTTGGTGAATCATGACGCGGCAGTTGGGCAGGGCGTGGCGTTTGCCTTTGGTGCCTGCGGCAAGCAAGACGGTGGCCATGCTGGCGGATAAACCGATGCAGTACGTGTTTACCTCGCAACTCAAGAAATTCATCGTGTCATAAATGGCCATACCTGCGGTGATCGATCCACCAGGCGAATTGATGTAGATGGAAATATCCTTCTTAGGGTCTTCCATTTGCAGGAAGAGCATTTGTGCAATCACGGCATTGGCGACATCGTCGTAAATCGGAGAACCGAGGAAGATGATGCGATCCTTGAGCAGTCGGCTGTAAATATCCCATGCTCGTTCGCCGCGGGCGTCTCTTTCAACAACGTTAGGAATGATGTAAGACATGGGAGGTGTGTTTTGCCTAGTTTAGGAGAAAACTAAACTTTCTCAACCGTTTCCGCCTTTTCATCGGCTAAAACGAGGTCGAGGGCCTTATTCAGAATCGCATCGCGACGGATAGCGGCGATGCGTTGACGATCTTTGGCAATCTTTTCAGGGGGAGTTTTCTCGGCGTAGGCTGTATTAATAATGGCTCGAGTGAATTCTTCTTGGCTGAGGTCGACCTTTTCTTCTTCAGCAATCTTGGAGAGTACGACTTGAGCACGGACGCGCACTTCGGCGGCCTTACGCGCCTCGGTTACAATTTCTTCGCGTTTGGATTCGAGTTCGTTCGGTTGCATACCGTTGCGCATACGCATTTGGGCATACTGGATGAAAAGGTCGCGAGCGACGGTATCAACGGCTGAGGGTGGAAGAGGTAGTTCCAATCCTGCCACGAGTGCTTCCACGGCTTTTTCGCGACGAGCGGTTTCAGCAGCTTGTCGCTTGGTGCCTTCGATACCTTTACGGAGTTGATCGCGTAAATCAGCTTCGTCTTTCACTCCCACCGACTTGAAAAATTCATCATTCAGAGCGGGCAGTTCTTTGCGACGAACTTCGGCAACGGTTAAAGTATACTGAATTTTCTTACCTCGTAAGACTTCGCGTGCGTGGTCAGCAGGGACGGTGAATTCAGTCTTAGCGGTGTCGCCAGCTTTTAGGCCGACAACGGCTTGGGAGATAGCAGGAATAGCCACGATTTCATTAGTCGAACCCGCTTCTTCCCAGGTGGACTCTGCTCCAGCCAAATGACCAGCTTCGGCGTCAAATTCTTTTACGTCTTTACCATCGATGGTGCCCGTGTATCCAAGGCGTACGTAGTCACCCGCAGTGGCAGCGGACTCGGTTTTTTCAAAGCGAGCGCGTTGTTGGAGAATTTTTTTCAAGTGTTCTTCTACGTCGGCATCGGTAACCGTGACAGGTTCAATCGCAATTTTAACTTTTTTCCAATCGGGTGTCTTGAATTCTGGAAGAACATCAACTTCGTAGTGGATGACGATGTCGCTACCTTTAGAGGCATCGTCTTTTTTCACGTCAGCGAGGGTGTAAATGGTGAGACCTTTTTCCTCGCGGATGCGCTCATAGCCTTGAGAGAGAAGGCGTTGGTTAACTTCTTCTGTGATGTCTTTGCCATATTTTTGGCGGACAATCGATTCGGGAGCTTTGCCAGGGCGGAAGCCGGGAAGGCTGGCTTTGCTCATGAAATCTTTAATGACCTCTTTTTCTGTGGAGAGGGCACTCGCTGCAGGGATAGTGATTGTGACACTGCGACGAGTAGGGTTGGTGACTTGAATTTTAATTTCCATGGATGCTTTATTTAGAAAGTTTTTGATATACCCCGAACAGGGCGTTCAGGGGGAAAGGTGGAGCAAAGGGAACAAACTCCAACGGTCAACAGCGGAGGCAAACCCCGATTTAGGCCTTATCTGAGCCGTTTTTTCAGTTTTGGCAGGACGCAACGAGGTACAAAGGCGGCCGCTTGGCTGAGTTTGTGTCGGGCAATGTCCTTAACAAAAGAGGAAGAGGTTACAAACTGATCCTGACTGGGCATAAGGACGACCGTTTCGATTTGGGGGTCCATCAACCGATTGGCATGTGCCAAATCAAATTCGAATTCGAAGTCACTAAATTTTCTTAAGCCACGAATAATCGCTACAGCACAATGTTTGCGGGCGAATTCGACCGTGAGTCCTTCGAGAACGGCGACCTTTACTTTGCTCATACCCCGCGTGGCTTCACGAGCCATCGCGACACGTTCGGCTATGGAAAACCAAGGGTTTTTGGCATCGCTCGGGGCGACGGCAACGATGACACGGTCAAAAAGTCGAGAGGCACGACGGAGAACATCGATGTGTCCCAAGGTGATGGGGTCGAAGGTGCCGGGGTAAACAGCGATGCTTTGCTTGCGGGCCATGGTTTTCCTGTTGCGACTCACTTTCGTCCTAGAACACTATCACGGCAAGCCCGCATGCAAAGTTTTAAACATATCCCCAATCTTTTGACGGCTCTGCGTCTCCCAGCTGTCTTTGTCATCGCCCTTTGGACCTCTTGGGCGGGGGTTTGGGCAAGCGCGGCTTTGGCTCTGTTTATTTTCGCTGCATTGACTGATATTTTTGATGGGTGGATAGCCCGCAAACTGGGAGCAGTGTCTGATTTTGGTCGATTGATGGATGCCTTGGTGGACAAAATTTTTATCCTCGGATTATTGGTCGCTTTGATGGCTATCGATTGTCTTCCGGTTCAAAAGTGGGATGACGCTGGAGTGGCTACCGTGACCAATCACTGGGCAGTTTTAATTTCAGCCTTCGGCGTGATTTTAATTTTGATGCGCGAGTTTTTGATTACGGGACTGCGCTTAGTTGCAGCGGCTAAAGGGCAAGTTCTTGAAGCCGAACGATTAGGAAAAATAAAAACATTTCTCCAGATTTTAGCGATTGGACATTTGATTGGGCTCCGAGCCTACGAAACCCACTGGAAGCTTTCCGCAGTTTGGCATCAACGATGGGAGGTAATCATTACCGGAATTTTTTGGTTATCGGTTATTCTCACGGTTGTTTCGGGTTTGAGTTATTTCATTCGTCACCGTCGTCATCTTCCCGGTCTTTCTGAATCCGAATGATTGTCTCGATTGCTACTCTCGGTCCGTTGGGAAAACTTAAAGCTCCTGGCACATGGGGGTCGGCGGCAGGGCTTTTGTGGTGGTTTTTTGTTGTGCTTC
>CANIUQ010000008.1 GCA_947470855.1 Opitutia bacterium | reverse complement strand
GGTGGATTAGCTGACACCGTGAAACCATGGTCGCCTGGTAGCAAAGATGCGACTGGCATTGTTTTTCAAGATGCGGACAGCAAAGCAATTGATTGGGCACTCGCACAAGCACTGGAACTTCATACTGATTCAAAGGCCTACAAAGCGGTGCAAAAAAAGGGAATGAAATGTCAATTTAGTTGGAACTCTGCGGCTGAAAGCTATGTCGCTTGCTACAAAAAAGCCTTGAGTCAGCGAGTCTAACGAAGGTTTTTTACCTTATTTTAACCCATTTTTGGCCTATTTTTGGGCATTGTGCCCATTTCTAGGCCCTCATTTAGTCTGCATTTAATCAGCAAAAACTTTTGTTGGACATTGGCACGGAGATAGTTACGAAGGGAATCGCTTATGAAACATATTGCATCTATCACCACCCTCACCCTCGTTGCAGCTTCAGCTTTAGCTGACGCTGCTCCAGCTGCTGCTCCTGCTTCGGCATGGAACCAAGTAGCTAACGTCGCCCTGACGAGTAACTACGTCTGGCGCGGTGTTTCTCAAAATAACAACAGCATCGCCGTACAAGGCGGTTTTGACGTTGGCCACTCCAGCGGTCTCTCTGCTGGCGTTTGGGCTTCCAGCCTCTCTTCCGGCACTGAAGTCGACCTCTACGCTAACTACGGTTTTAAAGTTGGCTCCGTTGACCTCTCTGTTGGTTACATTGCTTACACCTATCAATCTGGCGTTTCCTCCACCTTCTCCGAAGTAAACGTTGCTGCTTCCTACGCTGGCCTCACTGCCAAAGTTTCCAAGGAAGTTGCTAACGCACATGACGGAACTGGTTACACCGACCATGGTTACTACTACGAACTCGGCTATGTCTACAGCATTCCTGCTGTTAAAGGCCTCGATCTATCCCTCCACTACGGTTGGAAAGACGCTTCTGGTTCCAACAGCACTGTAGACGACTACTCCGTTGGTCTCTCTTACCCTGTTGCTGATCTCGTTGCTTCATTGGTTTATTCCAATGGTGACGACACCATCGACGGTCTTACTGCCTTCACTCTGAAGAAGACCTTCTAATCCACTAAGGATATCATAGCAAAGGGGCGTTCTCGGATAGGGGAACGCCCCTTTTTGTTTAAGTTGAAAAATATCGATAATTCGAAATGGTAGTTAACTCAAATGATTGAGTCTGCTCGCAAACCCGAATGGCTCCGCGCCCAACTCCCCAGTGGACCCGACTACTTGGAGACGAGGAAAAATGTGGATGAACACAAACTCCACACGGTTTGCCAATCAGCCCAATGCCCTAACCTCGGCGAATGCTGGTCTCGTGGAACAGCCACGGTAATGATTCTGGGCAACATCTGCACACGCTCCTGCACCTTCTGTGCAGTTCTCTCTGGTCGCCCCAGTGAACTCGATCTCGGCGAACCAGCCCGTGTCGCTGAGTCGATTGCACAAATGAAACTTCGCCATGTGGTCATTACCTCGGTTGCTCGGGATGACTTAAAAGATGGCGGTGCTTCCGTTTGGGCTGCAACCATCCGCGCCACACGCCATCGCAATCCTTTAACCACCATAGAAGTTTTGCCGGCTGATTTTCGTGGCGAGCAAGAGCATCTCGACACCCTGCTCGACGCCCAGCCAGATATTCTTAATCATAACCTTGAAACCGTTGAACGTTTACAACGTCCTGTCCGCAAAACCGCACGTTACGATCGCTCTTTTTGGGTTCTCAAACATGCAAAATCCCGAGGCTTCATCACCAAAACAGGCGTGATGCTGGGCATTGGCGAACGCTCGGAAGAGATTGCCCAATTGATTCGCGATATCGCGACAGCTCAAGTCGACATTCTTACCATCGGACAGTACCTCTCTCCCAGCAAAGAGCACGCACCCATTGATCGCTGGGTTCACCCCGATGAATTTGCGGAGTGGAAAAAAGTGGCTCTCACTGCTGGCATCAAACACGTTGAATCCGGACCCCTCGTGCGCTCATCCTACAAAGCAGATGAGCAGGTCGTTAAATTTGATCTGCTGGCTCGACGTCAACGCCTCGCACCCTAAGCCGTGGACGGACTACCCCCTGTCAATTTTCGTGCAGAGTTAAACGCTGAACAATACGCCGCCGTCACTTCTCCACGCGGACCAGCATTAGTCCTGGCTGGAGCAGGCTCAGGTAAAACACGAACGCTCACTTATCGCGTCGCCTGGCTACTTCACCAAGGAGTTAAACCTTGGGACATTCTTCTTCTCACATTTACCAATAAATCCGCCAAAGAAATGTTGGAGCGGGTCGAGGACTTAACCGGTGTACCACGCGGACAATTCTGGGGAGGAACATTTCACTCGATTGGACAACGCATCCTTCGTCGACATGCCGCCGTTGTTAATCGAAGTCCCGATTTTACCATCCTCGATCAAAAAGAGTCAGAACAACTTTTCTCAGGCATCATTAAAGAAGCAGATGGTGCTTTCATCAAAGATAAGACCAACCCTAAGGCACCCGTTATTTTAGATGCTTACTCTCATGCACGTAACACACTTCGACCTGTCGAAGAAGTCCTTCAAGAACGCCTCGATTGGATGAAAGGTGGATCAGAAAAATGTCTTCGTTTTTGTTTGGCCTACGAGAATGCCAAAAAAGAACGCAATGTCTGTGACTTTGATGATTTACTCGTGCTATGGCTAAAACTCTTAGAAACCGATGGTAGCGTCCTCGAACATTATCGTCGACGTTTTCAATACCTTTTGGTCGATGAGTTCCAAGATACCAATCGATTGCAGAGTAAGATTATCGATTTACTTGCCGCCGAACACCAAATCATGGCCGTCGGTGATGACGCTCAGTGTATCTATACCTGGCGAGGAGCTGACTGGGAAAATATTGTTACCTTCCCCCAACGTCATCCCAACACTCGAATCTACACGATTAATACCAACTATCGTTCGACCCCGGAAATCCTCGATTTTGCTAACGAAATCCTTTCTCACCGTCCCGCGGTAGATGGCTTTGATCGTCATTTACAAGCCGTACGCCACTCGGGCAATAAGCCCGTTGTTTTTAGCGTAGGCGATACGTCACAGCAGGCAAAAATTGTGGGAAGAAAAATTCTGCAACTACATCAAGAAGGACACCCCCTGGCTGACATACATGTCTTGTATCGAGCTCATTACCAGTCCCTCGAATTACAGATGGAGTTAAATGCCCTAGGTATTCCTTTTGTTATCACCAGTGGACATAAGTTTTTTGATCTCATTCACGTCAAAGACGTTTTAGCACATTTACGAGTCATTCATAATCCTAATGACCAAGTAGCCCTCTCTCGATTACTCTGCCTATTGCCGAAAGTTGGTCCCGTCGCCGCCGATAAAATTATTCGTACGGCACATGAAGTCGCTCATACCCAAGGCCGAGGACTGATTCGCGCTCTTCGCGACCCTCTGGTTTTGAAAAAAGTCACTGAAGTTGCCAAAGATGACTTTCAAGACCTGACCATTACACTCGAAGATATGTTAGAGGGAATTGAGAACGCGAAGCAGAAAGCTCCGCCCGCCGCCCCTGCTCGGGATCTTTTTCAAGTCGCTCGAGAAAACGAAGAAGAAAAAATTGCACGAACACCCGCTGAAACGGTTCGGGTATGCGTCGAAGGCTGGTACGGCTCTCACATCAAAACTCTTTTTCCTGATTGGAAAGATCGAGAGCAGGATTTAATTAGCCTCATTGGCTTCGCCGCTAAATTTGACGACCTCGGAGATCTCGTTGCCCAAGTCATTCTGCTTAATGGAGAAACTTCCGATAAAAAGCCCGAGCCCGAGCAAGACACCTTGCGATTAACCACGATCCACCAATCAAAAGGTTTAGAGTTTCCGATTGTCTTTCTGATAGGGGTAGCTGACGGATTACTTCCCTTAACACGCGCCATCGATGAAGGGGATGTGGAAGAGGAAAGACGTCTCTTTTACGTGGCCTGTACTCGAGCTGAAAACACCCTCTACTTATTCACTCCTCGGTTTACGACCGCTGGCGAGGGCTATCGACCACTTGACCCCTGTCGTTTTCTTGAGGAAATGAGCCCAGAATGTTACGAATTAGCGGATTATACTCACCGCCGATTTTAATGATTATGACGAGCCTTCTTGGGTAGTGGCTTGCCATTGCCAAAGGTGGGCATTTATGACTCAAATCACTCATCCATTTCCCTATTACCATGCCTAAGGTCCTTGTTGCTGATAAAATTTCCCCCACTGGAGTTTCCCTCCTCAAAGCCCAACCGGGCTACGAGGTCATTGAGGCCTATGGTTCCTCCCCTGAAAAAATCCTCACTCTCGTCGAAGATGTGCATGCCATTTTAGTTCGTTCGGAAACACAAATTACCCGTGAGGTTTTAGCCGCCGCCCCTCGTCTGGTGTGCGTTGGTCGAGCAGGCGTAGGAGTCGACAACATCGATGTCGATGCTGCCACTGAGCGCGGAGTTATTGTGATGAACACCCCTTCGGGCAATACCATCGCCACGGCCGAACTCACTTTCACTCACCTTCTCTCCCTCGCTCGTCCAGTACCCGAAGCGATCCAATCAATGCGCGAAGGCAAGTGGGATCGAAAGACTCTCTCTGGCACCGAACTCTTTGGTAAAAGTTTAGGAGTTCTGGGTTTAGGTCGAATCGGTGCAGAAGTCGCTAAACGCGCGATTGCTTTCGGAATGCGCGTACTCGCTTACGATCCTTACTTAACCGAAGCCCGTGCTAAAGCCCTCGGCGTTACGATGGCGACTCTCGATGAAGTCTTTGGTCTTTCGGATTACATTACCGTGCACATGCCACTGACCGCCCAAACCGAGGGTATGGTTGGCAAAGCCGCTTTTGCGAAAATGAAGAAGGGCGTAAAGATTGTGAACTGTGCCCGCGGAGGTATTATTGATGAAGCCGCTCTCGCAGAAGCTTTACAATCAGGCCAATGTGGTGGCTGTGGTTTCGACGTGTTTGTTGATGAGCCTTTAGCCAAGGACCATGTTTTACGAACCCTTCCTAAATCTCACCTTTCTCCCCACCTCGGTGCATCCACCGCTGAAGCACAAGAAAATGTCGGCGTCGAAGTAGCCGAAGCTGCGATTGCTGTTTTAAACGGCGGTTCACCAGCCAATGCGGTCAACCTCCCCTCCGTCGACTCCCAGACACTCTCGACCATTCGTCCGTTCTTATCGCTGGCTGAAAAACTCGGCGCCATCGTGCGACAACTCGCGGCTCCTGGTCGAATCGAGTCATTAAGACTGACAACCTTTGGTACAGGATCCGAACAAGGTGCAGGCGCCATTTCACGTGCCGTTCAGCGAGGCTACCTTCGTGGCATTCTCGAAGGCGTTAATGACGTGAATGCCCCCAGCAAACTTAAAGCCTTGGGTGTTGAAGTTCAGTCCGTTCGCTCAACAGCAGAGGCTGATTACAAAGAACTGATTCTCGTGGAAGCCATCCTCGCCAATGGAAAAATCATCTCCGCGGAGGGCACGATTTTGGGTAAAGCACAATCCCCTCGTATCGTCTCGATCAACAATCGCACCATAGAGTTTATTCCTGAAGGTAAATTGCTCTTCATCGAAAACCAAGATCAACCAGGCATTATCGGAAACCTGGGAACCTTGTTATCCAAAGAACGCGTCAACATCGGCAGCATGGCATTAAGTCGTATTGGCGGAGAAAATGCCTTGGCTGTTTACCAGTTGGACACCGCTCCGAGCGAGGCGACGATCAAAGAAATTCTGCGCAACCCAGCCATCGTGAGCGCATCGCTCATCGATGCGTAGGTGATATGGAAACGGCCCTACTCATTCTCGCTATTGGTCTCTGCACCGTTACGGGCTATATTCTTGGCTCCATCAACTTCGCCGTCTTCGTTGCTAAATCTCAAGGTTTTGACATTATTAAGGAAGGCTCAGGCAATCCTGGCGCAACCAATGTCAAACGCGTGGTTGGCAAACGCGCGGGTAATCTTGTTTTTGCGTTGGATGTTATGAAAGGTGCGGTTGGCACTTTTCTCCCTTTTTTCGTTTTCTGGGGCATTTCATCGAACTGGGGCGAGGTCAGTAAAATCCCTTTTGATTTAAACTCAGCCGCCACACTTTATCAGCTGATTGCAGGTTTTACTGGTACGATTCTCGGCCATTGTTTTTCGATTTTTCTCAACTTCAAAGGAGGCAAAGGTGTGGCCTCAACCATTGGTGGACTGCTCGTGATACTCCCCTTGCCGATTCTTATCGGTGCACTCATCTGGGTGATTTTATTTTTTACGACACGCTACGTTTCTGTCGCTTCAATCGGCCTAAGCACCTCCCTCCCCTTAACCTGCATTATTCTCCATCTTATTGAATCCAGCCCAAGCGATTTAACAAAAGTCGTTTTTGCATCGGTCATTGCCCTGTTTAATCTTTGGACTCATCGATCGAACTTAAATCGCCTTCGTCAAGGAACTGAACTTCGATTTGGTGAAGGAAAGAAAAAATATCATTCATGAAAACCTCTCGTACTATCGGCATCGGTATTCTCGGCTTTGGCACCGTCGGCCAAGGTGTTTGGAAACATTTAACCGAAAAAAAATCCGACCTCGAATCCCGTCTCGGAGTAAAACTCGATTTACGCAAAGTCGCCGTCCGAAACTTAAAGAAGAAACGTGAAGTTAAAATCAGTTCCGCCAAACTAACCCCCAACCCTTTTGAAGTTATCGACGACCCCAAAGTTCATGTCGTCTGTGAATTAATCGGAGGAACCACGAAGGCTCGCGAGTGCACATTACGAGCACTACGCCAAGGAAAAGTCGTTGTTTCGGCAAACAAAGCACTCCTCTGCGAGCATGGACCTGAAATTTTCCAGGCTGTAAGACAGCACGGAGGACAATTCCTTTTTGAAGCCAGCGTTGCGGGAGGCATCCCCATCATCAAAGCCATTCGTGAAGGCCTCGCCGCGAATCATTTTGAAATCATTGTCGGCATTCTCAATGGCACCTGTAACCACATCTTAACCCGCATGGGCGAAGATGGTCTTTCCTTCGCTGATGCACTCAAAGAAGCGCAGGAACTCGGCTATGCGGAAGCCGATCCCACCCTTGATGTCGATGGTATCGATGCTTGGCATAAAGCATCGATTTTAGCCTGGTTGGCTCATGGTAAGTGGGCTCCGCGCAATCGCACCCTCGTCGAAGGCATTCGCAACATCGGTCCTGCGGATATCGATTTCGCGCGTCGTTTCGGTTTTGCCCTAAAACATCTCGCAGTGGTTCAACGTAATTTCAAAAAAGACTGGATGACCGTCGGCGTCTACCCTGCTCTTGTTCCTAATCGCGATATTCTCGCTCGTGTTTCGGGAGTGAATAATGGCATCACCTTACGTGGCGATGTGGTTGGTGCGACCACTTTGGCTGGACGTGGAGCAGGTCAAGACGCTACCGCATCAGCTGTCATCGGCGATATCATCGATGCCATCGCCTCACTCACGGGGTCAGCTCGCCAAGGTCTTTCTCTTGATGATTTACAGGCTCGAGAAAAACAGGGCCAAAAAATCCGCATGGCTGAGCTGGATGAAATTGTCTCCCCCTTCTACCTTCGCCTGTCTCTTTTAGATAAAGCGGGTGTTTCTGAAGGTGTTTATCGCATTTTTACCAAGCACAAGGTTTCTATTGCCCGCGTCATTCAGTACGAACACCCCAATCAAGGTCGTGGCACGGTGACGCTTTCAACTTATCCGGTCAGCGAACGCAAAATGGGGGCTGTTCTTGCTGAACTGAGACGTTTAAAGACTGTGCTTGAGGAACCCTTCCTCCTTCGCATCTTCTCGCCCGAATCATAAATCAGGATGGCACTCATTGTCCAAAAATACGGCGGTACATCGGTTGGAAATGTTGACCGCATTCAAAACGTCGCTGCAAAAATCAAAGAGCAGTGGTCCAAGGGTCACCGTCTGGTCGTCGTTGTTTCAGCCCGCAGTGGCGTGACCAATGAACTCATCGGCCGAGCCAAAGCGCTGATGCCCCTCGCCGATGAACGCGAAATGGACGTCCTACTTGCCGTTGGTGAGCAAGAGACCATCGCTTTAACAGTAATCGCATTACACGCCATTGGCGTTCCAGCAGTTTCGCGTACTGGAGCGCAAGCGGGCATTTTCACTGACGATATTCATACTCGGGCACGCATTACCCGTATTACAGGTGGTGATTTATTAGAACGCCTCGAAGAAGGAAAAGTAGTGGTCGTAGCAGGATTTCAAGGCGTTACTAATCGCGGCGAAGTAACGACCTTGGGTCGCGGTGGATCCGACCTCACCGCCATCGCTGTCGCTGCCTCGATTAAAGCCGACATCTGCCAAATCTATACCGACGTCGATGGAGTTTATACCGCCGACCCACGCATCGTGCTGGCGGCGAAAAAAATGCATGAAATTTCTTATGAAGAGATGCTTGAGCTAGCCTCGAGTGGCTCCAAAGTCATGCAATCTCGTTCCGTAGAATTTGCACAAAAATACAACGTTCCATTCGAAGTTCGCTCCTCTTTTAACGACCAACCCGGTACTATTGTGAAAGCCATCGACAAAACCCTCGAAGACGCCGCGATTGCAGGCGTAGCCCTCGACCGATTACAAACACGCGTCACGGTGACTGATTTACCCGACACGCCTCAAGCAATCGCTGCCCTCTTTGACGACCTTGGCGAAGCAGGTCTCAGCGTGGATATGATCATTAAAAATCTGGGTAATAACGGAAAATCAAACCTCACTTTCTCGGTAACAACCGATCAGTTTACCCGCGTTGAAAAAATTGTTGGGCAGACGCTTAAAAAACTCGGCTCGGGTTCTGTGCGCTCAGCTGGCGAAATCTCTAAACTCTCCATTGTTGGCGTGGGCATGATTTCCCACCCCGGCGTTGCGGGAACACTCTTTAAGGCTCTCTCATCCGTTGGCATCAATAGCGAGTTAATCACCACTTCTGAAATCAAGATTTCCGTGGCGATTGACCCCGCTAAAGCCGATGCGGCCGTTCGTGCCGTTCATACCGCCTTTGGCCTAGATAAGGCATAAGTGGCACTCGCCTCTTGCCCGTCGCCAAATCCCTCGCCACACTGCGAGATGATGAGACGATTCGGGATCATTTTAAGTCTTTGCTTCTGCCTTACTGCAGGAGACTTGGCTTACGCACAAGATGTGCCCGTCCCCGTCATTGGCCAGACACCGTCTGCGACAGCCTCGACCCCAGCCTGGCAACGCAGCCAGATGGAATTAGCCGATGATGCTCTCACGATTGGCTTAACGGCGACGGCCGCGGATTTATACACCAAAGTCTTAAGCCTTCCCCAACTCAGCGCCCAAGATCGCGAGACAGCGTCTCTTGGTCTAAGCACAGCCTACATCGAACGCTCTAAAATCAAAGAAGCACGAGAAGTACTAAAAACAATTCCCGACTCTCCCGCCAAAGCCTTGCGCGAAGGTATGCTGGCTGTGCTGGATGATAACTTTACGGCCGCCATCCAATGGACAGAAAAAATTAACCCCAACCAACTGGCTCCCCAAGATGTTGCCTGGCTTCATGCCTTACGCGGATTCATTGCCAGCCATCAAGGAGACACCGTTAAACTCAATCAACATATTCTCGATGCCAATCAATCCGTTGTTTCTGAAATCCAGAAGCAACGCATCGAAATTCTGAATTATCGTTCCCTGATCATGGCAGGGAAAATTGATGACACTGTTATCGCCCATTTAAGAGAAAAAGTAAAACTCAGTGTCGGCACTCCTAACGCTTTTGCCTACCAGCGCAGTTTGGCATTAGCCTTGGCCCGACAGAATCTTAAATCAGAAGCTGCCTCCATCCTCTTATCGTCGGCACAACGCTCGCCCACTGAACAAGCTGAGGCCGATTTACTCGCTGGTTTAATTCTTGGAATCGAAACTGCGGAAGGACGAAAAGCTTTAATGCATGTCGCCAAAAACCCAGCGGCAACCTCTCTTCGCCTCACCGCATTACGTGCATTAGTCGCAGCAGCCGCGGAAGCTAAGCCGAGCGAGACCCAATCGGTTGCCAACGAAATTTATGATTTTTTAATGCAGCAAAATGAAGGGCAGAACCAATTTGTCTGTCCGCGCGATCCAGCTGTTCTCGATGCTATCCACTTAGCCCGAGCACAACTCATGCTCATCGCTGGCAATCGAGAAAAAGCCCGCCAAGCAGCCAGCGATTTAATCAAGGACGTTCCCGCTAGCCCCCTAGCCCGAGAAGCAACGCGCACCTTAGCCCTCGTTGCTTGGGGAGATGGCTCTTTCCGACTCGCCTCCTCTTTGCTCGACACTCTGGCCGAGGGTAAGGTCGGCATTCCGCGTGATATTCTACGAACCGTGTCAGCCGACTGTCTGTTTCTCGCTGGTGACTACGCTTTATCCGAAAAAGCTTACGCCGCGATTCAAAATGAAACGGAAGGAGTCGATTTAGCCATCTCTGCGTTTCATCAACGCATCCTTTCCCTTCTACAAACAGCGAACGATAATAAAACTTGGTCGCAGGTCGCTGACATCATTCAGCAAAGTCAGAAATCGAATAAAATCCCCGCCGAAAGAATCTGGATTGCCGTTTGGTGTCTAGTGGAAGACATTCGCAAAGCCAATCAACCTGATACAGCAGGACAAGTTCTCGAACGCCTAAGTCCTTTGCTCGGCGATTTACCGGTGGACTACAGTCTGCGCTTTAACTGGCAGAGAGCCCTTATTGCTTTGGCCAAACACGACACTGAAAATACCCTCAAAATCGCCGATAACATTGGTCAGCAACTCAATCAGTTACCCGCCAATGCCTCTGCTGAGTTGAAAGAAAACGCACCCGCTCTGCGTGGTCATATTGCCCTCTTGAAAGCAAGAACCACCCTCGGCACTCAAAACGCTGCGGGTTTAGTGGAACTTGAAAACATACGAAAGCAGTACGGAAAAGTCTCTGCCGCTGCCGCCTCCTATCTCGTCGAAGGTCGGTATCTCGCTGCCTTAGGCCGGCACGCCGAAGCCCAAGAACGTTTCTTAGAGCTCTCGCAAAATTTCCAAGGTGAGGATGCAACCATGGCTGAGTTCGCTGAATTAGGTTTGTACGAGGCTGCTGAGGAAGCTGCGATTCAAGCTCCAACGGTTGGTGATAAGAAATTAAAAGAGGCGGTAGAAATTCTTGAAAAATTTTCCGAATCATTCCCCAAAAGCCCCCTACTCTTCACCGCCACACTTCGACGTGCTGAACTACTTCGCATGCTGGGTGACTTTAATCGCGCACTTTTGGTACTCAATGGCCTGATTCGAGAAAATCCCGATCATCCCATGCGTGCCCAAGCAGAAATTGATCGGGCTGATTCCCTTTTTGGACTCTCCGAATTGCGCCGTGAGCGCAACGGACAGCTGGACCGACAGCGCGTCTCTTTGGCCGTTGCCGCCTATGAAAATGTTGCTGGTGCGTGGGCCAAAGATGCCGATGTCTTAGCAGAAGTCCGCTACAAACTAGCTCTCGCGCTTCTCGAGCGTGCCAAAGCAGAGGCGAGCACCGACGCAAACGCAACTCGTTTGGAGGCCCGTAATGTTCTTCTTCATACACTCTCGGCCCTAAAAACAGTCAAAAACTCCTCCGAATTTACCTACGGAACTTCTGGTCGAGTTTGGCTTTCGCGTTCGATTCTCTTACTCGGTCAACTTTATGAAGACGAAGGCGATACCCTCGAGGCAATCGCTACTTACCGAATCATTACCGAACTCAATCGCCTTTTACCTCAAGGAGAGATTAGACTTCCTGGTCAAAACGCCGCCGAAAGCAAACTTGCGACTCTATCACAAATCTCCAATAAAAATAATAGGTTATGAATGCACCTTTTTCTTTCCCCGCTGATGCTGGACCATTTGTCTGGATCTTACTTGGTCTCGCTTTTCTCGCTCTCGTCTTTGTTGTCGAACGAACCATGTTCCTTCATCGCGGTCTCGTACTTTCATCCGATTTTATCGACGGAGTGCGAAATAACCTAAAAGCCCAAAGGCCTATAGAAGCTTTGGCTGCTTGCGAGGAATCCCCTGGTCCCATACCCCGCGTGGTGAAGGCGGCTTTACTCCGTGCCGATGGCACTGAAGAGGCCATGCGGGCAGCTGCTATCCAAGCAGCACTCTTGGAATTACCCGTTTTAGAAAGACGACTTGGAACAATTTCCGCGATTGGAAGGGTTGCACCACTCATCGGACTTACCGCGGCCATTTTTTCTGGCTTCCACTTGGCCAGTGGTCTTCACGATGGCAGTGTCTACGCATCTGCGAATAAATTGTTTCCCGATATTTTATCAGCGCTGGCCAATGCTGGATTCTCCCTCGTCATCGCAACGGGTTGCACATTAGCTCATCACTTTCTTGTTGGGCGTGTGCGTTCGATTGTAACGGAAATGGAAATCGCTGCTCATTCCATCATCACCTTCGTCCATCACGAACTGCCAACAGAGAAAGAACGTTCTGTTTAATCACGGTATGCACACCCCTTTAGGCATTCTCGAAAAAGTACGTCCTGCTCAAAAGGATTCAGGAACGTGGCCTGTTCTTTTAGCCCTAGTATGTGCTGCACTGATTGCCGTACTGTGCTCGCATTTCGTTTATGCCCCAGGAATGTATGTGGGATTTAGCAATGTCCGTGCTGCCGCCAATAGCCACCTCACCACTCCCGTCACGAACGTTGGCGACCTTGCACAAACATCAACCACCGTCACCCTTATTTCCGCACGTGGGGCAGGTGTTTATGTGATTGACGGACGGGTGGTAGACGATGCCGGACTCAAAGTTGAATTACAGCGACTCGCAGCCGACAAAACACTTTTATCTCGTCCGGTGCTCATCAAAGCCGATGCCCTTTTAACCATGCAAAGTTTTATCTCCGTCTGTGAATCCGTTCGACGGGCAGGATTTCCTGGGGTTTTGATTGCTGCTGACGAGCGTTGACTCCCAAAGACTCGTGCAACACTTTGCCTCGAAACTTACCTATCGTGCCTGAATCTCATCCATCACCCAGCCTGCGCACGGACATACCTAAGCACATCGGAATTATTATGGATGGAAATGGACGGTGGGCTGCCGCCCGTCATTTACCTCGTCTCGAAGGACACCGTCGTGGAGCTGAGCGTATTTTTGATGTCGTAGACTGCTGCATTGATCAAGGTGTCAGCGCCCTCACTCTTTTTGCATTTTCAGCTGAAAATTGGCGTCGACCCGTTGAAGAAGTGACTGGTCTTTTCAAGCTCGGTGAATGGGTACTTAAAGCCAATCTTGCCCGGCTACATCGACGCAAAGTTCGCCTCAAAGTCATTGGTGATTTAGAAGCGATGCCCGACTTTGTGAAGAACCCCCTGAAGCAGGCTATTATCGATAGCGCCAAGCATGAGGCTTTCACACTGATTGTCGCCTTAAACTATGGTGCACGCCAAGAAATCACCGCCGCCGTCAAAAATCTAGCTGCGGAAGCCTTGGCAGGTAAAATCAAACCCGAAAATATCGGCTGGGACGATATCGCTAATCATCTTCAAACCAGTGGCCTCCCCGACCCCGATTTAATTATTCGCACATCGGGAGAACATCGCTTGAGCAATTTCTTACTTCTACAATCAGCCTATGCGGAGATTGTCTTCACCCCAGTTCACTGGCCTGATTTTACAAAAGAAGAATTTACGAAAGCCTTATCCGAATTTGGAAAACGTGAGCGCCGTTTCGGCATGACTCACGAGCAAATTAACCACACCAAGACCCCATGATACACCGTACGCTCAGCACGATTGGCCTCTGGGTTATCGTCGGTCTCGTGATTTATCTCGGCTCCTGTTACTCCCTCACCGAGCAAGCCGCTTTCGGCGTTCTTGCCCTTTTAGTCGGGGCCGCTCAATACGAGTTTTATCAAATTTGTAATAAAATTAATCGTAATCGCCGAACCAATTTCACGGGTATCATTGCTGGTTTCGTTTTTCTTTTCGTACTTTTTTTCTTCGCCAGCGAGCGCCTAAGAGCGAACCCCCTTATCACTGCTCTTACTTTTCTTTTTGCTCTACATCTTCTTAGTTTACTCAGGAACCCTCAGCAGACACCTCCCCTTGTTCGTCATTTACCCAATTTCTACGGTTTCCTCTATGTCCCCTTTATGCTCTCACCACTCGTGGCTATCGCACGAATGGAAAATGGAGTACTACTGAACCATTCATCGGTTGGTTTGTTTTACGTCATTTGGGTAGCAGTGGCGACCAAGTTTACCGATGTCGGCGGACTGCTTATTGGCGTACCCTTCGGAAAACACAAAATTGCTCCGACGATTAGTCCGGCCAAGAGCTGGGAAGGTGTGGTGGGTGGTTTATTTTTCTCGGCCCTCGCTTCTGCCCTCTATGCCTGGGTTTGCTTAAACGTTTTTCACATACCGTTTATGTTGCCTACCAAGGCCGCGATTCTCGCTCTGCCTTTGGCTATCGCTAGTGTGCCCTCGGACTTGATTGAATCTGTTTTTAAACGCCAAGCAGGAGTTAAAGATTCGGGATCCACGATTCCTGGTATCGGTGGCGCACTCGATCTCATCGATAGTTTGATTCTTACCGCCCCTCTCGCCCTCGTCATCCTCTCCTATGGTTTAGAGTGGGCAAAGTCGGCTTGGTGAAAAGATGACCACTCTCCATATCATCACTGGACCGACTGCCGTAGGAAAGACAGAGGCGGCATTAGAATGGGCTGAGAAAAACAAGGCCGAAATTCTCTCGTGCGACTCGGTATGTGTTTACCGTGGAATGAATATTGGTTCGGCCAAACCCACTCTCGCACAGCAAAAAAGAGTTCCCCATTACGGAATCGATTTGGTTGAACCGACTCAGCGTTTCTCCGTCGCCCAGTTCATCAGTTATGCGCAATCCGCTATTCGCGAAATCCAAACCAAAGGTAAAAGTGTTTGTATTACAGGCGGCAGTGGATTTTACCTCGCCGCCTTTTTTGGTCCAGTAACCGACGAACTTCCTATCAGCGAGGCCGTCATTGAGGAAGTGCGTGCGTTGCAAAAATCCGGCGCCGATGCCTTACGACAGCGTCTACATGAATTAGAGGGACCTACATTACCGAGTTGGCTTGATCAATCGAACCCCATCCGTCTCGCCAAAGCCCTCGAACGTCGCCTCTCTTCACCTTTAAGCCTTGATGCTCTTCGCGATGAGTTTCTCACCAAGAAGGGCCCTTTTGCTGATTATCGTTTTTCTTGTGAGTTACTGGAGCGTCCTGATGATGAACTCAAGGCGCGGATTCACTTGCGTACCGATGAAATGCTACGAAGTGGCCTCGTCACTGAAGCAGAGTCTCTTCTGAAACTAGGTCTCGATCCCGAATTACCTTCCGTTAGAGCCGTAGGCTACCGTGAGACGATGGATTGGATTAGAAATGGTCGGGAAACACCCATCAAGGCTCTAAGTGAACACATCTGTCTCAATACCTGGGCTTTGGTTAAAAAGCAGAGAAAATGGTTCCGTAGGCTAGGAATCGCCACTGGGCCGGTTGAATAAATGGGGTTTTTGGGCGTTTTTTAAGGTGTTAATGCCAAATTAGGGGTAAAACGGCTTTATTTTCCGTCCATTCTTGCGCTCAAGGCCTTTTTGGCATTATTAGGCGACTTCCACCCTAATCCTAACAACCATGCCTCTCAAAGTTGGCCTCCCCATTCCTGACATCACTCTCAAACAAAAGACCGAATCTGGTCTGGTTGATGTCAATCTGCGTCGAAATGTCGGCAAAGGTAAGACGGTCATTCTCTTTGTACCCCTTGCTTTTACTGGCACTTGCACTGATGAACTTTGCAAAGTCACTGGTTTGCTCGATGAGTACAAGAAGCTAGGTGCTGATGTTATCGCTATTTCCGTCGACAGTCCTTTCTCTCAAGAAGCTTGGGCTAAACAGGCTAATATCGGCGTAACGCTCGTTTCCGACTTCAACCGCGTTGCCCTCAAGGCCTTCAAGGTTAAGGACACTAAAGCTATCCCTGAAAAGACGGGCATGCTCAATGTCGCAAAACGTTCAGTCTTTGTGGCAGACAAGAATGGCAATGTGATTCACTCCGAAGTGAAGCGCGACCCAGCGACGATGCCTAACTTTGCCAAGATCAAGAAAGCCGTAGAGGCCTAACTTAAAAACCATCGTTTTTAAGGCGGTCGGGCTTGCCCCGACCGCCTTCTTTGTTTTTGGCTATCCCTCACCAATCCTTCATACCCTTTTCATTCTTAATCCAACATGGCACAAAAAGACCCCTTCAAAGCACTCCGCCCTTTTTCTGCGGGCGGAAAATCTGGTTCGATCTACTCGCTACCAGCTTTAGAACAAGCAGGCATCGGGAAAATTTCCCGTCTCCCTGTTTCTATTCGACTCGTTTTAGAGTCTGTTTTGCGTAATTGCGATGGAGTTGCGGTGACCGAGAACGATGTTCGTACGCTTGCCCAATGGAACGCACAAAAACCTGTCGACACAGAAATCCCCTTTGTCGTTGCCCGAATCGTTTTACAAGACTTCACCGGCGTCCCTCTTTTAGTCGATCTCGCTGCCATGCGTGAAGCGGTCGCTCGCCTCGGCAAAGATAGTTCAGTGATTGAGCCATTAGTTCCAGTTGATCTCGTGGTTGACCACTCAGTTCAAGTTGACCGCGCAGGAACGGCCAACTCTTTCCTCGAAAACCTTCGTCAAGAATTCGCCCGCAATACCGAGCGCTACGAGTTTTTAAAATGGGGTATGCAAGCTTTCAAAACGTTTGGTGTGGTTCCTCCAGCTATCGGCATTGTCCACCAAGTTAATCTCGAATATCTCGCTAAACTCGTCTTCGAGAAGAACGGAGTTTTCTATCCAGACACTTTAGTTGGTACCGACTCACACACGACCATGATTAACGGTATTGGCGTTGTGGGTTGGGGCGTTGGCGGAATTGAAGCCGAAGCGGGTATGCTCGGTCAGCCAGTTTATTTCCAAACCCCTGAAGTGATCGGTGTTCACTTAAAGGGAAGCCTTCGCGAAGGCGTAACCGCTACCGACCTCACTCTGCGCCTCACTGAAATTCTCCGTAAGGCCAAAGTCGTCGGCAAATTCGTCGAATTCTTTGGCGAAGGAACCGAGGCTCTTTCGCTCGCCGACCGAGCCACGATTGCGAACATGGCTCCTGAATACGGTGCCACGATGGGCTTCTTCCCGATCGACGACAAATCTCTCGAGTACCTCCGTCAAACGGGTCGCGATGAATCTCACGTCTCCTTAGTTCGCGAATACTATAAGGCTCAAGGCCTCTTCGGCATTCCGAAAGCGGGAAGCATCGATTACACCCAGACTATTGAGCTCGATATCAGCACGGTTGTACCCTGCGTCTCCGGCCCAAAACGCCCGCAAGACCGAATCGATTTACCGAAAATCAAAGAGTCCTTCAACACACTCTTTACTGCACCCAAAGATAAAAACGGATTTGGTAAAGCCGAAGCCGACCGCTCTGCCTCCGCTCCTATCGGACAAACGGGTCGACAACTGAAACACGCCTCCGTCGTCATCGCTGCGATTACTTCGTGTACCAACACTTCCAATCCATCGGTGATGGTAGCTGCCGGCCTGGTAGCAAAGAAAGCCGTCGAAAAAGGCCTTCAGGTTAATCCCACAGTCAAATGCTCTCTCGCCCCAGGCTCCCGCGTTGTGACGGATTACCTCAACGAGACCAAACTCACACCCTATCTCGACCAACTCGGATTCAATCTCGTTGGCTATGGTTGCACAACCTGTATTGGAAATTCAGGTCCTCTGGACGCAGACATTGAGAATGCGATTAAACAAGGCGACCTCGTTACGGCTTCGGTTCTTTCTGGAAATCGTAACTTCGAAGCCCGCGTTCACGGTGCCGTCAAAGCTAACTTCCTGATGTCTCCTCCCCTCGTCGTGGCCTTCGCACTCGCAGGACGTGTGGACATCGATTTAGACAAAGAACCTCTCGGCACAGACAAATCAGGCAAGCCAGTATTCTTGAAAGACATCTGGCCCTCACAATCCGAAATCGCCGAGCACGTCGCTCGCGGCCTCAAGCCCGAGATGTTCAAATCAAAATACGCCGCTGAATCTATGGCCAACGCCACCGCCGAATGGAAAGGCGTTCAAGGCGGCACAGGCGCTCGCTTCAGCTGGAAAGAATCATCCACCTACATTCAAGAGCCTCCTTTCTTCAAGGGCTTCTCGATGACGCCTCCTCCCGTACCTTCGCTCCAGAAGTTACGTCCAATGGCCATCCTCGGTGACTCGGTCACGACCGACCACATTTCGCCCGCCGGTTCTTTCAAAGAAGAAACTCCTGCCGGAAAATTCCTTCTTGCTGCTGGCGTGGCCAAAAAAGATTTCAATTCCTACGGCTCACGTCGTGGCAACGATCGCATCATGACTCGTGGTACTTTCGCCAATACCCAAGTTAAAAACTCCATGGCCGAAGGTAAAGAAGGTGGCTTCACCAAAGTTTATCCTGAAGGTAAAATCGATACCATCTACGACGCTTGCCAAACCTACGCTCAACGCGGAGAAGGCTTAATCGTTTTCGGTGGTGTTGACTACGGTATGGGATCATCGCGCGACTGGGCCGCTAAGGGTACTGCTCTTCTCGGCATCAAAGCTGTCGTGGCTCAATCGTTCGAACGCATTCACCGTTCTAACCTCATTGGCATGGGTGTTCTGCCCTTGGAATTCGCTGATGGTAAAAACGCCGCTTCCTTCCAATTAAACGGCTCGGAAACCTTCGACCTCGAAGGACTCACCGACCCCATCAAACCACGCCAAGTCGTTACCCTCGTTATCCATCGTGCCGATGGTAAAGTCGACAAAGCTCCGCTCGTCGCCCGGATTGATACGGCTATCGAAGCTGAATACTATCGCCATGGTGGCATTCTGCCCTACGTTCTCCGTCAGATCCTCAAGTGAAATTGATCGATGTTTAACGAAAAAGGGGCGATGATTCGCCCCTTTTTTATGGGTAAAGTTCTTAATGCGACTTGTCCACACACGGAGAAGGCCCTATGAACATTGTATGAAAATCGGCGTCATCAACGGACCTAACCTTGACCGACTCGGAAAACGCGAGCCGGAAGTATACGGCACGCAAACTTTGGGCGACCTCGAAAAGCTCATCGCCGCCCACGCCAAAAAAGCCGGCGCCAAAACTCGTTTCTTTCAGTCCAACCACGAAGGTAAAATCATCGATACGATTGCGCAATGGGCGGATGACGGAGTGAAATTCTTAGTGATTAATCCAGGAGGCCATACCCATGTCAGCGTTGCCTTGCGTGACGCCATTGCGGGTAGTGGCATGAACGCGGTCGAAGTTCATCTTTCCAATATCTACAAACGCGAAGAGTTTCGTCATAAATCCGTCACCGCCTCCGCCTGCACCGGAGTGATTACTGGATTAGGTTTTGATGGTTACTTGCTAGCCGTTGATTACTTAGTGGCCAAAGGCGAATCGTCACCGAAATCGAAAAAGAAAAAATAAGCCCTACTTCGTTGAAATCGGAAAACGACGGAGGTCACACTGGGCGCGCAACGGTGATTGCTTGACCAAATAATCCGCCATCTCCTCCGCCAAGGTAGGAGCCCAGACGGTTCCTCGTGGTCCCATGCCATTAAACAAATGCACCCTCGGCAAAGAAGGGTGCGTGCCAATCATCGGGTAACTATCGCTAGTACATGGTCGAACCCCGGCCACATGTTCCGTAACCTCCAGCATTATTGGTTCACGAAAATAACCGATAAAGCGTCGTATCAGTTTTTCCTTCTGCATGCTGGAAGGATTCTCATCCAGTTGAGTCCACTCCCAATTTGTCCCTGCTCGCCAACGACCTTTGCCAATAGGCAAGGCCCAACCTTCACGATTTAAAACAAAGCTCGTCTGAAGTACAGGAGACTGAAAGGTAATCGCCTCTCCTTTTGCTGGTTTCCATGGTAAATAGGTAAAGGGCCCCCGCTGGGATGACTTGTAGCCATCACAATAAATTAGCCCACGAGCCGTAACGTCTCTCCACTGAATAAAATCTGAAGTGATTTGAACATCACCAGGGTCGAAGGTCGCTTGTCGCCAAGCATTCTCCGCCTGTAATTCAATACGTGAATCATGGAGCAACTTAGGAAGGTCCACCCAAGCTCCCGACATTAAAGCCCCGCCCCATTCGTCAGTTAATCGACTATCTAACTCTCCTGCTTGGTCGCTTATCTTTTTTATGAAAGGACGGCAGGTGTCGGATTGCGAACGTTTCAAACCTTGCTCACGCTGCTGAGCGTCAACGAAAATTCGATAAACCTCGATGGATCGAAAGACGTTCAGCGAAGACAAAATTTTCTGTGCTCTTTGAAAAAGCTCAGGGTACTCGGGAGTCAGCGTAAAACGTCGACCCGTCAATGGGGTCATCAAACCTGCTGCCACCTGCGAAGAGGAAGATTTCCACCCATCATCCACCACCATGACTTTTTGGCCACGGTGCTTTAAGGCTCGAGCTAAGAGTGAGCCCGCAAGACCTTGACCAATGATTAAAAAATCAACCTGCATCCCTCGACAGAGACGCAGGTTGCAAAAAGGTCAAACCGCGAGGGTAATTCACTTAGAAGCCAACGGTATTTTTGGTGCCCTGTTTAGTGACAATTTTCTCTTCCGTCCAAAGGGCCACACCACGCTTAACATCAACTAAAGTCAGTTGAAAAACATAGGAAGCCTGGCGCGTGCTACCCGCATTGGCACGATCTTCTAAAATTTTCCCCTTCAGAACCAATTGGGCTTGGGGAACTTGACCCTCTGCACCCTGTGCTTGGCGAGCGGCATCCGCAGCCACGTCGCTTTCCAGTAAAACAATGCGACCTGAATTCACCAAGGGCACGGTCAACTTGGACAATAAAAGGCTCGTATCAAAATTCACCGTAGTGTCGTTAGTGATAGTACCCAATTTTAAGACAGCAGGTGGCTGCTGATTTAAAGCAGGAGCATTAGACATCGATTGCAACATCGCCGAGCCTGCCGAAGCGAAATCCTGAATATTCACCTGATCCAAACTAACGACCAAGTCGCGTCCATTAGGATCTTTGTAGGCAGCAGGTGTACCGCAGCCAACTAAAACAAGAAGTGCTGTAGAGAGGGAGAGAATGAGTCGATTCATGGTAATAATTATTTAGCAAGAAAGCGTAGACGACATTCCACAGCCTCGGAACGTAAGGCCGTGGCTGTATAGGTATGAAGAGCACCAGGCTCCAGTTGTAACGTATCCCAATTGCGCTGCCCTTCGACAACTCTTCCGTCCGCCGCGAGAAATTCAAAGCTGACATTAAAATCCTGCCTGAGAGCCGAACTATTTTTCAACTCACACTGTACTTGTAGGTAGCCACCTTGATTTTTGAATTTGCGTAGTGAAATAATGGTTAACTTTTCTGCCAATCGGCCATCGTTTAACTGCGCTTCGTAGCTACCATCAGGCTTTGTCGTAACATAATTAACCGCATCAGGCGGGGTTGCGGCACGCTCAATTTGATCACCTACTTTGATGACCGTTGAACAACCAACGAAGAACATTGCTACGCCGAAAAGAAAAAATTTTTTCATGGAAGTAAAACAGTACAGCGAAGAGTGACAGGACTATATTCGCTAGAAGACTTTACGCTTACAAGCAGAACCTTGCCCTCTGGTAAAATACAAGACACCTCTGGCCTACCAACCACACTGATTTTACTACCAGAGGGAGCTGTCAGACGGGCTAAGGAAAATCGAGCAGGGAGACTTCGCCAATGACGTAAATCCGCCTGAGTTGAGGCAACCGTATAAACCCCAGCCCCGATCTGTCCAATCAAGCGAAGCCATCGAGACTCATTATCCTGCCTTCGCTTTTCCCTTTGTTCAGTTGCCTTATTGATTGCGTAGGCGCTGGCTGTTTTTGTCACCGCTGAAATCACCGCTCGTGTTTTTAGCGTCGAAAACGAGGCTGCAAAATGCTGAGCCACTAAAGCCTCGGGACGAGAAATAGGCGAAAGCCTCAAGCCTTTGTCATCGAGATTCAAAGCGAGAGAGTAATCAGGTTTCGCTGGACGGATAGCTGGCAAAGCCACGGAGACAAAGGAGACGCGATCCGAAATCAAAAAAGCAGGGAAATCAATTCGCTGCTCATACCACTCTGGCGCATGACCTTTTTCAACCACAACATAAACCAAACGCTCGAGCGATTTACCCTGAATCAACTTTTCACAATCAGCCTGATCGGCTTGGATAACGGAACAATCAGAATTAAGTTGAGTAGCCGCTAAAAATTCTTTTCGCGCTCGCTCATAGTCTGAGGCCTCTCGCGCGGTGTGCATGAAATACATCCCCTGGAGCCAATGACTAAAGGCATCATCATAAGTCGATGCCACACCATAAGTAGATAAGTCATTCTCGATTTGATCTAATGCCAACTTCGTCTGACCCTCCTGTGAGGCCTTCACCACCGCAGCCTCGTTTCCTGTTTTGGCCGAAGCCGAGAGATAAATTTCGCGATTACCCCATTTCTCCTGAACAAATCGTAAACGCGTTACAGCGACTCGCGCACGCGCAAAATCACCGAGTTCAATCCAATTAAGCAATTGATAAGTCGAAGCAAAAATTCGATCGACTGGCTTCGGACGGTAGGCCTGAGCATATTCATTAGAGAACGCCCCCACCAATTCTTCAGAAACTGAAAAATCAGCCCTCTCCTCTTCGGCCTGGAGAGCACTTTCGACTCGCTCAAAGCAAACCACACTTTCCTTAATTTTGCCTTGGGCTCGTAAAGCCGCACCAGCCTCCAATTGCCAAAGCAGTGCCTCATTCCTCGATTGTTCAGCTTCAGCGAGTGCTACACTCGACAAAGTTTCGAAATCGCCCGAGAGAATCGCCTGTTGAGCCACTTCAGCTTGATCCAAATAACTCACACATCCGACGAGGAAGAGACACAGTATGCTGACAAATATTTTCATTTCTTTCATTAGCTAAGGTGGAGCCAACGGGAACCCAAGCAAAGCCAGACAGGCGTAATCAACGGGCAAAAAGCGATTGTAAAAACAGAACAGCGCAGAGCAACCGCAACGTCTCCCTTATACATCTCCACAATCAAAAAACTAAAAATTCCCGCAGGCATTGCGGCTTGCACGAGCATGACTTTTTGTAATTCGGCATCGGGAATCAAAAAGCTAGCTGCCGCTAAAAGTATCATTGGAATTATGAGCCAACGGCAAAGGATGAAGCCTGTGGTCATGCGTGGTTCAGCAAAAAAACGATACCCCTGGATTGTTTCAAAAAGATAAACTCCCGTAAGAATTGTACCCACGGGAATAGCACACTCTCCGATAACGTGCGTAAACTGTGTGGCAAAAAGCACGGGAGCCGAGTTACTCCAACCCAAAAAATTCAGGACTAACGCTATGGCCAACGAAACCGTCATCGGTTGTACAAGATCCTTGAGGAACATCCAGCCCTTTTTCCCTGATAAATAGGCGACCCCAAAAGTCCATACCGCTGCCTCAACTCCAACATTATGCACCAGCAGAACTCCCATGACATGGTCATTAAATAAAGCCGCGGTGACGGGTATGCCTAAATAACCAAAATTATTAATTCCTGCTGCATAAGCAAAAGTGCGCTTCGTTACTCCCGTTTTAAATCCCAAAAGATGCGCAACCAAGCGCGAAACGAGAATCCCCACCACAACCATGGCAAAACCGACTCCGAGATAAAGAGCGGCTCGAGAACTCGAACTCAGCAAGGGATTATTACAAACTCGAGAAAAAATGAGAGCAGGAAAAAAAACGCCGATGACTAAACGCATGATGGAGGGTCGAGCCGCAGACACGACCAACCCCTGACGAGCCAAGAACCAGCCGATAAAAATAAACAGCCCCATGCGAAGAAGCGCCTGAGACAATTCTGCCGTAAATACATTCACTCGCCTACCCTTTGCCTTAACGGATGATTTTAAAGCGAAAAATACGAGTTATTCATCTCTGCACCCCCTTGACTTTATTCAGTTTTCGGCGACAATGATGACGTTCCTTCTCAGTCGACCCCGCTAATGTCGACGTATGCATTTCGGGGGTGTTCCGGATTCGATTCCAACCAAGATATCATGACGGCATGCAGAGGATGTCAGTTTCCTCTTTAATCCATCTGGCAGCATATAACTGCTAAAAACACCATCACGTTCGAGAACGACAACGCTCTCGCACTCGCTGCCTAAGTACAGCGACGAACCCTAGGGCCTGACCTGCATCCCTAGATCCGTTCGGTTAACGCAGGCGATCCCCTTCTTTCGTCTCTATCTCCGGGGCAAGTGAGAATGAGAATAGGTCGCACGGGTGCCCATTCCCAAACGCGACCGAAATTAATAATGAAGCTAAGCATGTAGAAGATGTGACGTACGGGTTAGAAGACGTGGGTTCAACTCCCACCACCTCCACCTTTCTTTAGGCCCACTCTCTGAGAGTGGGCCTAATTCGTTATGCTCTTTTACAATTTAACGTAGACCTCTAAACGGCAATCATACCCTCCGAGGTCGACCACTTGACGGTAGGTGCGACGAAGTGAAGAATCGGCCGGCTCTAGTTTCAAAGGATTGACGAAGACCAACTTCCCTCCCGGTTTGAGCACTCGCGAAGCAGCTTGGAAAAAATCCGTAAACATTCCCTGCAGATTGGGAACTCGCACGCGGCGACCCAGTGGCGGATTGGAAACAACCAAGGAAACCGTTCCGGGCTGCAGATCCGTCTCGGCTATATAATTTCTAAAATCTCCGACGATGAAATGACTTTTCACTCCAGCCAAATTGGCTGCTTGAAAATTGTTTTGCGCATGCTGAATCGCTTCTTCGCTCAAGTCGAAACCAATCACTTTAACCACTCCACCTCTCAAACAGGTCTCAATTAACTCCATTCCCGAGCCACAAAACGGATCCCATACCACCTCATTCGCCTGAGGATCAGCCAAACGGGCGATACACGCTGCTAAAGGAGGATGAGAGGCAGCACTAATCGTCCCCATGCGATAGGCTAGACGCGGGTCAGGTAAAACCTTAGGGCTGAGCTCAACCAAGGCAGCGGTGGGAGTGACATAAACCTCAATCGACCACGCCGACTCTCGGGCATCATTCAAAATTCGAGGATTAATCTCGAAAGCAGCTTGGGCACATTTTTGTAAAAGAACATCACTCGTTTGGGCATCGGAAAAGGACAAACGATAGCGGAAGGAGCCCACGGTGAAGGACGACATCAGCCGCTCCGTCAGCGGTGAAGCGATTAACTTGGCTAAACGTTGAATCGCATCAGCTGCCTGAGGATTATCGATGCGCCCCAAAGAAAAGGCACAGGTATCAAAGCAACGCAGTTGATAAAGATCACGTAAAGTGAATGGTGCCGTCGCTGCCACAACCACGTGACAGCCTCGAATCTCTAATAAACGAAATTTGCCACCATGCTTGGCTGATTTTTTTACTTCTTCAGCAAGCAAGGCCTCGAGCCCTTTACGACAACGCAAACTAATCCGTAGCGTATCGTAACGCTCTAAAATTTCATCCATACGCAACGAGCTTGGGTTCGTTTGTCGTGCCACGTTCGCCCGAATTTTTTGTTCTGAAAATGGTAGCGGTGTCTGACTTTGAGCCAGAGTCTGAAGAGTCTCCTGCCCAGCAATTTTTTCTAAAGCTGCTCCCGCTTTTCGCTTTTCGCGATCCACCGAACTGGTCTTCAGAATACTTAAAATTTCTTTCTCAGCCTCCACGTCACCGCCCAGTTTGGGTATAGCCGCCATCGCATAGCGTCGCACCTTTTCTGAAGGATCCTGCAAAAGGCTTTTCATCCAAGCCTTCACTGCGACCTTTTGGGAGGCAGTTCCCGAACTGGCAAAAACAACCCCAACTGCCCGAATGAGTCCAGCGAGCCGGGGTCGGTCGGTTGCTGAAGCTTGATTAAATTTAGGGACCTCAATAGTCCAGAGGTGCTCTGCGGACAGAGTTCGCATCTGACGATATAAGTCATTGTCCGCTTTCATATCAGATAATGTGTCGGCCTGCCCTTGGTCATTGTCAAGGGTGACGGAAAGAACAGGAAACGAAACTTTTCGCCGAATCCTCAGCAAACTGCAATAAATGGGACAAATCTTGGGCTTATTTTTTACCACTCCTCTGGCTTATCGGGTCGAAGAGCAACTTTCAGCCAGAGCCATCACCCCAAAGGGGGTCTGAAAGGCTGAAACTGACCCAATAAGTTGCATTTGACTGAGGGGGATTATTGTTCACTAGATTCAACACCCTGCGGAAATCCCTCAGGCACCCAAACGACTCCTTTAGCACCTTTTTGTCACTACCTCACTTTTTGACCATACCAGAAATGAATAATCCCGGACTTCCCGAGAAACAGGGTCTCTACGACCCACAGTTTGAGCACGATGCCTGCGGCGTTGGCTTTGTCTGTCAGATGAAGGGCAAACGCTCTCATGATATTATTCAACAGGCGTTGACCATCCTGGTTAACCTCGATCACCGCGGAGCTTGTGGTTGCGAAGCCAATACGGGAGACGGTGCTGGAATCCTTCTCCAACTCCCTCACCAGTTCCTCGCCAAAGTAGCAGCACAATCTGGAATTTCTTCTCTCCCTAAGCCCGGTCAATACGGCGTAGGCATGCTCTACGTTTCACCAGATGTCAAAACGCGAACTGCCTCGGAAAAGACCTTTGAAGAAATCGTTAAGTCGCAAGGCCTCACAGTACTCGGCTGGCGCACTGTTCCAACCGACAATTCATCGCTTGGCCAAACGGCCATCAAGAGTGAGCCCTGCGTTCGCCAAGTCTTTGTCGCTCGCTGCGATAAATGTGCCACCGACCAAGACTTTGAACGTAAACTTTTCATCATCGCTAAACAGGCACACAACGAACTGCGTGCCTCGGGCAAAGATAACTTCTATTACGCCTCTAGCTTATCCTGCCGTACCATTATTTACAAAGGCATGTTGATGCCTGAGCAAGTGGGCAAATATTTCCCTGACCTCAACGATCCCACGATGGATACGGCGTTGGCGTTAGTTCACTCACGCTTCTCAACCAACACCTTCCCTTCCTGGGAACGAGCTCACCCCTACCACTACATCGCCCACAACGGCGAAATCAATACCCTCAAAGGTAATGTTAACTGGATGAAGGCTCGTGAGCCTCTACTGGCCAGCCCCCTCTTCGGAAAAGACATCGAAAAAATTAAGCCGATTGTTAATACGAATGGTTCTGACTCGGCTCAATTCGACAATGTACTCGAGCTCTTGGTGATGAGCGGTCGTTCATTGCCACAAGCAATGATGATGATGATTCCTGAGCCATGGAATGGCCATGAATCAATGAGCGAACAAAAGAAGGCGTTCTACGAGTACAACTCCTGCCTCATGGAACCCTGGGACGGCCCTGCTTCCGTCGTCTTCACCGATGGCACCATGATTGGTGCCACTTTGGATCGCAACGGTCTTCGCCCCTCCCGCTTCTACGTCACTAAAGATGACTTGGTCATCATGGCTTCAGAAGCAGGTGTCTTGCCTGTTCCTCCTGAAAACGTTGCACGAAAGGGCCGTCTTCAACCAGGTCGAATGTTCCTCGTGGACATGGATAAAGGTCGCATCGTTGCCGACGAGGAAATTAAACAACAAATCGCTTCCGAAAAGCCTTACCGTCAATGGCTCAACGGCAATTTAGTTAAACTCGCAGATATTCCTAAGCCAAAAGAAGTTCATGGCCCCGACCATGAAACGATTCTGCAGCGTCAACTCGCCTTCGGTTACTCTTTCGAAGATCAACGTAAACTTCTACTTCCGATGGCCAAAGACGGTGTCGAAGCAACGGGATCGATGGGTACAGACATTCCTTTGGCTGTTCTTTCGAATAAGTCCAAGTTGCTCTACGACTACTTCAAGCAACTCTTCGCTCAGGTTACCAATCCCCCTATCGACTGTATTCGTGAAGAAATTGTTACCTCTTCGGTAACAACGATTGGACCCGAGCGCAACTTGCTCGATCCCAATCCTGAGAGTTGCCATCTCATTGAACTTCCTACGCCCATTCTCACCAACGAGGAGTTGGCTAAGCTGCGTGAAGTTGCCCATGGCCAATTCCGGTCCGTTACACTACCTACCCTCTTTAATCCTAAAGAAGGTGCGAAAGGTCTCGAAGACGCTCTCAACGAATTATTCCGTCAGGCAAGCCTCCACATCGATGCGGGTATTAACCTCATCATCCTCAGCGACCGTGGCGTCGACCGTAACAATGCCGCTATCCCTGCTCTCTTGGCTGTCTCTGGATTACACCACTTTCTGATTCGTGAAGGAAAACGAACTAAGGTAGGCCTCATCTTAGAATCAGGCGAACCACGTGAAGTTCATCACTTCTGCACACTAATTGGCTTTGGTTGTGGTGCAATTAATCCTTACCTAGCCTTTGAAACGCTCGATGACATGATTCGTGAGAATCTGCTCGAAGGCGTAGATCACTACACGGCCTGCAAGAACTACGTCAAAGCTGCGACTAAGGGTATCGTCAAGGTAGCTTCCAAGATTGGTATCTCAACCATCCAAAGTTATCTCGGTGCGCAAATCTTTGAGTGCGTCGGCCTCCAACAAAAAGTGGTTGATCAATACTTTACAGGTACAGCCACACGAATCGAGGGTTCAGACCTTGCGGCAGTTGCTGAAGAAACCATCAGTCGTCACCGCCTCGCTTTCCCCGAACGCGTCGAGCATCCACAAACACTCGAAGTCGGCGGAGATTACCAATGGCGCAACGAAGGTGAAGGTCACCTCTTCAGCCCTCAAGTCATTCACTCTTTGCAAAAAGCAGTTCGTACAGGAAACTATGAAACCTTTAAGACCTATTCGAACTTGGTAAATCAACAGATGCAGCAAATTTTCACGCTGCGCGGATTACTGGAACTCAAACCTCAGAAATCCATCCCCATCGAAGAAGTCGAGAGCGTCGAAAACATCCTCAAGCGCTTCAAATCGGGAGCAATGAGCTATGGTTCCATTTCTAAAGAAGCCCACGAAAGCCTCGCCATTGCGATGAACCGTATCGGTGGAAAATCCAATACAGGCGAAGGTGGCGAAGACCCTGAGCGCTTTACTTGGACGAATGAACGCGGTGACTCCAAGAACTCGGCTATCAAGCAAGTGGCTTCTGGTCGATTTGGCGTAACCAGTCTTTACCTTACCCAAGCACGCGAGCTCCAGATCAAAATGGCTCAAGGTGCAAAGCCAGGTGAAGGCGGACAGCTACCTGGCGGTAAAGTCTATCCTTGGATTGCCAAGGTTCGTCACTCCACCCCGGGTGTTGGACTAATCTCTCCTCCCCCTCACCACGATATTTACTCCATCGAAGATCTCTCGGAGTTAATTCACGACCTCAAGAACTCCAATCGCGCTGCTCGTATCAGCGTAAAACTGGTGTCCGAAGTAGGTGTGGGAACCATCGCTGCGGGTGTTGCTAAAGCTCACGCTGATGTGGTTCTCATTTCTGGCTTCGACGGCGGTACAGGAGCCTCTCCTCAGACCTCCATCAAACACGCGGGATTACCTTGGGAACTCGGACTCGCCGAAACCCACCAAACTCTTCTGCTCAACAACCTACGCTCTCGCATCGTGGTTGAAACCGATGGTCAATTAAAGACCGGACGTGACGTGGTCATTGCTGCCTTGCTCGGCGCTGAAGAATTTGGTTTCGCCACCGCTCCGCTCGTCTCTCTGGGCTGTATCATGATGCGCGTCTGCCACTTGAACACCTGCCCTGTCGGCGTCGCTACTCAAGACCCCGAGTTGCGCAAGAACTTCACTGGCGACCCTGAGCATGCTGTAAACTTCATGCGCTTTATCGCACAGGAAGTCCGTGAACTGATGGCTCAACTTGGATTCCGTAAACTTACCGATATGGTAGGTCGCACCGACATCCTAGAGCCTCGACACGCCGTCGCTCACTGGAAAGCAAAAGGCATCGACCTTTCGAAGTTACTCTACTCACCGAAAGTAGGACCTGAAGTCGGTCGCTATTGCACCGAAATCCAAGATCATGGACTCGAGAAATCGCTCGACCTCACAGAAATTCTACCAAAGTGCAAAGACGCTATCGAGAAGGGACAAAAAGTTTCTCTTAGCCTGCCCATCAAAAACACCCACCGTGTGGTTGGCACAATCTTAGGTAACGAAATTACCAAGAAGCACTGGCAAGGTCTGCCCGAAGGCACCATCCAGCTAAACTTCAAGGGAAGTGCTGGTCAAAGCTTAGGAGCCTTCGTACCTCCTGGCGTAACCATCACCCTCGAAGGCGATGCCAACGACTACGTTGGTAAAGGCCTCTCGGGAGGTAAAATCATCATCAAACCCGATGATAAAGCGACCTTTGCTGCCGAAGAAAATATCATCGCTGGAAATGTGGCTCTTTACGGAGCGACTTCGGGTGAAGTCTTCATTCGCGGTGTTGCTGGTGAACGTTTTGCCGTTCGTAACTCTGGTGTTACCGCTGTCGTTGAAGGCGTCGGTGACCACGGTTGTGAATACATGACCGGCGGACGCATTATCGTTCTCGGTGAAACCGGACGCAATTTTGCGGCTGGTATGAGCGGTGGCGTAGCCTATGTCCTCGATGAAAAGGGCGACTTCGCAAAACACTGCAACGCGCAGATGGTTGGCTTGGAAAAAGTAGAACCACAAGACGCCGAGTCCTTAAAAGAACTCATTCAACGTCATGCTCAATTAACTGGATCCAAGAAAGCTGCTCGTGTTTTAGCCGAATGGAACTCGCTCTTGCCGAAATTCGTCAAAGTGATGCCCAAAGACTACAAGCGAGTCCTGCAAGCCATTGCCGCTGCTGAAGCGAAAGGTCTCAGTGGCGATGCAGCACTTAACGAAGCCTTCGAAATCAATGCCCGCGACGTGGCTCGCGTTGGCGGAGGTTAATTCATCAGCCCCTCACTCATTAAAAACGTTTTTTAAATATGGGAAAACCAACTGGATTTGTTGAATATCAACGCGAACTACCTCCCGATCGCGATGCGATCACTCGCATTGGTGATTGGAAGGAAATTCATCATCACCATTCCGACGAAAAACTGCGCAAGCAGGGTGCTCGTTGCATGGATTGTGGCGTGCCTTTCTGCCATACCGGAAAATTAATCAGTGGCATGGCAAGTGGTTGCCCGATTAACAACCTCATCCCTGAGTGGAACGATCTGGTTTATCGCGGTCTCTGGCGCGAAGCCTTGGACCGTTTACACAAAACCAACAACTTCCCTGAGTTCACGGGTCGTGTATGCCCTGCTCCTTGCGAAGGTTCGTGCGTTTTGGGTATTAATAATCCGCCAGTAACCATCAAAAATATCGAGGTCTCCATTATCGATAAAGGATGGGAAAACGGCTGGGTCATCCCCCGCCCTCCTTCGAAACGCACTGGTAAAAAAGTTGCGGTCATTGGTTCTGGTCCTGCCGGACTCAGTGCAGCAGCCCAATTGAATCATGCGGGTCATAACGTAACCGTTTTTGAACGCGCTGATCGCCCAGGTGGCCTCTTGATGTACGGCATTCCCAACATGAAGTTGGATAAGAAAGAGGTCGTACTGCGTCGTATTCGTCTTCTCGAAGACGAAGGCGTAACCTTCAAATGTGGGGTTAACGTTGGCGTTGATATCAGTGCAGAAAAGCTCCGCAAAGATTTCGATGCGATTGTTATTTGCACAGGTGCAACCAAACCTCGCGACCTTCCTATTCCAGGTCGCGAAGGCAAAGGCATCCACTTCGCGATGGATTTCCTTTCCGCTAATACCAAGACGATTCTCGATGATACCCAAGCCCCGAACTACATCAGCGCTAAGGGCAAAGATGTGGTCATTATCGGTGGCGGTGACACGGGTACAGACTGCGTCGGCACCTCACTGCGCCATGGTTGCAAAACGGTAACTCAGGTAGAAATCATGCCTAAGCCTGCTTTGACCCGACAAAAGGACAACCCATGGCCAGAATGGCCCAAGACTTACAAGGTCGATTACGGCCAAGAAGAAGCCGCCGCTAAATTCGGCTCGGACCCCCGTGTTTACGTTACCACTGCCACAAAGTTCGAAAACGATGAGCAAGGTAACGTTAAAGCTGTTCACACTGTACAAGTGGAATGGAAGAAGAATGAGAAAGGTCAGTTCGTTCCTCAAAACGTCCCTGGCACAGAAAAAGTAATGCCCGCTCAACTCGTCTTATTGGCGATGGGCTTCCTTGGACCCGAACAACCCCTTCTCGATGCCTTGAATGTTGAGCGCGACGCTCGTACAAACATCAAAGCCGAACACGAAAAGTATACGACAAGTTTACCTGGCGTCTTCGCTGCGGGCGATTGTCGTCGTGGACAAAGTCTCGTGGTTTGGGCGTTCAACGAAGGTCGTGGTGCCGCTCGTGAATGCGATCGCTACCTGATGGGCGTAACCGAGCTGCCTTAAGCTCTCGTCATCCCTAAAACTCTCAGAGCCCGATTCACTCGAATCGGGCTCTTTATTTGGTACAGACCTCGGGAATCATTGGATTGCCCAAATCGCCAAGCTCGTATTAGTTAACGACGTGGCCCCCTCTTCCCTAGCCTCTCTCAAAGAAATAGCCCTGAGCACTGCCCACGCGGCAGGCGACCTCTTGGAACAAGGGGCCTCTCGAACCATCAATGTCGAAACCGACGATGATGTTAAAATGCAGGCCGATGTGGATTCAGAGAACCTTGTCCGCGAACGTTTAAAGTCTACCGGACTTCCCATCATCGGAGAGGAACTTGGAGGTGATGCCTCTCTGTTTGAAAGCCAAGACTATTACTGGGTAGTGGACCCACTAGACGGCACCTATAACTACCTCCGCAATCAGCCATGCACCTGCGTATCCTTGGGACTGATGCATGGCTCCAATCCTGTACTCGGTGTGATTTACAATTTTACCGCCAAAAAAACTTACCTCGGTATTCCCGGTGAAGGCACCTTTATCAACGGAAAGAAAGTAACTCCTGCCTGGGCCACAAAAACCGCCGATGCCTGCATCATGACTGGATTCCCAGCCGCTGCCGATAAATCAGGTCCAGCGATGGATATTTTCCTGCGCGAAGTTTCACGATATAAGAAGATTCGCATGATTGGCTCCGCCGCCCTCGCTCTGGCTTACGTCGGCGAAGGTGTCGCTGATACCTACTATGAGTCCGCTACCAATCTTTGGGATGTCTCAGCTGGACTCGCCATCATCAAAGCCTCAGGTGGCTACTACCGCTTGATTCCCACAGGCAAGAAGCCCTTGAATTTTGATCTCTGGGCTTCGGCACGCGAAGAGTGGACTCATTAAACAAACCTTTACGTGGACATAACTTCATTCACCTTTTAATACCGATACATGATTTCCAATCCCATCGAACCTATCACCTTCGAAGGCAACGTAAAACATTACGCCGAACTGATTCTTGGACAAAACTACGGTAATGGTAAAGAAATGGGCTTTTGGTTAGCCGTTGCGATGGTAACTATCTATATACCCTTACTTGGACGCCTAGCGGCTAAGCATTTCTTTGGCAAAGACAGCAGTCTAATCAGTATTGGTTTAACGGGCCTTGTATCCATCGCCCTAACCTTCTGCGCCATTTGCATGGCCGACACGAGTCTTTCGGCCTTCGCTCCTAAATCAATCGAGACCTTAATGATTTCCTTCTGCACTGGCACCGTCGTACTGCTCGTCACCAGTGCAGCTGGCCAAGTTTTAAGCATGGCATTTGGCCCCTCACTCGGCCTGCAGTTAATTTTCTGGAATATCGTCTTCCTTGCTAACCTAGCGACAAAGTTCCTAACCGATTTTTGGAAGCATTTTTAAGCTCAACCCGTCGCCTGCAATCCAGCCGCAATCGCATTGAGAGAAAGAAGCATTTGCGGAAGAAGAACATCGGCTTCTTTCTTATCTCCATCGAGCAACTTTTTGCGCCAATCTTTTAAGAGGGCGACTTGTTGCTCGTGCAATAAATCAATCGCGGATTCGCGAAGGTTAATAACCTTGCGCAAACGCGGACGACCTTCGGTGAGTTTCGAATCCGAAAGCTCATTGAGCATTTTTCGAGTTAAAGAATGTTCTGATAGAATCCGCTTCAGGAAAGTATTACGTAACTTGCGATCCGTCACCATCGAACCATAAAGCCGCATCATACTGCGATTCGCAGCCATCACACTCGTCGATGCATTTTTAAGCATATAACGCAAAGGAGGCCATACATCATACTGTTCCTTCAAAAGTTCGTAACCCTTGGGGTCTTCCTCACGTAGACGAGCGAGTGCTGTGCCGACCCCATACCAGCCTGAGAGGTAAAAACGCGCCTGACTCCAGGAGAATACCCAAGGAATAGCTCGTAAATCTTCCAAAGAGGCCGCACCCGTTCGACGAGAGGGACGCGAGCCTATGCGACTCGACTCAATCACATCAATCGGCGTAACCAATCGGAAAAACTCAATAAAGCGAGGAGTCTGAATGAGGGACTGATATTCTTCGCGCGAAAATTCTGCCAGGCGATCCATCACTTTACCCAAGGCTAAACCCTCTTTCTTATCGACCCCGTCTAGTAAAGTATGCTGAGTCACACCTGCCGTAAGAAGCTCCAGATTGTTAACGGCAGTAATATGGTTGGCGTATTTTTGGGTGATACTTTCACCCTGCTCTGTCACACGAATCTCACCATTGATACTACCCTGGGGAAGTGCATCGATAAAACGGTGAGTAGGCCCAGCCCCACGTGAGATGGTACCACCTCGACCATGGAAAAAGACAATACGAACCCCGTGCTTCTCTCCCACTTTAGTAAGATTTTGTTGAGCACGATAAAGATTCCAGAGCGAAGCAAGGATACCACCGTCTTTATTAGAATCGGAGTAACCAATCATCACCTGCTGGGTTAGTCCATCGGTGATACCAAGGTCTCTTCGCATCTCAATCGTGCGACGGGTAACGGGGTGAGAAAGAAAATCGTCTAAAATCTGCGTACTGCGCTCTAAGTCATCAATGGTTTCAAAGAGCGGCACGACTGGCAGTAAACAATAGTTATTTTCAACTCCACCAGCCATCAATCCCCCTTCTCGCGCCAGTAAATAGACGGAAAGCAAATCGGAGACCGATCGAGTCATACTCACAATCAAGGAGCCTAGACCTGATGAACCATAATCTTTGATATGCTCAGCCAACCCTCGGTAACAACGAATGACTGCATCGGCCTCGTTGCCGACTTCTTCTTGCGTACTAACGAAAGGACGAGTTGATCGAAGCTCGGAATCCAAGAAGCCAAGTCGTCGAGATTCATCCCATTGTGGATAGTCGGTGTCATCTAAACCCGCTGCTGACATTAACTGGGCAATCGCACGATCATGGAAAGCACTATTCTGACGAATATCCAAGGTCGCCATGTGGAATCCGAAACAACGCAAGAAACGAATTAAGGGATCTAGTTCATAACGAGCAATTTGCCCGGCCCCCACTTCAGCTAAAGTTTCACGTAAGAACAATAAATCAGCCAAAACACCTTCAGGAGTTTTGTGTGCGTAAGCAGGAGTCTCTCCCATCGCTGGGGGCAATCGAAGACGAATTAGATTAATATATTGCCGCCAAGTTTCACCGAGGTTTCGCGCCAAGGCTTGCTCGCCCGCTTCACCCAAGGCAGCGGCATGCTTGGTTACTTGTTTGCTAAAGACGGCGGGAGGTTCCTGTAAATGATCGCCCAACGACAAACGTTGTCCGAGAACTTCGAGTCGCTCTCCAATAATCGCCAGAGCGGTCGAGCGGAATAATTGTAGGGCATGCAAAGTAACTTCTGCTGTCACCAAGGGGTGTCCATCGCGGTCGCCACCAACCCAAGTTCCTAATGAAATATGGGGCAAAGCATCGGGGTGCGCAATCGGCTCAGGAGAAAAACCTGCCTCTTCCCACGATTGCCGTAGACGCAAATCCATGCTGACTACCGCATCAGGGAAAACCTTAGAGAGGAAGTAATTGATATTGCGCAGTTCGGACTGCACATCGGGCTTCTGTTGGTAAAATTCACCAGTGCGCCATAGACGCTCGAGAGCGACTTTGATTTCGTCGCGAATCGCACGCTGCTCGGCCTCTGTCCACATGCTATTTTCTCGACGAACCAATAGTTTATAAATTTCGCGGTGAATCTCGAGAACTGTGGCACGTTTTGCCTCGGTGGGGTGTGCCGTCAAAACAGGTTCGATGTGAATGCGATTTAAACGCTTAGCGACTTGCTTATCGTTTAAGCCAGCATCGCGTAAACGGTTAAGAGCTCGACCCCAAGAACCAGGATCGGAAGCCAGACCATGTTTATCTTCTCGTAAACGTTTCGATTGGGCCGAAGCGTTTTCTTCGACCATGTTCAGCAACTGAAAAGCAATCGAGTATGCCTGCACACCTCGATAAGAAAAAATCTGTACACCACGTAATTTACGCTTTCCCATCCATGGAAGCGTGCCCGCTAAATCTTTGTGACCTAACTCTTCAAGAACTTCGACAAAACAGCCCATCATGAACGCGAGGTCGCGATCCACTTTTTTTAGGCCTCGAGCTAGGTCTTTGTTAATTACCATACGAGCCATTGGTAGCACAGACCTTGCTTTTGTCGCAACCGCAAACGCCCAAGAATGTCAGTCGAGTTTCGCTCAGTCGCTGTCTGAAAGCGTTCACCACAAGTTGAGATTTATACCCCCAATAATGACCCCTTCTTTAGCCTTCCCTCTTCACCCTTTTTCCCTAGTGTACTCAGACAGTCATACATTCGCATTCGCACAACGAAAGTTGTGAGGAAAGTCCGGACACCAAAGGGCAGGATTCCCGTCGCAAGCCGGGGCACGGTTAAAACCGTGACAGAAAGTGCCACAGAGAAGATACCGCCGTGCAAACGGTAAGGGTGAAAAGGTGGGGTAAGAGCCCACCGCTCCCAAGGCAACAAGGGAGGCATGGTAAACCTAATCCGGTGCAAGATAAACAGGGACCGCTCTAAGGTCGCCCACCAAGGTCCCGGGTTGTCGCACCGCCGAAAGGCGGGACTGAAAGGTCAGAGAAATGAATGCGCAGAGGATCGGTGAGAACCACCTCGGACAGAATCCGGCTTACAGTGCATGACTCAACGACGGAGGGCCAATCGGAGACGATTGGCCCTCCCCCTTTTAGGGTCGATTGATACGAATTGATATTAAACCTTATTTTGTTATCGGTAATACGACATGGAGGCTGCTCGCCAAAAAAGGTTTACCGAGTTTCTTCAGCCGAATGCCAGAATCCTAATCTTAGCACCTCACCCCGACGATGAATGCTTAGGGACTGGAGGACTGATACAACAGGCCATTGCGCAAGGCTGCCAGGTCTTTGTCCTCTTCATGACCAATGGCGATAATAACCCGTGGCCTCAGCGGTATGTCGAAAAACGCTGGTTCATCGGTCCAGAGGAAAGAAAAAGGTGGGGAAATCAACGCCAAGGGGAGGCGAAAAAGTCTCTGCAGCTTCTCGGTCAAGGCCGAGTAGAATCGGACTTTCTGGGTCTACCCGATGCAGGCATTCTGGATCTTTGGAAAAAAAAGGACGCATTCCTTTTGCAAAAACTCACCAACCTCTTCGTCAGCTGGCAACCCACTCTTGTGGTGATGCCCAGCGAATTTGATCGTCATTCGGACCATCGAGCAACCCATGCCTTTGGAGTCGCAGCCCTCACCGCAGGGAACCTAAAGCCCGAAATCATGACTTACCTCATACACCGGCCTTGGTTCATGAAAATCACTGGTCGACCCAAACCCCACTTAGGCATCAAACTAACCGAAGAACACCGACAAACAAAATTACAAGCCATCCAATGCCATGAGACACAGATGGCCTTGAGTCGAAAGCGCTTTTGTAAGTTTGCCACCGCCATTGAGCCCTTTAATTTTTATACATAAATGAACAGCCTACTCAACTCGACACGATTTCAGGCCCTAGTCTTAAGCGTCTTCGTCTTCCTACTCTTTTGGTGGCGAATTGGTAGCCTTCCTCTCATCGACCCAGATGAACCTTTCTACGCCCTCACCACCCGTGAAATGGTCGAAAGCGGCGATTGGGTCACGCCTCGCATTTTTGGCGAACCTCAATTCGAAAAACCTATCCTCTTCTATTGGCAAACTTGCCTCTCCCAAACTCTGTTCGGAGAAAGTCCTTTTGCTTCACGTCTACCCGTTGCCATCGCTGCTTCGCTCGTCGTTTTCCTCACATGGCACATTGGACGAACCATGCTTTCTCCGCTCGCTGGATTCTTATCCGCTATCGTTTTAGCCACGACCACTCTCTTTGTGATTATGTCCCGTATTATGCTGACGGACATTTCACACACGCTCTTTATTTCCCTAAGCATGTTCTGCCTATGGCGGGCTTTTCATGATGAAGATCGGCGATTAAAATGGTTACTTGGCCTGACCGTTGCCTCCGCCTTGGCAATGCTCACTAAAGGACTACAAGGACTCGCCTTTGTATTTATGGCAGGAGTGGCATATTCATGGCTAACGAAACGAAAAAGTCCTTGGAGCCTAAAGAACCTAGCTATCTGCATCCCTCTCTGGATGGTCATCGCCTTACCCTGGTTTTTAACCATGTTCATCTTACACCAAAGCGGACCAACCTCTCCCAAAACAGGATGGGCCTACTTTTGGGACAGCTTTTTTGTTCACCAAAACTGGGATCGTTTGTTTAACGCCGAGCACCAAGGTAATAACACTTGGTATTATTATATAGAGATGCTCATCGGGGGTACACTTCCGTGGATTCCTCTCACCCTCTGTGCTCTCTGGGAAACGGGTCGGGCAGGCTTAAATAAGCTACGCGAATCACCCGCACTCCTCTTTATCCTCTGCTGGTTAGTGCCGAGCTACCTTTTCATGACTTTTGCACAAAGTAAGTTACCCAGTTACATTTTCTTCCTCTTAGTTCCCGTCTCACTCATTGCAGGAAAAACACTGGCACGTTGGATGACCGAAGGATTTGGCCCGAAAGAGCGATGGGTCGTTGTTATCTTCACCCTCGTTCAAGCCTTCTTACTCTTGGGCTACGTGCCATTCTATTATGACAATGCACGTCCTTATATTCCTCAGTTATTGGCACTAGGATTGCCCTTAGCCATCGCAGGAATCCTCGCCGTACGACGCTCCGTGATCGGCTGGGTATGGACGGCCTCCCTCTTTAACGTCGTCCTCATCTTCATCGCCTTCTTCTGGATTGAGGAAGAACTCGAAGCCACTGTCTGCAGTAATCAAATTTCGCAAATGGCTAAAGAGTTGCGCAAGCCAAACGAGACTCTCATCAGTTCGAGCTTCTTAGGACGTGCCACCAATTATCACTTAAGGGAGAAACCTGCGGCCATCTTTGTTCCCTCGGCCAAAAATCTCGACGGAAAGCGTAAGCATAACTACCGCCCCTTCTACCCCTTCTACTCTTACCACGCACTTCGCCAAGTCACCGTTGAGGAAGGCCTAGCCGAGTTCGTGGATAGTCAAGGCACGGTCATTTGCATCGGAGAAAAAAGTGATTTTAACCGATTAAATAATAGCGAGACTTCATCGGTTCGTGGTCGATGCGAACTCCTTGGCACAACGGGAGATAAGCCAGGACGAAGCGTTTTCCGAATCTACGCTAAAGACCGCGTTCCGCAGGCTAATAAACTAAACTCGCCACAATAGTTTAAAAAAACGCACCGTGTCGCGGACGGGACGAATTTTACTCACCTCGTCTCGATAAATCGTCTTCACCGGCACACTACGTATTTTCCCCTTAGCACGAGCAGTCAAAATGAGAACTTCGGTCTCGTAATCGTAGTGATCGCTTTTTGCCTGTAGCACCGCTGGATTGTCTACCGCCATCGCACGAAAACCACACTGTGAATCGGGAATAGACGTCCGGCAAATTCGACTAATTAACCAGGACATACTGGCATTCACTAATCTTCGCACGAGAGGCATGCCTCGAGGATTCGAAAAGCGATTTCCTACCACCAGCGAAACAGCATCCTCCTGCAATGCTTCCAAAAAAAGAGGAATTTGCTCCGGATCATGCTGCCCATCTCCGTCGAGAGTAATACCATGGGTATAACCCATCTCGGTTAATTTCTTAAAAGCGGTTTTAATCGCAGCACCCTTGCCTCGATTAATCTCGTGTCGCAAAACCAACGCTCCGGCCGATTGTGCCTGCGCTGAGGTATCGTCAGGCGAACAATCATCGACGACTAAAACCATCGGCAGATAGGCTTTCACGGCTGAGACGACTCGGGCAATCTCCGCCCCCTCGCGAAAAGCAGGAATAACGGCAGCGACTCGGACTACGTTTGCCATGACGCTCTTCGACTTAAAAACAGTGAAGCGTCAGCCGCGTTTATCGATAGCCACGTATTTACGCTCGGTTTGACCAGTGTAAATTTGACGTGGACGATGGATTTTTTGCTTTGGGTTCTCCGCGATTTCTTTCCAGTGCGAAATCCACCCTGGCATACGTCCAATCGCAAAAATAACCGTAAACATTTCCGAAGGAATCCCAATCGCCTTAAGAATGATTCCGCTATAGAAATCAACATTCGGATAGAGATTTCGCTGTTTGAAATAGGGGTCATTTAAGGCCGCCTCCTCTAAGCGCATCGCAATCGCTAAAAGCGGATCGTTGATACCCAAAACTTTTAAGACTCGGTCGCACTGAGCTTTGATAATTTTTGCTCGAGGATCGTAGTTCTTATAAACGCGGTGACCAAAGCCCATGAGGCGTACGTTCTTCGTCTTGTCCTTGGCGTCGGCGATAAACTTTGAGCCATCATCTCCTGACGCATGAATGTCTTGCAACATCTCAATCACCGCCTGATTCGCGCCACCATGAAGAGGACCCCACAAAGCACAAACACCAGCCGAGACCGAAGGGAAGAGATTAGCTCCACCCGAAGCAACCATGCGAACAGTCGAGGTCGAGCAGTTCTGTTCATGATCGGCGTGTAAAAGGAGAATTAAATCCAAAGCTTTGGCGATTTCAGGATGAACCTGATAATCAGCATTGGGTTGAGAGAAAAGTAAGTGCAAGAAGTTGGAACAATAATCCAATCCTGGCTTAGGATAAACCGGTGGCTCGCCTTCCTTCGCCCGGTGAGCCAATGCCGCTAAAGTGCGAACTTTGGAAATAAGAACCGCAGCGGTTTCATCAAACTTCGCCAAATCATGCGCACGCTCATTGGTGCCAAGATCAGGGTAGTAACATCCCAGAGTGTTCAATGTCGCAGAAAGCACCGCCATCGGATGGGCACTGCCTGGGAAACCACTCAAGGCAATACGAATCCCGTCGTGGACCTGAGAGTTATCTAAAATTTGTGTCTTAAAATTATTTAACTGGGAGGCATTGGGTAATTCGCCGTAAATCAATAAATAGGCTGTCTCGATGAAGGTCGACTTTTCCGCCAATTCTTCAATGGAGTAACCACGGTAACGTAAAATTCCCTTATCACCATCGATGAAGGTAACCTTGGATTCGCAGGCGCCCGTGTTGGCATAACCGTCATCAAAAGTCACATACATCGTTTCGTCGCGCAGTTTGCGGACATCCACGGCATGCTCGCCTTCCGTACCAACAATGATGGGAAGAACGATGTCTTTGTCGTTAAGTTTGAGAGTAGCGTTGCGTGAGCTCATGACGGTAGTGGGGCCGCCAGAGGTCAAAGTGACGTTAGCGGACAGTCAAAGTCAGGAAATTGCGGTACATTTGCAAGCCTTTGACCTGACTTTTCTCGGGGTGAAACTGGGTAGCCATAACCCTCCCCCTCCTCACCCCACTCACAAATCGACCCGCATAATCCGTTTCACACCAAATTAAAGCAGGGTCAGTGCTAACAAGCCGATAACTATGAACAAAATAAAAAGGCTCCCCCTCAACCCTCAACCCCGCCGTCAAGGGACACGACTCCTTAAAGACAGCCTCATTCCAGCCCATGTGGGGAATGCGTAAATGTCCTTGAGAGGGGAAACGGGTAATCACCCCAGGAAAAATACCCAGACCAGAGCGATTCCCTTCCTCAGAACGCTCAAAGAGAGCCTGTAAGCCTAAACACACCCCTAAAAAAGGTCGATCGGCAGCAATCCACTCTCTTAGAAAAGCGTCAAACTGAGTGTTCTTCAAACAGTCCATGCAGTCCGCAATCGCCCCCTGACCAGGAAAAACAACGGCTTCGGCAGATTCAGCTAATCGAGGTGTCGCCGCTAAATAGGCATCAGCCCCAACCGCCATTAAAGCCCGAGTGACACTCCGCAAATTACCCATGCCATAATCGACAACAGCAACTCGTGGACGATGGCTGGAGGTAGAAGATTCAACCATTAGGCAAGCGTCCCCTTGGTGCTAGGAACTCGACCCCCTTGACGAGGATCAATTTCAACCGCAGCACGCAAGGCACGAGCAAAGGCCTTAAATAAAGCTTCAGCCACATGGTGAGGCTCCTCCCCATACTCGAGCTTTAAGTGTAAATTACAACCGAGTGAATTGGAGAGGCCTTGGAAAAACTCTCTCACCAAAGCGATGTTAAAGTCCTTCACCATATAGTTAGTGACCTCGACTTGATAAATCATCATCGGACGGTTGCTCAAATCAACGACGCAACGCGCCAAAGTCTCATCCATCGGAAGAATGAAAAAACCATAACGACGGATACCCGCTTTATCTCCGAGGGCCTCTTTGATGGCAGAACCAAGAACAATTCCGACATCTTCAACGGTATGGTGATAATCAACATCGGTATCACCCGAAGCCGTCACTTTAAGATCAATCATCGCATGGCGACTGAACAAGGTGAGCATATGGTCAAAAAAAGCGACACCGGTAGAAATTTCCGATACACCGGTCCCATCCAGATTGACCGAAAGATGAATCTTAGTCTCCGCGGTATCGCGTCGAATCGTGGCTTGGCGAGCTCCTGCTGACATAATAAAGCAATCATCGCCCATCGCTAAAATGTCAATCTCACCCTTCCGTCCAAGCCCTGGCTGCCACTAAAAAGGCATCCATTTCGGCATCGGTTCCAATCGTGATACGCAAACCCTTCTCGGTTAAAGGATGTTGTGGAAAACGTCGGACGAGAATCTTTCTCTCACGTAAAAACTGAAATGCCGACTCCGCCAAAGCCACGGAGGGACTCAGCTGAGGCTTTACAGGGTTAGCTAAAATAAAATTACCGGATGAGGGATTCACCTGCCATCCATAATCACGCAAAACGGAAGTAACCCTCGTACGAGTCGCACAAATTTTTGCCACGGTCGATTTCAACCAAGCGGTATCCTCTAAAGCAGCCACCGCCGCAACCTGTGCCACACGATCCACGTTATAACTATCGCGCACACGATGTAAAACTTCGGCAACTTCAGCCGAACAGAGAGCATACCCGACGCGCAATCCAGCTAAAGCATAACCTTTAGAGAATGTGCGCGTGACGACAACGTGAGAAAATTGCTTAGGCAAATCGGCCGCATGCTCATCGGCAAAGGCAGCGTAAGCTTCATCGACAACCAACAAACCCCGAAAGACTGCGGCTAATTCTCGCACACGGTGCAAAGCCAAAGCAGCTCCCAGAGGAGCATTGGGACTCGTTAAAAAGAAAATCGAGGCACCCGAATCAACCACTGCCTTAACCTCAAAGGAACCATCTAAGCCTACTGGCACTTTCACCACTGGCGCACCTTGTGCTGCCGCCAACACAGGATAGAGGGAATAACTTGGCTCCAACATACCAACAGGTCGCTGCGGACCAGCATAGGCACGAATCAAGAGATTCAACAGGTCGTCCGAACCATTTCCTGCGACGATATTTTCGGCAGGAAAATGATGTAATCGCCCAGCAGCTTCACGTAAGGGTGCCGAATCCGGAGAGGGATAAAGACGCAGAACCGATGCCTCTTCACTCAGCAAGGCTTGGATGGCTTGTGCAACTTTAGGGCTCGGTGCATAAGGGTTTTCGTTCGTATTTAACTTAATCCAGCCACCACCCTGCGGTTGCTCCCCTGGTTTATAGGCATGCAATGCCGCAATGTGTGGATTAGGTGTCGGTGCCGATGAAGCCATTAATGATAATTCAGTTTACTCAATTTAAAGTCATTAAGAATTTTTTTGATAACCGCACTATCCGTCTCGGCCTGCACCCGAGCGACTAAATCTTTCAGTTCGGTATGGGTGGAGTGACGTAAAACATAGCGCACTTCGGGAATCGCTGTCGGAGTCATACTCAACTCTTGAGCTCCCAATCCAATTAACAAAGGAGCCCAGTGAGGATCACCTGCTAACTCTCCACACACAGCCGAACTAATCCCCTGCCTCTGTGCCGCACGGAAAATAGACTCGAGGGTTGAAATCACCGCCGGATTCGCAGGGTCATACAGTTTAGCAATTCGCTGATTTCCCCGATCCACAGCCAAGAGATACTGCACAAGATCATTCGTACCGACGCTAAAGAAATCTAATTCACGAGCGAGGTGATTAGCCAGCAAAGCCGCCGAAGGAATTTCAATCATGGCACCTAAACGAGGCTTGGTCGATTGCACCACCCCTTCACTAGCCAATTCATTCATTACTGAATGATAAAAATGCTTCGCCTGACGCAATTCCTCTACATTCGAAATCATCGGGAACATCACCGCAACCGGACCATGCACCGCCGCCCGTAAAATGGCACGTAACTGCGGACGAAAGATATCAGGACGGTCGAGACACAGTCGAATGGCTCGGTATCCCATAAAGGGATTAGCCTCATCCGTTAAATCACCCAATCGCTTATCTCCCCCCAAATCCAAAGTGCGAAAAGTCACCATCTTACCCTGAGCTTGGCGCACGACCTCAACATACTCATCAAACTGATCTTCCTCCGAAGGCCACGCATCCAAACGTAAAAATAAATTCTCCGTTCGATAAAGTCCGACTCCATGTGCATAATATTCTTGCACACCCATCATATCCTCGGGCCCACCAATATTCGCCTGAATCGCGAAGGCGTGACCATCGCGCGTGCAATCGGGTAAACTAATCTCACGCATCACCCGATCGCGCTGAGTCTGGATGGCGATTTCTTTACCACGATAGGCTTCCAGCGTCGCCGAAGTTGGATTAATAATTACCAGACCTGACTGACCATCGACTAAAACGCTGTCGCCATCCTCAACCGTCGCCAAGAGCCCCTTCACTCCCACCACGGCAGGAATGTTCAATGCCCGCGCCATAATCGCAGAGTGGCCTGTCTGGCCGCCTTCTTCCGTCACAAATCCTAACACACCATCAGTTGGAAGTGTCGCGGTTTCAGAAGGAGTTAAATCTTTGGCAACCACAACCTGCTGTAAAGCAGACTGAACTTTATGCTCCGGACGAGCTCCCAACAAATGATTCATGACTCGACCAGTGACATCACGAATATCTGCAGCACGCTCGCGCAAGAAATCATCCTCCATCCTCTCAAAAATATCGATGTATCGTTGAGCAACTTCTTGGAAACAGTGTTCAATATTTAATCCAGTCTGACGGACCTCTTTATTGACGTCATCGATGAGCGCAACGTCCTCTAAAACCAAAAGATGAGCATCAAAAATCGCCGCCTCGTTTTCCCCTAAACTCGCTGCCACTTGATTGCGCAGTTTGGCGATCTCCAATCGCGTCGATGAAAGCGCACCCTCGAAGCGACGAATCTCGCCTTCGACATCCGAAATCTTTTCACAGGCGACAATGGCTTTACCCTGAAAAAGTAGATAAGCAGGACCCCGGCTCACGCCGGGTGCGGCGGCGATGCCCTGAAGTCTTACCTCCGGCCTGGATGATTCGGCCTGCATGAAAGTTCCAGATGACCACCCTCAGTGGCCAAGGCAAGGCGGATTCCGTATCAGTCTTCTTTTGGGGAAATATCCTTAGTCCGATTGGCCTTAAGTCTTGAGCCAGATTCGGTGGATAAAGCCGCATCACTGGGCGACTCCGTCATCGAAGACTGAGGCATAACCTCAAACGGTGCAAAGTCTTCAGGAGTAGGCTCAGCATACTCTGTCGCACCCTCTTGCACGTAAAGCATGAGACCACTGTATTCAGCAGGTAACGACAAACGGGCTTGAACGAAAACAACCGCCAATAAACAAAGATAAGCAGCCAAACGGCTCATTCGACCAGCAAAGAGACCTAACCAAGAAATAGCTGGGCCAGCTTGATTTTCCTTACGCTGAGAGAGGAAACGAACCTGCAAGCGATGAAGCATGAACTGACGACGGAAAAGACGACGTAACGTAGGAGACTGATCCATCATCTCACGCAAACGATGAATCTCCTCAGGACTGGCACTGCCATCAAGGTAATTGGCCACTAATGACTGAAATTCTTGTAAATTCATTGAATAAACTCCTCCCCCATCATCTCGCGCAATGCCTCACGAGCCCGATTAATTCGACTTTTAACAGTGCCAATCGATAAGCCCAACTCCTCCGCAATGTCTTCATAGGCCATATTTTGCACATTTCTCATGGTCAAAATAAGCGCATGCTCAGGCTTTAATCGCTCCATACATTCGGCCACTTTTCTCACGAATTCATTGTGCTGAGCCTCAGATTCGGGACCCGAAGAACCATCGCTAAACAAATCATGCATGGTCGAACCAGATTCCCCACCTAAATCAGCATCCAACGAAAGGGATTCATCGCGCTTACGACGACGCCAATACCAGTAGCGATTTCTCGCTAAATTGAGTCCAATTTGATGTATCCACGTGGAAAAAGAAGCGGTTCCACGAAATGATGATAAAGCCCGATGGGCTCGAATAAAGGTATCTTGTGTAATCTCCTCGGCGTCCTGACGATTACGCAAGAGAGAGAAAACTTTGGCAAAAATCCGACCCTGATAAAGAAGCACTAATTCATTGAAAGCTCCTACGTCCCCATTGCGGGCACGGTTGATAGCAGACTGGTCAGCTTCGTTTTCCATGTAGAGTCTTTTCCGTATAACCACGGAGATGACTATGGTGGTGACATCTTTAAAGATTTCAACTGTAGTTTGTGCCTTCCGCACTCAGGCCTGAACCATGTTCATCTCCACGAAAAAAAAGCCGTTAGTTCAATGGATTGACTGCTTAAATGGGACAAAAGGGGCGGCAACCTCCCTCCCCCTCACCCTCCCTATCGGAAGCAGCAAACCTCTCATCACCATCACAGGGTCGGCCAAAAAACTCGCTCTCGAACCGAATCGCGATGCTTACATCCTAGTCAACGGCTCACCCCTCACCTCCGCCCAAGTCATTTCCGACTCATCTACTCTCCAATTTGAGAATTCACTTTACGTTATCTCTCCAAGTGAGGAAGAAATTTTTAAAAACGTAAAAACGGATTTGTGGGCCCTCTTCGACGCACACTCAGGAGAACTACTCGGCGAATTCGAACCAAAGAAATTAATGGATACAGCTATCCAATTAGGCCGCGCTCCAGAAACTCTCGCTACCACTCCGCAAGGTTTAGAAATCGGATTCAAACTGAACCACATCGCTTCTCTTCTCTCGGCCCCCGCTTCTTCAACGATAACTTCACCAACAACGACCCCTTTAGCCGAAGAACAAAATAAAGGTGAACACGTGTGCCCAGTCTGCTGGACTCGCTTTGACGCGGGCGACGCTCTCAGCATCGCTGTTCATGAAAATCTTCGCGGAGATCCTATACTAGGTCCCGATGCGCGGTTACGATTTCATCCCACACGATTCAACGACCAAGGTCTGGCCCTCGACCCGATGGGCCTCGCTTGCACAGACATCGCCTGCCCTCATTGCCGCCGTCAATTACCTCCAGGCTATCTCGATATGCCACACCGCATCATCTCGGTCGTCGGTGCACCAAGCGCCGGAAAATCCTACTACCTCGCTGTTTTAACACGCATCCTACAAGATCGCTTACCCGAGGATTTCGGTCTGGCTTTTAAAGACGGAGACCCGAGCGGAAATATCCTGCTCAACCAAATGCGAAATACGCTGTTCTCCGCCTCCACTCCCGAAGACGCTCTCTTAGGAAAAACCGCTCTCGAAGGCGCCACCTACGAAAAACTTCCACGACTCGGTCGATTAGTCTCTCTCCCCCGTCCTTTCATCTACACTATCAGTCGACCAGGAACTAAACGCCAAGAGACTTCACTGATTCTCTACGATAATGCCGGTGAGCACTTCGAGCCAGGTATCGATATTCACGATTCACCTGGGGCGATGCACGTGGCTTCCTCGGCTGGCCTTGTTTTCCTTTTCGACCCCACCGCCAACGCACGCTTCAAAGCCAAACTGATTGGAGTCGATGATCCACAACTCTCCATTAAGGGACGCATCGATCAACAAGACACCATCCTCGCTGAAATGGAAACGCGAATTAAACGTGTCTTAGGTATCAGTCAAAATCAACGCATCGCCACACCTCTCGCTTTTGTCGTCGGCAAATCCGACACCTGGCAATTCCTCCTCCCTTCACCACTCGAACCAATTTTAGTTGAAGGAAAAATCGATGAGGCCGCCATCGACCGTAATTCGCAACGAGTACGTCAAGTTCTGATTAATCTCTGCCCTGGTCTCGTTGCCACCGCTGAGTCATTGGCAGAAGAGATTCGTTATTTTGCCGCGAGCTCTTTCGGCCATCAACCAACGATAATCACGAGCGGACCAAACGCCGGACGTATCGCCCCCGACCCTCAAAAACTCTCCCCCACGAATGTCGAAAGTCCAGTCTACTGGCTACTCCACCAATCCTGTCCTGAACTGATTCCAGCGAAGTCCTAATCATGCCACTCCAGCTTATTTTTACATCTGCCCCACGAGGACTCACTCCAGGTCGCTCTGGATTTTGCACCGTGGCCCGTCATCAATCGATTCCAGAAAGGCTTACCCAAATTCTCGAATCCATCGGCACACCACACGAATCCAACGAAGGCGCAACCTTCACTTATCGTATCATCGAAAGCGGCGGACAGTCTTGGTTCGTCCTTTCGCGTTTTGTCGCTCGCGGTTTAGATTATTCGCAACGCAATAATCGCCTCGCCCACCATCTCGTCTTTTCCGCCGATGAAATCTCGGTACTTACGGCACCCGCCGCCATCGCTCTTCGTTGGAAGGGCTGGGTGGATGAATGGAAAGAGGGTCCAACTTGGTTAACCGCTGCAGACGAAACTCTTCATTTAGAAAATCACCCCCCTCTCACTCCCGCATCAGGATGGAGAGACTTCGCAGGATCAGGTGCTAAAGCAGCATGGCTGGTAGGTCCTGCCGGCGCTAACTCACTAGCACTACGCAACCCTCCCGAAGACGCACGCTTACTTCGTTTGCTTGCTGAATCAGCCGCCCTCTTGGGTCGAGGTTCATGGCACGCAACTTTCACAACCAACGCAAGCGTCACAGGCGCAGAAGGATTTCACTGGGCGGTCGGAACGGTCCCAGGTCGAACTGAGATCGATTTCAATCAAGCTAAACTCATTGCCCCACCCACAGGGGATCTTGCACGCCAAGCTGCTACCGGAGTCGGTGCAACCCCACTTGCCTTCTCCACACCGACTGAAGCATCGTCAGCACCCACCTCTAACTCTTTCAACGCCACTATTTCACGTACCGTCCTTATCGTCATCGTCTCTCTCATCATTGGTCTAGTCGTCGCACTCTTCCTCATCTTCCAAAAATCCGACTCTACTCCAGCAACCGTCGTAATCGAAACACCTCCTACTCCCTCCATCGACACAACAAAGTCCGATGAACTTTATCGAGCCAACATTGCCATTAAGAATATCGCCAGTCTGCTGGAAAGTAATGACTACGTTGGCGCCGCCAAGCTGTGGCTAGAAACCAGTCAACTGTCTCCAACTTTTGCACAACGGTACCAAGAACAGTACCTCACACGGCTCCAATCCAACTATGTGCCTAAAGTAATCCTCCAACTCCGGGCAAAGATCGAAAACCCGCAAGTTTTCAAAAAAACCACTATCGCACCCTCGCTCCAAATCGAAGCCCAAGAAGCTATTCAAACCGGAGAAAGTCTCCAACTGAAATCTCGCCCCGATTGGCCAAAACTTTTAGAAATCCAGCAACGCATTGAACTCATTGCTCGGTGTGATATCCGCCCAATGATTCTCATCTCAGGACAATGGTCCACCGCCGATGTTGGACCCAATGCACCCTCTACAGGAGAATTTAAACTTTCACCCAACGCCGCTGAAAAGATTAATAAATTCATCGAGGCAAGCGGAGCCTCACCTCAATCCAATTTGCTCGTGCAAATGCGAGTACTACCTCTGGAAGTATTTTTTAATCGCGATGACAAAACGAAGTTCATCCCCAGTGAAATTCGCCGAAGCCCACAAGCCAGTTGGATAGAGACCAGTACACCCGTCGGACGTGCTCCCATCGAAATCGCCGTCGGAACTCGACGCAATGCCATCACACTCAATTTCCCCGATGGCACCGCTAAAACATTAAATGACAATAATTGTCTCATCGAAATTATGCTTCCCGACGGCAATCGCCAAGGGCTCGCTTTGATTTCGAATTGGAAAAAAATTCGCCCACTCAATCTCGGCATCGGCGGGCTTGAAAAAGAAAATGATACTGGCGTCGTCCATCTCGCCAACTGGGCTGAACCCGCTATCTTAGCCTTTATCGCCTCCGAAGGTTCGATCGGACTCTTCCCCGCCGACCACGAGTTCCCTGATCGCGACCTTGCTTCCCTGCGAGCCACTCGCTCACTCCTCGAAACCGATCTCCTACGTCTCGAGAAAGCGGCTGGCCCGAACTCACCCTCTAACGAACGAATCAAATCTCGCCGTCAAAAATTCACCGAAGGAGATTTCATCCAAGCCGGAACCCCTTGGCAGGCTATCCTCGTTAGCCCCAAAGGCGAAGCGATTAGCCCTCTCCTCGAATTCAAATAAATCATGCAAGTGGAACGACTCATCGCCCGTATCCGCGGACAACTCGAAGTCGGCACGCCCGACCTCGAAGCTCGTTCGCTGGCTAATGAGTACTCCACTCTATGCCTCCGCCTTCGTGAGCGACTCGAACAATGCAATACATTGATTCGTGCAGGCAACGACAACGCCGCCCTACAAGTGGCTGAATCGGAGCCCGATTTATTGACAGTCTGTGCTCAGCTAAGTTTTTCCGAGGCGGAACGCTGGAACAATCTTTGCCGCGAACGTGGACTACCCGCGGGATTCTTTTTTGATGATCAACAAATTCTAGCCGTCGAAGGTCTTTATGGCAAAACCATCGGCGAAAATCACCCACTCTACCGCGACTACCGTCAAGCGATGCGACAACGCGATGAAGATCGCGCCCTCACCATCCTGCGGTCGATTGTTCGACTGAACCCCGATGACACGACAGCTCGCTCTGAACTCAACCGTCTTTCCGAAAAATTCCTGCGCGATGCGCTGACTCGCGTCGTTACCCTCTTCCAAGAAGGTCAACACCCCGAAGCCATTGAACTGATGGATCGAATGGAGCGCTTCGGCGCCCAACACTTATCGGAAGACTCGCGCTGGGAAAACGCCCGGCAACTGCGCATCCTCTACCTTCGAGAAAAAGCCGAAGAGCAAATTCTACAACTTCTCCAAGAAGCCGCACTCGCACATCAACAAGACCAGTGGGAAAAATGCGCCAACGCTATTGGACGCATCCGTAATCTCGAGCGCGACCATCAGGTGAAGTTAAAAGCACACACCCTGAGCGAATTAGAGAGACATGAAAAGTGGGCAGGCCAACTCGCCGCCGAGGCCGAAGCGGAAGCCAGCGCCCGAGCTACCGTGGAAAACCTGCTCCAAGAATGGCAAACTTTACAAAAAGACCCACCGCGTGGCACCTCTCTAGCAGTCATTATCTCTCGCCATAATCAGTGGCTCCAGCGCGCCGAAAATGTCTCTGCACGTTTACCAGAAAACTTAATTCGCGAAGTTCAAGACCATCGCAACCTCGTCCGTCGCAAACTGAGTCGTCGCTTTGCCTTCTTTATCACCCAAGGAGTCGTCGCACTCTCAATCATTACGGGAATTGCCCTCTACGGATATAATCAGTATCAACTTCGCCTGAAAGCTCGAGCGGAGCTCATCGAAGTCCAAAAACTCGCCGATAGCTGGGAAACACTCTCCGCCGTAGCCAAGTTAGAACAAATTAAATCCGCTCCTCGCTTAATCCCGATGGAGCAAGCGATGGTCGAAGAAATGAAGAAGTTGAAACAACAACTCGAGGAGCAACGGGCCGCCGAAATTAAATTACAAGCAGAAGCAACCTACTTAGCTGATCGTCAAAAAGAAGGCATTGATGCGAGTAATTTTGCCGAAATCACCCAACGCACTACCGCTTACATCGAGGCTCTGGCAAAAGTAGGCTCAAAAGCGAATGAAAATCTTAAATCCATCTTAGAAAACCCCGCTGAACTTTTAGCAACATGCACCAAAGTTTCGGAGGCAAGTCGCCAAGAACTCTCCGACCTTCGTCTTAAATTAAAGAACGCTCTCGGTGACGGCGATACTACCATGAATATCGTAGCCACCAATGAGGCCATGGCAGCCTTGGATACTCTCTTGAAAAAACTCGCAGTCGCTGGCGAAAAAAACCTCGAAGAACCTCAAGCGGAATTAGAAAACGCCCGCAAACGTTTCTTGAGCGAGAAAAAAATCTTAACCACTTTAAATCTCATTAACGGCGCAAACGACCTACCGAGCTACCTCAACGCCCTCAATGCGATTTCCAAAAATGGTTCTGAAAAACCCGAACTTGTGAAGAATGCAGCCTTCGTTGCTTTTCAGTTTGAAAAATTAAATAACCTCCCTCGTTCCTGCCTCGCACCCCATGTGGCGGCGATGTGGGATGGGATTCCTCGCTCCGACCCTCAGGGAGATTTTATGGCCAACAACCTGTCGGCCGTTGAATCCAAAATCTTAAACGACCTCGCCAATGAGGCTGGCTTTGCCTCTCTACGCCGTTTCAACATCTATCTTACCTCGGGACAAGGCACCCGTATGGTGCGACAAGTCTTCATTGTGGGCGACTTAATCACGCAGCGAAATCGCATCAACGATGGCATTGAATTCATCGTCAAAGGTCGTGAAATCACTCGCGACGGTGAAATTATCGAGAACGCCTGGAGCCGCCGCGAATTCAATCTCGATAAACCTAACAGTATTAAATCGGGCGAAGAGTTAATCGAAACCAGTCCGCTTTCTGAACTCGAATACCTCCGACAGTTTGCTCGCCTCTACGATACTAAAAATCGTAAGCTGACTGAACCGATTATTCGCAAACTCGACTTAATTCGCCATCACAGTTCTCCCTTCCTCGAGTTGCGCGCCTTCGAGATGCAAGAACTTTTCAAGTTAGCAGAACTTCGACCCGAAGCCTGGGGCACGCTTTATTCCCCTTCAGCTCTTCGCGATTCCGATCAACTCCGTCGCATCACCCAAAACGCGATGGGACCCTATGATTTTCTTTTCAAAGATAAATGGGCCGATGTGCAAAAAGATCTCCGCGCTTTCTTTGCGAAGAGCAAATCACCCGTTTCCTACGCGGACGAAGCCCGTTTCTGGCGCTCGACCATTAGCATTCTCCGCACTTATAAATCGATTTTAGCAGGCTCAGTGACACAGCAAGGACAGCCTATATTAAGGGAAAAAGTAACCAATGTAGCCCTCTTCGGCATCGATAAAGACGGTAAACCTTCCATCCTCTTCCGTGTCGATGAGGAAGGCTCACTCATTCGAGTCAATGAGCCTGCCCCCTTATCCCCTCTGGTTCGTCTTTCGGGAACGGTTACCGAAGCTGCTCAAACCGCCGGTATCCCTGCCGGACTCAGCCCACCCGAAGGTGGCTGGGAATCCATTCTCCAAGGTCGCGATCTCTAAACCCATGGCCAAACCCTCACAATTTCGTCTGCGCTGGAAAGGCACCGTTTCCGATCCATTCACTCTCGGAAAAATCAGCGAAATGCTCCGCACGGGAGAAATCAGTTTAATCCATAATATCGAAGTCGACGGTTCATGGACAACTCTCCGTCAGTATTTTCGTATGATTGGCAATGGTACAGCCTACCCTATCACAGGTTCTTCCTCTCATTCATCAAGTAGCGAAACAAACATCCCGCAAGGACTGCCGTTGGGTGCTTCTCCTCAAAAAAATCGCCTAACGCGCGATCAAGAAATTGATCACGCTGTTCGCCTCGGTTACCTCTGGTGTGGCTCCACGTTTCTTCTCCCCCTGCTCTTTGCCACCATCGTCCCCCTTTGCAATGTTCTGATGCGCGACAAACTTCCAGATTCCTCTGCCTTTGTCCTTCTCGCCTTCGCTACCTTGGCTGGTTGCGGACTTCCTCTCTACTTTGTTCGCCAAATAGCCGTGACACTCAAACGCGAAGGACTCGCTGAAATCAGCCAATCCCAAGAAAAACTTTGCCTCGCTTTAGCCGCCCTTGGTGTACTGGTTTATCTGACTGTTTTTTGGATTTTCACTCACTCTCCCCACTAAATAGCCTCTATCCGCTTGACGAATGCGGGAGAGACGACTGACATAAAACCCTGGTTTCAGGGTAGCGTAGCTCAGTTGGTTAGAGCGAGGGACTCATAAGCCCTAGGTCGGCAGTTCGATCCTGCCCGCTACCACCACCAGAAAAAATTAGGCTTTGAGCAGTTTTGCGACAGGCAAATCCATGCCGTCACGCCACAACGACTCCATGCTGTAACTCTCACGCATGTCGGGGCGGAAAAGATGCACCATCACATCAATGCCATCAACCACGGTCCAACCGCTCTCTTTTTGCGACTCAATCCCACGCGCAGGCGAACCAGCCTCATCCAACGCATTCTCAACAGCGATACGCAAGGCACGTAAGTGTGGATCCGAAGTACCCGTAGCAACAACCATGTAGTCAGCCACGGAAGAAAGTTGCCCCAATTCTAAAACGCGAATGCCCTCGGCTTTCTTTTCATCCAAAGCCTTGATCACAGCCAAAACATGCTTGGGAACGGAAATAGAGACTGGCTTAAAGGCAGGGGTTAAACGATTGGAGCGAGTCTTTGCCGTGCTCTTTTTGTGCTTAACTGCGACGCGCTGCAAAGGACGTTTGCTCGAACGTTGCGTCGGTTTGCTAACACTTTTTTTCTTTTTTAAAGGAGACATGATTAGGAACGGTAAAGTCGATGCTCATCGATGTAGTCACGAACCACCTTGGGCAAGCCGTTTCCCGTTGGCTTGCCAGATTGTAACGCCGCTCGCAAAGCAGTGGATGATACTTTAATCGGAGAGGCCTTTAAAACGGTGAGTCGAATCAAGGAGGCAATCGCTGGGGGTGGTTGAGTTGAAATACCATCCCGTGCAAGAACAGCAAATTCAACCAGACGCCCCAGTTCTTCGATTTCCTTCCATCGATCGAGTCGAGCCAATTGATCCGCCCCAATAATCCAAACCCGCCGAGCTTCAGGAAATTCACGCGCCAACTCGCGGGCGGTATCCACCGACCAACAAATGCCCTGCCTTCGAACCTCGCGATCATCAATCTCAGCCCAGGGTAACCGACCAAAAGCAAGCCGAGTCATCGCCAGCCGATGCTCAGCCGGAGCCAAAGGTAAAGCCGCCCGCAAAGGAGCCAAACCCGCTGGAATGATAAACACTTTATCTAAGTTTAACTGACGCCAGGCTGCCATCGCCGCCGCCACATGCCCAGCATGCGGGGGGTCAAATGTCCCTCCAAGTATGCCAAAAGAGGCAGCCATGAACTTTACCTTAACAAAAAAGAGAACAAACTAGCAACCTAAAGCAGGCTTGAGCCCAAGCAATTCTCCCTGAACCATACTGCCCATGGCCAACGCCACACGCTTCCTCCCCTCGGGATTCAATCCCTCCCAGCCCATTGGCCTTATCGCCGGCAAAGGACGCTACCCCACCCTGCTTGCCGAATGTGCCCAAGCGGCGGGCGCCAACCTCAAACTGATTGCATTTGAAGATGAAACCGAAGACGCCCTCTGGGATAAATTTTCCGAGGCAAACCGTCGCAGCGTTCCGGTTGGCAAACTCGGCGAACTCCTCGATGCCCTAAAAGATCTTGAAGTTAAAGGTGCAGTGATGGCCGGACAAGTAACCCCGCGGAAACTTTTTTCCGGCATGGTTCCCGACCTCAAACTTGTCGCCCTTCTCGCTTCACTCAAAGAACGCAACGCCGAAACCATCTTTGGAGCAATCGCTCACGAAATCGAAAAGCTCGGCATCACGATGCTGGATGCACGCATCTTCCTCGATGCCCATTTAGCCTCACCGGGCTGTCTCACGGGCTGGTCATGCGGAGTTTCCGATGAAGAATGCGCCTTTGGTGTTCGCATGGCTCGCGAAATGGCCCGACTCGATATCGGGCAATCTGTCGTCACCGCCAAAGGTACCGTCATCGCAGTCGAAGCCTTTGAAGGAACAGATAAAATGCTACAACGCTGCCAACAAACGGGCGGTAAAGAAATGCTCCTAACCAAGGCTGCCAAACACGCTCAAGATTTTCGCTTCGATGTTCCCTGTTTCGGCCTACAAACCCTTGAAAGCATGGCCACAGGAGGTGTACGCAAAGCAGCACTAGAAAGCGATGCCGTCATCCTTATCGATCGACCCGTCGTCATCGCACGAGCCAAAGAATTAGGTATCGATCTGCTGGGCTTCCCGAAGGCTTAAACGTTAGCCGTCAAAAAACTTCCAAGCTAAAGCACTCTCGGCAATGAACCATCCGAGAATTAATGCTAAGATAATGTAAATGATTCGACGATACTGAGAAACCACCTTGGGCTCTACTTTTAGACCTGTACCATAACCCGAAGGAGTGAGCGCCAACCTCAATCGAACATACCAAGGTAGCCCTTTTGTAGAATCAATTACATCGTGCCGATAGCTATTTAATCGGTAATCTTGTCGTTTGAAGAACTGGAGTAATCGCCTCAGCACTTTCTCACCCTAGAGACATCTCTGACGCTTTACAAGCGACACATCCATCGATAATCCCATTGTTGTGAAGGCAACCACCCGGTCCATCCGCTTACTCAAAGGCATCCGCCCCATCCTCTGCCTCACGGCTTACGATGCGATTACTGCCCGTATTGCTGATCAAGGAGGCGCCGACCTCATTCTCGTCGGCGATTCCGTGGGCAATACGGTCTTGGGCATGGAAAACACCGTGGGGGTCACTCTGGAGATGATGATTCACCACACGGCCGCAGTGGCTCGAGCCAAGCCCAACGCCCTCATCATCGCCGATTTACCCTTCGCCCTCGCTCACGATAGTTTCCCTAACTTACTCAAAGCCTGCCGTGCACTCATGCAAAAAGGCGGTGCACAAGGAGTCAAAATCGAGGGCGGCGCCACCCTCGCCACCAGCATTCTCAAACTCGTCGATGCCGGCATTCCTGTCATGGGACACATCGGCTTAATGCCACAACGTGTGCATTCCACGGGCTACCGCCGTCGCGGCTTGGACGCCGAGGACCAAAAAGAAATTTTAATCGACGCTCAATCCATCGCCGCCGCAGGTGCATTTTCCATCGTGGTCGAATGCGTTGATGAAAAATTAGCCCGCGATTTTTCCTCCCAACTATCCGTCCCCACCATCGGTATCGGATCAGGCCAAGGATGCGATGGACAAATCCTTGTCCTGCACGATTTACTCGGACTCACCCCTAACCCACCCCCCTTCGTGAAACCCGAAGCTCATTTGTTAAAGGATGGCATCGCTGCCGTTAAGCGCTGGGCTCATAAAACTCGTCGAGGAGGTAAAAAATGAACTGTGTTATCTTTGGTGCCGGCGCTTGGGGAACGGCCATAGCCATTCACTTGGATCGACTGGGCCACACGGTAACCCTCGTTCCGCGACGGCTAGAACATGCCCTCGAACTCTCGAGTTCACACGAGAATAAAGATTACCTTCCAGGTCATCGTTTATCACCTTCGCTACAAATTGGACTCGAGGCTGAGCCAGCCTTGATGGATGCCGAAATTGTTTTTCTCGCCTGCCCCTCTAAAGGTCTCACGGATTTACTCAAAAAAATCGGCCCCAGCCTGCGCCAATCTCCGTCCGTCCGCATTGTGGTCTCACTCTGCAAAGGTCTCGATCAAAAGACTTTTGAACGCCCGACCGAAGTCATCGCTCACGCCATCGGAAATCAAATCATCGTCGCTACTCTCAATGGACCAAGCAACGCCCAGGAAGTGGCCAGCGGTAAACCGACGGCTCTTGTATTTGCTGCATCCAATCAGAATAGGCAAACGCCCGAAACCTTGAAAGAAATTCAAGCAGCCATTAGCGGCCCAACCTTACGCACTTACACCTCCGATGATGTCGCTGGAGTCGAAATTGGTGGCACCCTTAAAAATGTTTATGCAGTAGGAGCAGGACTTTGCGATGGATTAAAATTAGGCGATAATGCCAAAGCCGCTTTTCTCACACGTGCTCTTCAAGAAATGATTCGCCTCGGCGTCACCCTCGGTGGCAAAAGCGAAACCTTCCTCGGACTGAGTGGCGTCGGCGATCTCATGGCTACCGCTCACGGCTCCTGGAGTCGCAATCGCGGACTGGGAGAAAAATGCGCTAAAGACGCAGCAAAAACTCTCAGTGAAGTAAGCCAACGACGCGAATCTATCGAAGGCTACTACGCCACAGAAACTCTAGCGCGTTTAGCTCAGAATAAAAAAATCAATGCCCCGATTCTCTTTTGCTTACAGAAAATTCTGTTTCAAGGACTCGACCCTCGTGCAGGCGTTACCGCATTGATGACTCGTGATTTGAAATCGGAAGCATGAACGGAGTTGGACTGGAGTCAAAACCCTCGCCCATTTCCGGCACAGGTCTCTTTGCGACTCAGGTTTTCACCTCAGGACAAAAACTTTTACCCTACCTCGGTAAAGTCATCCCTTCACCTCCTCGCTCTGCACCCGGCCAACCCACTTTCATTCTCGAGATAAAACCCGGCGCCTGGATTGACGGGCAAAACGAGAACAACCTAGCCCGTTTTGCTAACCACTCCTGCGCTCCCAATGCCGAACTGGTTTTCGACGAAGAACAAAAGGAAGCATGGCTCATCGCCCGGCAAACCATCCCTGTAGGCGAGGAAATCACCTTTGATTACGGCTTTTCGCTGACCGAAAGCCTTTTTCACCCCTGCCAATGCGGACAGACCAATTGTATTGGGAAAATCGTGGCCTCCCCGCTCCGACCCGCCCTCCTCCGCCACCTGCGTTTTTCCCGTCCAAGGGATTGACCCACGCCTTACAGCAAGTCACTTTGCAGGGGTCTTTGTGTCTCAATCGACTATGAAAAAAGTTGCCATCACCGAACTGGATCCACGCTTACAAAAACAAATCGCAGGCGCTGAACAGCAAATCAAATCCAACCCTCAATACAGCATCGAAATCCTCTCGGGAATCGTCAGCCGTAATCCAGGTTGCGTTGAGGTACGTCGATTACTCCGTCGAGCCCAGAAAGCGGTTCATGGAACAAAGAAGGGATTATTTGAAGGACTCATGGGTGGCCTGATGGCAGGTAAAATTGCCAAAGCGGTAGAACGCGATCCCGTCGCCGCTCTCCAAGAAGCCGAACAGATGTTAGCCAAACGTCCAACCGACGCTAACGCCAATAAACAAATCGCTGCTGCCGCCCTCATTCTCGAAATGCCTGAACTAGCAGCATTCGCCTACGAAGAACTCACCGAAATTGAACCGAAGGAAGTTCAACACTTCATCGACCTCGCCAACACCTGGAATAATGCCGGTAACTACGACAAAGCCCTTGAGTCAGCCGACGCAGGTTTAAAATTATTCCCCGCCGATGGTAATTTACAAGAAGCGGTTCGCCGTGCCTCGGTTAATAAGACAATGAAGCGAGGAAACTGGGAAGAAAAAGGCGACTTCCAATCCAAACTCAAAGACAAAGAAGAAGCAGTTCGTCTCGAACAATCTTCACGTACCGTTACCGATGCAGGCACGGCTCTCGAACAAGCCGCTGCCCTCGCCATCAAAATTCAAGCTCAACCCGATAGTCTCGACCTCTATCGCGATATCGTTCGTCAATTCATCGCCGCTGGCGATCTCGATAGCGCTATCGCTTGGTTACAGCGAGGTCGACTCACCACCCTCGGTCAACAAGACACCTCCTTGGAACGTCAAGAATTTGACCTCATCACTCAACGCTTAGAAAAAATCGTTGGCCAAATCCAAACCCAAGTCGCCGCCAACCCAAACGACTCAGCCCTGCAATCACAATTGGCTCAGGCCACACAAGAGCTCGACGCCTATCGTTTACAAACAGCCACAACCTTGGTCGAACGCTACCCCAACGATTACGCCTATCGTTTCGATTTAGGCAAACTGCTCTTAGCCGCCAACCGACTCGACGACTCGATTCAACAGTTACAGTACGCTCAGCGTAATCCTAAATACCGTCAGTCAGCCATCTTACTCATCGGCAAAGCTTTTGTGGCTAGCGGTAAATTCGACCTCGCAGTCGAACAGTTCAATGTCGCTAAGGGTGAACTGCCAATGATGAATGACTTGAAGAAAGACGTGATTTACGAACTAGGTAATGCCTTCGAAAAAATGGGTCGCACCAAAGAGGCCATCGAAGAATACAAAATTATTTACATGGCCGACTCTGGCTTCCGCGACGTAGCCCAAAAAATCAACGCTTTCTACGAAAGCCAAAAAGGCCCCACCGCCTAACCCATTCTCGCTTCACTTTTTCGTGCGATCACAGTCGCACGCCCCTCTTTTCTGCCCATGGCACTTACACCCTTTAAAAGCCTCCTCATTGCCGATGTCGGTATCAGCATGGGCGACGAAGGCAAAGGACGATTAATTCCCGAAATCGTCCGCGAACTGCAAGGACTCACCCGCCGACGCGACGTAGTGGGCACGGTTTTAAAAGTGAATGGAGGCGCCAATTCTGGCCACACAGTGGCTGGGCTGAAATTAAATCTACTCCCTGGCGGTGTCGCCGAACACGATGTCGCTTGCCTCGCCCTCGGAGCCGGCGTCGTCGCCGACCCCCGCAAAGCCCTCTGGGAAGCCATCCCCGTTGAAAAACGCGGCTTCCCTGTTCTCTCCCGACTGCTCATCGACGAACGTTGCATGATTAGCGACGTCTCTCACCGCATTCTCGATCTCGCCTGGGAAGATTATCGCATCCATGTTCTCGGCCAAGAACCTCGTGGCTCCACGGGTCGCGGCATCACTCCCGCTTACACCGATGAAGTAAGCCAAATGCAAATGGTCTATGCAGAGTTCTTAGGCAACCGTGACACATTCGCTAAAAATCTCTCCGCCCGTCTCCATCGCGCCGCTGACATCGTTAAAAATGTCTGCCGACTCGCCCCCGAAAAATGGGCCGCCCTTTTTACAAAATTAACCGAAGCCGAACTCCGCGCCAATAAGCCCGCCATCGACGCTGGAATCTTCACGGCAAGCGAATTTGATTTCACTCAATTCGCTGGAAAAGAACCGTTCACCTTTAATCACGAAACCATCATCGAAGCTTACTGGACAGCGGGTTCACGATTAGCTCACGCCATCGGCGATGTCCGCGAACGTATTCTCGGTGACCTCGCTTCCGACCGACGTGTCATCGGCGAATTCGGCCAAGCCTATTGGCTCGATAAACGCAATGGATTCGCCCCTAATGTCACCGCCTCGCACACTTATACTCCCGAGTTTTTCCAATCCGCAGGCATTCCCGTCCAAGCGATTCACACGGTAGGCTGTTGCAAAGCTTACGACACCAAAGTGGGCACTCACGTCTTCCTGACTAAGATGGAAGAATCGCACCCCCTCCAACGAGCTCTGGCTAAATTGGAATTTGGTACCAGCACCGGACGACAACGCATGGTGGGTTGGTCCGACCTTGTCGAAAAAGCAGACACGCTTCGCTACGGCGGATTTGACGACCTCGTCTTAAATAAACTCGACGCCCTTTCGCCTCACGGCGAATGGCAAGGCGGAGATTTACAACTCGGCATCGGATACCGCGATGCTCAGGGCAAGACCCTCTCAGGTGTACCACGCCACGATGCCACCCGACGCTCCCTTCAACCCATCTACGCCACGCTACCTGGTTGGAAGTCGGATATTTCTCAAATTCGCTCCTTTGCCCAACTACCCGTCGAAGCTCGTCGATACGTCGCCTTTACTATGGCTGAGATTGTTCGCCTCGCCTCACGCGGTGGTCAGCTAACCACTCTCCCCAATCTGCGCTATATCGGCGTCGGACCCGATCCCGATCAGATTATTTCGGACGTCCCTACGACCGCTGAATTAATCAAACTCGCCTAAAACGACTAGAGCAACGTGCCACGCAGAACCGTGGCGGCGACGACGAAGTAAATCACCAAGCCCGTCACATCCACTATGGTGGCGACGAAGGGTGCGGCGGCCTTGGCTGGATCAAATCCAAGTCGACGTAAAAGAAACGGCAACATGGCTCCTGCTAAACTCCCCCATAGTACAACACCAATGAGCGAGAAGAAAATGACCACGCCAATCAGGAACCAGTGTTCGCCGTAAAGACTGGGGAATAACTCATGCCAAATCGCAATACGAGCAAAGCCAATGGTTCCCAGTATCATACCTAAACCGAGACCACTGATAATCTCGCGACGAAAAACTTTATACCAATCACCAACAGTGACCTCAGACAAAGCCATAGCACGAATCACGAGCGCGGAGGACTGCGAACCGGAATTACCACCCGAGGAAATAATCAAAGGCAAGAACAGGGCGAGAACCACCGCTTTTTGAATTTCATCTTCGAACAGCCCCATCGCTGTGGCCGTAAACATTTCTCCGATAAATAAAATAACCAACCACCCTGCACGTTGACGAATCAATCGATACAGCGGCGTGCGCAATAAGGGCTCCTCGGGAACCTCTACCGCACCCAACGAGGCAATATCTTTCGCCGCCTCCTCCGTTGCCGTCTCCAAGACGTCGTCCACCGTGACAATACCCACTACTTTCATATCCCCATTCACCACCGGAATAATCGTGCGAGAATACTTACGGAAAGTTTTAACAGCATGCTCCTGTGTATCCGTTACTTTTAAGTAAAGCGGAGGAGCCGAGGGTAAATCACGCACATGCGACTTTGGATCGGCCAAGAAAATATCCCGAATCCGGTGCACCCCAAGTAGGCGATTGGAATCGTCGACCGAACATACCACGTGCACATAATAAACATCCTTCGCTCGATCACGAATATGCTCTAAGGCATGATGAATCGTCCAATTAAGGTGAATGGCGACAAACTTTGTCGTCATCATTCGGCCAACACTATTCTCTGGATAACCCAAGAGCTGTAACGCTACACGTTGCTGCGCGGGATCAAGCAAAGCCAATAACTGCAACGCATGCTCCGGACACTCCTCAAGGAATGCCGTACGGTCGTCATCGGACATGGCATTCAAAATCCCTGCCGCATCACTATCACCTAAAGCTCGAATTAATGACTCTTGGTAATCCGCATCGATGTATTCAAAAATTTCTGCCGCTGCGGTCTTCGGTAAAAGCCGAAAACTAACCGCCATTAGTACGGGGGAAAGATTTTGTAAAAGCTCAGCCGCATCAGCATGAGGTAAGCCAATCAACAACTGTCGAATCGCAGCAAAATCTCTGCTCTCAATAAACAGAGGAATGTCTTCGATATGTTTTTGGTCAACCGACACGAAAATAGACTCGTCAAAATTGACCAAACAGTAAATCTCAAATCACTTTTGTCTTATTGGCTTACCCGAAATGGAACACAACTTTGCCATCCCCCTTTGGGCTGTCGTTGATCAAAGCAAAATCGAACCTGGCAAATCCGATATGCGAGGTCTCGCTCGTGAGTTAGGTCGCTGGCTAAGTCATAATTTTGATATTAAACACAAAGGGGTCGCCATCGAAGAACCTGCTGGCTCGAACCCCGGTGCCCAGCCGATGCTGGTAGTCGCGGGCGTTAAAAAAGAGCAATGGCCTGTGATGATTGCCCTCGCCCAAAGCAAAGAAACCAAGCTTTTCTTAGTCCTACCTAATGAAAAAGGTAACTTTACACTGAAAGAGTTGGATCTCTCAGCCAAGTAAAGTCTTCCTCACTCAACCAAACTTTGCAGGTAAGCTGCCTCGGCTGGATTCACCTTACCGCGGTAACTGATCTTAATTACCTCTGGTTGATAAATCTGCTTATAAAAAGCGAGAGCGGCCAAGTAAGTCCCTGCAGGCGAAGGGTGTGAACTGTCGCGATCATGTAAACGAATCGGCATTTTGGGTTGTTGGTAATGACGGGCCCAAGCCTCGCCCACTCTCGCCACCTCAGCCTCGTTTTCCTTGGCTGCCCAATCATAGGACTCACTGATAAACTGCTGCTGTTGCACCGAGTTACTCGCATGTAAAACTGCCCAATCGTTATAGTCTTTTTCTGCCGTTGCCGGACTTTTTTCTAAGAAAAGAGACTTATAGTAATCAAAAAAATCTTGGTGTCTTGCCCAAGTCTGGAAGAAAATAATCCGTGCCTTGGGACTCTGCTGACGAACTCGCTCACAAAGCTCTTGAGCGGATAAAACAAAATCATCCCGATCCTTTTTACTATTTTTTGCAAAAACTGTTTCTAAACTCATACCCTGTAAGACCACCAAATCCCAATTGCCTTGGTCGATTAAACGCATCGAAACTCGTGAGCCAACATGATCAATCAAACGCTTACCAAAGAGGTAATTGCTTTTGACCTTAGGAACCGGCAAACCCGCACTGCGCACCATTTCCTGCAAGGTGTGAGGTAAATCATTATTATAGGTATAACTATTCCCAATGAAAAGAATCCGCTTCGGGTATTCCACTTGTGGCTTCGCCAACGACAAAGTCGGCACTGCCAAACCAACAACGGTTAGCAGAATCCTGATGGTGCTTCTAAACATAGAGTACATCTTTTGACATAATCCACCCCAATCAAATGTCAATAGACCCATTGCCTCGGGTAGGGACACCACTCCGTGGCGTCCTTGCCTCTCCCTTATACCCTCGCCCACCATTCCACTTTTCCACCCGCCCCCTAATTGCATTCACCTTTCCACCTTTCCACCTTTGCACTTTTGCACGTTTGCACTTTTGCACTGCCTCCTGTCTCCACTGCCTCTCCTCCCCACCCCTACCTCCCCCATTCCAAACCTTCCTTAGCAATTAAATACAACGCATACTTCGCCCGAGACATTCCGACATAGGCTTTGCGTCGATCACGTAAGGTTCCAAGCGAATCAATATCCGTTAAAACAATCGCGTGTGATTCCATTCCTTTAAATTTGAAAACAGTAGAAACCCGAATCGTGCCCTCTTGATAAGGTTGCGAGGGATCGTAAGACACTATGTTCAACCCTGCCACTGACTCCTTACCCGCATAAGACTCACGACCAGCCCCACGCATACTTAAAAGAATAATATCTTTGGGCTCATAGTTTTTCAAAACCACCTTGGTCAATAAAGCATCCAACATCGCAAACTCTTTGCCCTTCACCAAAGGCGCAGAGCTAACCTGCGGACCAAAGACACGCGAACCTGGCTTGACAACGTGGCCCATCACTTTGCCGACAACCTGAGCAATCTGCTCCGTATTGCGCCAATTTCTTTCGAGATGCGCTCCAGCTGCAACATCCAATAAATCGAGCATCGATTCATGCTCAACGGTCGGATTTCCCTCAGGCTCGGGACTCAATACCTGATCCAAATCCTCAAACCACCGCCAACGCCCACGTGCCAAACCACCCTTCAACAAAACATCCATTAACTGCAACATATCCCCATCATCGCGAAAATCCTGCCCCTCATCGACCACTAACAAATCATATTTATCTTCCACCTTCATTTTTTGTGCAGCGACAAGTGCCTGTTGCACACGCTTGGCATAATAAGTCGAATCCGTCTCTTTCGCACTCCCCCGTTCACCAATCAAACCATCGCAATGAGAATAAAAAGAACCCGTTTGAACTTGCGACATCTTTTCCCGCGCCACCACATCCGCTAAAAATGCTCCTAAAAAACGATTAAAACAAATCAGTCCAATTTTTGCCGTGGGATTTAACTCCAACTCCCGACGACAGGTTTCAACGGCCATTAATGTTTTACCCGAGCCAGGACCACCGGTCACGCGCAGTCGCTTATTCTGCTCTAACATCTCTAAAACATTCAATTGCGAAGCGGATAAACGAATCAGCTCTAAATCCACTTCCTCTGCCGTTAAATTAGCGGTCAATCGTAATTCGGGACGAAGCTTGTGTGCAATTTTTTCCAACTGAGCCACGGTTAAGGCCGGCGGCAATGGCTTCTCTGGGAAACGTTGACGGTATCGATTCTCTCCATCGTCCAATAACCGATTCACAATATCCACCAACGCCACGCGGGCCAACTCACCACGATCAACCAAACGATTATCAGCAATCTCTATCGTGTCCTCCAAAAAATCCACATCAGGAAATACCACTGCCTGATTAAACATCATGCGCGCCTCGGGAGCTTCTTTCCCGAAAACTTTTACCAAATAATCCCTGATTTCATAGGCATTATCGCGTGATTGATAAAAGGGCGGAACGATTTCTTCGCTCTTTCCCTGACGAACACGCCTCCACCGACCACGCTCACATAAAATCGTTCCACCTTTGACCTCGAGAATCAATCGACCCCGTGGATGCAAAATCACAAAATCCGTTTCCGAATCAAAAAGTCCATTCTGACGAGGAATTTCTAAACACGGAATAATAATAAAATCATCCGGTAATTCGATGCGCAACCGTTCCAAAAAATCGGTCTCTGATCTCTCGACTTGAGAAGGATGCAAGCGATCAGGAATGCAACGCGCCATATCAATTTCGCAGACTATTTTCCCCACCACCAAACGCAAGAGGTAAGAGGTGAGATATCGGGTAGTGACGTCACTCCGTAGCGTCCGCATTAATTAAATCGGCCGGCGAGGGACCGCCGCCCCTACCTATTTCACTTTTGCACGTTTCCACCTTTGCACAGGAGCTTCGCTCCGATTTGCACTTTTGCACTGCCTCTTGTCTCTCGCCTCTCCTTGTCCCCCATCCCACTTGTCCACCCGTCCCCTAATTCCTTCCACCTTTGCACGTTTGCACCTTTCCACTGCCTCTTTTTCCCCGACCCCCGTCACCCGACACCTGACACCCGTCACCCCTTTTCACTTCTTCATTAAATCCCTAATTTCGATAAGCAATTCTTGGTCTTTCGTTAAAGCAGGAGCTGGGGCCGCCTCCTCCTTCTTCGCTTTCAAGCGATTAGAAAACTTGATCATCGCAAAAACGATAAAAGAAGTGACTAAAAATGAGATAACTGAGGCCAGGAACTTGCCATATTTAACGGCATGCCATTGTACTTTTTCAAGTTCAGCCACGCCTAAACTATTCATCGCAGGTTGGAGCAACAGCGGCGTGACAATATCGGTGATAAACGAATTAACAATCGCACCGAAGCTAGCGCCGATAATGACCGCGACTGCTAAATCGACCACATTACCGCGCAAAATAAAATTTTTGAATTCTTGAAGCATCACACATTCCTAACCCCCTCCACCCTTTTGGCAAAGAAGAATATTGAGACCAGGTGTCGGGTAGGGACCTCACTCCGTGGCGTCCGCATTAATTAAATCGGCCGGCGAGGGACCGCCGCCCCTACCCAATTCACCTTTGCACGTTTCCACCTTTGCACAGCGACTCCGTCGCGATTTGCACTTTTGCACTGCCTCTCGCCTCTCCTTGTCCCCCATCCCACTTGTCCACCCGTCCCCTAATTCCTTCCACCTTTGCACGTTTGCACGTTTGCACCTTTCCACTGCCTCTTTTTCCCCGACCCCCGTCACCTGCTTCATCCCCTTTCCACCTTTGCACTGCCTCCTGCCTCTCGCCTCTCTCGTCTCTTGCCTCCACTTTTGCACCTTTGCACAGCGACCCCGTCGCGATTTGCACTTTTGCACTGCCTC